>QAMW01000003.1 GCA_003150235.1 Bacteroidales bacterium
CCCCGGCTACACAAAGATTATCCCTGACGGGAAACCAATCCCCACCCTCTGAAAACTGATAACTTTTTGTCCACACCGCGTAGCTGTAGGGTCGCCTGGAAGGGCGACCGCCCCGCATCCCCAACGGCTTCGGGGTTATAAAATGACCTTAAGGTCCTTCGAGCCCTTCGAGACCCTAAAGACTCACAACTGAAAACTGACGACTGAAAACTGACAACTGACAACTGGAATCTGACAACTCCCCACAAAAAAGCGCGACTCCGAATGGGAACCGCGCTTTATATCGCGTAAGCCTATGATTATTTCTTGGCTGCATTCACATGGCGACACGCCACATGATTCACGATGTTCATGCTATCCTGCTTTGCCACGCTTTCCATCTTCACTCCTTCCGGAGTGACAGCATCACCATATTTCACACTTCCGAGAAGCTTGTGGAGATACTCATCTTTCTTCGCCATCCCTTCATCGGTCGTAATTACCTTCATGAGCAACGCGGGATGCGCATATTTCCGAAGATAGACTCCTGTACAATTAGCATATTTCCCCATGTATGGCTCAGGAAGCCTCATGTCGTAGATATATGCCACATCGGCATTTCCATACTGCGACATGTCATCAAGCTGAATTTTCCTGATGCTACTGCTTACATCTTTATCGCTATCCCCCAAAGCCGCATGAAGTTCGCGTTCCAGAGTGCCATGCAGCATCGGTATGGTTGACGAGACCACCGGATAGAGCAACACACCCTCCCCGCTGTCCGACTCAAGTGTCACGGGATGCAGCGCAATCACGCGGTCACTTTCATACAACGCGTCACTCGGCTTGTAATTCTTGTTGACGACAAGTACGTCGACACCATCCTTGTCAACAACGTGAAATCCCTGCGGATACACGATGCTCACATCAGTCGCCGTGGCATTACCTCCATCCAAACCTTGATAACACTTGTCAAATACCTCATTTTGTGCCTGTACGCTTCCCATAAAAAAGACAATCCCGGCAACTAAAAAACCTCTTCTTTTCATCGTATCTATATATATATCAATAATTTCACAAATATAACATCTCCAATCCATTTTTACAAACCCCATCTAAAAAAATAAACTCTCGACATCCCACGAAAGATTCCAATAGGAAGTGCAACTGGCATTTCCTCACTCCTCCTCAGGGGAAGGCCGCGCGCCGAGGGGGCTGGGTAAGCCCCCGTTGAGGGCAACGCCGATTAATGTATTTTTCACCAGAAATTACCTGCAACACAAAAAAGGAGACCGAAGTCTCCCTGCGATTAAGTAACTTTGTGTTGGTAAAATGAAATATAATCACCTAACCGCGGAGCAAAGATACACAATAGACGTGTTACTCCGGCAAAAAAAGAGCAGAAAAGAGATTGCGCAGACCATAGGAGTGTCGCAATCTACCCTCTGCAGAGAGTTGAAGCGCAACAGTGGTCAACGCGGCTACCACTGGCAAAAGGCGCAGGTAAAAGCCGCTGACCGGCAGCGACGGTTGCAGAACTACAGGAGTCTAACGCTTGAAATACGTAATTTTATCCGCATTAAGATGCGTGAGGAACAATGGTCCCCGGCTCAGATTGCAGGATGGTTACGTAAGCAAGGCAGGAAAAGTGTCTGCGTGGAAACGATTTATGCCTACATCCGTACGGACAAAGATAATGGAGGGGATCTATGGAAGCATTGTCGCCATCAGCTCAAACATCGAAAGCGTCAGGTCTCGGCTCCGTATGTGGCAGTACAGGACCGCACTATGATCGATGACCGTCCGGCTGAATGGGATGGCTCCACACCGGGTGATTTCGAGATGGACACAATTGTCGGAAAGGATGGCAAGGGAGCAATCGTGACATTGGTCGAAAGGAATACCAACTTTACGCTGGCACGTAAACTGCCACAGGGAAAGAATGCCAAGGCTCTGGCGCAGACAGTCATTCTCATGCTGCTGCCTTATATAGGCAAAATCAGGTCGATAACCACCGATAACGGCAGTGAGTTTGCCGAGCATCTGCTCATAGCCAAGCGACTGAGAACCAAAATATTTTTTGCGCATCCTTATTCTTCCTGGGAAAAGGGTTGTATCGAATACCACAACAAATTAATAAGGCAATACATCCCAAAAGGAACGGACTTTGATTCTATATCTGACGAAATGCTCAAGGAGATTATCATTAAAATAAACAGACGACCGAGGTTGAAGCTTGGTTTTTCAACCCCCGTCGCCGAGTTCTTCAAATTTATTGCCTAATTTTGCACTTGCAGGTAGAATCTGCGGAATTGCATTAGAAAGCTCCCTCTTATATTGCAGTCCAGGAGCGACAGCAAAGATACAAAAGGAACGGATGAAATGCAAAGTTGCCCGAAGGGATAATCCCCATACGCCAATGTATCCACAAGCTACGTACTATACCGGATGGAATGCTCTGTCTGCTACGCTCTGATGCTATGGGGATTGCCCCTCACGGGGCAAAATCTCGTTAACCGCGGGCAGCGCCGGAGGTGCGCCCGTGGACACACAGTCTTCCCTTGATTATCGACCCCGGAGCGGGTCGCATAAAATAACAGGATAATTATCTCGACGCAAGCTTTGTAATTAGATTAATATTAATTACATTTGAATCCAATCAAATTATAATAGTATGAGCAATGTCTGTTCCCTCCATCACATCGTAATGGCAACACATTCACGAAACAAGTCCATCTCCCCGCAATACAGCGAAGAACTTTACAAATATATCTGTGGCATAGCCAAAAACCAAAAGTGTAAAGTAATACAGATTGGTGGTATTGAAGATCACATTCATATCTTAATTGATGTACATCAAGATGTGGCAATCTCAGTCCTTATGCGCGAGATTAAGCGAGGTTCAAGTATATGGATGAACCAGAGCCGAAGTAAATTTCCTGCATTCACAAGATGGGGAGAAGGATATTATGCCTTCTCAGTGTCTGCCACCCATAAATCCGCAGTGGCGCAATATATTATGAATCAAACCGAGCATCATCGCGCTATTTCCCCACGGGAGGAACTTATCCGTTTTTTAGATAAAAACAGTATTGAATATAATCCCCCTATATATCAATTAAATAAATGTCGGTTAGGCGACCCGCTTCGGGGTCGTGTGGGAGTGGTGGTGACCGCGTGTCCACGGGTGCCCCAATCGGGGCTACCCGCGGTTAACAACATTTTTGCCCCTCACGGGGCAAATGCCTGGAGCGTGGGGCAAAAAAGAGGGTGCATCGTTGATACACCCTCCTGTCTTTTAATGGCGATAGCCTGATTAGTTATTTTCGGGACGCAGTTTGCGTACGGTGACTGCAGTCTGCCACATCTCGCTCTCGCGGAGAGCCTTCAGCTCTTCCTCGAGTTTCTCACGGTAGTCGGGCTTCGAGTTGCTGTCGATTGAAATCTGAGCCTCGTTACCACACTTCACGCTCTCATAAAGACGCTCGACAACAGGCTTGATTGCGTCATGGAACGGACCCATCCAGTCAAGCGCACCACGCTGTGCGGTAGTAGAGCAGTTGGCATACATCCAGTCCATACCGTTTTTGGCAAAGAGCGGCATTAGCGATTGTGTGAGCTCCTCAACTGTCTCGTTGAACGCCTCGGAGGGAGTGTGTCCGTTTTCACGAAGCACCTCATACTGCGCGAGTAGCAATCCCTGGATGGCACCCATCAGCGAACCGCGCTCACCGGTAAGGTCGGAGGTAGCCTCACGCTTGAAAGTGGTCTCGAAAAGATAGCCTGAACCGATACCGATACCAAGGGCGATGGTGCGTTCAAGCGCACGTCCTGTATAATCCTGCTCAACAGCGTAAGAAGAGTTCAGACCACGACCTTCAAGGAACATTGTGCGGAGTGATGTACCGGATCCTTTGGGAGCCACAAGTATCACGTCGACATCCTTCGGGGGTACCACGCCTGTGCGGTCGCTCCATGTGATAGCGAAGCCGTGAGAGAAATAGAGAGCCTTTCCGGGAGTAAGATGCTCCTTGATTACAGGCCATACCGACATCACGGCAGCGTCAGAGAGAAGACACATGATGATAGTGCCGCGCTTGCAAGCCTCCTCGATGGAGAAAAGGGTCTCGCCGGGCACCCATCCGTCAGCCACAGCCTTGTCGTAGGTCTTGCCTGCGCGCTGACCAACAATCACGTTGAATCCGTTGTCACGGAGATTCATACTCTGACCGGGGCCCTGGACGCCATAACCAATCACTGCGATAGTCTCGTCTTTGAGCACTTCTCTTGCTTTTTCCAAGGGGAATTCCTCGCGGATGATCACGTTTTCCTCAACTCCGCCAAAATTCATTTTTGCCATAATAGTTTCTTTTATTGGGTTTAGAATATTTATTTCATTTCGTAATGATAATCAACAAACTGTATGCGACCGCGCGAATAACAGCCCTCGTCGCCGCATATCTCGGCAAGATATACGCAGCCATCGGCTACAGGAAGTACCCGCACCAGCGCCTCCTCGCCAAATTTAGCCTCGTGCATGAATGCGATATCGAAGCGTCTCACCACGTGGGAATCGAAGAAATCCATATCCCACTGATTGAGCAGCAGCTCCATGTAACGGAGGGTGTTGACATGGCGGTTGAAATCACAGTCGCAGTAACGGAAGCGGTAAACCGACTCCTGCACCCCGTCGCCTGACACGGCAGTAAGCCGAGGCATCTTTTCAATCGGGCATACGCGGTCGGACACACTGGCACGCAACGGCTCCAGCATGGCGAGGTCAGCACCGCAACGCTCCTTTATGTTTATCGCCATCCAGATGGAGCGGGCATGTCCTATCACCTCTCCACGGGAATCGGTCATTTCGAAATCGCGTTCCGAAAAATGACGGTTAAAGCCCTCTATCCATGTGCGCAGCGTGTAACGCTCGTTGACTTTCGGTGAACGGTACATCTCGATTGACAGGCGGGAGAGCACCCACGCAAGCCCGTCGGCGATAAGACGGTCATACCCCACCCCAAGTTCATTGGCATGAAAGGTGGCGACTTCTATCACACGCGCACCGAAAAGCGTCACCGGCATGATACCCTGCGCGTTACACTCACCTGCAGTGAGGATATACGACTGGCAATATTCGCGCGTTATTCCTGACATTGGCTGCTGCGTGATTTACGAAGTTCCTGTTCTTCCAGATACATGCTCAGAAGCTCACGCGGCGACTTGGTGACCGCCACTCTTCCCGAGCGTACAAACTGGCTGATGTCGTATTTCTCCAGCTCGTTGAAAAGAGCTTCGGTCTCTTCCTGATGACCGGTCTTCTCAAGTATCACATACTCACGCGTAATCTCAAGTATGCGCGCGTTATAACGACGAATAATCTCCTCCACCGCACGGTCATCGAGCAGCGCGGGGGTCGGCACCTTATAAAGCGCTATTTCCTGATATACAATCTCGTCATCGGTATAGAGATATGCCTTTATCACGTCGATACGCTTCTCTATCTGCTTCACCACGCGCTCCATCATCGGACGGTCGCCGTAGCAGGTGATCGTGAATTTCGACACACCCTTTATTGACGAAGGACTCACCGACAGGCTCTCGATATTGAGACACCGGCGGGTGAATATGATTGAAATCTGATTGAGCAGTCCCACCTGGTTTTCGGAAAAGACTGTAAAGGTAAATAACTGATTTTCCATAACTGTCATTGCATCGAAAAAGCAGGGTTAATCAATCGGGTAACATTCAGTCGGCGACAGCATGATATGGTCGACATTAGCTCCTGCCGGAGTCATGGGGAATATCATGTCGGTCTCGTCGATATTTACATTTAGCAGATAAGCTCCGTCATGCTTCACCATGCGCCCGATAGCGGCATCGAGGGTGTCGCGTGTCTCCACATTTTCCGCAGCAATCCCGTAGGCATTGGCTATCATAACGAAATCAGGATTGACAAGCGGGGTCTGGGAGAAACGGTCGTGGAAGAAGAGCGACTGCCACTGCCTGACATTTCCAAGGAAATTATTGTTGAGCAGGATTATCTTTATATCGGTTTGATACTCCAGTATCGTGCCGAGTTCCTGGATGGTCATCTGGAGCCCCCCGTCGCCGGTAAAGAAACATACCGTGCGGTCGGGCGCACCCATCTTTGCCCCGATAGCCGCCGGCAATCCGAATCCCATCGTGCCGAGGCCTCCGGAAGTTACCATCGAACGCGGCCGGCTGAATCGGGAATATCGCGCCGAGAACATCTGGTTTTGACCTACGTCGGTGACCACGATAGCACTGTTGCCTGTAGCTTCCGACACCTTGTTGACCACTTCCCCCATGGTCATTCTGCCCTCTTTAGGGTAAACCTCGCGCATAATCACCTTTTCCCGCTCCACACGCGCCGGCTCGTCAAAGGATGCAAGCCACTCTGCGTGACGGCGCTCTCTGACAAGCGGGAGAAGCGCCTCAAGCGCCTGACGGGCGTCACCGTGGATAGTGGCATCGGTGGCTATATTCTTGTCAAACTCCGAGGCATCGATGTCAATATGCACTATCCTGGCATTGGGGGCGTAGGTCTTCACATTGCCCGTGATACGGTCGTCAAACCTCATGCCGACAGCCACAAGGAGGTCGGCGCGGTTAGTGTTTATATTGGGGCCGATGTTGCCGTGCATACCGAGCATACCCTTGTAAAGCGGATGATCGGAAGGCATGGTCGACAGACCGAGGAGCGTAGCGGCAACCGGAATGTCGGCTTTTTCCGCGAGTGCGGCAAGCTCTTTTTCGGCACCTGAAATCATGACTCCGTGACCGGAAAGTATCATCGGGCGTTCAGCAGCGTTGATAAGTTCCGCCACTTTCTCCACATCCGCTTTCTTGATTTCCGGATAGGGATTGTAAGAGCGTATAAAATTGCATTTCTCGTAGTCAAACTCCATCATACCGGTCTGCGCGTCTTTGGTGAGGTCAAGCACTACCGGTCCCGGACGACCGTTGGAAGCGATATAAAAAGCTCTCGCAACGGCACGGGGAATATCTTCTGCGCGTCTTATCTGATAGCTCCACTTCGAAAGCGGCTGGGTAATGCCTACGACATCGGTTTCCTGAAACGCGTCAAAGCCGAGGAAAGGCGTTGCCACCTGACCGGTAATCACCACCAGGGGCGTACTGTCCATGAGCGCGTCACCTACTCCGGTGATAATATTTGTAGCCGCAGGGCCGGAAGTCACAATCACGACACCGGGACGCCCTGTTACCCTCGCATAACCTTGCGCGGCATGAGTGGCACCCTGCTCGTGGCGGACCAGTATATGCTTCAACCGGTCCTGATAATCATAAAGCCGGTCATATACCGGAATAATCGAACCGCCCGGATAACCGAATACGAGGTCGACGCCTTCACATATCAGCGAACGAATCAACGCATCGGCACCTGAAATCTTTTCTTTCATCTATATATGTTTTCTTTAGATAGCCTGCTTGTCATTTCAACTCTCTCACACCACCTTTGTCAGCCGATGTGACCATCGCGGCATAAGCCTGAAGCGCCTTTGACACCACGCGGTCTCTTCCACGCGGCGTGAACGCCTTCTTGCCGTGAGCCATCTCCTCTTCACGACGCGCCGCAAGCTCGTCGTCGGTAAGCTCCACGTTGATGCTGCGCTCCGGGATATTGATGTCGATGATGTCGCCGTCGCGCACAAGTCCGATATTACCGCCTGCCGCCGCCTCAGGAGAGATATGTCCTATCGACAGACCGGAAGTACCGCCCGAGAAACGCCCGTCGGTGATGAGCGCACACTCCTTGCCGAGGTGCTTTGACTTTATGTAGCTTGTAGGGTAAAGCATCTCCTGCATACCGGGACCACCCTTCGGTCCTTCATGAGTGATGACAACCACATCGCCGCTCTTCACCTTGTCGCGAAGTATGCCGTCGACCGCCTCCTCCTGGGAGGTGAACACCTTTGCCGGTCCGCGGAAGTGGAAAATACTCTCGTCTACGCCCGCTGTCTTGACAACACATCCATCAAGGGCAATGTTTCCTTTCAGCACGGCAAGACCGCCATCTTTCACATAAGCATGGTCATAATCGCGGATACATCCCTTTTCACGGTCGATGTCGAGGAGATCGTAAGCAGCCGACTGGGAGCCGAGCTTCAGATTTCTGCCTCCGCCGGGGGCGCTGTGCCATAATGCCGATGCCTCCTCGCTGAACTTCTTACCTTCTGGGGCGAAGCTGTCGATAGCCTCGCCGAGGGTCATGCCGTCGACACGCTTTACCGAGGTGTCGACAAGACCCTTGTCGGCAAGCTGCTTCATGATGGAGAGGATACCGCCCGCGCGGTTGACATCCTGGATATGGTAATGAGAGTTGGGAGCGACCTTGCAGAGCACCGGCGTGACGCGTGACAGACGGTCGATGTCAGCCATCGTGAAGTCGGCTTCCGCCTCATTTGCAACGGCGAGAAGGTGAAGCACCGTATTTGTAGAGCCACCCATGGCGATATCGAGCGCCATGGCGTTGAGCATCGCCTGACGGGTAGCGATATTGCGTGGAAGCACACTCTCGTCGTCGTTGTCATAATAGGCAAACGTGTTTTTAACAATCTGTCGTGCCGCTTTGCGGAAAAGCTGCTCGCGGTTGGCGTGAGTGGCGAGGATGGTACCGTTTCCGGGCAATGCCATTCCTATAGCCTCGTTGAGCGAATTCATCGAATTGGCGGTAAACATGCCGGAACATGAGCCGCAGGTGGGGCACCCTTTCTGTTCAAGAAGTTTCACCGTTGTATCGTCAACAGTATCGTCGGCAGAGTCAATCATTATGTCAATGAGGTCAAGTGGACGGCCGTCAAGGTCACCTGCCTCCATCGGACCACCCGATACAAATATAGTAGGGATGTTGAGACGCATTGCCGCCATCAACATTCCGGGTGTCACCTTGTCGCAGTTGGATATGCACACCATTGCGTCAGCTTTATGGGCATTGACCATGTATTCGACCGAATCGGCGATAAGGTCGCGTGACGGAAGCGAGTAAAGCATCCCATCGTGTCCCATCGCTATCCCGTCGTCAATGGCGATTGTGTTAAACTCGGCGGCAAAACACCCCAGCTTTTCAATCTCTTCCTTGACAATCTGTCCTATCTCATGAAGATGGGTGTGACCCGGTACAAACTGGGTAAAAGAGTTGACTACCGCAATGACAGGTTTTCCCATCTGCTCATCCTTCATTCCGTTGGCGCGCCAAAGGGCTCTTGCCCCCGCCATGCGTCGACCTTGAGTGCTTGCTGCGCTTCTTAACTTTCTGCTCATACGTCTTGTCGTTCTTTAACTGAAATGCCTCCCTTTCGCTTGTTGCGTTGGAGAGGCATCATGTTTCCTTTTGTCAGATATACGTGAAATCACCCCTCCTTATGCTCAAGAATGGAAATGACGACCACAGATAGGCTTGTCAATGAGTTCACGTAACCGATATAGTTCATAATCAAATGCAAGTTTGAACTGCAAATTTATGACACTTTGCAATAAAAAACAAATATTTTCTCAAAAATATGTCGGTTTATTCACAGTTATCTCATATTTGTCCGGTTCAGAGCGCGGCAACGATGGTCGAGGCAATGGCTTCCGGAGTGAGTCCGAGACTGTCAAGGAGCCTGTCGGCATCATACCGGTCGTAGAAGCGCTTTGGGATTCCGAATGTCAGCGACTTCATCCCCGTAGCACCTGCGGCAGCCGCCACGCGCTGACCGAAACCACCCTCCACGGAGCCGTCCTCAAGGGTTGCGACAAGCTTATGACCGGAGGCGAGCGAACGGATCATATCGTTATCCACCCCGCTGACAAACCGAGGATTGATGACCGTAGCCGTAATGCCTGACTTGGCAAGGAGATCGGCTGTACGCATTGCCTGCACGTAAAAGTCGCCTGCGCCGATAATTGCCACCTGTGAGCCCTTACGGGTAATCTTGAAGCGGTTAATATCAGAATAGTCAGTGTCGACCTCATAATCGGCATGCTCATAGCTGAAAGTCGGGATTCTCACAGCCACCTTGTGTTCTCTCTGCGAATAGCCCCATTCAAGCATCGCCTTCATCTCCTCGACATTGGCGGGAGCGAGATAAACAATCTCGGGAATGGAGGCGATATAGGGGATATCCCAGAATCCGAGGTGAGTTTCATCGGGAATACCGCGTATGCCCGTCTCACATACAGCCAAAAGTGCCGGCGAGGGGTCCATCGCCCAGTCCTCCATGAGCTGATCATAGGCGCGTTGCAGGAAAGTGCCCACAACGGGATAGATGACCTTTGCACCTGCGCGAGCCGCACCCGCCATAGCGGCGACACCGGTCTGTTCGGCTATGTCCACGCTCAGATAATGCTTTCCAAGGCGTTCACGTTCCTTTGGACCGAGACCGAACACGCCGGGAGTCGCTGATGACACTATCAGCGCTTCAGGGTCAGTAGTACCCTTTTCCATCAGGAAAGCGGAAAGCGCCCCGTCGCAATCGGGAGCCTCAGATATGTTCAAGAGATCACCTGTGGGAATATCGAAAGGCATACGGTAGTGCCACTCCTCGCGGTCACGTTCAGCGGGAGCATAGCTCTCGCCTTTCTGTGTATTGACGTGAACCACCACAGGACGGTCGGAGTCCTTGACCTTGCGATAAGCATCGATAAGAGCCTCGACATTATTACCTTCGGCGACATAAATGTAATCGAAGCCGAAAGCTTTGAAAAGGTTGTCGGGTGCCGTACCGTTGGTCTCGCGCAGACGGCGCAGACCGTCGTAGATTCCTCCGGTATTGGGAGCAATCGCCATGGCGTTGTCATTTAGAATCACTATGAAATTTGAGCCGAGCGAAGCGGCTGTGTTGAGTCCTTCCATCGCCTCGCCTCCGGAGAGAGCACCGTCGCCGATAAAAGCCACGACATTGTGACGTTCCCCCTTCAGGTCGCGCGCCTTGGCAAGTCCGACGCAAAGCGAGATTGACGGGGAGGTATGTCCGGCATAAAAGAGGTCATATTCCGGGCTCTCCGAAGGGACAGTATATTCGCCTACCTTGGCAAAATCATCCGGATTAATGAATCCGTCGACACGTCCGGTAATCATCTTGTGAACGAAAGCCTGATGGGAAACGTCAAATACCAATTTGTCTTTCGGGGCATCGAATACGTAGTGGAGTGCAATGACCGCCTCAGTGTCACCGAGATTGGAGCCGACATGACCCGAAATAAGAGAAGTACGATAAAGGATGGCGTCGCGCATCTGGTCGGCTGCTTCACGCAGCTCCGTAATCGACATCCGTTTGATGTCAGCAGGCGACTTAATTCCTTTGATAAGGTCGAAATTAAAACTCATGATGTGGGATTTTATATGTTTTTACCGAGTAAAAACAAGGGTTGAGGGCTTATGGTTTAGTGTTGAGGGTTTATGGTTTAGAGGTTAGAAGAGCTGGAGTTTATAGTTTAAGGTTGATGGAGGCGCGACAGGAGAGTTTTCCGACAGGAAAAATCCATCTGTCTCTTTTGACTGTTTGTCATTTTGTACCTTAAACCCTAAACCATAAACTTTTTAACCCTTAAGTGAGCTTGCGAAACTTAAATTATTATTAATGTGTGACATCGTATTGTATTTTTGCGTAACTTTGTAGACAATTTGACCAGATTATCAGCATTTTGAGAAAAGGAATACTGAAATTTTTAGCGGTTTTCATTTGTCTTGTGGTGCTTTCAGTGCTGCAAAAGGCATGGTTTATGCTTGTGTATCACAGCATTATCAATGCCGGCTCGTTCACCGATTACCTGCAAGCGATAGTTCACGGGCTTCCAATGGATTGCTCGATAGCGGGTTATCTGACCGTGATTCCGGGATTGCTCATAATCGGAGAGCTGTGGACCGCCCGCAAGTGGATATATATCGCCGAAAAGGTTTATTTCGCCATTATCGCATTGTTGCTTGCGGTTATATTCAGCCTTGATCTCGGATTGTATCTTTACTGGGGATTCCGTCTTGACATGACCCCGATATTTTATTTCACATCCTCCCCCCGCGCCGCACTTGCCAGCGTGACATGGAGCGAAGCGGCGGGTGGCGTAATCGGCATACTTTTCGGAGCAGCAGCAGTCTACGCCTGTCTCGCATGGATTGCAAGAAAGATTGTCGTGACACCTGTAAAGAAAGTTTCGGCAACAATAGTGATGCTTCTGATGACCGGGCTTCTTTTTATCCCCATACGCGGCGGATTCACCGTGTCGGCTATGAACCTGAGCCGCTCCTATTTCAGCCAGAACCAACGGCTTAACCATGCTGCGGTCAATCCGGTGTTCAGCCTTATGTACTCGGCTACCCATCAACATGATTTCGGGTCGCAATACCGCTTCATGACAGAAGAAGATGCCGACAAGGCAATCAACGCACTTAACAAGTCGGTCACGGCACCACCGGCAATATCCCCCGACTCGCTCCCACTCCTCAACGAGAGCCGCCCCGACATATATATCGTGATCCTCGAAAGCTTCTCCGCCCATCTTCTCCCCTCGCTCGGCGGCGAACCGATAGCCCTCCGGCTCGACTCTCTCGCCCGCGAGGGACTCAGCTTCACTGACATATATGCCAACAGCTTCCGCACCGACCGCGGCATACCGGCAATCTTAAGTTCATTCCCGGGACAGCCCTCGATGAGCCTGATGAAATATGTCGAAAAGACCGAAAATCTCCCGTCGCTCCCCGGCGAGCTGAAAAAAGCCGGCTATGACCTGACATATTTCTATGGAGGTGACGCCAATTTCACCAATATGCAGGCATATCTGGTCAATGCCGGATTTGAAAATATAATATCTGACAAGGATTTTACGTTAAAACAACGTGCAAGCAAGTGGGGAGCCCACGACAATCTGCTTTTTGACAAAGTGATTGCCGACGTGAAAGCGACACCTGCCGATGCATCGCCACGTTTACGCGTGATACAGACCTCCAGCAGTCATGAGCCATTTGACGTGCCTTATCACTCGCCGCGATTTGCCTCTGCGCCGGAGAAAAATGCTTTTGCGTTCACCGACAGCTGTCTTTTCGCTTTTGTCGACAGCCTGCGCCTGTCACCACGCTACGACAAGTCGCTCATAGTACTGGTGCCTGACCATCAGGGATGTTTCCCTCCCAGACTCGACGATGTGGTAAAGCGCCATCATATACCGCTCATAATGACCGGAGGGGCGCTCAACCGCAAGGCAATGACCGACAGCACCATCGGCTCACAGATTGACCTCGGGGCGACACTGCTTAACGCGATGGGGCTTGACAGCGGCAATCTTGTCTACAGCAAGGACCTTCTCGGCGACGGACCTCATTACGCCGTAATGTCCGACCCGTCGATAATATCGCTGGTCACCCCTTCCGACACCATAGTATATAACTGTGACGCGGAGCAGACGATGACCGCCGGAGGAAGCAACCCCGACTCGCTGCTTACAGGAGCCAAGGCATTCCTGCAAAAACTTTACGACCACATTGAAAACCTTTAATACTCACACCTGTAATGATCGAATATCTTAATCAACTTGACGCGTCGATACTCCTGTTTTTCAACGGGATGCACTCGCCGTTTTTCGATAAATTCATGATGCTTTGTACAGGGAAATTTATATGGATACCCATGTATGCTACCATACTTTTCATCCTGTTCAAGTCGTTCAAGCCGAAACTCGTGCTTGTATATGCAATAGCACTAGGCGTGGCAATAGCCCTTACCGACCAGACTTGCGCGTCAATCATACGCCCTGTCGTGGAACGACTACGCCCGTCAAATCCGGGAAATCCTCTATCGGAATATGTACATCTTGTCAACGGATACCGTGGCGGCAGCTACGGCTTCCCGTCATGCCATGCCGCCAACTCATTTGCACTTGCCGTGTTCATCGTGTGTCTTGTGCGCAGATGGCGACTTGCCATATTTATTTTCGGTTGGGCTATACTCAACTCATATTCACGCCTTTATCTAGGCGTGCATTATCCCGGCGACCTGTTTGTAGGAGCACTTGTAGGCTCGTTTTTCGGCTATATCTGCTATCGCTCCGCGCGGCTGTTTAACACCGAGACCAAAGGTAGCGTGTCACGCAATTACCGCACACCTCTGTTCAAGCTCAACCTGCAGCCGTTTCAGCAGACCATAGGCATAACCGTAGGCGACATAATGATATTCACCGGTACTATGACCCTTTTCATAATCATAGCCACTTCATTATTTTGAGAGTTTAGAGTTTAAGGTTTAGGGTTGAGGGCTTCACCTCAAGCCTTAAGTGCCTGAGCAAATCATGGCGCAGAGTTGTTGCAACATCACTGTAAGCAGAGTGGTGATAATGGTGTCGGTTTGCATCGCTTCATGGGTTTTATCTGACTTTTTTTATTAATTTTAGCCGTAACGGTAACAACTTAGGGTTATTTTTTTTACTTTTGCACTGAAATATCACAAGAACGAGAACATCATGTCAAAAGTAACCAAAGAGATGGCCCTCGACTATCACCGCGAGGGTAAACCGGGCAAAATAGAAGTTGTGCCCACCGTACCTTATTCTTCCCAACAGGATCTCGCGCTCGCCTATTCACCGGGTGTCGCATATCCTTGCCTTGAAATCGAACAACGCCCCCAGGATGCCTACGAGTACACCAACAAGGGCAATCTTGTAGCCGTGATCAGCAACGGCACCGCCGTGCTCGGTCTTGGCGACATAGGCGCTCTCGCCGGCAAGCCGGTAATGGAGGGTAAAGCGCTCCTCTTTAAGATTTTCGCCGGTCTTGACTGCTTCGACATCGAAGTAAACGAGAAAGACCCCGACAAATTTATCCAGGTGGTAAAAGCTATCTCGCCTACATTCGGCGGTATCAACCTTGAGGATATCAAGGCACCCGAATGTTTCGAGATTGAACGCCGTCTGAAAGAAGAGTGTGACATACCCGTGATGCACGACGACCAGCACGGTACCGCTATCATCTCCGGTGCAGGACTGCTCAACGCGCTTGAAATCCAGGGAAAGAACATCGCTGATGTGCGTCTCGTCGTGAATGGAGCCGGAGCCGCCGCAGTAAGCTGTACAAAACTTTATATTGCTCTTGGTGTACGCCGTGAAAATGTGGTGATGTGTGACTCCAAGGGTGTAATCAACAAAAAGCGCACCAACCTCAACGCCCAGAAACTTGAATTTGCGACCGACCGCGATATCGACACCCTTGCCGAGGCAATGGTCGATGCCGACGTGTTCCTCGGACTCTCGGTCAAGGATGTCGTGACCCCGGAGATGGTTAAATCGATGGCACCGAAGCCCATTGTATTCGCACTTGCCAACCCTGACCCTGAAATCGCATACGATACCGCCATCCAGTCGCGTCCCGACCTCATCTTCGCAACCGGACGCTCCGACTATCCGAACCAGATTAACAACGTACTCGGATTCCCGTATATATTCCGCGGCGCACTCGACTCTGGCGCCACTGTAATCAACGAAGAGATGAAGCTTGCGGCAGTCAAGGCTATCGCCGAGCTGACCAAGCAGCCCGTACCATCGGTGGTAAATGCCGCCTACGGCATGTCAAATCTCCATTTCGGCAGAGACTACATACTTCCGAAGCCTCTTGACCCGCGCCTGCTTACAGCAGTAGCACCCGCAGTTGCGCGCGGCGCAATGGAATCGGGCGTGGCAACGCGTCCCATCACCGACTGGGAAGCCTACAATGAGCAGCTTCGCCGCCGTATGGGCTATGACAACCAGCTTATGCGCGGATTCACCGAGACCGCACAGCGCAATCCCAAGCGCGTCGTATTTGCCGAGGCAAACACCGACAATATGCTCCGCGCGGCTGTCGGCGCATATCAGGAGGGCATCTGCATCCCGGTATTGCTCGGCAACGAGGAGATGATCGAAAAACGCGCCGCACGTCTCGGCGTCAACATCGAGGGCATCGAAATCGTGAACCTGCGTCACGACCGCGAGGCTGACCGCCGCTCACGCTATGCCGCCAAGCTCACCGAAAAGCACCAGCGCGACGGCATGACCTACCGCCAGGCTCTCGAGTTGATGTTTGACCGCAACTACTTCGGCATGCTGATGGTTGAATGTGGCGATGCCGATGCAATGATTGCCGGCACATATTCAGGCAACCTCACTCCGGCGGAAATAGCCAAGGAAGTAATCGGCATACGCCCCACTTACAACCATTTCGCCACAATGCACATACTGCAGACACAGCGCGGTGTCTACTTCATCGCCGACACCACCATCAACAGTCATCCCGATGAAGACGCCTTGTTTGACATCGCCCGTCTTGCCCGCAACTCAGTGGAATATTTCGCCCATGAACCTGTCATGGCACTCATCTCTTACTCCAACTTCGGTGCCAGCAAGCTCCACGGGTCACGCATCGTACACAACGTGGCGGCACGTATGCAGGAGATGTATCCCGAACTTCCCGTCGACGGTGAGATGCAGATTGACTTCGCCCTCAACAATAAGGTGCGCGACACCAACTATCCGTTCAACCGCCTGAACGGCAAAGATGTCAATACCCTTATCTTCCCCAACCTCAGCTCGGCAAACACCGCGTGGAAGATGCTACTTTCGATGGGTGTGGGCGAGGTTATCGGTCCGATCCAGATGGGTCTGAACAAGCCTATCCACTTCATCAGCGTGGATGCCGCGGTGCGCGACATCGTAAACCTCACCACCATTGCTGTCATCGATGCCGCCGTGGTGGAGAAAGTAGGTAACGACCACGACAAATAATACGTAAATTCCGTTTCCTGATACATCGGGGGTATGCACTGCGCATATCCCCGATTTTATTTTTCGACCTTTTTACGTATATTTGCGTTATTACTTGTAAACTAACTCATCGACCATGCGACTCAACGGAAGACGACAAAGTTCCAATATCGACGACCGCCGCGGACGACGTAGCGGATTTTCCGCCAAGGCGGGAGGTCTTGGCATAGGCGGACTTATCATAGTGGGAATCATCACCTGGCTTATGGGCGGCAATCCGCTCGATGTGCTCAACACCGGAGTCAGCTCCTCGCTGGGAGGAGCACAGACAACGGAGGAATACACCCCGACAGCCCAGGAAGAGGAACTTGCCACGTTTTCCCGACAGATACTTGCCTCGACCGAGGATGTCTGGACCGAGGAATTCAATAAGATGGGGCTGACCTATGAGCCACCGACACTGGTGCTGTTCAACGACGCGGTACAGAGCGGCTGCGGAAATGCGACCGCTTCCACCGGACCGTTTTACTGCTCAGCCGACGAATGTCTTTACATAGACCTGTCGTTTTTCAGCCAGATGCGCAGCACCCTCGGCTCTGACGGTGACTTTGCCTACGCCTATGTCATAGCCCACGAGGTAGGGCATCATGTGCAGCATCTTCTCGGGACACTTGACAAATCACATTCCAAAATGTCGCGCATGAGCGAGAGTGACGCCAACAAAGAGAGCGTACGCATAGAACTGCAGGCTGATTTTCTTGCCGGAGTGTGGGGACACCACGAAAACCGCATGTTCAACTCACTTGAAGAAGGTGACCTTGAAGAGGCAATCACCACCGCAGCGGTAATCGGCGACGATTATCTGCAGAAGAAAGCGCAAGGATATGTTGTGCCCGACGCATTTAACCACGGTCGCTCCGACCAGCGTATGCGGTGGCTCAAGAAAGGGCTGCAGACGGGCGACATCTCCCTCGGCGACACCTTCTCCCTGCCCTACAACTCCTTATAGCGACTTAAGGACTTTAAGGTCTCTAAAGCCCCTAAAGTCCTTAAAATCTGAAAACTGACAACTCCCAACTGACAACTCAATAAACCATGAATCCACTGAATGCAATGATTATCGCGGCATGTATTGCCATGCCTGCAGCGGCGGCAGCCGACTCAGACCTCCGCTGGGGCGACCTCGGCGACGGCACATTCGCCAATCCCGTGCTTAACGCCGACTATTCCGACCCCGACGTGATACGTGTCGGCAACAAATATTATATGACATGCTCGGAGTTTCACTACATGGGGATGCTCATTCTTGAATCGGACGACATGGTCAACTGGCGCATAATAAGCCGTGTCTACGACAGCATCGACCTGCCCGGCTATTCCGACATGACAAAATATGCGTCAGGCACATGGGCACCGGCGTTGCGCTATCACGACGGCAAATTCTGGATCTTTGTCTGCACTCCCGACGAAGGTCTCTTCATGACTACGGCAAGCAATCCCACCGGACCGTGGGAGCCGCTTCATCTGGTGAAAGGCATTGAAAAGTGGGAAGACCCGTGCCCCTTCTGGGATGATGACGGCACCGCCTACCTCGGACGTAGCCGCCATGGAGCGGGTCCTATCATATTGCATCGCATGAGTCCCGACGGGCGGGAGTTGCTTGACGACGGCGTGGAAGTGTACCGGGGTCCCGTGGCTGAAGGCACCAAGATTTTCAAGCGCGACGGCTATTATTATATGAGTATTCCCGAAGGAGGCGTGAGTAAAGGGTGGCAGACTGTGTTGCGCTCCAAAAACATATACGGGCCATACGAGTCACGGCGTGTGCTTGAACGCGGCTCGACTGAAATCAACGGGCCTCATCAGGGTGCGCTTGTCGACACCCCCGACGGCGAATGGTGGTTTTATCATTTCCAGTCGGCAGGACCGCGCGGCAGGGTACTTCATCTGCAGCCGGTAGTGTGGCGCGACGGCTTCCCTGAAATCGGCACTGACTACGACGGCAACGGTGTAGGAGAGCCGATGAAAGTGTGTCGTAAGCCGTCGACCGGAGTGAGCGGCAAGCCTTACACCCCGCAGTCATCCGACGAGTTTTCAGGTATGCGTCCCGGCATACAGTGGCAGTTTAACCATAATCCCGATTCGGCATATATATCCGTGAGCGACGGTTGGCTAAATATAACGCCGATGAAATCCCCGCGCCTGCGTACGGCAAGAAATCAGCTTGTGCAGAAAATCATGGGTTACCGCAGCAGCGCGTCGACAAAGGTTGACTTCTCCCGGTTGCCCGACGGAGGAAGATGCGGCATAGTCTCGATAGGCAAGCGACATATAGGCGCAGGAGTGGAAAATCTTGGCGGAAAGCGGTCGCTTTACATGGAGATTGACAGTATTGTCGAGCGACATGACCTCCCCGAAAATTGCGACACAGTATATCTGCGTCTCGACATCGACACTGAGGCAAACGTCAACCAATATCATGTAAGCATTGACGGGAAGCATTTTATGCCGCTCGGCTCGCCGTTTGAGACCGAGGCTCACGACTGGAAAGGAAACCACATAGGTCTATATTGCTATACGACCGGCGCCACCGACGGAAAAGCCTCATTTGACTACTTCCGCTATACCCACGACGGCCCCGCTTCCCTTCCGCAGTAACACCAGGAAAGCATGTTGCCCGCAGGGCATCATCCATGCCATCATTAGTATCTCGGTCGGCGTGTGCGGGCTGCCTTCCAGCAGCCCCTACTGCTACGCGCTCCCCGCAATAAAGATACGTCCCGGCATGTAGCAAATTAAACATGTGATAATCAGAGCGTAGCTGTAGGGGCGAATGGAAGTTCGCCCGAATACCCGAGCAACACCAAGAAAGCATATTGCCCGCAGGGCATCATCATTGCTTAGCCGGTGGTTGAGCGAAGCGATACCACCGGAAAGAGATGCAAAAACAGATGTTTCCGCAGGAATCATCAAAAGTGCTCATGATGATTCCCTATCGGGAAACAACGAGAGGGGAGGCAAGCAGACCGTGGGTTTCGCTTCGCTCAACACCACGGCTAAGTTTGGATGATGCCCTGTCGGGCAACGTCCACTACATAATTAGTATCACGGTCGGCATGGTGCGAGGGTGTTGCAACAGCCGCAGGGTAACGTATTGCACACAATAATACTTTATTATCTTTTTCCTCACAATGGATGACAATTCTTGCATTTATATTTGGTAGTGACAACAATTCATAATATCTTTCCGGTATGGAGTTTTACTCCATACCACCGTCAACTAATTATTATCGGAAACAATGAAAAAAGTCATTTACCTCCTTACAATCATCATTTACTGTGCTACCCTGTCGGCTCAAAACAATGACACTTACCCCGCCGAACTGCTCGAAGGCAAAGACTGGTTCATAGTATTCAATGATTCTGAACGAGAAAACTGTCCCCCGCAAGGTGTACATATAAAAAATAACATTCTGACTGCATTTGCCTATTTTGATAACAATCGGCAAGAATTAAAATCATCATACTATTTATCAACTACGCTTGATAAAACCTTTATTCCTTCAAAAGTTGGGAAATGTACCAGTGGAAAATATCTTATAATCAATGATTCCTCAGGATTAATGTGCGCAGAAATTTTAAAGTTAAATGAAACAGAAATGGTACTACATTGCTATTGGACAAACAGGCAATTATCATTCACCACAAAACGTCCGGAATAAATAATCCTCTCTCACCTACATATTGTATTAATGAAACAGAACATTGTTACCTGCCTAATTATGATTTGCTGCATCTCAGCAAGTTATGCAAACGACACGGGCTACCTCGCCGAACTGCTCGAAGGCAAAGATTGGTATATTACTTTTCCTTCAGATGTATATAGCAGCATAAAATGTCAAGGTATAAAATTTGTAAATGGAGAACAAGTTTCATTCATGTATGTAGATAATAAGCGTGAAGAAGTGGCTATCCCATATTACCTATCACATACACCCGACATAGAATTTCATTGGGATAAAGTTGGTAAAACCCGTAAAGGCAAATACTTAATCATATTACTCAAGACCGGCACAGTAAGGTGCTCAAGCATAACAGAACTGACATCTACATCTCTTGTAATCCAGACACATTGGAACAATCAACAAATCACATTCACCACAATACGACCTGAACACCACAAGTAATCTTTTATAAATACATTTTAGCTATAACAGGATTCAAAGGAATATAAAAACATGAAAAATTTGCTCATAATATTGCTATTTATTAGTATCACAAGTATCGGGAATAATATTTGCGCCCAATCGTCAACCAATTTTTCGACTCAAATGCTTGAGGGTAAAGACTGGTATGTTAAATTTGTTGACGAAGAATACAATAAGAGAGCCCCTCAGGGGATACGCTTAGAAAATAATAAATTTATTTCATTTTTATATTCTAACAATAGTAGACGTGAGGCTGCTGTCCCATACTATTTATCCCCGAGCCAAGATAAAACTTTTATTGCCTCAAAAATTGGGTTATATAAAAGCGGCAATTACATCGTAACTCAAGATCAATATGGATTTATGTGTGCTAAAATTTTAAGCCTAACCGATGACACGCTCACTATCTATTGTCCTTGGAACAGGCAACAACTAACATTCACCACAAAACGCCCAAACTAAAAATGCGGGCATCTTGCTTTTATGTGAAATTTAGATCCGGAGTATTTCCACTAATATTGACGGGGGATTAAACTTTTTATTAATTTCGTGTCTTATTATGTAGATAAACCCATTTCTAAACTTAATAATGACGGCTATGAATGGTATTTTAAAGAAAATTGCCGTGGCTTTTCTAAGTCTGGCATTAATGACGCCGATGGTCGACGCACAAAACCACCGGACATCAGGCAACCGTGGCGGCAATCATCCCACGGCACAGCGTCCCACCAATAATGGCGGCAGCCGCCCCGCCTCCACACGACCGTCAGCACGACCTGCCTCAGGCAACAACAGCAACCATAATAACAACGGAAATCGCGGCAATTATCGTCCGGGCAACAACGGCAACCACAATAACAACCGCCCAAGCAGCAACAACCGTCCTGACAACAACCGACCGGGTAACAACGGAAACCATGGCAACAACCGCCCCGACAATAACCGTCCCGGTAACAACGGCAACCATGGCAACAACCGCCCCGGTAACAACAATAGACCGGGCAATGACTGGAATCACGGGAATAACCGTCCCGGAAATAACGGGAACCACGGTAACAACCGTCCGGGCAACGACTGGCATTTCGGTCGCCCCAACGGTGGCGGTCACGGACACGTAGCACCTCCCCGTCCCGGCGGTCCTCATCGTCCTCCGATGGTTGCTCCTCCGATGCGCCCCCATCGCCCGATAGCTCACGGCTGGACACGCCCGGTGCCTCCTCCCGCATGGCGTCCGCGTCCCCACGCACCGGCAATCTCGGCGATTCTCGGCATTACATTCGGCACCGGGTTCAACATCTCCCTCGATTACCTGTATGGCAGAGGCTACATCGTAGACGGCTATGGCGATAACCGCGTGTATCTGCGTGATGTCAACCAGTTTAACTATTACTGGCCCGACGCCACACTCTATTACGGCAACGGCGGACTGATGCGTTCCGAGTTTTTGTACTCGACATCCTATCCCGACATGATGCGCTATACATCGCTTTACAATTCATTGATGAGCACCTACGGCGCACCGGTCAACTATGTAACCAGCGGAGCATCAGTCACAGCGACATGGTTTGCGCCAAACAGCGGCTACGTCACGCTGCAATATTCGCCACAATACTCTATCGGCGGTGCGCTCCGTTACTTCACGACAATCACCTTCGGGCTTTAAACCACATATCGACAGGACTCCGGATTGACAAATTGTATACAGGGACAATTATAATCCACTAAGGATTAATCAATTATCATCCGGAGTCCTGCCATTTTTATATTCAATCACATTTCGCGCCATTACATTTTTGCAAAAATATTGTATAAAAATTCATAATTATAGCACGAATATGATATTTTGTCACTAAATTTGCCGTCTCAAATAAAATTTTCTCAAAGAAAAAGGTATGAGTAGAAGGCAAACGCGCTTATTGGCGATTGTTGAGATACTATCCAACAACCGCATAGGCAGTCAGGACGAATTGTCGCGACTGCTTGCCGCGCGCGGTTTCAAAGTCACACAGGCTACCCTGTCACGCGACCTCAAGGCGTTGAAGACCACCAAGGTCGCCGCCGACTGGGGAGGCTACCGCTATATAGTGACACGCCCCGGGGATGTTCCTGAAGACGAGATTTACGAATCGATACCTTCAACGGCACAATCCGACACCCATCCGGCGGTGCAATCGCTCGACTTTTCCGGCACGATGCTCGTGATACGTACTCTCGAAGGCTATGCCAGCGGACTCGCCTACGACCTCGACCGCCTCGACACTCCCTATATCCTCGGCACGATAGCCGGAGCCGACACGGTGATAGTGGTGCTTGCCGAAAATGTGTCACACAGCGAGATACTCGCCTATTTCCAGAATTTTTTCCCGCCGAAGGTGATAGCCGCAGCGCTTGATGCCTATTGTCCTCCGGCTAAACCTCAAAAATTATCACTATAACTAACAGAAATGATTGACCCGTCGAAAATTGAAGTGGTTGTTGCTTCGGAAGAGCATGTAGGCTATGTAGAGGAAATCCTCGACACCATCAACCGTGCGGCAAAAGTGCGCGGCACCGGTATCGCCAAGCGTTCTCCCGAATATGTCAAGCAGAAGATGCTTGAACACAAGGCGGTGGTGGCTCTCCACGACGGGGAGTTTGCCGGCTTCAGCTATATCGAATGCTGGAGCAACAAACAGTTTGTCGCCAACTCCGGACTTATCGTTGCCGACAAATATCGCGGCATAGGACTTGCCAAGCGCATAAAGGAGCGTATTTTCAAGCTGTCGCGCGAGATGTTTCCCGAAGCAAAGATATTCTCCCTCACTACCGGCGCGGCGGTGATGAAGATGAACTACGAGCTCGGCTACCGCCCCGTGACTTTTGACCAGCTTACCACCGACGCCGCTTTCTGGCGCGGCTGCGAAAGCTGTGTCAATTTCGACATACTCCAGCGCAACGGCGGTCACAAATGTCTCTGCACAGGACTTCTATACGACCCGGCGGAGGTAAAATTCCATATCAACGAAAAATCATAATTATTTCTCACCTCATAAAATCACCTCGACTATGAAGGAAGACAAGAAAAAAGTAGTGCTCGCATTCAGTGGCGGACTCGACACATCATTTGCAGTAAAATATCTCAGTGAAGATTGCGGTTACGACGTGTACACCGCCATCGCCAACACCGGAGGTTTTTCACCCGAAGAGCTGAAGGCAATCGAGAAGCGTGCCCTCGACCTCGGGGCAAAAGGACATGCCACGCTTGACATCACTCAGGAATACTACGAAAAGAGCATCAAATACATGATATTCGGCAATGTGCTACGCAACGGCACCTACCCCATCTCGGTAAGCTCGGAGCGTATATTCCAGGCTATCGCCATCATCCAGTATGCCAAGTCGATAGGAGCGAAGTATGTGGCTCACGGAAGCACGAGCGCAGGCAACGACCAGGTGCGTTTCGACCTCACATTCCAGATTCTTGCTCCTGAAATCGAGATTATCACCCCTACCCGCGACATGAACCTCACCCGCGAGTATGAGATAGAGTATCTTAAAAAGCACGGCTATGTTGCCGACTTCAAGAAACTCGAATATTCAATCAACAAAGGTCTCTGGGGCACATCGGTCGGAGGAAAGGAAACACTCCACAGCAACCAGACACTCCCCGAGGAGGCTTATCCCACACAGATGACGGCGACAGCCGACAGCCGCCTCACCATCGACTTCAAGGAGGGCGAAATCGCGGCGGTCAACGGCGAACCGTTTACCGACAAGGTGAAGGCGATACAGAAAATCGAGGAACTGGTAGCTCCATACGCCGTAGGCAGAGATATGCACGTAGGCGACACCATCATAGGTATCAAAGGTCGCGTGGGCTTCGAGGCAGGCGCGCCGATGGTGATTCTCGCGGCACACAAGATGCTTGAGAAGCATACCCTCACCAAGTGGCAGCAATACTGGAAAGACCAGCTCGGCACATGGTATGGCATGTTCCTTCACGAGGCACAGTATCTTGAGCCGGTGATGCGCGACATCGAGCGTTTCCTTGAATCGTCGCAGCGCAACGTGACCGGGCGTGTACTCGTGGACCTGAAGCCTTATCGCTTCGTGACAGTAGGCGTGGAAAGCGACTTCGACCTTATGAAGAGTGCTTTCGGCGAGTATGGCGAGGTAAGCAAGGGCTGGACCGCCGATGACGTGAAAGGCTTCACCAAGATACTCGGCAACCAGATGAAGATATATTACTCCGTGCAGGAACGTAACGACAAATCACCGGAGGCATGATAAAGACTGGTATAATAGGCGGTGCCGGATACACGGCGGGCGAACTTCTGCGACTGCTCATCAATCATCCCGACGTGGAAATCAAGTGGGTCAACTCGGCAAGCAACGCCGGCAACGCCGTTGCCGATGTCCATCAAGGACTTATCGGCGAGACCGACCTGCGATTCACAAGCGAAACACCGCTTGATGAAATCGACCTGCTGTTTTGCTGCACTCCCCACGGCGACACACGTAAGTTTATGGAGAGCCACGAAATCCCGGAGGATTTGCGTATAGTCGACCTCTCGACCGACTACCGCATAGAAGACGGTACCCACGACTTTGTATATGGTCTTCCGGAACTGAACCGCAAGCGTATAGTACGCGGGGCAAAGCATGTGGCAAATCCCGGATGTTTCGCGACCGCCATCCAGCTCGCATTGTTGCCGCTGGCAAAAAACCTGCTGCTTAACAGTGACATTCATGTGACGGCTATAACCGGTTCGACAGGCGCGGGCGTGAAACCGTCGGCAACAAGCCACTTCTCATGGCGCAACAACAATGTGTCGATTTACAAGCCGTTCACCCATCAGCATCTCGCCGAGATACGCCAGTCACTGTCGTCGCTCCAGTCAAGCTTCAATGCCGATATAAACTTCATACCGATGCGCGGCTGTTTCGCGCGCGGTATCATGGCGGTGGTCTATCTCGACTGTCCCGTAAGTCTTGAAGAGGTGCGTAAGCTTTACGAGGATTACTATTCCGACCACAACTTCACTTTCGTCACCGACAAGGCTCCCGACCTGAAAGATGTGGTCAACACCAACAAGTGCATAATCCATCTTGACAAAATCGACGGCAAACTGCTAATCACATCGGTTATTGACAATCTGGTCAAGGGCGCATCGGGACAGGCGGTACACAACATGAACCTCCTTTTCGGACTTCATGAACGCGTAGGTCTTCAGCTCAAGCCCTCGGCTTTTTAATCAACCAACACTGACAGGATAATGAAACTATTTGACGTATATCCGCTTTTCGACATAGAGATAGTAGAAGGCAGGGGATGCCATGTCTACGACAACCACGGCACCGAATACCTCGACCTGTATGGAGGTCATGCCGTAATATCGGTGGGTCATTGCCATCCCGTAGTGGTCAAGGCTATCAACGAGCAGGCTTCGCGGCTCATGTTTTACTCCAACTCGGTAATCAATCCGCTCCAGCAACGGTTTGCCGACAAGCTCGGAAAGGTGTCGGGCTACGATGACTACCAGCTGTTTCTCGTCAACTCCGGCGCGGAGGCAAATGAGAATGCGTTGAAACTCGCGTCGTTCCACACCGGCAAGTCACGTGTCATCGCTTTTGGCAAGGCATTCCACGGAAGGACATCGGGCGCAGTCGAGGTAACAGACAATCCTAAAATCGTGTCGCCGTTCAATGATAACGGTCATGTAACCTTCCTTCCGCTAAATGACATCGACGCTCTCATCAAGGAACTTGACAAGGGCGACGTAAGTGCCGTAATCATCGAAGGCATACAGGGTGTCGGGGGCATCCGCATACCCTCCGACGATTTCCTACGTGTGGCGCGTGAAGAGTGTGACCGTTGCGGCGCGGTACTTATACTTGACGAGATACAGTCGGGCTACGGAAGGTCGGGACGCTTTTTCGCACACCAGTATTCGGGCATCCGTCCCGATATCATAACCGTCGCAAAGGGTATCGCCAACGGCTTCCCGATGGGCGGTGTGCTGATAAGTCCGGAGTTCATCCCCTCTTACGGACAGCTCGGTACCACTTTCGGCGGCAACCATCTTGCCTGCGCCACAGCAATCGCGGTGCTCGACGTGTTTGAAAACGAAAATCTGGTCGATAATGCCGCAAAGGTAGGCGAATATCTGCTTGACAATCTGCGCGGGCTTCCCGGCGTAAAAGAGGTACGCGGTCGCGGACTCATGATCGGCATCGAGATGGAATACCCCGCCAAGGAACTCCGGTCACGCCTCATCAAGGAAGAGAAAGTGTTTACCGGAGCCGCCGGCACCAATATCATACGTCTGCTCCCCCCGCTCTGTCTCACCATGGAGGAAGCCGATGAATTTCTCACCCGCTTCAAGCGACAGCTTGAGGCAGCAAACCCGAAGTAATGAAACTTACCATAATCGGAGGGGGCAACATGGGTGGCGCGATTGCGCGCGGACTCGTGGCAAGCGGCACTTTCGCAGCCGCCGACATCACCCTTGCCGGACCTCATCAGAACGTGCTTGATAAAGTCGCCGCCTCTGCACCGGGCATTGTCACCATGACCGACAACGGCGCGGCGATAAAGGGCGCCGATGTAATCATACTTGCAGTGAAGCCGTGGGTGCTTCCCGGCGTACTGGAAGAAATAGCCCCGCGCATAGCGTTTCGCGAACAGTCTATAGTATCGCTTGCTGCAGGCATATCGCTTGCCGACATAGACGGGATGCTTCACCGCTATTCATCGGACCGCACCCTATTTCGCGCCATGCCCAACACCGCCATGTCGGTAGGATGCAGCATGACATTCCTTTGCCATGACGGGGCATCGCAGCAAAGCGTTGACAATGTTGTGGCGATATTCGACCGTCTTGGCTCCACTGCTGTCATCGAAGAGCGACTCATGGGGGCGGCAACGGCATTGTGTTCATGTGGTATCGCCTATGTGATGCGTTACGTGCGCGCCGCGACTGAAGGTGCAATCGAACTCGGGTTGTACCCTGACAAGGCGCGCGACTATATGCTCGCCACAATGAAAGGAGCGGTCGCGCTCCTGGAAGCGACAGGCAACAATCCCGAAGTGGAGATTGACAAGGTGACTACTCCCGGCGGTATAACCATAAAGGGTCTTAATGCGATGGAAGCCCACGGATTTACCACTTCGGTAATCGAGGGGCTGAAAGCGTCGGCAAAATGAGGGTAACGCATAAAATAATCCGATAAGTAACTCGCGAAAATTAGCTGATATATAATTATGAAGTATTTCCGAGAGATTTTGCGGGTGGAGAGAAGGAGTGTAGCGGGCTACACGACTGATTGACAGCCGGGAAATCGCCGGAAAGACGAGTAAGGATATATCAGCCCGTAGGGTTACTGAAATAAAAACATATAAACTAATTTTTAAGAGTTACTTAATGTCAGTAAACAAAGTAATCCTGATAGGCAACGTAGGACAAGACCCCGAGATACGATATATCGAGTCGAAACGTCCGGTCGCATCGTTTTCTCTTGCCACGACTGAAAGAGGTGGAGTCAACACCGAGGGTGTCCAACTGCCCGATCGCACGGAGTGGCACCGGATTATAATGTGGGACCGTGCCGCCGAGACGGCAGAAAAATATATCCGCAAAGGCACAAAGCTTTATATCGAGGGGAGGCTTCGTTACCGCACATGGGAGGACCGCAATACAATCAAGCGCACTGTAACCGAGATTTATGTCGACAATTTCGATATCCTGTCACGCCCCGTGCCGCCGGAGAAGCAGTGACAGCAACGACAAGACCTTAAAACGTAAACACAGGTAAAAAGATTACGCGATGAAATATTTTATATCCGCCGGCGAGCCGTCGGGCGACCTTCACGCCTCCCGGCTTGTAAAAGCATTGAAAGAAGTTGACCCTGACGCAAAATTCGCCTTTCTCGGAGGCGACCTTATGGCGGCGGAAGCCGGTGTGCAACCCGTAATCCATTACCGTGACATGGCATTTATGGGATTCAGCGAAGTGCTTCGACATCTGCCCCAGGTGCTTTCCAACCTGAAGCGAGCCAAAGAGGCGATTGCCCTCCAGAAACCCGATGCGCTGATACTTGTCGACTATCCCAGCTTCAATCTCAAGCTTGCCGCGTTTGCCCACAGCCTCGGCATAAAAGTGTATTATTACATATCGCCTAAAGTATGGGCTTGGAAGGAGCATCGCGTGAAAGAGATCAAACGCTACATTGACCGGATGTTTTGTATATTTCCGTTTGAAGTGGATTTCTACAAGCGTCGCCACGACTACGATGTAACCTATGTAGGCAATCCCTCAGTGGAAGAGGTCGATGAGAAATTACGACGATTGCCATCAAGAGAAGATTTTTTGAAGCGTTACAATCTCCCCGACAAACCGATAATAGCCATCGTACCCGGCAGCCGCAAGAGTGAGATTAAAAACAATCTCATGATTATGGAACAGGCAGCGGCACCTCACACCGATTACCAGATTGTTGTCGCCGGCGCTCCCGGCATCGACCTGCAGTATTACGGCTATTACATCACGCCGGGTACTCCTATCATAACCGGTGCCACCTTCGAGCTGATGCACCATGCCAAGGCTGCGCTCGTGACCTCCGGCACCGCAACGCTGGAGTGCGCCCTACTCAATACTCCCCAGGTGGTGTGTTACCGCTCCAACGGCAACAAACTCTCCTATCAGATAATGGAAAAGATATTGAAGGTGCCGTTTGTATCGCTCCCCAATCTTATCGCCAACCGCCGCATTGTGCCTGAAATGCTCATGCACCGCTGTACGCCGGCGCTTGTAGGCAAGGAGCTTTCCAATATCCTCCCCGGACGACCCGGCTACGACAACCAGCGTGAAGGCTACCGCCTTATGCGCGAAATCCTCGGCGACTCCGAAGCCGCCACCACCACCGCCTCCGCCATCTACTCCGCCATCCGCCCCCGCTAATCTCCGAGCCATAGTTATAAAATATTACCAAATTTCCGTATAACTACATCGGCAAGCGCTTGTATGGATTTAAACTTCAATATTTCAGTAGCCGCTGGCTATAAAAGTAACGCCCAGAAATCACGAGTCATAACTGAATCCTGGGTACGGGAAAATATGTATTGTCCCATATGTGGTGAACCGATACTGCATCAATATATCGCAAATCGCCCCGTCGCTGATTTTTATTGTGATAAATGTAAATCTGACTTTGAATTAAAGAGTCACGAAGGGCAAAAGTCACTTCCTAAAATTATACCTGATGGTGCATATAATACGATGATTGAACGAATCACCTCCTCAAACAATCCAAATTTATTTGTGATGGGATATGCAGACAAGAAAGTGGCAAATCTAATATTTATCCCCGGATTTTTCTTTGTTCCATCAGTTATTGTCAAACGAACGCCATTAAAAGAAACGGCAAGAAGAGCCGGATGGACCGGATGTAATATAAATATCGGCTTAATCCCAAATGATGCAAAAATCAAAATAATCGAAAACGGGATTATATCTCCTGCAGAATCCGTCATCAATCAATACCAATTTATCAAGTCTCTTGAAACCAGTAATATTCAAGCTCGTGGTTGGCTAATGGATACAATGTCATGTATTGAAAATATACCGTCCGATTATTTTACACTGAAAGATCTTTACAATTTCGAGCATCTTCTAAAATTAAAATATCCTGATAATAATTTCATTCAAGCGAAACTACGTCAACAGCTTCAAATTTTACGAGATAGAGGATTCATAGATTTTATGGGTCAAGGAAAATATAAAAAAGTAAAGCCTTGAAAGAATTTATTTTAATTACAACGGAAGGGTACACCATTGCTCCAAATGAAGACATTGAAATTGAGAATTGTCAAGTTTTAGGAATAGTTAAAGCTGAGGACGAAACATCCTCTATAGATATCCTCTTTCGAGAAAATCCGTGGATATGTGATGCAGGTTTTACTCGTGAAAAAATAATTTCAAAACCACTATTGACTGAAAAAAGCATTAACGCTATTAAAGCGGTTGTAGATTACCCTTGGTGAGATGAGCAGAAACATTGTGAAGAATGGGACTATCCTTCGAATCATATATTTAGAGTTTTGGAAAAATTAAAAGCCCTAATTCAATGATATAATTTAAATTGATTATATTATTATCATTCAACGCTACTTCAATATCTTTGAGATTAAAGGTCTTTAATATTTTGTGGGGGAGCGGTGTCGTGAATTTTGTGTAACTTTGCGGTGCAATCGGAAATATCAGTGACTATGGCAAACTATGGCGCAAACCGCAGGGTGGATGACACAATCAATTCATTGAAAGGCAAGAAGCCGGTAAAGGTACTTTTCGTGTGCCTCGGCAATATATGTCGTTCGCCGGCAGCCGAGGGTGTATTGCGGTCAATCGTAGACGCAAACGGTGACAACGAGTCATGGATAATCGATTCAGCAGGGACATACGGCGGTCATGCAGGCGACCTACCCGACCGGCGTATGCGTGTCCATGCGCAACGTCGCGGATATGACCTCACGCACCGCTCACGCAAATTCCGGCAGTCGGATTTTGACGACTTTGACCTCATTATCCCGATGGATGCATCCAACGAAAGCGACCTTCATGAACTTGCGCCGACAGTCGAGGCAGAAGCCAAGATTGTGCCGATGATGAAATTTGTCACTCTTGCAACCCGTTACGACTATGTGCCTGACCCCTATTATGAAGGTTCTGAAGGCTTTGAGCTTGTGCTCGACCTGCTTGAAGACGGGTGTGCCAATCTTTATCATACACTTAGCTGCCGCGACTGATGGAAAAGGTAGGCGGTGACTTGTCGGCACTTGCGACGCGCCCCATCGGCCGTCTGCTCTGGGAGTACAGTCTTCCGGCGGTAGTCGGAATGGTCGTTATGTCGCTTTACAATGTCATCGACCGCATTTTCATAGGCAGGGGTGTCGGGGCGGAGGCTATCGCAGGACTCGCCGTCACATTTCCTGTAATGAATGTAAGTTCAGCCATAGGAGTACTGATAGGAGCCGGTGCTGCGGCGCGAGTGTCGATAATGCTCGGACAGCGCAACCATCACGGTGCCGAGCTTGTGCTCGGCAATGCCCTCGTGCTGATAATTCTAAACGCAGCTATTTATCTCACCATATTCACCATATTCATCGACGACATACTGATGGCATTCGGCGCATCGGAAGTCACACTCCCCTACGCCCACGACTTCATGGCATATCTCATTCCGGGCATGTTCGTGATGAATATCATGTACAGCCTCAACAATGTCATGCGCGCCTCGGGCTATCCGCGTCAGGCAATGGTGACAATGTTTATCGGAGCCGGATGTAACCTCATACTCGCCCCCATATTCATTTTCGCGCTCGACCTCGGGATTAAGGGTGCGGCTATAGCCACCGATATATCAATGACTGTAGGCGCGCTTTTCGTGCTGGCACATTTCTGCCGTAAAAGTTCCACCGTGCATTTCACGCGCGGTATATACCGTCTGAAATGGCATATCATCTGGGCGATAATAAGCATCGGCGCCGCCCCAAGCATCGTAAATTTCACCTCATCGGCTATAAATGTCATCATCAACCGGTCGCTCTACAGGTATGGGGGTGACATAGCCGTCGGAGTCGTGGGTATCTTCAATACCTATACATCACTGCTTTGCATGATAGTTGTGGGTATAAGCATGGGCATACAGCCGATACTCGGCTACAATTACGGCGCCGGACACATCTCACGGGTAAAAAAGACCTTCTGGACGGCTGCGATTGCAGGCACCGTAGTGACATCGCTCGGCGCATTCATGTCAGTATTCTTCCCGGAACTCATCGCAAAGGCGTTCACCGTCGACCACGAACTGATTGCCGCAACAGGCAACGGACTACATATCGCCACGCTCGTATTCTGGTTTGTCGGATTCCAGATTATCTCAACCGCTCTGTTCCAGTCCATCGGCATGGCAGGCAAGTCGATTTTCCTGAGCCTCATACGTCAGGTCATCTTTCTCATCCCGCTTCTGATTATGCTTCCGCGCACATTCGGGCTTGAGGGCGTGTGGGCATCATTCCCCACCTCCGACCTTGCCGCTACCGTGGTAACCCTAATCATGGTATTCTACCAGCTGCGTCGATTGAGTCATCCCGGACACATGACGCATTAGGCGCGCTTTTTATATGTGAAGGCAGCGATGGCACACAATCCAACGGCAAATACACCAAGCATTGTAAGCTGGCTCCACAAATCAGCAACGGTAGCCCCTTTCAGATATACGGCACGCATAATTTCTATAAAGTATCGCGGAGGAATGGCGTAGGTAATGTACTGCGCCCACTCCGGCATTGACCCAATCGGGGTAAACAGTCCGCCCATCAGCTGAAAGATCATGATGAAAGCAAACATCACAAATATACTCTGTAGCATGGTCGACGACCTGTTTGCCACTGCCACCCCGAAGCACGACATGACCAGCGCAAAAAGGATTGTGGCAAGATAAACCGCCCCGACATTACCCATCGGCACAAGACCGTACACCGCCCATCCTATCAACATCCCGACAGTGACCACAAGTAACCCGACAACCCAAAACGGTATCAACTTCGACAATACGAATGTCAGCTTTCCGACCGGAGTCACGTTCATTGCCTCAATCGTCCCCGACTCCTTCTCGCTTACAAGATTAAGCGTGGGCAGAAATCCGCATATTATAATCAACAGCACCACCATAAGTGCAGGTATCATGTAATTGCGGAAATTCAGCGTGGGGTTATACCGGTTTATTACGCTTATGGCTGAGTCCGGCACATCAACGCCCTCATCAAGCCGCCATTGCATAATTGTACCGGTGACTGACTGCGTGACATATTGCGCTCCCAGCATACCCTTAGTGGCATTGACTCCATTAGCCTCAACATCAATCAGCGGCATTGAAGTGACAAAATCCTTCTCATATCCGTCAGGAATTGTCAGCACCACGTCGGCATCACCCTTCTCCACTGTCAGCATCGCCTCATCGTGGGTGTCACACAACGCCCACAGTTCCAACGACTCCGAAGCATCCATGTCCGCGATAATTCTTCTCGAGAGGATACTCCGGTCATTATCCACCACCGTAACCTTTACATTTTTCACATCGAGATTAGCGACAAGAGGCAATATCAGCATCACCATGACCGGCATCACCAACACAATTTTCGGGATTATCGGGTTGCGCCTCATCAGCGTCACTTCTTTCCTCAACAGTGCTTTCAATACACTTAAATCCATGACATCTATCGCTTTGCGTTAAACTTCCTGATAGCGATGACAAGCAACACCGTTGTCATCACCGTCAATATTACGATTTCCTGCACCACATAACCAAGGTCAAGCTGCTGAATCATCAACTTGCGCATTGCCGCCGTGTACCACCGCGCGGGAATGACGCACGACAGCCATTGCAATATCTCCGGCATATTGTCGATAGGGAATATCATGCCGGAAAGCATGATTACGGGAAGCATGAACACCACAGCCGACACAATCAACGCCGTAAGCTGGGTGTTGACAATAGCTGATACCAGGAGTCCTATCGACAGCGACAGTACTATGTAAAGCAGAGAGACAATCACGACATTGACTATGTTTGCCGACACGGGAAGCCCGAGCACCGTGTAGGCGATAGTCATCATTATAAGCAGGATGATGCATGACAGCAGAAAATATGGCACAAGCTTGCCGAATATTATCGTACCGGGCTTTACCGGCGACACAAGCAGGAGGTCCATCGTGCCGTTTTCCTTCTCGCTGACAATCGAGACCGAAGTCATTATAGCGCAAATCAATATGAAAATCATGCCCATGATTCCCGGCACGAAATTATATGCGCTCTTCATCTGCGGATTGTAAAGCGTGTAGGTCAACACCGCATTGGCGGCATCAGCGCCCGTAAGTATTCCGCGTATATATCCCGTGGAAGCCTGCGCCACAGTAGTATTGGAAGCGTCAACCACTATCTGCGCGGTAATCTTACCGTCATTGTCCTTAAAAGACAGGGCGGCATCAGTCTCCCCTCTTTTCAACAACCCGTCGACCTCTCCGGCAGGCACCAGTCCCTTGAAAGTGATGTACGGATTGACGCGCAACCGCTCGATAGCTGCCCGCGTCGCATCATTATGGCGGTCAACCGTCACTACCACCCTCACATCGTTGACCTCGGTTGAAATCGCGAATCCGAAGAGCAGCAACAGCACCATCGGCATCAACAGCGTTATAAGCATCGTGCGCTTGTCACGGAAAATGTGAAGCGCCTCCTTCTTTATTAATGATTGAAATATGCTCATGATTTCAGTCTCCTCTCTTTGCATCAGCCGCCACAATCCTAAATACCTCATCGATAGTCGATACATTGTATTTCCGCTTAAGAGCAGCAGGCGAGTCAAGCGCGCTTATACGCCCGTCGACCATGATTGATATGCGGTTGCAGTATTCAGCCTCGTCAAGATAATGAGTGGTGACAAATATTGTGACGCCCTCCGAAGACGCCTTATATATCAGTTCCCAGAATTTACGGCGTGTCACGGGGTCGACACCGCCGGTCGGCTCGTCAAGAAACACTACCTGCGGCGAGTGGATGGTAGCGGCGGCAAATGCCAGCTTCTGTTTCCACCCCACCGGTATATCCCTGACGAGGGTATTTTCCATACCTGTCATTTCAAGATCGTCAAACAGTCGCGACGACCTTTCACGTATCTCCCTTTCGCCCATACCGTAAATCGCGGAAAACAACCGCAGATTCTCCTTTACCGTGAGGTCTCCGTAAAGTGAAAATTTCTGGCTCATATATCCTATGCGTCGTTTTATCTCTTCCGGCTGCGTCACTATGTCACAGCCGGCAACTTTCCCGTCACCCGATGTGGGTATACTCAGTCCGCATAGCATACGCATTGCTGTTGTCTTTCCGGCGCCGTTGGCTCCGAGGAAACCGAATATCTCGCCTTTCCTGACATCAAATGATATATGGTCCACGGCTGTGAAGTCGCCAAACATCTTTGTAAGTTCCCTGACCGATATTATAATGTCGTTACTTTCCATCACGAATCTGCTTGATAAATAAATCCTCGATTGTGCCCTTTGCAGGATAGATTTTCACGTCAGACAGTCCGTCACGACGCAATGAGCTAACCGCCTCATCGACTGAAAACCGGTCATCGGTAACCAGATGAAGTGTCGCACCAAACGTATAGCAGTCAATCATGCCCGACATCGCTTTCAACCGCGTAAGCAGCCCGAACATATCGGAGGCAACGGCATTGTAGAGCCTCTCATCGAGATTTTCCACAAGCGCCGTCGGGGTATCTACTGCAAGGATATGACCGTTGTTAATCATCGCTATACGCTCACAGCGTGTAGCCTCATCCATGTAAGAGGTAGCCACAAGGATTGTGATACCGTGCTCGCGCAAAGTCGACAGGATATCCCAGAACTCGCTTCTCGACACGGCATCGACACCGGTCGTCGGCTCGTCAAGGAGAAGTATGTCAGGACGATGAATCAGCGCGCAGCTCAATGCAAGTTTTTGCTTCATGCCTCCCGACAACGCCCCCGCAAGACGATTGGGAAAGCGTTCGAGCTGCCGGAATATCGGGGCAATCAGATCGTAGTTATCCTTTATATCAACGCCAAATAGCGACGCGAAAAAATGCAGGTTTTCCGATACGGTCATATCCTGATAAAGGGAAAATTTCTCAGGCATATAACCTATGCGTGTGCGCAACTCCTTGTAATCGGTCACGACATCAAGACCACACATCATCGCCCGTCCCACATCGGGAGCCGACAACGTGGCAAGTATGCGGTATAGGGAACTTTTACCCGCGCCGTCAGGACCTATAAGCCCGAACAGCTCTCCTTTCGCCACGCTGAAACTCACCCCGTCAAGGGCGGTAAGCGAGCCGTAGCGTTTCGTGATACCGGCAATCTCTATAGCGGGATTCATAGGCGTACCTCACCATATTGTCCGAGTTTGAGCCTACCGTCGTTTTTCACCGCCACTTTCACGGCATACACGAGGTTGGCACGCGTGTCCCTTGTCTGTATCGACTTGGGAGTAAATTCACTCTCTTGTGCAATCCAGGTGATTGTGCCGGGATACTCATACTGCTCGTCGCCCCCGAAATCGGCTATCACAGTCACCTTTTGACCAATCTTGATGTCGGCGAGCTGAGAAGCCGTGAAATAGCTGCGCAGATAGATGTCACTGAGATTTGCAATCTTGCATATAGGGCGCCCGGGGGTGGCAAACTCTCCCGGCTCGGCATATTTTACAAGCACCGTCCCGGTCAGTGGCGCGACAATGGTGCTTTTCGCTATCTGTTCGGTGAGTTGCTCGGTTTGATATTGCAATGCCACGGTATTGTCCGATATGGAACTGCGGCTATTTTTAAGCGTCGACAACAGTGCGTCGAGTTGTCCTTGCAGCATCTTTAACTGCGCCTGTGCGTCGTCGTACTGCTTCTGCGTCGTAGCGCCATCGGAAAGCAGTCTGCCAAATCGTTCACACTCATGCTTCTGATGGCTTATCTGTGTACGGAGTGCGGCAGCCTGCGCCGCGATGTCAGGGGAGCTGTTTTCAACCGACAGGCGCTGGCTGTCAATCTGCTTCTGCTGCAATACGAGCAATGTGGTATCGATGACAGCAACGGTCTCCCCCAAGCTTATACTGTCACCCTCCTCCACGTTGACTGAAAGGATTTTGCCCGAGGTTTCCGACGACAGTGTCACTGTTGTCGCCTCAAAAATACCCGTGGCATCATATCCGGTGTTTTTATTGCAGCCTGTCACTAATAGTGCGACTGCTACGAGATTCAATATTTTTTTCATCGGTTAAGGATGTATTTTAAATTATATATTTCCTGAACAAGTTGGATTTCATGATACCGCGCCGTAAGAGCCGCCTGATTCTCATCAGTGATTTTTGTCAGCAATGCCGTAGTGTCGATTATACCGTTTTGGAGCTGTGACTCGGCAGATTTACGTACATTGGCGCGCAACGCCATTATCCGCGAGTCATCTTTCATCACGTCACGGATGCCTCTGATTTTCTCCAGTTGCGAAGCTACCTGCATATCGGAATTAAACAGGAATGTCTCTTTCTCCGCCATTATGCCGGCAATATCAAGCTGGTTACGGCGTGACACATTTCTTTTGGTATAAAACGAGTCTATATTCCATGACACCTTCACTCCCGCCATAATGTTGAATGACAGGTCGCGGTTTATCATGCTCTTGAAATAGTCGAAACCCGGATAACCGTAATATGCCTGCGCAAACAATCCGACTTTGGGCATCAACGCTGTGTCGGCAAGACGGCGTGAAGCATCGGCAGCGACAATCCGCGTATCAAAAAGCCTTATCTCCGGACGGTCGGACTGCAATTCGGAAGGCATCACGGAGTCGGGGCGAATCAGCTCCACTCCTTGCAGACTTTCTCCTATAAACAGCTCTAACACCGTGCGGTAACCGTTCAATGCGCTTTCAGCCTGTGCAATACCCTGAGCCACAGTGAGCGACTGCGCTTCAATCATGTCCACATCGCTCTGCATGGCTGTGCCGTTGCGCAGCATCGCCTTCAGCCGTTCAAGAGTGGCGTCGAGAAGCGTCATCGTATTGCGGTTTTGCGCTATCTGCTCTTCGGTCAGAAGTATGGCGAAATACAGATTCTCGACGCGCTGCCTGACGGCATACATTTCCACATCGAGCGCCGACTGCTCCGCAGCCGTTCCCGCGCGCCGCAGTTCGCGCTGTACATGTAACACGCCGCCATCCCAGATGGTCTGCGACACATCCACTCCCGCCTTGTACTGCAACTTTCCAAGACCTTTCATCGGCTGCCCCATCTGTTGTAGTACGCCTGAAAGCGACTCCGGAAAAGAAGGCACCACATTTTGTGCCGTCACCTGACCATAGACCCCAATTCTCGGCAGCCAGCCTTTGTTAATGTCTGACAGGTCTATGTCGAGTGTGGAGGCAAGCAGGTCATATTTCTTGACCATAGGGTAATTGTCACGCGCTTTTTCCACACATTGCTCTATCGTCAGCCCGGCTGTCGCCAAAAGCGGGCTCAAAATCGACAATATCAATATTATGATTCCCTTTCTCATATTCTCACAGAGCTAATTTCCGCATGATGGTATCAAAATTCTCCTTCTTACGTTGCTCAAGAAATGTCTCCATATCGTCGAGGCAACCGCCTAAAATGACATTGACCAGAGGCGATGCCATGAATGAGAATATATTGAGCGACGCTATATCCAGTATCAGCATCTTTGCGTCAACCCGTCGGCACAGACCCTCGGCAGCGGAGGCGTCGATAAGATTCTGCATCTGATTGATTACCCACGGCGAATATGACTTTATCTTGTCAAGCAACGCGCCCATCCTTTCAGGCGACCCGAACACCTCCCCCACAAGGAAGCGGGGCATGTCGGGATTGGCGGCAAGAAAATCAAGGTGCTGCCCGATGACATTGCGTAACTTATCTTCCAGTGATTGCCCAGGCTCCATGACCGTCTTTGACATAATATCCTTCAACAAGGCTATTTTCTCGGTCATTATTCTGTCAAATAGCTTTTCATTGGTGCGGAAATAGTAATGAAACATCGCGTGGGTCACACCTGCTGCCTCGGCAATCGAGGTGGTGCGCGCCCCGGCATAACCTTTGGTCAGAAATTCCTTCTCGGCAGCCTGGAGAATCCTTGATTCGGTATCGGGTCTATCAACATCTTTTTGCATAACAAATTTATTTATCATAATTGATTAACAATATTGTTAGCGCAACGATAAACCATTAATTATAGATTGCCAAAATATTTGTAAAAAAATAACCACTCGCTAGCCGAGTGGAAGCTCGCACTATGTTAGCAATTTAAAGTTTATGGTTTAAGGTTGAGGGTTGAAATGCGTGACCGGTAAGTTTTCCGACAGGAAAAATCCATGTGTAGCCGTGGCGTTGAGCATAGCGAAACCCACGGATAGCAAGCGAGTACCTATATTGTTTCCCGACAGGGAATCATCACGGAGCGCGATTGATGATTCCTATCGGAAACATCATGCTGTCAATCCTTCCCGGTGGTATCGCTTCGCTCAACCACCGGCTACACAGAGATTATCCCTGACGGGAAATTTTACCCCAAATTCATCTGTTGCTTCTGCCCTTTTGTCAATCTGTATCTTTGCTGATACTTCGGGCGCCCTCCCAGGCGCCCCTACAGCTACGCGACGATTTTGCAGACATAACTCTTTGGCCTACATCGCAATATGGTCCATAGACTGATGTAGGGGCGAGTGGAAGCTCGCCCGAAAGTATTATATACTGCAACCATGGCATGTGTCGGTTGCACAATAAAATCTGGAAATTTGAGTTATTATAGAGTAATATTATCGTCAAGATGAATACTCGTTATTTTAAACCCATATTGATCCTTGTGGCGACGGCAATGTTGCTGCCCGGCTATGCTGCCGCCCAAAGCAAGGATGAGTTCAACCCTATCGAGACCGGTGTCACGTCACTTTCTATCGCTCCCGATGCCCGCGGTGCCTCTATGGGCGACCTCGGCGCGGCAACCGACCCCGATGTCAACTCGCAATTCTGGAATCCCTCTAAATATGCCTTTGCCTATAGTCAGGCAGGCGTGTCGCTCAGCTACACCCCGTGGCTGCGCAAGATTGTCAACGACATATTTCTCGCCAACCTTTCAGGTTACTGGAAACTGGGCGGATACGACAATCAGGCGATAAGCGCCTCCCTGCGTTACTTCTCGCTCGGCGAGGTAAACACGTCAGGCGAGGGGAGCACCGGACAGTCGCTGAACCCCTACGAATTGTCATTCGATGTAGGATATTCCCGCAAACTTTCCGAAAAATTTTCGATGGGTGTCGTGCTCCGATACATTTACTCCGATCTTGGTTTCTCCAGCTCATACGCCGGAGATCAGTCAACCGGTGCCTCGGCATTCTCAGTCGACGTGTCGGGATACTACACAACCTACCCTATCATCGGGCGCAACGAGTGTCAGTGGTCATGGGGATGGGACATTTCAAATGTCGGCTCTAAAGTGAGCTTCAATAATGGCGAGAATCCTGCATTTTTGCCGACCAATCTGCGTCTGGGTACATCGTTTATGTTCCCGCTCGCCGATTATCATACACTCGCCCTTTCGCTCGATCTCAACAAGCTCCTCGTACCCGCAAAACCGCGTAAAAACGACTATCCCGACACTCCGGAAGGTCAGCAGCAATATCTTGACGCTACTGAAGAGTGGGAAAACATGTCGCCTATCACCGGTATATTCAAGTCGTTTACCGATGCCCCCGGAGGCGCCAAGGAAGAGTTCCGCGAAATCACGATGTCAATCGGTGCCGAGTACAGCTACAACCAGCAGTTTTTCTTGCGCGCGGGCTATTATTACGAAAACGAGTTCAAGAGAGGCAGAAAGTATTTCGGCATGGGAGCCGGATTCTCGCTGAATGTGTTACGCCTCGACGCGTCATACATGCTCGCCACCGCCCAGACATCCCCTCTTGACCAGACTCTCCGCTTTACACTTACATTTGACATGGACGGACTGAAAGATATGTTCAGCCGCCGCTAACCTTACATATTTTGCAATTATGGAACTGACTTCGATACGTGTAGGCAACGGATTTGACGTGCACCGTCTTGTCGAGGAACGTGAGCTTTGGCTCGGCGGCGTAAAAGTGCCCTATCATCTCGGACTGCTCGGACACAGTGATGCCGACGTAGCTCTCCACGCACTTTGCGACGCACTTCTCGGGGCAGCCGCTCTCCGCGACATAGGCTACCACTTCCCCGACAGCGACCCTGCGTACAAGGGTGCCGATTCAAGAGTGCTTCTACGTAGAGTTAGAGATATACTTGCCGAAGCGGGCTACAAGATAGGCAATGTCGATGTGACCATCATGGCACAGGCACCGAAGCTGCTCCCCCACATCCCGGTGATGATTGAGCGTATAGCCGCCGACCTCGGTCTGCCGGAAGATGCAGTGTCGGTAAAGGCGACGACCACCGAGCGGCTCGGATTCACAGGCAGAGGCGAAGGTATAGCCGCTTCCGCGACAGCACTCATATACAAGTAAAGCAATGGATAAGCCAATCACCGACAGCCGCCGATGGCAGCTGCTTCACAGCGAATACATAATCGACCGACCGTGGCTTCACGCCCGGCGCGACCATGTGAAACTTCCTACGGGAGCAGAGCATGACGAGTACTACGTGCTTGAATATCCGGAGTGGATTAATGTCATAGCCATAACCGCCGACGGCAAGATGGTTATGGAACGCCAGTACCGTCACGGGCTGCAGCGCACCGACTATGAGATATGTGCAGGAGTGGCCGAGCCGGGCGAAGACCCGATGGAAGCCGCCAAGCGCGAACTGCTTGAAGAGACCGGCTATGCTGGAGGTGACTGGCGCGAGTTTATGACCATCGCGCCCAATCCTACCAACATGACCAATTACAGCCACACCTTCATAGCCGAAGGCGTGACTCTTCAGGCGGCTCAGCATCTTGACCGCACCGAGGATATAGAGGTGCTCCTGATGTCGCCCGATGAAGTTTTCGCCTTGTTGCGCGACGGCAAAATCATCCAGGCACTCATGGCAGCTCCCCTCTGGCGCTACTTCTACTACACCCACCCCCGATAGCTTGCAATAAAAACATCCCGGCACTTGATTAAAGGGTACTGAATATGTATCTTTGCAAGCAGAATGTCAATATCGGAGATAAATGAACAGAGAGAAAGAATTTAAAAACATACATGCACAATTATTTTCACGTATTTATGCAGAAAATAATCGTGCAGTATTGTTTAATGACGATTCGCTCAACATACTTAAACTGCTCCCTGACCATTCGATTTCATTGATATTGACTGACCCCCCTTACCACAGCACCAAAAAAAGCAATATCGTCAACGACAAGAACTTTCATTCCGATGAAGAGTTTATAAACTGGATTGAACAATTTGCAACCGAATGGAAAAGAGTGTTACGACCCAACGGTTCGATATTCATGTTCTGTTCCTCAGCAATGGAAGCGCGTCTCGAAGTAATGCTATCAAAATATTTCAACATACTGTCTCATATTGTGTGGACAAAACCTAATGACCCTGGGTTTGACGGATGGAAAGGCAAAATGAAAAAAGAGGCGCTACGACAATGGTATCCACATTCCGAAAGGATTATATTCTGTGAGCCAGCCTTAGACGGCAACCTCAAGAGATCATATTTTGGCTCCTTGCTGAAAGAGAAACGACTCTCATGCGGATTGTCAGGACACAAGTTAACAGAAATGATCGGAGCATACGGAAAGGTCAACCACGGAGGTGCTGTATCTAACTGGGAGACAGGAAGAAATATTCCGAGCAAACAGCAATATGAAAAAATATGTCGGGCATTGATTCAATCGGGGTTACAAAAGCCGCTACCTGTTTATGAGGACGCAATCCGTCCGTTTGAGGTCAATGCCGGTATAGAATTTACCGATATCTGGACCTTTCCGTCAGTGAGACCTTACAAAGGCAAACATCCGGCGGAAAAACCCTTGGACCTGCTTGTTCATTGCATCAAGAGTTCGACATTTGAAAATGACATTGTGCTTGATTGTTTTGCAGGGTCTGGAAACACACTTATAGCTGCCCTCCAGGAAAACCGTTATGCTATCGGAATAGAAATCGATGAATCATGGTGTGAGTCCATTGCAAACAGATTACAAGCATGCAACACCGCATCAAAGCAAAAGGATTTGACGTTGCGCTCAGGCGTACCGCTGTTCACAAAGGAGAGATGCCGTCATTATTCTGATTCATAGCACTGTCATAACGGTCATTGCGCCGTATTACATCGCGCATCCATTGCAAGGTCTGTTCGATGCCGGAATCTTTTACCACCACATTGCAATGATGGTGTCCCCACCCTAAATTATATGGAACATGATTGAACTCACCGGTACGCAATTCATGGATATGAAAGAGGCTTACTTCCGTCACGGTCAGGTCAGGCACGTTACGCCCCTCAGCTTGCGGAACTCTGAGGCAGAACCCTTTTGAAGAAATATGTCTAAGGCAAAGAGGACAAATCGTATATCCTTCTTTATCAATAATCCGTTCCTTCATCAAAATATTTTTATCTGCCAGACCACATTTTTCAGCTTGACGCGATATAAGATTTATATATTGAGCCGCAATCGTTTCATCCATTTCGCTTTCGGCAATCAGTTCTTTTATATCTTTGCAATGCCAAAATAAATATTCCAGCTGAAGCCTGCATGCTTTAATTGTCGAGGCATCGGCATATTCATATACCCTTATGCCCGCTCCCTTCATTTTAGATGTATTGAAACCGGCTAATATCTTATTTTCGCCATCAGCAGTGGTAGCCGGAACTCTCGCGACATATTCACCCTCTAACGGAGCAATCCTTGAATTTGCAGGTCGCCATCCCGCCAACGGCGGATAGAGATTCCATTGATGGCGTGTCTCATAGAAAACCAGCAGATTTTCACCCAATCGCAGACCTTTCTCGACAAGACTGCAGCAGGTCTCGACATCAAAATAATCCTCAGGACTGATTAACACGATAAATCCATTTTCGTATGTCCCATTGCATGAGGGTGCTATCTTGCATCTGTCATACTCATGAAAAGGGATAAGGACGGTGCTGTTACGTGCGACACGATTCTGATATATCACATCGTCATCAGCGCCACGTGTCTGTCCGGTTTTGTATATCTTGGTCTGAACAGATTTAGGGATTATTGAACGCATACTATTCTTAATTAAATTCTTCACCGGCAAAAAATTCCGATATAGTTATTTTCATCGCCGATGCAATCTTCTCGATATTGACTATCGAGATATTACGCCTGCCATTTTCAACACTTGCTATATAGCTGCGGTCCAAATCAGCAGAATATGCGAGATCCTTCTGTGATATGCCCTGGATTTCACGAATCGATTTGATGCGCTTTCCTATTTTTTCTTTTATATCCATTTTACAAAGTACGTTGTTTGTAGATTATAAATCAAAGACTATAAGTAACACTTCATCGATATTGATTGTATTATTACAATTTTTGCGATGAGATTGTAGCGGTACGATGCGCCGCGATTAAAAGTATTTTATTATTTTTGCGGTAAACGAAAAAGCCACAACCGATGCAACCTATTTTTCTTATCGGTTACATGGGCTGCGGCAAGTCGACACTCGGGCGTATCGCCTCGTCGATGAGCGACCGCAGTTTCATTGACCTTGACTCCTATATAGAAGGACGCTTTCACGCCACTGTCAGAGAGATTTTCGCCGAGCGCGGCGAAGAGCGTTTCCGCGAGCTTGAACGCGCCATGCTCCATGAAGTAGGGCTATTTGAGGACGTGATTGTGGCTTGCGGCGGCGGCACACCCTGCTTTTTCGACAATATGGAGTGGATGAACGCTCACGGCACAACAGTGTATCTCGACACATCGGTTGACAAGCTATTCACACGCCTTAAACGCGGCCGTCACAAACGCCCCCTCATAGCTGAAAAGACCGACGAGGAGCTACGCGATTTTATCGTGAAGGCTCTCGAAGGACGTATGCCCCACTACTCAAAAGCGAAAATAGTGTTCCGTAGCGATCTGCTTGACTCTGAAAGCGAGAAGGCAGATACAGCCCGGAGATTTCTGCAACAACTTGACATTCAATAGCGCGATATGGTTGATAATGACACTCACGGCATAGTGCAGCCGCAGGAAATGCAAGTCGCCGACCGCCGGCGCAGTCTCACGATAGGACTTCCGGCATGCACTTCGGCGCATGAACGCCGGTTTCCTCTCACGCCCGAAGGTGCAGGGCTGCTTGTCGATGCCGGCTTCTCGGTAAAAATAGAGAAAGACGCAGCAACAGCCATCCACTATACCGACACGCAGTATATCTCGGCAGGAGCTGAGGTAACGTCACGCGACTCCGCGCTGGCATGTGACATCGTGCTGCATTTGCCGCCGATAACCTCCACCGACTCGCGCCGGCTGAAACGCGGGGCACTACTGCTCACGCTTCTCAACGACACCTGCCAGGATGCCGAAGCGGTAAAAGAGCTTCTGAAACGTCATGTGACCACCATCGCCATTGACAAGATAACCGATAAAAACGGTCACACACCGTTTGCCGATATACTCGCCGAGATTGACGGGCGCGCTGCCATGGCTCTCTGTTCGTCGCTCCTCGCGCGTCCCGACCACGGCAAAGGGATACTGCTCGGGGGTGTCGCAGGCATAATCCCATGCGAGGTCACAATCATAGGCTCGGGCATCGCCGCCTGTGCCGCCGCACTATCGGCAACAGGACTCGGAGCGATGGTGCGTATGCTTGACAACGACATCTACCGCCTGCGCGAGGCGCAGCGTGTCACCGGAGCGGGCGTGGTGACATCGGCAATTCACCCCCATGTGCTTGAAAACGCCCTGCGCAGTGCCGACGTGGTGCTCGCCACCGAGGTATCGCCCCGCTACACTATCGGCTCCGACCTGGTCGACATCATGAAAAAAGGCGTTATCGTCATGGATTTAAACTATGACTCGGCACCGATGTTCCCGTCGCTGGAAATCGTGGATATATCCGACATCGGTCAGAAGCGTCGTAACTCGCGCGTGTGCTATACCGGCATAGGCAACGCGGTGCCGCGCACAGCCGCCATGGCATTGAGCAATACCCTTATGCCGCTCATGCGCCGCATTGCCGACTGCGAATCGGCTACCGACACCGTCCGCCTCATTCCTGAAGTAAGAAACGCCGTCATGACATTCATGGGCAAGACCGTCAACCGCCGCGTGGCAAAACTTGCCGGGCTGCGCCACATCGACATCAACCTTCTCCTAAACTGCTGCTGACCTATGCCTAACAGAAAATTCTACGTTGTATGGACCGGTCATGCTCCCGGCATCTATGACTCATGGGAGGAGTGTGAGGACCAGGTGAAAAATTTCCCCGGTGCCCGCTACAAGGCGTTTCCGACACAAGAGGAAGCTACCCGCGCCTTCCGTGGCGATGACAAAGAGGAGATGTATGCACTCCGCGCGATAGCCGCCCATGCAGCGCCGATAATCAATTACGACGCATTTCCGGAGATATGCAAGGACGCAATCGCGGTCGACGCCGCCTGCGCCGGCAATCCCGGCAGAATGGAGTATCGCGGAGTGGATGTCGCAACCGGAGCCGAACTGTTTCATTTCGGACCCGTGGAAAAGGGCACCAACAACATCGGCGAATTTCTTGCCCTTGTACACGCACTCGCGCTCTGCAAGCAACAGGGATGGACCATGCCTGTCTACAGCGACTCCGTAACCGCACAGGCATGGGTACGCAACCGCCGGGCGAAAACCACCCTCGCCCCCACCCCCGAGAACGCCAAACTGCTCTCGCTCGTGAAACGTGCCGAGACATGGCTTGCCAACAACTCCTATCCCAACCGCATAATCAAGTGGAATACCGAAAAATGGGGTGAAATTCCCGCCGACTTCGGCAGAAAATAATATTAGCTATTCACAAATGATGCCCAACGGCTACGCGTTTCCCAGTGTCCTTAAGGTCGTTAGAGACCTTAGGGACCTTAGGGACCTTAGGGACACTGTCTGACGACAGCTTAAAACTCATCAGCATTGGCAGCAAATAAAACGGGGTTGCATCGATTGACACAACCCCGTTTGTATGTCATGTGGGAAGGGTTACCAGATTACAACCTGCTCTTCAGCGGGACGGTACATCTTGTCGCCCTCCTTGATGCCGAATGCCTCGAAGAAGGGAGTGATGTTGCGCAATGTCACGTTGACACGGTTTTCACCAAGTGAGTGTACATCGCCTGTGGTCAGCGAGCGTATCTCCTCGGGGCGGATATTGCCTGCCCAGATGTTAGCGTAGTTAAGGTAGAATACCTGCATCGGGTCGAAACCGTCGATTTTTGCAGAGTCGGCGGTGATATCGACACCTTTTTTCTTCTGCGAGTCAAGGAATGCAGTACGCGATACACGCAGACCGCCCTGGTCGGCAATGTTCTCTCCAAGCGTAAACTGACCGTTGGCATACAGGCCGGGGAGTACCTCAACTTCATTGAACTGCTCAACAAGACCCTGCGCCATCTTGTCAAATGCCTCCTTGTCTTCGGGAGTCCACCAGTTTACCATATTGCCCTGTGCGTCAAAGTTGCACCCCTGGTCATCGAAGCCATGGGTCATCTCATGACCGATTACTACACCGATACCGCCATAGTTTTCAGCATCGCTTGCAGCAGCGTCGAAGAATGGAGCCTGAAGGATACCTGCGGGGAACACGATTTCATTGGCAAGCGGATTGTAGTAAGCGTTGACAGTCTGCGGAGTCATACCCCATTCAGTGCGGTCAACGGGCTTGCCCCACTTTGCATACTCCTCTGCCTGATGCCACATGCCCACATTGTGCATATTCTCGTAATATGACAGCGACGGGTCGATGTTCATCGTGGTGTAGTCTTTCCACTTGTCGGGATAACCGATTTTCACGGTAAATGCGTTGAGTTTCTTGATGGCATTCAGCTTGGTGTCGTCGCTCATCCAGGGAAGATTGATGATATGCTTGCCGAGTGCAGTGCGCAGATTCTCGACCAGACCGATCATATACTGCTTTGACGACTCTGGGAAATATTCCTCGACGTAAAGCTGACCCACAGCCTCGCCGAGAGCGCCTTCGGTAGCGTCAAGGGCGCGCTTCCAGCGGGGACGCTGCTGCTCCACGCCACTCATCACCTTTGCAAACTCGAATGAAGTGTCGGCAAACTTGTCGGAAAGCTTCGAGGCTGCCTGTGCCACATATTTCCATAGATAATAGTCCTTGATCTCACGGTCGGTGAGCGAGCCCATGAGGTTGTTGGACTGTGCGACGGAGTTAATCTCGGTCACAATCACGGTTTCAGGCGACGCGATACCCATTGTCTCGATAAAGAAGCGATCCCAGTTGATGTTGGGATACATCTCCTTGAGCTGGGCGAACGAGCGGGGATTGTACATCGCGGGGATATTGCGGCTCTGCTCGCGTGTCCATGCAGAGTCGGCAATCGCGGTCTCGATTTTCATCACATTCTTCATGATGCGGTTGGCATCCTTCTTTGAGTAGCCGGCGTTCTGCATCTGCTTCACGATAAGCTTCTGATATGCCTCACGCACTTCCTTGTTGCGCTTGTCGTTGAGAAGGTAGTAGTCACGGTCGCCGAGACCCATGCTTCCGCCGCTCACATACATCGCATACTCGTTGCTGTTGGCAAGGTCTTCCATCGGGCCTGCGCTGAAGAAGGGGCTTGAGTAGTTGCCGTGCATCCAGAGGAAGAGGTCTTCCATCCCCTCATGGGGTGTATCCTCGATTTTCTTGAGGTCGGCAAGTATGGGCTTTGCGCCTTCTGCATTACGGCGCGCAGAGTCCATAGCCTGAGAATATACGGTCCACACCTTGAAAGCCACTGTGCCGGGCTCGGGATTGGTCTTGCCAAGGTTAAGCACAATGTTTTTTACCCTTACCTCCGACGAGTCGTTAAGAGTGTCGAAGTTGCCGTAACGTGCGTGTTCGGCGGTGAGGGGATGAGCTTCCTGCCATCCCTTGTTGACATGCTTGTAGAAGTCGGTTGCCGCGGGGGTGGTGTTGTCAAAATAAGCGGGGTTGAGGCTCTTCAGATGCTCCTCGGCAGCAGCCGAAAGCGTGAGACTGCAAGCCACACCCAGCGCAAAAATAAAATTAGCTGATTTCATGTTGATTAAATATAATTGTATAATTGGTTATTGTATATTTTTATCTCAATGCACCCAATATGCTGTAAGCGATTGCAAAAGTACTCAATCTTTCTCAAACCACCGCCATATTTCTACATTTTCAGTCACATTAAAACATATCAATCCCGCAGGTGTTATCAATTATGACACAATTAATAAACACACTATTATGACTGAGATTGTATTGAAACGCGCCTATGAGCCGGCATCGCCCGACGACGGATTCCGTGTGCTTGTCGACCGACTATGGCCGAGAGGCATGAGCCACGAGACATTGCATTACGACCTTTGGGAGAAGGAGCTGGCTCCCTCAACCGACCTCCGCGAATGGTATCACCTTGACCCCGAGCACCGTTGGGACGAGTTTGCAAATCGCTATATGGCAGAACTTCATGCCAACCCCGACTTCACCAATTTCGTGCGACAGCTCTCCGGACATAAGAAGGTCACGCTGCTCTATGGCTCCCACGACACCCTCCACAACAATGCCGTCGTGCTCCGCGACGCCATCGCCGCCGCGCAAAGATGAGGCTGTCAGTTCTCAGTTGTCAGTCTTCAGATTTCAGTTCTCAGACAGAGTCGTTAGGGTCTCTAAGGTCTCTAACGACCTTAGGGACATTGGTAAACGGGCAGTCCTCTTAAACCATAAACCTTAAACCCTAAACTTTTAATATGTCATGCTCTTTTGCGTGGCAGTTTAGTGAGCGCCCCGATTATGCAGATAACGGCTATCGCGATGGCTGCACCACCCCAAAACGAGAGTCCGAAGCGGTCTTGCAACTCCCACGTAACCACATTCATTATAATGAGGCAGCACACCAAGCGCAGATTATACCTAAACCGCTCGGAAATCTTAAACCGGTCGCACACAAAAATCACCACAACCGCCGCCACGGCAACCGCCCATTGGATTATAATCCTTGCCGACATGCCAATAAGTAAAGAATCTGGGATGAATACAGGAGAAGAAAAAGGCTGACCCACAGCTCCCATTTCCCGAGACCGGGGCGACACACTGCAAAGTAAGTCACCACCGCCAAGGCGAATGTCACATACGTCACGCCATAGAGTGCCGAAAGAATCACCGATTGCAATACAGCCTCCTTAAAGAAGGCTATCACCGGCATTACAATCAGCGTATAGGCAATAATGATATTACCCATATTGTCGCCAAGCGTCGATTTCCATCCCGGCGCCGCGGAGTGTTCCATATTTTTCACGTTGTCATCCATAGACTTGTCTTAACACTGTCTCGATAGATGCATAAAACCACATTATGCTCACCCATGCACGGAATTTCCGATTTTTAAAATTCACGAAAAACATAGCTGCGCCAATTAAGGCCGACACGAGCATAATACAAGAATATACTATAGTCACCGCCCGATTATCAAGATATTCGGCAGGCACTAACCGATACAATAACGAGACAGCCAATATGCTGAAAAACGCCCGATCGAAAAAATCAGGTGAAGAAATCCGGTCCACAATCCTGTTCATGACCCTGGTTTAGGCGTTGGTGGCGCGGGCGGCATTAGCGCGGGTGACAAACACGTCAACCAGCACTCCGACATATATACCGAGCGGGGCTATCGCATAGAAAAAGTCGCCGTAATATGCTGCAAACAATACACATGCGGCAAAAATCACCCCGTCAACCCTATAGCCCATGGAAATTCCGGATTTATAGGCGCGTGAAAACAACTCGGCACCGATATAAAGCATCAGCACTTGAATCGTCATGCCTAATGCTCCGCGATAATCATGCGGGAGGATGTCAGAAAATGTTGTAGCGCGTGAAAACATCTCCACGCCACAAGTCCTTAATATGTTAATAATCCCGCTCGCAAAAGACACTCCGGCAACTATACCGAGAATATTTGCTCTTTTTTTATCCATTGTCAATACGATTTAGTGCTGCCTTACGCAGCGTTTGAAATTTTGAAATATACTGTTAATGCCACATTTATTACTGTCAGAAGCAATATTGCCACTAACTGCAACCTGACACTCTTTCTTACATCATCATCAGGCACAAACGACACGCTTGCCAAGGCAATATAGACCGAGAAACACAAGCAAATCATGTTTATGGCGTCAGTTACCGATGTGCCGAAAAGCATGTTTGCCGCTACTACGATGAACGGTACAGCAAATTCAGCCCACATATATAGCTTAAGTGTCTTTGCGGGACGCCAAAATCGCACCCAATAATTTTGTTGATTATTTCTTTCCATTGTTATTAGTTTTCAGTTTTCAGACGGGGTCTTCCGCGTAGCTGTAGGGGCGAGTGGAAGCTCGCCCGCGACCGCCAATTTCACGCCCTTTTACGCCGCTTGTAGCGATGATATAGCTTATTTGCTCCCCAAAAGAAGAAAAACAGCACCACCCCGTTCAGAAAAAGCAAGAAAAGAGGCCGGGTGACATTTAATATTCGTTCGGAAAGGAAATTATACACGACCATATAAAGTGCGCTGCACAGTATGCAGTCAATGCCGATAATCGCCGCTTTCTTTAACCGCCTGTCAATAGCCATAGCAATATTGAGTTTTTTGAAACATTGAAAGATGAGCCTTTGCAAAGATAATACATTTATATTAAATCCGCATTATCCGATGCTAATTTATTGCATTTCCCCGGAGAAGGGGGCAAAATCCTTTGCGAGCTTTGGTCGAGCTTCCGCTCAATGTCACTGACTTAAGGCGCAGGGAGCCATAAATCCCCGCAAGGGGGATTCATCCTGTTAACCCCGGGTAATGCCGAAGGCATACCCGAGGGCGATATGCCTCTCTCCGGGGTAGCGATTTGGAGGTGCTCGGCTTTCCGGTGGCGCCCGCTCCGGGGCTACCACCGGTTAACGACATCTTGCCGCCTGTCGGGGCAAAATCCTTTGCGAGCTTTGGGCGCCAAGAGTTGCCACGCATGGTGGATGCGGGCGAGCTTCCACTCGCCCCTACAGCTACGCGGTATATCGTGTTTCGCTGTGTATCGTAAAGTTACTTCAATAAAATCACCGCGTAGCTGTAGGGTCGCCTGGAAGGGCGACCGCGATACGCAATGGTTGCCCCCCATCCTGCAAAATATCATCGCGCCCAAGGAATATTTGTGAACATCGTTGTACCATTTGAAATCCATGGCAAAATTTGGAACAAAAACACATCTGAGAGCACTATTGCTAACCAAAACAATAGGAATGGACCGGCGTTAACGCCACTATACTTAACAAATATTTTTGGAAAAATCGCGAGCATCCAAATAACCGCAACCAAAATTGACCCGTAATATATAATCGCAACCGGAACATAAAAGGGCATCTCGACAATCCGTAACAATACCCAAAACACTATCATAGCCAGCAGATATAGTGAGTATATCTTTACAGAAATGTTATCACCTTTCCATAGCCACCAGACGGGAGCGCAGATACTTGGCAGCAGGACCAATCCGATGAAAAAGGCATCGTTATAAAATCCATAGCATTTTATAAGATATGACAATATCACCCAATCTACCGGTATCCAACCGTATGCTGCGATGAATGATACGGATTGGTTGTTTAATCTGCAATTCAAGAGCTGCGCTACAAATCCTATCACTCCGATTATCAATGCCACAATCATTACAGGCAGCCATCCGGAGTCTCGAGCATATATGATTCCTATAATGCCTCCGGCAAGACTAAGATAATAAATCTCAGACTTTTTCCATATCGAATTTTTAGATTCTTCCATCAATTTACAATTAATTTATAATAATTTAAGTTTCGCAAGCTCACTTAAAGGTTAGAAGGTTAAAAGGTTATAGTTTAGAGTTTAGAGACGGGGAATCACCAAGTGACCATTGGTACTTTAACCTTTAACCTGCTTGCACGGCAAGCCTTTAACCTTTTAACCATCAACTTTCGCAAGCGAAAGTTGAAATAATAAGATACTGCATTTCCCCGGAGGGGATAAATCGTGTTAACGGCATATAGCCATTTGTCAGGGCAAAATCCTTTGCGAGTTGCGGTCGCCCTTCCAGGCGACCCTACAGCTACGCGATATCCGCTTTAGCGTGTAACTATATGATTCCTATCATAATATGGTTTCATTAGCCGATGTAGGGGCGAGTGGAAGCTCAATGTCACTGACTTAAGGCGCAGGGAGCCATAAATCCCCGAAAGGGGGATTCATCCTGTTAACCCCGGGTAATGCCGAAGGCATACCCGAGGGCGATATGCCTCTCCCCGGTGACTCAACCCCGAGAGTGGGTTGCATAGTCTATTGATTAGCATACATTTATGCAACCCGCTCCGGGGTAGCGGTTTGGGGTGCTCGGCTTTCCGGTGGTGCCCGCTTCGGGGCTACCACCGGTTAACGACATCTTGCCCCTGCCAGGGCAAAATCTTTGCGAGCTTTGGTCGCCAAGAGTTGCCACGCATGGTGGATGCGGGCGAGCTTCCACTCGCTCCTACATCGGCTAATACATCGCATTGTGCTGTAATTCGTAATGTTACTTCAATAAAATCACCGCGTAGCTGTAGGGTCGCCTGGAAGGGCGACCGCGACACGCAATAGTTGACCGCGTCCTACCATCCTGCAAAATATCATACAAGCTTATTTGTAAAGATTCTTACGCCATAGATAGCTTAACCCGTCATTAAGCCCGGAAGAACTGTATATTCGGTATATGTCAATTATTATGCCTAATATAATCGCACAAACCGACATTATCACCGTAAAATCATTATAAATAATAATTAGACAGCTACATCCTATGAGAACACCAATATCAATGACGTAGCCAAGCCAGAACCCGGAATGGGAAGCGCGTAATATTAATGCAAATCCGATTAAGTAGATAATGAAATCAAGTATCCATGCTGCCACTAATGTAAATTTATCATTATATTGCATTGTCTCTATAGACATATTAGCCCAGCCTAAACCGATTGCCCCCAAGAGGTATTTTATGCCAATTAAAATGATAAATCCTTCAATTAAGCATAAAATTTTTTGACTTCGGGTAATTTCCATAGTCAGGTATTTATTTTTTCCAACAAATATTGCTGTTTACAGCGATTTGTCCCATGTTGATAATAGCAGCTTTTTCATCACCATCAATGTTTGATTCTTGAATCACCTGATCCAAATCGTTGGCATAACGGTCAATGTTACTTTCGTCAATTTTATCCATTTGATTGGTAACGCTTACTGCAAATTCTTTGAAAATTTTAACATTTTTAGCGGGAACCTTATATTTTTTCACCATCAAATCGCTCACTTCCTCTATGAAAAGTTTTTTTCCTCCTTTTTTATTAAGGTATTTTTCACCAATCGATAGAACAGAAGAACAGCTTTCAAGAATCCGTTCTTTTTCTTCTGATGAAATTATAAATCCTCCTACTTCGGGATATGTTGCATTTAATTCTTTGATAAAATCATCGTAAAATTTGTTTAAAAGAATCCGATTGTTTGGAGTAATACTCCTGTATTTCTTATCATATTGAGCCATGCGCTGCATCAGCCGATTATGTCTTACGCCAATAGAATCCAGATATGTGTACTCAGATGAATTTTCATGATGAGTGATTGAGGAATTGAATCCGGGATTAACAATTTCACAACGAGTAACAAGTTTTGCCACAGCAGAGTATAGGTGTGAATAAACAATATCTCCAAGGTGTCCACCTAAAAAACCTAGGACTCCAGAAGCCAGGCCACTAGTTGATGCTCCAGCTATATATCCGGCTGCCGTCCCTAGGGTGCCCCCTATCAGAGATCCGGCTTGGTCTGCATAATTTACTATATCTTGTTTGCTCCATCTTTCGTCTTTTATCAAAGTAGGATTACTCCCATCCTCTGATACTGCAGCCCTTGAGACGCTAAAATAGGCATTATTTAGGCTATCCACTGATGCCATAAATATATCAAAATCAGCTGATTGTAATGTCGTGGTGGAAGATATATCCTCAATCATTGGTTCTTCTGTTGAGTTACAGGCAACAAATGTTGCGGTGAATAGCACGGCGGCGCTTATTGCGCCAAAAAAGATTAATTTTTTCATTTTAAAAATTTTAATTGTTAATGAATAAATGATAATTATTGGTTATTAATAGTTGGTTTCGGGAATGTAGAAGGAGGAGTCGGTTACGTTGCCTGAGTTATCGATAAGGAGCACATCATAATCACCTTCTCCACTACCTTTGAGATTGATATTGATGGTTGTATTGCGTTTACCATCGATATCATCATTAAATATGATGCCTTTGGGTCCGGAAATAATTGTACGGACCTCGATACTTTTATTAAATACAAGTGACAGCTCTTTTTCGGGCTCGTCGACATGAATATCTATTGGCTTCTCACAGACGTCTTTGGGTAATTCTGTGCTACCCTTCTTATAGATTACTATCTCTTCCGAATAACTATTGAGAACAATTAGACTTACAATTGTTGTCATTAAAAATTTTTTGATCATAAATATTGGTAATTTTTTGTTAAACTTTATGATGCAAAATTACTTTGACAGCTGTCCCGATACAAGAAAACGCGAGGGACAAACGGTGGACGAAATTCGAAGAGACAATAGACGCAATTTGCTGTTTTACTGAAAATTAGCTTAGGTGGATTTTTTGACACTGGGGACAAATGGTTTTTACTGCAACAAATACGCTTGTAAAACGACATGAAATGTAGTATCTTTATGAAAAATCTAATATTTCTACAGGGTAATGACACGTACACAATTAATATTATTATTTCCACTTTGGTTAGTCGGTATTCTTGGCTGTAACAACCAGTCGAGCGACAGCAAATTCGCTGCTGCGGATAGTTTGATGTTCATATCTCCTGAAAAATCGCTATCAATACTTGAATCTATTTCTGATATAGAAAGATATGGCAATAAGGAACGTGCATATTACGCGTTGCTAATGTCACAAGCAAAATCGCGTAACCGTATCACTCCTGAAAATGATTCGCTTATCAGAATCGCAATTAACTATTATTCAAAAAATGATGATTCTTATAAACGAGCTTGGTGCTACGTGGTGGCAAGTGATGTCTATGATGTACTCGGCAATGATTCACTTGCGATATTTTATGCCCGTGACGCAGAAAGAGAGTCACAGGAGATTAATGATTTGAAACTGAAATATTACTCCAATTACCTTTTAGGATACATGCTTCGCCATAAAAAGCCTTATGATGAAAGTAATATGTATCTTAATGAGGCAATAAAATATGCCAATGAGCTTGGGGACACTATACACATAATTTCTTCTCTGGATAATTTAGCAACAAATGCCTTATATGACCATAAATATGAGACAGCTTTAGCTTATTATCAGCAAGGATTATCGTATTGTACGTCTAAAAATTGGAAGAAATATTTGGCACATTTTTATTCCGGCATAGCAATTACCGCACAACAAAAAAACGATTATGACTACGCATTAAACAATATTAATAAGTCCATAGATGCTTGTCGTCTTTTTAGTTCACAGATTGATTCGTGTTCACTTTATCAATTTAAGAGCAATATCCTTGCCGGATTGGGAATGTGGGACTCCATACCGTATTATGCAGAAAAAGGGTTGAGCGACAGCTCGTTTGTGACACGCGGAATGTATGACCTCACCATGATAAAATGGGCAGAAGGTAGAAAGGATTATAGAAATGCGCTTGATTACTCCAAACATTACTCAGTGATGCTTGACTCGATGTATGAAGAAAACAGCAGGAATAATGTGATGGAGATGCAGAAAAAATATGACCTCACACAGGCTACCATCGAACGCGACAGGCTGTATATGAAAAATCAGCGCATGGGGTTGATAGTGCTCGGGCTTATAGTGGTATGCCTCGGGGCGATGATAGTGTTGCTGCTATACCGACGGAGGATAAAGGAGGCGCAGCGACAGCGCGAGGAGGTGAAGGCGGAGCTTACCCGCTACACCATGAAGATGATGAACCAGCGCAACCGCCGCCTTCTCGCCGACGAACGGCGCCGTCACCGGCTGCTTGCCCTGAACGACGTGATTGCAAAGGTGATGTCGACAAGCCGCCGCGACGACAGCGAGCAGCTGAAAAAGCATAACGACATGGCGTTGACCAACGATGAGACCGCAAAACTTATCGAGGCTGTCGACGTGTGCTACGAAGGGTATCTCACGCGGCTTCACAACGAGCATCCTCTACTCGGTCCAAACGACCTCGCACTATGCTGCATGATATTGCTGAAAGTGCCTAACCGCGATATCGCGATACTTTTCGGACTGTCGACCGACACCTTGAAAAAGCGCAAACTCAGACTACGCACCGAGAAGCTCGGCATAAATGAAGTGCTCGAAGAGTGGCTCGAACGCGAAAGCCGCACCTATGTCGACGCTATCGATGCGGAATACGCCAAACCCGAGGACAATCCCGCCGACGGCGAAGCCGCCCCGGAGGGCGAGACAGCCACCGAGCCCGGCACCGACATCGTGCCCGAATCCCGTCCCGACGCAGAAATCACCCCGGACCCCGCGCCGGATGCAACCACCGACCCCGACCCGCAAGAATCCCCGACCCCACACAGTGCCGCGTAACCGCCGGAAAAACCGCAGGTTACCCATAATGAACACATCGCGTAGCTGTAGGGGCTCCTGGAAGGGCGACCGCGACACGGCAATTTATTTATTGTATTTATCGGCTGCCCAACGCAATACATTATTCTCAATATATTCAAATATTGCGTTTGCTTTATTCATATCCCGGATTATATGTTCATGGAATCCCCGCTGCCATTTGAAACCGACATTTGCCTGCCTTGCAAATCGAGTCACCAAAGCTTTTATTGTAGCAACATGTGTTGCCAACGATCTACCATCCTTTAAATTATCATATTCCTGCGAATATGGATCGATGCCATGACTGATTAACAATACTGCATGGAAATGATTTGGCATGACCGTGAATAATGGAATCTCGACATTGGGATGAAATTTATTATAATCCGCCAATATGTCATGCAGACATTTTCCTAAAGGTGAATACGTGATGGTAATCCCGGCAATTTCACCAAAATAATGATGCATGTTTTGTGTACACACAGTGATGAAATATGCACCTCCATTATAATCATGCCATTTTACCCTGACATTTTTTCGAGTAGGAAATTCAGTCATGGATACAAATATATAATTTTGATTTTAGTCAAACGCAAAACCAAAGTATATTTATCACATTCATCAGTTAAATTTTATGATTGTGTGTTTTCACGGAATCCATCGCGTAGCTGTAGGGGCGCCTGGGAGGGCGACCGTGACACGCAATGGTCATTCCGCTTGGTGAATGCGGGCGAGCTTCCACTCGCCCCTACATCGGCTGGTACATTGCGCTGTGAATCGTATAGTTACATAAAAAAATCACCGCGTAGCTGTAGGGGCGCCTGGGAGGGCGACCGCGACACGCGATGGTGACTCCGCAGGGTGGATGCGGGCGAGCTTCCACTCGCCCCTACATTGGCTTGTACATTGTGCTATGAATCGCATAGTTGCATCAAAAATCACTGCGTAGCTATGGGGCGCCTGGAAGGGCGACCGCGACACGCGATGGTGACTCCGCAGGGTGGATGCGGGCGAGCTTCCACTCGCCCCTACATCGGCTTGTACATTGCGCTGTGAATCGTATAGTTACCTAAAAAACACCGCGTAGTTGTATGTTGCTACGCGGTGTTTTAATTATAAATCGTCAAATGGCGATTTTGTGTCAGTATTGTTCTTTTTCGTTGGGGAAGTCGCGGGTCTTCACGTCGTCGATGTAGTGAGCCACGGCATCGTTGATTACCGTAGAGAGGTCGGCATAGCGGCGGAGGAATCGCGGAGAGAATCCCTTGTTGATACCGAGCATGTCGTGCATCACGAGCACCTGACCGTCGACACCGCCACCAGCACCGATACCGATGACCGGTATGCTCACCTGCGATGCGACCTCGGCGGCAAGTTTCGCCGGGATTTTCTCAAGTACCAGAGCAAAACACCCTATCTCCTCAAGCATCTTCGCGTCGGCGATAAGCTTCTGTGCCTCGGCTTCTTCCTTGGCGCGCACGGCGTAGGTGCCAAACTTGTTGATTGACTGCGGGGTAAGTCCGAGATGTCCCATCACGGGGATACCGGCGCAGAGCACACGCTCGATTGACTCGCGAATCTCGGAGCCGCCTTCCATCTTGACAGCCTCTGCATGGCTCTCTTTCATGATGCGCACAGCCGATGCAAGCGCCTCCTTACTGTTGCCCTGATAGCTTCCGAAAGGCAGGTCGACAACCACAAGAGCCCTCTTCACACCCTTCACCACCGACTTGGCATGATATATCATCTGGTCGAGGGTGATAGGCAGGGTGGTGATATTGCCCGCCATCACATTGGAGGCGGAGTCGCCTACGAGTATCACATCCATTCCCGCTTCGTCGATAAGCTTCGCCATCGAATAATCGTAGGCGGTAAGCATCGCGATTTTCTCACCGCGCTGCTTCATCTCTGTCAGGCGGTGGGTGGTCACTTTACGTTGGTCTTCTGTATAGGTAGACATGTTGTTGAATATGTTAAAAACCGGGGCAAAGTTACTATTTATATATATGACACGCAAGAAATCAGGGCGCAATCGGGCGGCACACCGCTATCAGCGCATGGCGACGGTGACTGTGGCGGGAGTAAGCCCTTCGGCAGCTATGGTGAGAGTCGCCTCGCCCGGGGTCGCGCCTGCCTGCAGAAGCACCTGTGCCAGTCCGTTGAAGGTCTTTATGCGGAATGTGCGCCTGTCGCCCGTGACCGGACGCTCGGCATCGCGGAAAGCGGGGTCACCGTTACCCACGCCGAGTATCGTCATGTCGCCGTCGACAGTCAGGTCGAGCGTCACACATGCATCGGGCACGAAACGCTTCTTGCCGTCGGTGACCATGATGTTGACCACGGCAACATCCGTGCTATCGGCGGCAATCACGCTGCGGTCGGCTTTGGCGGCAAGTGCGGCAGGCTTACCGGTGGTCTCAACCTTCGCGGTCATTGCCTTCTTGCCGTTTTTATATCCTGTGGCTGTTACTTTACCGGGCTGATACACGGTATCCCAGCTGAGATGACCGTTGCGCGGCATCGGCTTGCGACCGAGGCTCTTGCCGTTGACAGCAAGCTCCACCTCGTCCATGTTACTGTAGACCCATATCTGCACCGGCTCGCCTTCATGACCGGCGAGATTCCAGTGGGGTAATATATGGAGCACCGGCTCATCGGTCCACCACGATTTCAGGTAATATGCCTCATCTTTGGGAAATCCGCAATAGTCGAGTATGCCGAACTCCGAGCCTGTGGCGGGGAATTTCAGCGGATTGGGCTCGCCGCGGTAGTCAAAGCCGGTCCAGTAGAAGAGACCCGCGAGCCACGGGCGCTCATCGTAAAATTTCCATCCGCGCTCGATACAGTTCATTATGCTGTCGCTGCCGTTGGGGAAGCGGTTTTTAGCCGCCATCCTGCCGTTGTCACGGTCATCGAAATATATGCCGCGGGTGCCGCATCCGGTAGTCTCCTCCGAACCGAGAGCTATGCGCGAAGGGTAATTCTTGCGATGCTCCTCAACGGGATTCTGAACTATGTAGTTATATCCGGCGACATCGGCGGGGAGAAGCACCGTGGGACCACCGCTTGTGGCGAAACACATCGGGCGCGTGGGGTCAAACCGGTGACAGTATTCACGCATCGACTCAGAGATGCGTGATCCGAAGTCGCTCCATTCGAGTCCCCACTCCTCATTGCCGACGCTCCAGAGGATTATTGACGGGTGGTTGCGGTCGCGCTCAATCATGCGGCGCAGCAACCTTACATGCTCATCGTTGATGCCCGAAAGGCGGTTTTCTTCCAGCACGAGTATTCCGAGGCTGTCGCAGGCGTCAAGCATCTCCGGAGTCATCGGGTTATGACTGGAGCGGTAGGCGTTCACGCCCATTTTCTTAAGTTCGCGCAGGCGGTAAGCCTGAAGCGCATCGGGGATGGCGGCTCCCACTCCGGCATGATCCTGGTGCATGTTGACACCCTTCAGCTTCACGGGGCGGTTGTTGAGCAGAAATCCCTTGTCGGGGTCAAAACGTGCATCGCGGATACCGGTTATGGTGGTATCTGAATCAATAGTCGCGCCATCTTTCACCACCTCGGTCACAAGAGTGTAGAGGCGTGGCGCATCCACATCCCATAGTGCAGGCGAGTCGACGACGACACGGCTTACCGAGCGACGGCTATCTTTTGCGAGAAGCTCCGGCTCGGTCACCTGCGCGGTGGCGGCGACAGCGCCGTCGGGCGCGAGGAGCCTATAGCGGAGTTCGTATGCGGCGGGGATATTGCCCTTGTTGTCAACGGTTGTCTCGATTGTCACCTCGGCGGTGTCGTAGGGATATTCTGTCGCGGCATGCACAAAGGTGCCGAACGGCGCCACATGTACAGGGTCGGTCTTTTCAAGCCACACATGGCGGTAGATGCCGGCGCCTTCATAGAACCAGCCCTCTTCAAGAGTGGCGTCGGCGCGCACGGCAACCACGTTGTCGCCCCCGTAATTGAGATATTCCGAGATATCGTAGACCTGCGCGGCGTAACCACTCGGCTCATTGCCGAGGTAGAAACCGTTGACCCATACGCGGGCATCACGGAATATGCCGTCGAAGCGCAGTGCGACATGCTTTCCAAAATCTTCGGCAGGGATGGTAAACTCCTTACGATACCAGCCCACACTTGTCTCAGGGTATTTGTAGCCGACTGTCTTGTAGCCGTGACTGTGGCTCGCATCCTCGCTGAAAGGAAGGTCGACCACCCAGTCGTGGGGAAGCGTGACAGGAGTCCACTCCACGCCCCATTTCGCCGGGTCGAATTTCGGGGAATACGGCCCCTCGTTATGTATTGACGCCGCTTTGGTGAGATAATTGAAATATTCGGTGCCGCAACCGAAATCCTTTGCCGGGTCGGCGGCATTGCCGAATGCAAATTTCCAGTTGTTGTCAAAATTAATTTTTTCGGCACAATAAGCCATTGCAGCAGTGCATAGCGACAGCGCGGCGGCTGTAAATAGTGTCAGTCGGTTCATTGAATCAGGATTGTCAGTAAACAGGTTAATTATTTAAGTTTCGCAAGCTCATTTAAAGCTATTTGGTTTAGAGTTTAAAGTTTAGGGTTTAGGTTTATCATTTAACCTTAACCTGAGGGTTTTGCAACATACCCCATAACCTTTTAACCTTATAATCTTCAACTTTCGCCTGCGGAAGTTGAATACAAATATAGCGCATTTTTTGCACAATATCAAAATACGCGCCAGGCTGTTGCACGACTATGCGATTTTATGTAACTTTACAAGAAAAATGCAGGAAACAATCAACACCGCCCATCCCGACTTCACGCGTCTCCGCAGCGGGGAATGGATGAACGGATTCACTCCCGTAATCGGAAAGGCACTAAGCCGTTGCGAAGACCTCTGCTTTCGGCTTAATTCCACCCTCCCCTCACGCAGCGAAGAGCGCGCCAACCTGCTGCACGAGATAATCGGCAGTATCGGTCAACGCTTTGTCATCCACTCGCCTTTTCACTGCGATTTCGGCTTCAACATCCATATCGGAGAGAATTTTACAGGCAACTTCAATCTCACAATCCTCGATGAAGCCGATGTAACCATCGGCGACAATGTATTTATCGGACCAAACACCACCATCTGCACCATCATACACGACTACGATGCGGAAAAGCGCAACGAGGGAATCATGCGCGCCCTGCCTGTGGTAATCGAAGATGATGTGTGGATTGCGACCGATGTGGTAATCCTGCCGGGTGTCACCATCGGGCGCGGGGCGATAATTGGCGCGGGGAGCATCGTCACCAAAGATGTACCGGCAAAATCCGTTGTCGCCGGAAATCCCGCCCGCGTCATCCGCAATCTCAAAGATACATAAGGATAGCGGTGTTTTTAGTTGAAGAAAAAACAAATTACTTGTCATGGAAAATTCGTTTCTTTTGTCCTCCTGTCCTTTTGTATAAAAACATGATGTGGGATTATGTAGAATTGTAGGCGGCGAATTTTTTGCATTTTTCTGCCGGAATGTTAGGTTTTCCGGAATTTTTAATCTAATTTTGTCATCATAATCAAAATAAGTCAACAATATGTCAGCTTTCAGCTTCAATCTGCATCCTCACCACCACTTTCTCAACCGCTGAGGAAGCCGTGACATCATGCAGCATTGAAACCTGATGACATCTCGATACACGCCGGCTTCCGAAAACGGGGGTCGGCTACTTTTTTTAGATAATCATTAAAACTCTTACATAAATGGACAACAGACTTAGAATAGCGGTGCAATCAAAAGGCCGCTTATATGACGAGACGATGGAGCTCCTTGCCGAATCGGGCATCAAACTCACCGCCGTCAAGCGCACACTTCTTGTGCCGGCGCGTAATTTCCCAGTTGAATTGCTCTTTCTACGCGATGACGACATACCCGAATCGGTAGCCAACGGCACAGCCGACATCGGCATCGTAGGACTTAACGAGGTGCTGGAGAAAGAGAAAGATGTGGAAGTTATAAAGCAGCTCGGATTCAGCCGGTGTCACCTGTCGCTCGCCATACCCCAGCATATCGACTATAACGGGTTGAGCTGGTTTAACGGCAAGAAAATCGCCACGTCATATCCGGTAATTCTGTCGAAATTTCTGAAAGACAATGCCATAAAAGCCGATATACATGTCATCACAGGTTCTGTGGAGATAGCACCGGGCATAGGGCTTGCCGATGCCATATTTGACATCGTATCGTCCGGCTCAACGCTGGTCAGCAACAATCTCGCCGAGGTGGAAAACGTGATGGAGTCACAGGCTGTGCTTATCAAGGCGGCAGGACGCACTTTGTCGGCCGACCGTCAGGAAACGCTTGACGAACTGCTGTTCCGCTTCAACGCCGTAAAGGCTGCCGACGGCAAGAAATATATACTCATGAACGTGCCGAAGGATAAGCTCGACGAGATTATCTCTATACTCCCCGGAATGAAAAGCCCGACAGTGCTTCCGCTCGCCAACGCGGAGTGGTGTTCCGTTCACTCCGTCTTAGAGGAGAAACGGCTTTGGGAAATCGTAGGCAAACTGAAAGCTGCCGGAGCCGAAGGAATACTTGCTCTCGACATCGAAAAAATGATACTTTAGAATTATGGACATCATAGAATACCCCTCCCGTGCCGACTGGGCATCCCTGTCGGTAAGGGCACTCGCCGAGGAAGCCGCCGAGGTGACCGAAGCAGTCGGCAAAATCATGGAAGATGTCGCCACACGGGGCGACGATGCCTTGCGCGACTATGAACGACGCTTCACGGGAGCCGACGTGAAGGAGCTGGAAGTGACCCGTGCAGAGCTTGACGAGGCTGATGCCGCTGTGTCGGAGGAACTAAAGGAGGCAATCGCCAAAGCTGCGGCAAATATCTCTGCATTTCACACCGCGCAGATTCCCCGTAGCGTGACAGTGGAAACCGCACCCGGCATCATTTGTGAACAACGCCCCGTACCTGTGAGCCGCGTCGGGTTATATATCCCCGGAGGCAACTCCCCGCTCTTCTCGACCGTGCTCATGCTGGCGCTCCCCGCCAAGATAGCCGGATGTCCCGAGGTGTTGCTCTGTACGCCGCCACGTCCCGACGGGTCAGTACATCCGGCGATACTATATGCCGCACATCTCGCCGGAGTCGACCGCATATTCAAGACCGGCGGCGCCCAGGCGATTGCCGCGATGACATTCGGCTCGGCATCAGTGCCGCGCGTCGACAAGATATTCGGACCCGGCAACCGCTATGTCACCGAGGCAAAGCAGCAGGCGGCGCGGCGCGGCGTAGCAATCGACATGCCGGCGGGACCGTCGGAAGTGCTCGTGATTGCCGACGGGAATGCCGATCCTCGCTTTGTTGCGGCTGACTTCCTCTCGCAGGCGGAACATGGACCCGACAGCCAGTCGATGCTGCTCACAACCTCCCCCGAACTCGCCCGCAAGTTGCCCGGAGTAATCGACGCCATGCTCGACACACTCCCGCGCCGCGACATGATGCTGCGGTCGCTCAGCCACAGCCGCATAATACTCATGCACGATGATGACGAGATGATGGCGTTCAGCAACACATACGCGCCTGAGCATCTGATTATAAATCATGCCGATGCCGACACGCTTGCCGCCAAGGTAATCAACGCCGGGTCGGTGTTTCTCGGCGAATACTCCCCCGAAAGTGCAGGCGATTATGCGTCAGGCACCAACCACACCCTCCCGACCTCGGGCTATGCCCGCGCCTACAGCGGCGTCAACACCGACAGCTTCCTAAAACGCATAACCTTCCAGCGTCTTTCACCAAAAGGCATAAAATCGATAGGTAAAACCGTTGAAGTAATGGCGGAAAACGAAGACCTGATGGCTCACAAACTCGCCATGACTCTGCGCATCGAAAAATTATCATCCAACTAATGACACACGCCCATGGACAAGACTATACAGCGGCTCGTGCGCCCCAACATACTCAATCTCGCCCCCTATACCTGCGCCCGCAACGAATACACCGGCGAGGCACGCGCCTGGCTTGACGCAAATGAAAATTCGCTTATCGACGGGCTCAACCGCTATCCCGACCCCCTACAACTGGAAGTCAAGAAGCGACTTTCGGAACTGCGTGGCGTACCCGCCGACAATATATTTCTCGGCGTGGGCAGCGATGAGTGCATTGACCTTTGCTATCGTGTGTTCTGCCGCCCCGGCAAGGATAATGTGGTGGCTATCGACCCTACTTACGGCATGTACAAAGTGTGTGCCGACATAAACGATGTGGAATACCGCGCCGTCGACCTCAATCCCGATTATTCCATCAATGTCGACCGGCTTCTTGCCGCGACCGACGACAACACCAAGGTAATCTGGATATGTTCCCCAAACAATCCCACGGGCAACGCTTTCCCTCTCGACACCATCGAGGAGATCGCGCGACGCTTCGACGGAATTACCGTGGTCGACGAGGCATACGTGGATTTTTCGCCCCTCGGGTCGATGGTGGCTCGTCTCGCCGCCTATCCGCGCATGATTGTGATGCAGACATTCTCTAAGGCATGGGCGGCAGCCGCCATGCGCCTCGGTATCGCCTTCGCGTCACGCGACATAATCTCGCTGTTCAACAACGTGAAGTATCCTTACAATATAAATATACTCACCCAGCGCGAAGCGATCCATCTGCTCGAAAACGCACCTAAGGTAAAAGCAACTGCCGAAAGGCTTGTGGAACTGCGCAAGGCTCTTGCCGCCGAACTGCTGCGGCTCAACGCCGTGAAGGCGGTCTATCCCTCTGATGCCAATTTCCTGCTTGTGAAGGTCGACGATGCCAACAGCCTCTACGACTACCTGAAAGCGGAGGGTGTTATTGTGCGCAACCGCTCGCGCGTGAATCTCTGCGAGGGAGCATTGCGCATAACCGTGGGAAATCCTGATGAAAATTCACTTCTACTCGAAAAAATCAAGCAATATGGAGGCTGAGAAAAAACGCGCGCTGTTCATTGACCGTGACGGCACACTCATCGTTGAACCGCCGGTCGACTTTCAGGTCGACTCACTTGAAAAGCTCGAACTGATGCCGGGCGCACTGCGCGCCATGCACTTTATCGCAGGACATCTGCCTTATGAGCTTGTGATGGTGACCAACCAGGACGGTCTCGGCACCGACAGTTTCCCGGAGGACACATTTTATCCCGCCCATAACAAGATGCTCAAAGCGTTTGCCAATGATGGCGTACACTTCGACGACATAATCATCGACCGCACATTTCCTGAAGAAAACGCTCCTACCCGTAAACCGGGCACCGCACTTCTCGGTAAATATCTCGACGGCTCCTACGACCTTGCCGGCAGCTATGTGATAGGTGACCGGCTGACCGATGCCCTGCTCGCGCGCAATCTCGGTGCCAAGGCGCTGCTTCTGCGCGAACCTGACGAAAATCTGACTGCCAAAATCGAGCAGCTGGGGTTGAAAGACACCGTGGAGCTTGTAACCCCGTCATGGGACGCCATATTGCCGGTGCTTCAGGGAGGTGTGCGTCACGCATCGGTACACCGTCACACTTCGGAGACAGCGATTGACATCGACATCAATCTTGACGGGTCAGGCAAAGCCGACATCTCCACCGGGCTCGGCTTTTTCGACCACATGCTTGACCAGATTGCGCGCCACTCCGGCATTGACTTGTCAATAAAAGTGAAAGGCGACCTTCATGTCGACGAGCATCACACAATCGAAGATACTGCGATAGCTCTCGGCGAGGCGCTCAACAAGGCTCTCGGCGACAAGCGCGGTATAGAGCGTTACGGATTTGTCCTCCCGATGGACGACTGCCTCTGCACCGTGGCTATCGATTTCGGCGGTCGTCCCTGGCTTGTCTGGGATGTGGATTTCCGCAGGGAATATATCGGCGACATGCCAACCGAAATGTTTCTGCACTTCTTCAAGTCGCTTTCCGACAATGCCCGCATGAATCTTTTCATCCGCGCCGAAGGCGACAATGAGCACCACAAGATAGAAGGCATATTCAAGGCACTTGCCCGCGCCATCCGCCAGGCGGTGCGCCGCGACCCCCTTCACTTCACCCTCCCGTCAACCAAAGGCACTCTCTGACATCCATAGTTTATCATTTAATAATTGGTTTCATCAAAAAACAGGAACAATCTCTTGCAATCCGGCATAAAATTGTATAATTTTGAAGCCGCTTGAGATAATGTCAGAATCCGACATTATTTTCTGTTTCATATATTATATTTAACTAACTATCTATAATTATATTATGCCATGGAAAAAGTAGCACGTATTTGTTTATATTTATTGGTCCTATTGATAATTACTTCCTGCGATCCAATGTCGGAGGAAGAGAAAAAATGGATTGAAGAGCAAGCTGAAAATGGCAACCTTGACCAACAATATAAAATTACCCAAATGAAAGAGGATTATGGTCACGGGGATTATGTGTTCGGTGCAAAATTAGCTAAAAAATATGAAAAATCATTATTAGACACCGGCTATGTCAAAATGGTTGATTCAAAAATATATGAGTCTAAAGACAATATTAAAGAAAAACTTAGATGGCTAAAATATGGCGTTTCAAAAGGGAATGGCAAACACGCGCATGAATTAGGTGAAATATTTGAGTCAGGAGAAGAATCGAATCCCAATCGGGAATTAGCAATGCAATATTATATTATCGCCGATAGTCTTGGATATCCCATAAGCAAGCTGTCCATACTAAAGATGGAAAATAAATCTCCGTCATTATGGACTCTCGTAAAATCGTACTATGATTTAAGCTATTCAAGACTTACCGGTTCAAGCCTCGGAAAGTTTTGTGGTGCGACATTACAAACATCGAAAGAATTGATATTTTCACCCATGTCTAATATAAAATGGTGGCAATACCTTCTTATATATGCCGGCATGTTTGTCATTGCAATAATCATCGGAGTTGCGAATTACCGTATTGAAAGCAGTGTAGCAAGCGGAAAATCGACCGGATGGATTCTACCTTTGTTTGCCGGATACGGCTTTTATAATGTTGTAATGATGGATTTCGATCCGGTGGTTAAACTAAATATCGGTCATTTATTTGCCGTTGACGGCACTTTCGGTGATGCCACGTTATTTGCAACACTCCCGACGTGGATAATGCTCATCGCATTATTATATGCTGTTTACATCATAATATCTTCAACCATCTCCGGTGCCGGCATGTTCTGGCGATTCCTTATGCTTGCGATATCGGTCATCTACGGTGTATTTTTTGGTGCCGCAATCTCCATATTGGCAGCAGTAGTCTTTGTATTAGGAATTATCAAAGGTGGCTTGTTCTCCGGTGGATTTAACAATTCAGCACCCACCCCGGCAACGAATCCCGTATCTCAGAAGATAAAAGTGGACTGCCCGCATAAAACACTCTCAGGCGGCTGCAACCTGAATAACGGTTGGTCATGCCATGTAGAGGAAGGCTCTTCCTCATGCCCATACGGGGTCAGAGAAATGTAAACACTTCCCCACTGACTTTCAGTCAAAGATTTCCTTGAGGATTTCGAGTGAGTTCAGGCGCGTGAGCGACGTGTAGTGGGCGGTATAATAGTCGATGATAGCGGCGAGTATGCGGCGGCGCTGGTCACGGTTAAAGCGAAACATGCCGTAGTTCTCCCAGCTCATGCGCGAAAGCATGTACACCGCATCGGCATCCTCCCCGTCAAGAAACTTCCGGTGAAGCGGAGCGCTGTCGCGGAATGTACCGTTGAGCATATCAAACACCCTGCCACGACGGTAGGTCGACGTATCAGGCTCTATGCCGAGGAAACGCCCGAGGCGATAAAGAAAATGAATGGTAAAATTGGCGGTTTCCCCGGCAGAGGCGGCATCAAGGCGCGTCGCCGAGTAAGAAAGATAATTAAACAGCAGGGGGTCTTCAGGCGTTTCGCGAAGCACCACTCCGAGAAGTTCGGCAAGAAACAGTGCCACCGTGATTTTCACCGGATTGCCCGTGAGTCCCGGCAGCGGGATTGACTGCCTTACATCCGACATATTGGCAATCGACCCCCCGTGGCGGTAATTGGCTATACATTCAAAGAATGACATCGGCATGGTAATAGCCCTCTGCCGGCGCGCTTCGCGTGATGCCGTGGCAGGCACAAGCAGCGACACCCTGCCGTCTTCAAGCGAAAAGGCGGTGAGTATGTTGTTGCGGTCATTATAACGGACCGTGTGGAGCGCTATGCAATGGAGTTGTTTCATGCCTGTGCAAAATTAACGGCTACCGGCGTGACTGCAAACTTTTTCTATGGCTAAATTACTCCGCAAATATAACTTTTGTAGATTTAAGGCATAAAAATCGCCTGCAAAACCGATGAAAAAAACATAAAATGAGGTATTTGTGCAAAAATATTTGCGAGAAATAAAAAAAGTGCGTATATTTGCACTCGCTTTTGCACCAAGTGTGAAACCGGCCCATTCGTCTATCGGTTAGGACGCAAGATTTTCATTCTTGAAAGAGGAGTTCGATTCTCCTATGGGCTACCAATTTAAAGAATCATAACAACAAACAAAAGAAGTTTTTGTAATGGCAAATCATAAGTCATCTATTAAGAGAATCCGTCAGATTGAGTCACGTCGACTCCGTAACCGTTATTATGCAAAGACTGCACGTAACGCCGTGCGCCGTCTTCGCGCAATGACTGAGAAGACTGAAGCGGCAGAAGCTTACAAGAAGGTAAGCTCGCTCCTTGATCGTCTTGCAAGCAATGGCGCCATCTCCAAGAACAAGGCGTCAAACCTCAAGAGCAAGCTCGCCCTCCACATCAACAAGCTCGCCAACGCTTAATAGAGGGGCATAAGATTCCTCCATTATGATGGAGGATTGGCTCACGGCCCATTCGTCTATCGGTTAGGACGCAAGATTTTCATTCTTGAAAGAGGAGTTCGATTCTCCTATGGGCTACCAAATCTCAACTTTGCTGATGAAAGCCACCGTTCCATTAGGGATGGTGGCTTTCTCGTCATATCTTCTGAACCCTAACTTTGTCACATTGTTATAAGTCTATATAACAACTAAAATTTTACGGTTATGAAAGACATTAAGAAACAAAAAGACGAGACCAAGCAGGGTTGCGGCAAACCGGGTATCCAGAGTGGAAAATATGAAACACCTGATGCCGAGGATGTAAAGCAAGAAGTAAAAGAGCTTAACAATATCGGTGCGCCGGGCAAAGAGTATTGATTTTTTGCGGTTTTGCCAAAAAGAGATATATTTGCCAAATGAAAAATAAGTTTACGATATGAAACTGAAAAATCTGACAGCGGCACTTTTGCTTGTCATGACATTTGGCTTTGCCGGGTGTAGCCGCGAAAAGCAGTTGCTCGACACAGTGCCTGCCGATGCCGCATCGGTAATGGTGCTTGATGCTGAAAAATTTACGGGCTACATGAATGGCAGTGCCTACGGCGGCTCTCTTTCCGCCGACGAGGTGCTCGACCGGTTTCTCCTCAGGGCTACTGACCGCAGCCGCAATGAACTGAAAACATTGCTCACGTCCGACGCCATCGACCGCAATATGATGGTCGGATTCAGCACAAAAGGCACCCGTACTTCGGTATTCGCCTCAATGAACGGAAACTTCTTCTATACCTTCATGATAAAGGATGTGGAGAAGTTTATCACAGGACTTGACGTAGGCTCCCCCACTGAAATAGGCGATTTTGCAGCCTATCAGCTTGAGGGGGCCGTACTGCTTGTCAAGGAGCGTCAGGGATGGATAACATGGGGCGATCCGGCAGCAGCAGCCAGCACCCTCGACACGCAGCTCGATGTAGCGTCAAACACAGCGATTACGTCGGTCAAAGGGGTGGCGGAATATCTGGGCGATGATGACGGATTTCTACGCACCGCGATATCCATGGCACAGACCGGCGAACAGGGCTGGGTATGTGTTACAGCCGATATCGGCGATGCAGGCAAGGAACTCGAAGTTAATGCCTGCTATCTTGATCCATCAGGGAAGAAAGCCAAGATGGACAAATATCTGGAAGAAATCGACACAAGTATGCTGTCGTACACCACCCCTTCCGATATGATAGTTATGGCTATCGGCATAAAGCATGACACCGACTGGGAAGGGCTTATCAATTATTGTCAGGCGATATACCCTCTGGACTCGCAGCAACGCGCCGCACTTGCCCTCGCGCTTCCTTACTTGAAGCGTATTGACGGCACACTGCTCGTGGCTGCGGGAGCGACAGTAGACCAACGTCTCTCACGCCCCGATTTTTCAAATGATGTGAATTTTGTAGTGGCTGTCCAGGTCGACAAAAACCAGGCGAAGGCTACGCTCAAGGATTTTGCCGGAGTTGCATCACTACTCGGCGTACCGATGATTGAAAAGGATGGCGGTTATATACTTCAGGCACGAGGCATGGCACCTGTCACGCTGAAGATTGTCAGCGGCTCCACCATCGTGCTTGCCAACCGCGGGCTTGAACAGCTTGGCAACGATGCCGCGTTAAAAGTAATGAGCGACAACGCCTTCGGACTGTGGGCAAACATCCCCGATGCTGCCGGAGAATCGATTTATGGAGGAAGAGGATTCCGGCTAACCATGGAACTCGACGATGATTTTGAGACCGACTTTTCATTCAACGGCTCTGACGCACCCATATTGGAACAGCTTTCAGCCATCGTAGCCGCCGATACCGACGAGCGCCCCGCCGAAACAGCCGCCGATGACTACAGCTCTACCCCCGGCTTCACACCGATTGACACAATCAGGTAATGAGGCTCGACACTATACAACTCCGTGACGCGCTGCCATGTGTGTTCCGGGGTGCAGAAACGGAGCCGCCCGTAAACGGCTCACAGATATGGCTTCATGACGTCACCTTCACAAGAGGTGGCGTCTACATGATTGAGGCGGAATCAGGCACCGGTAAGTCCTCATTATGCAGCTATATCTATGGCAACCGTCATGACTATACCGGCAGCATCCTGTTCAACGGCAAGGATATCCGGAATTTTTCCGTGAAAGAATGGTGTGATCTCCGTTGCCGTCATATCGCGCTCCTGCCACAGGAGATGCGCCTCTTTCCGGAACTTACCGCGATGGAAAATATCGAGATAAAAAACCGGCTCACAGGGTGCAAGAGCCGTGACGAGATACTCGCCATGCTCGACCGCCTTGAGATTGCCGGAAAGGCTGATGTGCCCGCTTCCCGCCTTTCCATAGGTCAGCAACAGAGAGTCGCGATTGTAAGGGCTTTATGCCAGCCGTTTGACTTTCTGCTTCTCGATGAACCGGTGAGCCATCTCGATGCACGCAACAATGCTGTCGTGGCATCAATTGTCGCCGAAGAGGCGGCGAGTCGTGACGCAGGGGTGATTGCCACCTCGGTAGGCTATGCCATCGCTCTTGAAGTGACCCGGAAATATTCATTGTAATTGTAACCTATTCCGATTATGAAAAATATGGTGTGGAGGCTTCTCCGCCGCAATATAAGTGCCGGACAACTTACCGGATATGCGCTTGCCAATTTCGTAGGACTCACTATAGTGCTTACCGCCTTGCAGTTTTACCGCGACGTCACTACCGTATGGGATGACGATGACTCTTTCATGACCCGTGACTATACCGTAGTGTCACATAAAGTGACAGGACTGGGATCGCTTACCGGCAGCGGCGAGGGATTTTCGGAGAGCGACATTTCCGATTTGCAATCGCAACCCTGGGTGAGACGCGTCGGCGCGTTCACCGCCTCGGCTTATAATGTGTCGGCATCGGTCGACATGGGCGGACGTGGCATGTCGACCGCACTTTTCTTCGAGTCCATTCCCGATGAATTTTTTGATTCGCTTCCAGCTGACTGGACTTTTGACCCGGCTAATCCGGTAATTCCCGTCATTCTAAGCAAGGATTACCTGTCGCTCTACAATTTCGGATTTGCATCGTCACGCGGACTTCCGCAGCTGAGTGAGGCGATGATCGGTATGGTGCCGTTGCGCGTGTCAGTTAGCGGCAACGGGCGACAGCAGTGGTTTCCGGCGCGCATAGTGGGCTTCTCGTCACGCCTCAACACTATTGCGGTGCCTGAGCAATTCATGGAGTGGGCTAACGCGCGTTTCGGCGAAGAACCGGTAGCCGACCCGTCACGCCTTATCGTGGAACTGAGCCGCCCCGGCGATCCCGCGATAAAGGAATATATGGCAGCTCATGACTATGAAATGTCGGGTGACAACACCGACAGCGGAAAGGCATCATATTTCCTTACCGTGGTAACAGGAGTGGTGGTTGCCGTGGGTGGCGTTATAAGCCTCCTGTCATTCTTCATCCTCATGCTTAGCATATTCCTGCTGCTGCAGAAAAACCGCGACAAGCTTCACGACCTCATGTTGCTCGGCTACTCCCCGGCAGCAGTGTCACGTTACTACGCCACAATTGTAGTGGCTATCAACGCCGGGGTACTGGTACTCGCCATCATCGCCATGCTCGTCGGGAGAGCAATGTGGCAGACCCCCCTGTCTCGCCTCGGCATTGAAGCGTCATCGCCATGGATGGCAATTCTTACCGGTGTGGTGATAATAGCCTTAATCACAGCCGTCAACCTCACGGCAATCCGCCGCGCCATGCGCCGCTACTTCTGAAATCTGACTGAAAACTGAAATCTGACAACTGAAAACTGAAATCTGACAACTCAAATCTGACAACTCAAATCCCATGAAAAAAGTGCTTCTTTTCCTGTTTCTCGCCCTCTTGACCACCTCGGTCAATGCCGTCGCAAGCGATGACCTGAGTGCCGATGTAGCAAAAATCCTCAAGATGGACCTTTCCCATGAGGAGAGAACCGACAGCGCATTCACCAGAGTGTGTGAATACAATTCCGGCAACCTCGGCAGGGAATCGTTCATCACCTGTGAGAAAGAGCTGAAAGAATCCATCATACCTTACGCGGAGCGTCACGATGTGTCGCCCGTATTAAAAGCGCGTATCTATGATGAATTTGCCCAGTTTATGATTCGTCAGGGGCGTGACCGCGTGGATGAAGCGAGGGAGTGTCGCGACAAGGCTCTTGCTTATGCCCGGAAAGCGGGCGACTGGTACTGGATCGGCAGGGTTATCGACCATCAGGCGACCACGGAGATAAATATCGGCGACCCCACAAAGGGGTTCAGTCTTTCGGAAGAAGCAATCGCGGCATATAAAAAATCGCCGCACGACACCGACAAGTTCATTATACGTCTACACTACCTGCAGGCGATAGTGTACCTGCAGCTGACCGACATGGAAGGGCTTGCCAAGGTAATTGAGGCAATGAGGAAATTTGCCGGTGAGGCACGTGCAGAAAATGAGCCATACATACTCTATAATCTTTACTCCGTCTGCGAGGCATACTACGGCACACTTGCCGAGGCTTCAAAGGGAAAAGAGCGCAAGGCTTATCTCGACTCCCTCAACCGGTATTCGCTAAGGTCAATCCAAATCATTGAGGCGTCACCCGATATATGGCACACCACCTCGGTCAACCAGTCATGGAACTACTACAACCGTGCAGTGATGTTTCTCAACACAGATGAAATCTACAACATGGACTCTGTGCTCTACTATTGTGACAAGGCTCTGAATGTCAATCATCACGGGAAGACCGACCCTGTACAGGAAGTCAGGATTTCGGTTGCGTCACTGATTGCGGAGGGCTGGATGAAGCAGGGCAACTATGCCAAGGCGAAAGAGATACTTCTCTCCACCCTGAAGGAACTTGATGAAGCAAAAGTAATCAACAATCTCATCATCGACAAAGCCGAGCTGTACAAAAACCTGATTTCAATCGCGCGGGAGAGCGGCAACTACAGGGATGCCTATGAATATGCCGAGGCACTCTCAAAAGTTGAGAAAGAGCGCTATTCCGAGGAGCGTACCAAGGCAATCAAGGAACTGGAAATCAAATATGAGACTCAGGAGACACGTCTTGCCCTCGCCGAGAGCGAGGCGAGCCGCGCCTCGACGCTTATGTGGCTGTTCGCGGCAACCGGACTCCTGTTGCTCGCTGTCGTGATATTTGTCATCTATGCCACGCGCCAGAAGCGTCGGCGCCTGCAACGCGAAATGGAGTTTGCCAACCTCCGCGCCGACATCGGGCGTCAGCTTACACGCCAGTATGTCGAAGGGCTCGAAAACGAGCGTGAGCGAATGGCACGTGAGCTTCACGACGGTGTGTGCAACGACCTTCTGGCAATACGCATGAACATCAATTCCGGCAAACCGATTGAAAATACCGCCGCACTGATCGACAACTGCCGCGAGGCGGTGCGCCGCATCTCCCACGAGCTGATGCCGCCGGAGTTTGCCTACGCCACCCTTGACGAGGTAGTGCGCTTCTACATTGCAAAGCAGGCAGAAGCCAACGAGGGTAAAATCACGTTTGTCTACGATTCATCGGCAGAGGGCACTGCCTGGGATGCCATCCCCGATGCCGTCTGTCTGGAGGTTTACCGCATCGTCCAGGAGGCGGTAGGTAACGCCGTGAAACATTCGGGCGCGACCGACATCTCCGTCGCGCTTCATCTTACGACACAATCGCTCGATGCCGTAATAAGCGACAACGGCACATACAAATCAGCGGGAAAGAAAGGTCTCGGTCTCGAATCGATACGCCGCCGTGCCAACTCCATCAACGGCACCGTCACAGTCGACACCGACGACACCGGCACCAAAGTCACCCTCCGCTGCCCCTCTGACATCTGACAACTCCTTTCCCCGCCAGGGGGATAATCCAAATTTAGCCGGCGGTTGAGCGAAGCGATACCGACGGAAAGCGAGCCAATGCGCGGATGTTTCCGTAAGGAATCATCATGGAGCGCGGTTGATGATTCCCTGCGGGAAACATTCAAAAGGGGAGCCAACATTCCGGTGGTATCGCTGTGCTCAACCACCGGCTATTTATGGATGATGCCCTAAGGGCAACGACTCTCTCGCATCGCGGGCACCCTCCCAGACAATGTCACTAACTAAAGGCGCAAGAGCTATAAATCCCCGCAAGGGGATTCATTTCGTTAACCGCGGGTAATGCCGAAGGCATACCCGTGGCTCAAGGGTCTCTCTCCCTGTATCCCAACCCCGAAGCGGGTTGTATAATGTGGTAGGGCTTGCGTTCCACGGGTGCCCCATTCGGGGCTACCCGCGGTTAACTTTATCTTGCCCATTCCGGGCAAAATCCTTAAGTTAGTGACATTGCCCTCCCGGACACCCCTACAGCTACCCATGGGTAAACTCAAAATAACTTTGTCGCTTTTGACCTTCTGTCCCTTTGTATCCTTTCTGAAATCTGAAATCTGACAACTCAAAACTGACAACTTTTTAACACTTTCCGCCCTAAAAACTACGGAATTCCGTAATTGACTGATATTCATGAGCGGTGTAACTTTGCATTGATAATATAGTGCAAATAAAATCATCCTTATCATGAAACAGGTATCTATCACCCTGATTGCCCTTGCGATGAGCTTCGGGCAATTCCATGCGAGCGCGCGCACTGATCTTCTTAGAGAGACATTCCAAAATGTGAACGGCGACCATGAGAATCTTGTGACGCTTGACGAGAGCCAGCTTGACAATCCGACCGGCTGGACCTTTACCGACGCATACGCCGGTCCCGGCTATGTAGTAATCAAAAAAGGCGGGACTGTCACCACTCCCCCTGTTGCCGGGGTGAGCGGTAACGCGGCATTCTATTTCGAAGTACGACCCTGGGAGGACCCGACAGGCAAAAATCCGGTCGACTGGGAGAACATCAAGCCTCATGCACTCTCCATAACAAACGGTGAACTTTCCACCTATGAATTTGACGGAATGACGACAATGGGTTCATACTGCATTTACGACATCACTCCCGAAACACGCATCACCCTGACCGCCTCCTACGACATGACGCTCTCCGGGGTAGGAATCTATTATGGAGATAATGAAAACGGGTCTATGGTGACAAGTGACTTCACAAAATTCTCCCATGAAAGCGGCGACTATTATTCACCCTTTGACCTGGTGCTGACCCCTACCACCGGCTCACTCTGCTATGACGATGGCAAGCACAATATCCTCGTATATACGCTTGACGGCTCCGCCCCTGTACGCACATCGACGCGCTACGACGGCACTCCGATACACATCCCGGCAACAACCACCGTCAGGACCGCCACCATCTTCGGCGACGGTACTATGTACACCGACACCCAACGCGTCTACAATTTCCCGCAGCCTGAAACACCCGAGATTCCCGCAGCGACCTATGAAGTGACCGTCACCAGACCGGGCAGCCTCAAGTCGCAGCTTCTCGACCTTGATGCCGATGAGATAAACGGTCTTGTGCTTAAAGGAAAAATCAACGGCGAGGACCTGAAATATCTTGCCTCATCGGAGGGCAGGACGGCAAAAATCACATATCTCGACCTTGAAGATGTGACATTTGAATATGACGGCTCAGTATATCGCACCGAGGTGTATGTGCCCGTAGGCATGGGTACCGTAACCACCTACAATTACTATCTGAGCGAGACAAACTACACTGAACACCGCTCCACAAGTCCAACGTCGCAGGTTTACGATTGTTACAGCAACAACCTTGCGTCGGCTTTCACCGGCGAATCCAACGTGAAGCGCGTAGTGGTGCCGAAAGTGCTGACCTCAATCGGATCCGGCGCTTTCTCCGGCGTCACGATGGCTACGTTGCCGGAAGGCATAGAGGAAATAGGCGCTTTCGCCTTCAGCTCATGCAGCAATGTCAACCTTCCCGTATCGATAAAGAAAATAGGTGCATACGCTTTTGGCGAGAATCTTATCAAGCCGGAAATCGACCTCCCCAATCTGGAATATCTCGACGACGGTGCCTTTAAGGGAGCAAAAATCGTGAAATTCAATTTCAACGATAAGCTAAAACACTTCGGCAAAGAAGCCTTTGCCGGCACAATGATTGAAGAGGCTGTGTTCACCTCTCCGGTCGACACTATCCCCGAATCACTCTTCTCCGGCTGTAAATTCCTTACCAAGGTAGATATCACCGGCAACGTGAAGGTAATCGGCTGGCGTGCATTTTATATGAGCAATAATATCGAAAGTTTCTCGATACCGCAGACTGTGGAGTCAGTGGGTGTCGACGCAATCCCCGACTATCTTCTCCCCGCTCCGGAAAACGGCATAGTCTATATAGGCAAAGCCGCTTACAAGCGCACCGAGAACCTGACAGAGTGTGCCATCAAAGAGGGTACCGTATCCATCACCGACGGATTGTTCCGTGGCTCTGACCTTGCAAAAATCACCTTGCCTGCATCGCTTAAGACTATCGGCAACGGTGTGTTTGCATGGACAAAACTGACTTCCACACCCGACATGCCGGGCGTGACACGCATCGAGGATGACGCATTTGAATATTGTCCGGAGCTCGGCAGGGTGACAATCCCCGAACAGGTGGAATATGTCGGCTACGCTTTCCGTGGCTGTGACGCCCTGTGGAGCCTTACCTATAACGCCATTGATGCCGAATGTCCTTACGGCGTAAGCCCGCGCGACCTTGAAAGAATCGTGATAGGCGACAAGGTGCGCCGTCTGCCGAGAGGCATCTACACCAACAATACCAATGTCACCGAGGTGATTTTGCCTGCAAGCGTCGAGATTCTTGAACCGATGGTATTCGCCGGATGCTCCAATCTTGAATATGTGCGTCTTTCCGACAATATCACGACTATTTCCGAGCTTGCTTTTGAAAGATGCTATGCGCTTTCCGACATTCACTGGCCTGCAAAACTGACTACGGTAGGCAGAAGTGCGTTTGACCACTGTACTTCGCTGACCACCATCTCATTGCCGGAGGGCATGGAGAAGGTTGACTCTTACGCATTCGGGTATTGCAGCAATGTGACTACACTCTATATCGCCTCCACGATAACTGAACTTGTACAGGGTGCTTTCACCTTTGACAATCGCGACAGGTCGACCGTGATAACCGCTACCGCAACAGAGCCTCAGGATTATGAGTGGGAATGGTATTATATAGGCAATCCCACCGTGAAAGTGCCTGCTGCAAGCATCGAACGATATAAATCCCATCCCAAATGGGCATACTGTGAAAACATCATCCCGATCGAGGAGATTTCTGCTCCCGTTGAGACCTCCTCGACCTCTTTTGACTCCGGCATCGACGAGGACACCGACCTTTCCGATACAGTGATAGGCGACGTATATGTCACCGTGGGTGAAGAAGACGGCTATGACCCGACCGACGGAAGCATCACACTCAACTCGACAATGGATGAGGAATATATCGATGCAATCGGCGACATGGCACCCGGACAGTCTGACCTTGCCAACCGTTTCAACGGTCTCGTGGTCATGGTCAACGCCGGTACCGGCACCATCACAATCAACTGCCTTACTCTCGGCGAAAACCGGCTCAGCGTCAAGATAGGAACAGCCGAACCGGAAGTATATACGCGCGACTTGAAGGGTGACATAACCGTTGACTACAGCGTTACCGAGCCTACCTATGTCTACATCTACGGCACTTCAGCCTCAGCCACTCCCGCACGTGTCCGCGCAAAGGCACCCGCGCAGTCAGGCAACTGCATCAAAATTTACTCGGTCGGCGTCGACCCGACAACCGTAGGCATTGACGGAGTAGGCGAAGACAAGGTGAATGAGAGCGAGATTATCGGTATCTATAACCTTAATGGTGCGAAGGTAAGCAATCCTGCAACCCCCGGCATCTACATCGTAAGACGCGCCGACGGCACCACCGCCAAGATCGCCATCAAATAACACACCCCAAAAATCTGACCCCCTAGCGCTGTGCCAAAATTGGCACAGCGCCTTTTTATTACCAATCCCTCAGCTGCGCCCTGACAGCTGAATTGCACGCCATTGTAGGGGCGAGTGGAAGCTAAATGTCACTAACTTAAGCAGAAGAGCCATAAATCCCCGAAAGGGGGATTCATCTCGTTATCCGCGGGTAATGCCGGAGGCATACCCGTGGCTCAAGCTCCTCTCTCCTTGGTTCAACCCCGGAGTGGGTTGCATAAACGCTTTATTAGCATATATTTATGCAACCCGTTTCAGGGTTGCATTGTTGTGGGGATATCGCTTTCCACGGGTGCCCACTTCGGGGCTACCCGCGGCTAACTACATCTTGCCCATTCCGGGCAAAATCCTTAAGTTAGTGACATTGAGTGGAAGCTCGCCCGCCACTGACAACTCCTTTCCCCGACAGGGGATCATCCATGCATCGCGGGCGACCTCCCGGTCGCCCCTACAGCTACGCGATATTTTTTCACAGGATGTAAGGCGGTGGATAAAGTCCAAATAACTTTGTCGCTCCTGACCTTCTGTCCATCTGTATCATCTGAAAACTGAAATCTGACAACTAAAAAAGAGGTGATGACCGCCATAGCCTTTGGCGTCATCACCTCAAATATTGTATTAGGTCTTGAACCGTGATTGCGGCGATTTCAGCCGCTGGCGTATGGAATTAAGATTCCTATCATCAGTTCTTTGTTTCTTTGCCTATAAAACGAAATGGCACCCGTTATTGTTTATCTGACAATAGTTAAAACATGATTTATGCGACCGATATCCCATAAAATCCACCTCTTCCTGTCAATCCCGTTCGGGTTGCTCGTAACATTAATATGTGCCACAGGGGCAATGCTTGCACTGCAGGATGATATCATCAGATTTCTGAATCTCGACTACTATTATGTAGAACATAAGGGCACAAAACCGCATGACCTGGATGTAATAGTAAAAAAGGTGATGGATACTGTTCCCGATTCAATAAGGATAGCCGGAGTGGAAATAAGCGCCGACCCACGCTGTTCCTACAGAGTGAAACTCTCGGATGCCGATAAGTCGACGGTGTTTGTCGACCAATATACGACCGAGATACTCGGTACACGTGGTGAAACCAGATTTTTCGCCAAGGTAAAACAGTTGCACCGCACACTTCTCGACTCACGCCCTACGGCAGGCACACTGTTTCACGGCAAATATATCACCGGAATAACAGCGATTGCATTTATTGCAATAATTATCACCGGGCTGGCGATGTGGCTTCCTGCAAGGCACCAAAGCATACGCAAGACACTTTGTCACCCCATGCGTTCGGGATGGAGAAGAGTCAACAAAGTATTGCATGGAACCACAGGCACATTTGCAAGCATTTTTTTACTCACAATGGCATTGACCGGACTAACGTGGTCATTTCAATGGTACAGGATAGCGTTTTACAATCTTTTCGGTGCTACCGCCTCCGTGCAAAATCATCCCGCACATATCGACGTGCTGCCCGACGACCCACGGCTGAGCGAGGAGATATTGCACGGGTGGAAACACGCGTTCAAGCATCTTGAAGCAGCTGAAAACGGATATGACATTGTGGCATTATCGCCTCACGAGGCTTTTGGATATTATCTCTCCAACGGCAATACGAAGGCGCGTGACTATTATCTGTTTGACAACAACGGCGAGATAAAAAACACCAAGTATTACCGCGATGCAAAACCCGATACAAAACTACGGGGCTGGATTTACTCGGTTCATACAGGCTCATTCGGGGGAATCGTCACGCGCATAATTTGGGCGCTCGCGGCATTTACCGGCGCACTGCTGCCGATAGGCGGCTATATTATATGGTGGAGACGCATCACTCGGCGACGCGGCGCGCACCGATGTAACGACGGCTGTAATAAGGCTCGGATGAGTGACTCTCGGTGATGCCGGAGCTACATGCCGAGTGGATGAAATGAAACGACTTGCCATCGTCGCCCACGCGGGTGACGATACCTACATGACCTACACGGCTTGTGCCGCCGCGGCTGCCGCCGAAAAACACAAGGTCGCCGGGCTGAAGGCGGTCACGCTCTATTGACACGCCCTGACGGTACTGGTCGCGCGACGACGCGCCAAGTGTCATGCCGAACTGGCGGAATACATAGCCGGTAAAGCCTGAACAATCAAAACCCTTCGGGGTCTTTCCGCCACGGCGGTAACGAAGCCCCGTGAAAGTGCGCGCATAGTCGAGAAGGTCGGCGACAAATTCGGGCGTCTCGTCGGCTTGTGCCGACTTCAGGCGGAACTCCGTGGAAAGTTCCGGAGTCCAGCTGTTGACCGATGCAAGGTCAAGCGAGGATATATTTGGTGTTGACTCAAGTGGTGAAACTGCATTAAGAGGCATAGCAAAAGCACTCAGCATAATCACCCCCGTCAACAGGCGGGTAATCAAATTCTTCATTAATATGATGTAGTATCTTTATGGTTAAGGTTATAGAAATCTACCATTACAAAGATACCGAATAATCATATCATTTCATAATCCGATGCCCCGGATTTCAATAAATTTCACATTTATTTTAATGTTTTTCGCTTCTTAAGTTCTTCAGTCGACTCCCAGCGGTATAATTTGTCGCTCGGGCGTATCTTCTTGTCGACCTTTATCGAGAACCTGTCACCTTTCACGGCGCGCTTCACCGGCTTCAGGTCAACGCGTATCTCATCGACCGTCATGATTATCGCACCCGTGGTGGGACCCGTAATCACTATCTCGTCGCCGACATTCAATTCCCCGCTCTCCATAAGAAATTCAGCAACACCGATATTGCTGAAATATCTCACTCCTTTTGCCGCATATACCTTCGTACGGGTTGCCGAAGAGCCATATTTTGAGGTCCACTCGCCGAGACGCTGACCCAGATAATAGCCGTTCCAGAAGCCACGGTTAAAAATACTATTGAGACGGTCATCCCATCCCGCAATCAGTTCCTCGGAATAAGTACCGTCAATCACGGCGTTGATAGCCTCATTGTAACACTCTACGGCAATCTTCACGTACTCCGGACCACGCGCCCTGCCCTCGATTTTGAATACCCTTACCCCGGCATCAATCATCTTATTAAGGAAATGAATGGTCTTGAGGTCTTTCGGCGACATGATGTACTGGTTTTCCACATCAAGCTCCTCACCGGTCTCGCGGTCACGCACCGTGTAACTGCGGCGACATATCTGGGTGCAGGCACCGCGGTTGGCGCTTGAATTCAGTTCGTGAAGGCTCAGATAGCATTTACCCGACACCGCCATGCATAGTGCCCCGTGGCAAAACATCTCTATCTTCACCGGCTCTCCATGAGGACCGGTTATTCCCTGTTCCATAATCTGACGGTGGATTTCACCCACGCGGTCGAGGTCAACTTCGCGCGCAAGTACAACCACATCGGCATACTGCGAGTAAAATTTCACCGCCTCGATATTGGTCACGTTGACCTGGGTCGATATATGCACCTCCACACCGACAGAACGCGCATACAGGATGGCGGCGACATCGCTCGCTATAATGGCGGTGATACCGGCTTCGCGGGCGGCGTCGATTATCGCATGACATTTCTCTATGTCATCGTCATATATCACGGTGTTGACCGTCAGATAGGTCTTTACTCCATGCTCGTTACAGGTAGCGGCTATGGCGCGGAGGTCGTCAAGAGTGAAATTATTGGATGAACGTGACCTCATGTTAAGTCCCTCGACACCGAAATATACGGCATCAGTGCCCGCTTCAATCGCCGCGTGAAGCGATTCATAGCTCCCCACCGGAGCCATTATCTCGAAATCAGATCTTTTCATGACGGCAAAGTTACAAAATAATCCCGATGCATCCACAAAGTCAGTGGAGTGCACCGGGATTTATAACGCGAAAATGAGAGGGATTTAGAATATCATCTTCTCAATCATATACACGCCCACACCGGCGAGATATCCGAGAAGCGCAAGCCATGTGAAATTTTTGAGATACCATCCGAAGCTGATTTTCTCGATACCCATGGCAATGACTCCGGCAGCTGAGCCGATTATAAGCATACTGCCGCCTACACCGGCACAGTAGGAAAGAAGTTCCCAGAATGTTCCGTCAATCACAAAATTGGCGGCATAGCCTACCGAAGCGGGGTCGGCAACGGGATACATGCCCATTACACCGGCAACAAGAGGCACATTGTCGACAATCGACGAGAGCACACCGAGAAGCACGTTGATGATATAGACATTATGGATTTTCTCGTCGAGCACACCCGCCATCCATGAAAGTATACCGGTCGACTGAAGCACTGCGACCGCCATCAGGATACCGAGGAAAAACAGGATAGACGGCATGTCGACACGTGATATAACTTTCGGTATGCGGTGTTCTTCAGCCTTTTCAAGCATCTTGGAATTATAGAATACCTCGGTGAACACCCACAGGAATCCGAGCACGAAAAGTATGCCGATAAACGGCGGCAGATGTGTTATAGACTTGAACACCGGCACAAAGATAAGTCCGCCCACGCCGAGATAGAATATCGTGCGCTGTTCCCTCGGGGTAATGTTGGCATTGCCCGCGGCTGTCGCCCCTATCGGCTCCAGCTGCCCCTTGAGGCGGCTCGACACGATGGCAAGCGGTAGTATCATCGATACAAGACTCGGTATAAGTATATATTTTATAAGCGCGATTGAAGTCACATTGCCCTTTACCCAGAGCATGATGGTGGTTACGTCACCGATCGGCGACCACGCGCCGCCGCTGTTTGCCGCTATCACAATCGAGGCTGCAAAAAGCCAGCGTTCCTTGGGGTCGGTCACCAGTTTACGCAGTAGCATAAGCATCACGATAGTGGTGGTAAGGTTATCAAGGATAGCCGACATGAAGAATGTGCAGAAACCGATTATCCACAACAGTTTACGTTTCTCTCTGGTAGTTATCCTGTCGGTGATTATACGGAATCCTCCGTGCACATCTATAAGCTCGACGATTGTCATCGCGCCGATAAGGAAAAGAAGTGTCTGGCAAATATCGCCGAGATGCTCGATAATATCGACATTGAGCACATACTCGAGCGCCTGATGACCGACACTCTCATTGGCGAGAGAAGGATGTTCGGCGACAAACCGCTGGAAATGTTCGCCCGATGCCACAGGCACAATCGATTCGGCTCCAATCGCATAGATAATCCATAGAATCATGCCCAGCAGAAGTGCCGAGGCGGTCTTGTCTATCTTCAGCGGATGTTCAAGCGCGATGGCTATGTATCCGACAACAAAGATAATTAGCAAAGTTGTAATCATTGCAGGATAGTGATTTGATGGTAAGTAAATAAGGTAATTAATTTTTTGCGGTGCAAAGTTAAGCAGAATTCCCCGAACCGCGCACACCTATTTATAAAAAATTATCATTTATGTATAACAGTAGCCTTCAATTTTTGATAATCGGGGGAAATGTGTTAAATTTGGGAAGAAATCTTAGACCTGCTCACATGAGGACATCATTATCACTTCTCGTTATCGCTATCTGCGCGCTCGTAGCAACGGGTGCCGAACAGTTTGTAACCTTTCAGCCTGCCGGTGACAGCCCCTTTGCCGTTGTCGAAAACGCAAAGCCGGTCGCAATCTATGTAGACCCGGCTGCTGATGAAGCCGTAAAGATTGCCGCCCGGTCACTCGCCGCCGATTTCGCGAGGGTTACAGGCACAGAGGCAATTCTCGCCGATACGCCACAGAATGTGGGTATAATTACAGGCACGATAGGCAATCCCCTCATCGACCGCCTCATAAAAGAGAAGCGCATCGACGGCAAAGAGCTTAAAGGAAAGCGCGAAAAATACCTACTTCAGGTAATCGACAACCCCGCCGAAGGCATTGACCGCGCACTTGTCATTGCCGGAAGCGACCGTCGCGGTACTGTCTACGGCATCTACGAGCTGTCGCGGCAAATGGGTGTGTCGCCGTGGTACTGGTGGGCTGATGCGCCGGTCACTCACCGTGACAATGTGTATGTGACTCCAGGAGTATTCACCGACGGCGAACCTGCCGTGAAATATCGCGGCATATTCCTCAACGACGAGGCTCCATGCCTCACAAGCTGGGTGAAAAATCATTACGGCACGTCGTATGGCGACCACCGTTTCTACGCCGATGTGTTCGAACTGCTTCTGCGCCTGAAAGCCAACTTCATGTGGCCCGCGATGTGGGGATGGGCATTTTACGCCGATGACCCCGAAAACTCGGCGACAGCCGACCGCATGGGTATAATAATGGGTACGTCACACCACGAGCCGATGGGGCGCAACCATCAGGAATATGCGCGTCACCGTGACCAATACGGTGCATGGAACTATAACACCAACAGCAAAAATCTCGACCGTTTCTTTGCCGACGGCATCCGCCGCCTTAAAGACACGGAAGATATCGTGACCATCGGTATGCGCGGCGACGGCGACGAGGCTATGGGCGATGCCACCGACATCGAGCTGATGGAGCGCATCGTGGCAAACCAGCGCAAGATAATCGCCCGCGAGACCGGAAAAAATGCAAAGGAACGTCCGCAGGTATGGGCTCTCTACAAGGAGGTGCTCGACTATTACGACGGCGGTATGCGTGTGCCCGACGACGTGATAATGCTCTTATGCGATGACAACTGGGGCAATGTACGCCGCCTTCCTGATGCCAAGGAACGCCAGCATCCCGGCGGATGGGGAATGTATTACCATGTCGATTACGTGGGTGCGCCCCGAAACTCGAAATGGATCAACGTGACTCCGGTACAGAACATGTGGGAACAGCTGAAACTCACTTACGACTACGGTGTAGACCGCCTATGGATACTTAACGTGGGCGACCTCAAGCCTATGGAATATCCCATCACTCTTTTCCTCGACATGGCGTGGAATCCCGACTCGATTACCGTGAATAACCTCAAAGACCATACACGCGACTTCTGCCGCGCCCAGTTTGGTGACCGACATGCCGACGAGGCTGCGCGCATCATCAATCTATACAGCAAATACAACGGGCGCGTCACACCGGAAATGCTCGATGCATCGACCTACAACATCGCTACCGGAGAATGGAAACAGGTAGCCGACGACTATGTCCGTCTCGAAGCCGAGGCACTGCGCCTGTACCTTGACATGGAGCCTGAATATCGCGACGCCTACCGCCAGCTCGTACTGTTCCCGGTACAGGCTATGTCAAATCTTTACGAGATGTACTATTCACAGGCGATGAATCGCTACCTTTACGCGCAAGGTGACCCGGAAGCCGACCGCTATGCCGACAACGTAGAACGCTGTTTCACACGTGACGCGGAACTTTGCCGCCAATACAACGAGGATATCGCCGGTGGCAAATGGCGCGGCATGATGACCCAGAAACATATAGGATACACGTCGTGGAACGACAATTTCCCCGCCGACATCCTCCCTGAAGTGAAGCGCATCGGCGATGACTCCCCGAAAGGCGGCTACACCTTTGCCGCCGGTGACAAAGGCTATATTGCCATCGAGGCTGAACACTTCAACCGCGCCACCGATGCCCCGGCGACATCGTGGACAGTAATCCCCGATATGGGCAGAACCCTAAGCGGCATAGCAGCCATGCCTTACACCACCGACCCCGCAGGCGCATCGCTCTCCTACCGCATGACGCTCCCCGACTCGGTATCCACCGTAAATGTGACCGTGGTAGTCAAGTCGACCCTCGCCTTCAAGAATCGCGAAGGACACCGCTATACCGTAGGTTTCGATGGCACCGAACCTGCTACCGTCAATTTCAACGCCAACCTCAACGAAGCCCCCGAAAATATCTATGATGTGTTTTATCCCACAGTGGCGCGCCGTGTTGTTGAAAGCAAAGTACCTCTTGATGTGACGCGTGATGCCGACGGCTATTCCGTACTCACTCTCGCGCCGCTCGATCCCGGGGTGGTGTTTGAGAAGATAGTTGTGGATTTCGGAGGATATGAGTCGTCGTATCTCCACGGCACCGAATCGCCAAAATCACGCTAAGAGCCGTTAACATTATTGTCAAACCGGCTCTTAACCTGCTCCGCAAAGCCCTATTCTTGATTTTTTTGAGTAACTTTGCGGCGATATGTTGTTGACACAGCCTGACCACAGTCATCGCCGCATAGTTTCGGTGGGAATGTTTGACGGAGTCCATGAAGGACACCGCGCACTGCTTCGCGACCTGCTCGACAAGGGAGCCAAGCTTCATCTGCGTCCGGCAGCAGTGACATTCCGCTGCCATCCGCGCCATCTTGTGAAGCCGGGCAACCGCGTGGCTATGCTCATGTCGCTTGACGAGCGTATCGACAAGCTGCACCGGTGTGGCATCGAGGATGTGATTCTGCTTGATTTCGATGAGAAGACCCGCATGATGTCGGCTCGCGATTTCTTGGTGATGCTTCACGACTCCTACGATGTCGAGGCAATAGTGATGGGATTCAACAACCGTTTCGGGCATGACCGTCCTGAAGGCATCGAGGCATACCGGGAGATTGGCGCGCCTCTCGGCATACGCGTATTTGCCGCCAAGGAATATCGTTGTGACCCGTCGCTTGCCGTCAGTTCATCGGCAGTAAGGCATCTTCTGGCATCATGTGAAGTAAAAAAAGCGACGCGCCTCCTCGGGCATCCCTACCGTCTTGCAGGCAGAGTGGTACACGGTAAGGAGCTTGGACGTACCATCGGTTTTCCCACCGCCAACATAGAGCCTCTTGACAGTGACAGCGTGATACCCGGCAACGGAGTCTACGCCGTGAAAGTGCATCTCCCCGGCGGAATCACTCGCCCCGGAATGTTAAACATAGGTCATCGTCCCACGGTGGACTCCCCGTATGCACCTCCGTCAATCGAGGTCAACATATTTGATTACGACGCCGATTTATACGGCAAGCCCGTGGCGGTAGACTTTATAGCCTTTATGCGCCACGAGCAAGCGTTTGAATCAATCGGCGAGCTTACACGACAGCTTGCCGCCGACCGCGATGAAGCACGTCGGCTATGCCTCAACGGATAAGCGCGCGACCACCCCACACAAGAAGTACACCAAGTACCACGCTCAGTGCAAGGTAGATTGCAAATGTAGTCCAGTCACCTTTTGAACCGAGTACCCACATATCGTCGGCAAATGACGAGAAAGTGGTGAAACCGCCACAAAATCCGGTAATAAGAAGCACATTTTCGCCCGGAGTCATCACATGAGCTTTCTCAAGGAGTCCGAAAAACAGTCCTATGATAAAACATCCGATGATATTTACCAGAAACGTACCCATCGGGAACGACCCGTGCCACATACCCGAGCACCATTTGCCCACCAGATATCTACCGCAGGTGCCGACAAATCCGCCGCAGCCTGCCAACAACATCGCTTTAATCACAACAATAAAATTTTAGTTAAAAAGAAATTTTTTATTTTAATCTTTATACCGCGATATCGGCGTGTTTGGTTTATGACAAGCAAAAAATCACCGGATTACCGTCAGGCGACGTGGCTGCGCCGCTATATGGCATGAGCCGTCGGTTGCAAGCAGCCTTACAAGATATATTCCGGCGGCAACGCCCTCAAGACTCCATTCATAACGGTCATTACCCGATATGGTCTCATACAATACCGTCTCACCGGTCATATCAGTGACTATCAATGCAATATCGACATCACATGTCATGTTGTGACTCCACGAAAATTCCACACTTTCACGCGCCGGCTCATCAGAAAACATAAGATTGATTACCGGTTTGCCACCGAGGATAGTGAATGTCAGCGACTCCTTCACGCGGTTTCCGGCATTATCGGCTACCGATAGAAATGCCTCATGGGTTCCCGGGGCAAGCATGGCTGTCGATGCGGTAAACCTGACTACATTCTCACCGGTACACTCCGTACGCAAAGGCAGACACATCCCCCCGTCAACCGTCAGTACGGGTGAAGCGCCAAACATACCTGAGGCACTGTTTACCCCGCTGTCATCATCGCTTACTTCAGCCACGATAAGACCGTCGGCGTAATGTATATATACCGTCGGCTCAATTTCATCCATATATTTGCCGCCGGCATCGGGAAGCAATGCGATATCTCCTGTCATGCCGCTCCCTTCCTTTCTATCATCCGAAAGAAAGTGTACGGCTATCCTTATCTTGCCCGGTTCGGCATGAGGCAACATTATTTTTCCTGAAAAACGCGACTCCTTGACTTTTGCCATTCCACGCCACAGCACTTCATCATTACATACAACCATCTTATCCTTATCTCCCCCGTCGAGCACAGGCATTTCACGTGCCGGCGCGTAAACGATGATTTCGGCAGTGCCGTCATGACGCGAGCCGTCAGCGGAAACTATTTCCCCGGAAATGTCAAACCTCTCGCCGGGGCGCACTGATTCAGGCACATGGCATTCGACACTTAGCTCAGCCACATGATAAGGCAACGCCGGGTCGCCGGTAAATGCATAGGCAAGGACATTTTTCCCGTAGACACTGTTAAGTGTGCGCCGTGCATCCGCTATACATTCGCGTTGAGTTGCAAGCCAAAGATCTCCGACCGGCGTTGTGGCGGTCGCAGCATTGCGCTTGTCAAGAAAGCTCAGCGCAATTCTCTGATTGTATGATGAATACACAACCTCAGTAGCACCGATAACACCGATTGCCCCTCCGTCGCGGTTATATATCATGGCTTCGGCGAGAGTGGTCTCAAAATGGCGGAATGCGTTTATGTCACATGAACTGAAGAAAGCCCAGGGGAAATGAGATTGCCTTATCGCCGAAGCCTCCGAGGCATTCCACAATCCCTCTCCGGTAATCGACGTAGGGTCACCGTGACCTACATACATCATCAGATCGACCCCGTCACGAAGTGCCGCAGCAAAGCGTCCGTGCATAATCGGAGCACGTCCTTCGACAAGATGCTCAAGCCCTACATAGGCCTTATGAACCGTCGAGCGGGGAAATTCTTCGGCAAGACGCTCAGCCTGTTCAAGATGCTCATTGCCATCTCCGTTATCACATGCAATCAGAATGTCACAGCTGTAACGTGAAGTGCTTTCAGCAAGATATTTTTCCACCTTGACTATATAGTCGGCAAACTGCGACGGACTTGTTGCAGGTATGCGTCCTACCGCAATATCCGGAACGGTAAACCACTCTTTACTGCCGGAAGTTTCTGACATCATTCCATACCATGCATCGGAATGTTCATCGCCATACCCCTCCCCGATAATAAGCAGATATTTAAGACCTTTTTCATGACATTTCCTGACATACGCCTTAATTGCCTCACTATCTGCGACAGGGGCGATTTCGGTATCAATGACTACCTCCACCTCCATGCCCTGCGCCGCACGATGGAGCGACGCCAGCGACTCAGCCTCCGCCTTCATGCCGGAAGGAGTCACGATTAACAGGTCTGCGCCGTAAAGCGTGAATGCTACCGGGAACAATACGCTCAGCCACACAAGCTGGAGCATGCATAATGGATTCATAGAAATGGATATGATAATGTAGGTTAATATTAATTACTTAATGCGGAAATGCAAAGCAGTCACTCCATTGAGAGTGCCTTCCACAAGAGTGTCGACGGGTAGTTCACGGGCAAAGCAGTCATGGCATGTCACTATTATGTCACCAATCTTCATTACCCCGATAGCACTTGCCTTGGCAAAAAGTTGCCACGCATTTTCTATCTCACCGGAAAAATCGACCGTATAATCACCGATGGCGGCGATAAGGGGAGATGCGGAGTCATTTACAGGCTGCCATTCACCAAGTATGATTGCACCCTCATAAATATTTAACAGTCCGTGTTGCAGCCCGGCATACGATGCCATGGCATCATCCGGGAACGGGAGCACGCAAAGCGTCATTGCGTCAAGATAACGCGAAGCAAACCGTTCGCCCACATTCTTGCCAAGTCGCCCGTTGCGCATGGCAAATCCAAGCCGGTAACTCCAGTTTTGTGAAAACGGCGGAATAAAAAACGGTTTCCCGTCTTTTATAATCGATGAATCGGGCAGTATATCCATCCCGAGCGGACAATCGGTTTCTGAACCCGGCTTACGGTCGAAGGAGAGTACTTTCATTTCTCTGCCTTTAATGCCTTACTGAGTCCGAGACGATTGTACATCACCGCAAGATGGGCATAAATCGAAGTGTTCTGTATCACAATGCCTTCAGGGGCGGTAATGCGGAACGGCGAAAAATTCCATAATGCCTTTATCCCGGCATCGACAAGCAGGTCACTTACTTCCTGAGCATGCTCGATAGGCACCGCAATAATGCCGATTTCCGCTTTCAGCGCGCCAAGACGCTCTTTTAGCTCCGAGATGTCGTAGATAGGCACTCCGCACACCTGCTGACCTACCTTTTCAGGCTTGATGTCAAAACCGGCAACAATGTTAAGTCCGTAATTTGCCAGACCTGAATCCTGAATAAGAGAGTTCCCAAGACTTCCCACACCCATCATCACGGCATTGTGCCCGACCTTGAAGCATAGAAAATCCTGAAGCACACGCTCAAGCGACGCCACTTCATAGCCTATCCTCGTCTTCCCCTTTATATTGAGAAATGACAAATCCTTAGCTATCATGGAAGCATCCACATTAATCTCCTTGGCAATCTGAGTCGATGAAACATACTCCACCCCGCTTTCCTTGAGCAAGCTCACGTAAGCAAGATACCAAGGCAACCGCCGAAGCGTGGGCTCCGGCAATATGTCACGGGATGCTGATATAGTTCGATTTGTAGCCATAGTGTCACCGCAAAGATACGAATAAGCGAGAGTAATGCCAAATTTATTTTAGTTTTCAGTTTTGGTATGGAGCGCGCAGCTGTAGGGGCGGATGGAAGTCCGCCCGTGATACTTACTGGGGTTGACCGCAGGGCATCATCTGTATGTAGCCGGGGCGTTGAGCATAGCGAAACCCCCGGAACGATGGCTCCCCTTTGAATGTTTCCCGATAGGGAATCATCAATCTTACCCCGTGATGATTCCTTACGGAAACATCCGATTTTGACTCACTTACCGTCGGTATCGCTGCGCTCAACCGACGGCTAAATTTGGATTTTCCCCTGTCGGGGAAAAGTTGCCAGATTTAAGTTGTCAGCGCGTAGGGGGTAGCGACAAGAGGAAACCCGCCTTGTACACAGGCTATATTGATATCCTTCACTGAATAGTGACTTTACTAATCTGTTGCAATACACAATGTAGGGGGAGATTATTGCGCGGCGACGGCGATTTTTTTCGCTTTGCTCTGTATCAGTTCCCCGTCGCCGTCTATCGTGGCGCGGTAAACATATATGCCTCGCGACACACGACGGCCGGCATTGTCGGTAAGATCCCATGCAAACGGCATTCCGGCGGTGTCATTACGGTCAGTGCGGCGGTCGCTCCACACCATCCTTCCCATCAGGTCATAAACGGCGACAGTGACATCGGTACGTGTCGTCGGGCGGTTATGCTCAACATAGAAATTTACCCCCGTCGTGGCAGGATTGGCATCGGCATACAGATTGATTATCTCCGGCAACGTACCTTTTTTCACATTAAACGAAATGCTCGACTCGGCATAATTGTTTGACGTGTCCCACACCCTCAGGCGCAATTCATGCTCCCCCTCGGAAAGCCCCGAAAGCGGATAGCTGAACGAGCCGCTCAGCGGTCCTTCGTCGCCCGGTTCGTAGTATTGGGTGAGATCGGAGTAGGATGTCGACCCGTCAAGCAACAGTGACATCTGATGTCCGATACCGGCACCCGATATGTTGATGCCGATATCATCTCTTACGCGACCTATCACGGTCGGAGCCTCATTGACCGTCTGCCCGTCGGAAAACGCACTGCTGTTAAGAGCGAAAAGCTCTATCACCGGCGGCTCGGTATCGGTAGTGGCATCCTCAGAGTAACCGTACACATAAAAATCGCGGTTAACCCCGGAAGCGTCTGTACCGTTTTCGCTCCAGGCATAGAGGTTAAGTGCGGCGGGTCGGAAATTATATGATATTTCCGAGGGCATCGCGAGAGTAAAACTGAACTTGCCTTCTTTCACCTGCTCTTTCCCGATGTAAAGGCGGTCACCCTGCTCCTCGAAAGTGATTGCTTCACCCTTTCCGTGGGCAAGACTCGTGGTACTGTATTCCGCATCATAGAGCGTAGGCACAAGAGTGCCGTCAAAGTCGGCTACAATATTCCCGGAGCCATCCACTACCCTTCCTTCAAGGAGCACATTCTCGCGCGCCTTGATGGTAGGCTGGGCCTCCTTGTCGACGGCGACACCGTTTATCGCATCGAGCACCATGCGGTTGTCGGCATCAGCGGCATATAGCGCCGGATCGCCCAAAAGCACATAGCGTAGCTTGTTGGTATCGCTCACCGACCCACTGCGCGCGTTCTTGGCATTCTGAAGTATCTCGCCTATCGTAAGCCCTTCACCGTTGACCACCGAGGCAGCCATGGCGAGCGACATATTTTCGTTAAGGGAAATGAACACCGGACGCGTGGCGGCGATGGCGGCGATGATGCCGTTGGGGTTGAAAAACATCACCTCCGCGCCCGACTCGTCAATCAGGTCCCAGCGCAGGAAGTCGCACGTAGCGGCATACAGGATAGGCTGATGCTTGAAATTGACGGCATCGAGATCCTGCATTGTGAGAAGACCCTCGCCGGTCCAGCTGAAAGTATTGGCATGACCGATATACCACCACCACATCACGCCCTGGTTAAGGTAACGGAACATCCTGTCATGGGCGCCTGTCGCCACTTTGTCAAACAGCGGGAACGCGTCGACATATACCTTGGTGAATATCTTGTTTCTGCCTGCCTCGGTCTCAAACATCGTCTTATACACCTTCTCGGTCTGATCGAGATGTTCGCCTCCGTCCTCATCGTCGCAGGCAAGGATTATACGGTTTTTCCAGTCGCTTTTGTTATCGTCGGATATATAGGAGCGCAGCTTTTCGACAGTCACCTGCGCCTCTGATTGTGTGGTGACCGGTATGCGCCCCACGGCGATGCAATGATAGTCGGTCGCAGGGCTGCCGCCCGCACCGTCGCGGAGAAACGCAAAATAATCTTCCGTGGTGTACGACGTGTTGTCGTGTGACCCGTCGACGCTCTGCCACTGCAGGAGCACCGGGCGGTTCATCGCCTTCACTTCTGCCGACAGCTGGCGGTGGTCATAGATTCCCCTGCCAAACAGCAACGCGTAGCGCAGCTTGCTCTTGGTCGATGACAAGGCACCGCGGTCCCAGTGCATCTTCAGCATACGCCTGAACGCATTGACATCGGGAGTCCCCGATGAAAATTCATTGAAGATGTCATCCTGCGTGTACACGGCGACAGTGAGCGGGTTATCCTTCGACTCACGGTGAAGCGCAGCTATCTCCTCGGCTTGCGCAAGCCACTCTTTTGCGGTGATAATCACCATGTCGGGCACCTCATCGGCATGGATATTCTGGTTTGTTACTGTGCCGGCATATTCAGGTGTCATGAACCCGACGTCGGGATTCCATGCCACGTAGGTGCGCACACCGGTTTCCGTAGTGCCCCATGTCATTGACGAGCCTTGCTGCGACCCCTCCACGCGTTTGGGCGATGCAAGGTCGGTCACATCCCACAGGCGTGTTGTCGCCCCGACGCCGTCAAGAGTCGCACTGTGACTGTCGAGCCTGAAGAGCAGCATGCCGTTGTTCAGGCGCAAGCGACGTTCATAACTCAGCTCTATGTAGTCGAGCCGTGAAAGGCGCACCGTGCCTGACGGCGTGACGGTAATGCCTACATTCACCTTGTCGCCCGACGACGCATGTGTTACATTACGGTAAGGTATCGATTTCAGTATGTAGTGACGGTGACCGTCAGTGCCGCTTGCCTCTATTACATTTGCCGAGGTCGCCTGCAGCGTCGTGCCGTCAAGTGACAGCTCTACCTTGGTCGACCCTCCGAGGGTGTTGGTGGCAAATGAGCAGATGACCGAAAGACGGTCGTCGGCGCGGTCGGGGACATCGAAGGCAAATGTGCGGCTACGGGTATTCTGGAAGTCCTCGCCGAGAAATGTATGACCTGTCGAGCCGCCCGATATTAGCTCGTTCTCGTGCAGCAGCAATTCCGTGAACGTGGTGGCTCCCCCTTGCGTAGCTCCGGTCCCGGTGACAGGCATTGTCGCCGCGACACCGGTATCGGCATCCGACACGAAATAATAGCCTTCGGTTGAGTAATAGTTGGGTGAATGGCTCCAGCCGCCACGGGATGAATACTCCCATTTCACCGGCCCTCTCCCGTAAAACACCACTCCCTTGTCAGTCACCTCCATCGGCGCGACAGGCAGGTCGTCGACATAGTTTGCCGCCGTCATCTCATCGCTTATCGGCTCTCCTCCGTAACCGTACACGCGCACACGCGAAATATCGGAAAAGCCCCACGACTGCAATGTCGCGGCAGGAATAAGGTATAGTCCGGTCGTGCTGACCTTTATTTTCACCCATTTGCCCGATGACAGCACCGACGATTCGGCGTATGTCGCCGCAGGAAACGCCATTGCACCCTGCGGCGACAGCAGGAGCAACAGCAGTGATATGATGGCAGTTAAACTGATAATTACTCTTTTCATATATTGCAGATATCAATCTTATAACGATTTTTCCCCCTCCATTATTGTCATTCCGGAAAAAAGTAGTAACTTTGTCGCGGGTAAGTCCTACACGACCAGCTCCCCGGGAACTCCGCCAGGCCTTGATCGGAGCAACGGTACCGGGTTGTAGCGGTGCGATGTAGTAAGCTTACCCTTTTTTGTACCCCTACCCCAAGCCATCCCATGCAGTAGATGCGTGCTCCGGGATGATTCCTACCGGAAACATCCGTGCTTTTGCTCGCTATCCGTCGGTATCGCTGCGCTCAACCGACGGCTACAAATGGATTATCCCCATAACAAGGATCAAAATAATTTTGAGGGGTATGATAATTTCCATATCTTTGCCTTAATTCTAACAAAAAGGTGTTATTGAATTATTATCTTTAATCTCAAACTTGGCAGTTTGTAATACACTCAAGATAATATTGCAATAGCACCTGCATTGATTGTCGTGTACATACATCTGTATAGTATATGATCCAATCGGTGTGGGGCTGTTGTCTTATCGTGTGTATGGGTATGCCAAGACCTGAGATTGGATAAGACACAGATACAATCCTCACACCTTTTTTATTTATATAACCGTTTCTTAGAGGATTGAGAAACACACAATTTTGCTATGACAAATATTACGGTAAAAGTGCGGAGGCTTAAAGCCTGTGAACGTATTTTTGTGTTTTTGGCGTTGCTCGGATTTTCGCTTCGGGCGACCGCACAGAATGATTACATCAAGGTGACGGTAGAGACACCCGGTACACTTATGGAAAAGGTGATGGATGTCGAGGGGTCACGTATCACCTCGCTTGCCATCGAAGGGGCGCTTAATTCAGCCGACCTTGACTTTCTCGGAAACGGGACAGGGAAAATCCTGACCGTCAGAAATCTTGACTTGAGCAATGTGACTCTTGCCGCTGATGAGGGAGCATACAAAATTTATACCATGAGCGATTATTTCGGCGAAGTCATGGGAAGCAAGATAGTCAAGTTTTATCTGTCTGACACTCCGCGTATCGAAACCGATACCCAGGATATCGGCGCTATCGGCGGCATGAATATAATAGTGACTATCTATGGCAATAATCTTGCCGGACTGTTTGCCGGTAACACGACATTGGAAAAAGTCATTATGCCATCGTTTATCACTGAAATCGGCACAGCTACTTTTTATGAATGTACATCGATTAACGAGGTTGGCATACCGGAACAGGTCACTGAGATAGCCGACAGGGCATTTTACCACGCTGAAAAACTCTCGTCAATCCTGTTTCCCGAGAAGCTCACGTCGATAGGTGAGCTGGCATTTGAGGAAACCGCCCTGACATCCGTCATTTTGCCTCAGTCGGTGGAGTCGGTTGGAGATCATGCGTTTTTTAATGTGGCTGCATTGCGTCAGGTGGATCTGTCGGGTGTATCATATATAGGCAAATCTTCCTTTGAAAGATGCAATATTGAAGGATGCCTGGATTTGTCAAATGCTATAGAAATCGGTGCCAAGGCATTCTCAGGAAATAACGAAATAAATGAATTGAAATTTTCCGGGCGTTTGCGTTCAATCGGTGACATGGCTTTTAACCGGATTCCTTCATTAACCGGCTTAGACTTGCCGGAGGGGCTTGAATCCATCGGGAGTGAAGCATTCGCATTTTGTCAAAATCTTGCCTCGGTTACAATTCCCTCCACATTAAATGATATAGGATATCGCGCATTTTTTGACACACCATGGGAAGACGGTCTTAAGGGGGAAAACGGAGTCTTGTACTTAGGTGATATTGCCTACAAATATGACTGTACATCGGTGACTGATGAAAAAGTGCTTACTTTTAAGGAGGGCACCAAGGTAATAGGCTCCTCCTTCAATCTTGACGAATATACGGGCAAGGGCTATCCCCGTGACGTAATCAGTGAAGTAAATTTTCCTTCCACGTTGAAGCGCATCAATGGCTCTCCGGATAACGTCACTTTTCGCATAAAATCGAAGTGCGATATACAATTTCCCGACGGGTTGGAATACATAGGTGATCATGCATTTCAATATAGCGCTATATCGTTTGAAGCTATTCCCGAATCGGTAACTTACATAGGAAATTATGCATTTGATGGATGTAAGAATATCCCGGATGTAAGTCTCGGTACATCCAGCGATTCAATTTATATAGGAAATTATGCTTTTCGCGGTTGTGATAACATTTCGGAAGTAAACCTTGGTCCGTCAATAAAGCATCTTGGCGCAGGGTGCTTCAGTAACTGTACAGCACTTTCTGAAATTTCATACAATTGTAATCCTGATAGTGTCGGAGGATGGGCGTTTTCCCGCACTACCCCGTATCGCGTCAAGATTAGCCCGGAGGTTGTATTGCTAAAGGAATATACTTTTTATGGATGCGGCATGACAAAACTGATATTTGAATCGATTGAAAATAGGACCAAATTATTAAGTATTGAGCCGTGGTGTTTTGGCAGTCATAATCTTGTAAGTGTCACATTGCCTCCTATGGACTACTTTTCGGGATTTGATTGCAGCAACCTCAAAGAGATAATAGTAGAGGGCGATTGTAATATTATTGACAATCCGGTAGGAACAAGTGACGCTATAGAGTCGATTATTATCAAGGGAAAAGTCGGCAAGATATGCGACAGGGCTTTCGGTCACTCAAGCTACCTTAACGGGTCGGTAGTGGCTTCGCCGAGAGGGAGCGGTCTCAAACACTTTTCCGCGCAACAGTGTGACACTATCGGCCATCAGGCATTTTATTTAAACCGACAGCTCGAATCGATGGATATTCCGGGCGGAATAAAGCATGTAGGCGTCGATGCATTTTATGAATGTAAAACACTTGCCGAGTTTCCGTTTAGAGCCGAGATGAGTTTTGAAAAAGGTTCATTTGAGTGTACCGCACTGTCGGAAGTTGTGATTGGCGATTGGTGTAAATCAATACCGGAGCGCGCGTTTTACAAGTGTGAATCGCTTAAGTCTCTGACAGTTGCCCCGACAGTTACAAAAGTTGAAGATTTTGCGTTCTTCATGTGCTCGATGCTTGACGATTTTGATTTTAAAAACATAAAGTCTATCGGTGAACAAGCTTTCTATAAAGTCGCATTACCAAGAATAGAATTGCCTGACGGATTTTCCGAACTTGGAGAAAGTGCATTCTATGGCGTACATGCAAGAGAGGTTTCTCTCCCGGCAAGTCTTAAAAATATTCCCAACCAAGCATTTATGGAATGTCAAGGTGCAAGATTTACATGGCGAAGCTCTAATGATGCAGTTAATGATAATTATGACGGTGAGAATATAATTGGCAACCATGCATTTGGTCTTTATATTGGTAATCTTGAAGAATTTACTATACCTGAGGGCATTAATGTTATTGATGGCTACGCTTTCCGTCAAGGCAAATTCAAAACAATAAACCTACCCTCAACATTAACTTCATTGAAAGCGACAGCATTTAGTCAATGCAAAAATATGCAAAGTATCTATTGCCATGCAGTTGAACCTCCGTACGTCACAGATGCGTATGATTTTATTCCTAATGAAATCCTCACTACATTTACCGGCACTGTTTATGTGCCTGCCGAGAGTGTGGCGAAATATCGTTATTCTGATTTTTGGGGACATTTTAACATCGAGCCTATATCGGTGGTGATTGAAAGCATTAAGTTAAATCACTCTGAACTCACGCTGAAGCCCGGCGACGTGCTGCGGCTTGAAGCGGAAATATTACCGGTGAATGCGACAAATCAGGAACTGAGCTGGTCGAGCACAGATGAGCATGTCGTGACAGCGGGCGAATATGGCTGGATTGCGGCACAAAATCCCGGCACGGCTGAAATAATCGTGACCACCACCGATGGTAGCGGAGTGTCGGCTTCATGCCGGATTACGGTCGAATCACCTGCACCACAGCCTGTTTTGATTGAAAATATACGGTTAAATTATCCGGAAGTCACAATGCTGCCAGGCGATGTGCTGCAACTTGAAGCAGAAATCTCGCCTGCAGACGCGACAAACCAACATCTAAACTGGTATAGCAGCAATGAGGATGTAGTGTCAGTGGATGAGACAGGGCGCATTGCGGCTCTCACTCCCGGCACAGCCGAGGTAATTGCTGTTACCACAGACGGCAGCGGACTACACGCCTCCTGCTTTGTCAAAGTTGATGAAATCAACGGTATCGACATGGCAGAGAGCAGTGTCCTGAAGGTAACCGTCGACGGACATGACCTTATCGTGGAAAGCGACAGTGATATTGTCGTAATCAACATGTCGGGTTTTGCCGTGTACGAGGGACCGGCGGCACGAATCAGGTCGTTGCAAAGCGGCATATATTTCGTGAAGTCGGACAGCCGGGTATGTAAAGTCGCCGTCAAATAATGCACTTGGGGGCGAGTGGAAGCTCGCCCGCACCTACCGGTCAAAACAAGAGAGGATGTATCAAAATTTTGATACATCCTCTTCTCGTTTGTAGCCCGGAGCGGAATCGAACCGCTATCTAAGGTTTAGGAAACCTCTATTCTATCCGTTGAACTACCGGGCCCCGCTTATTTCCCGCAAAGATACGAAATTAATCCTACACTCCCACCATCCGGGTCAACAAAAAAGGGCCGCGCCAAAAAGCGCGACCCTTATTCGGATTAGATTTACTGTAAGTTACTTCATAATCTTTGTAGTGACAACCTCGCCGTTGGCAAGTGTGTCGACACGGATTACAATACCGCTGTAGGTTTCGCTGACACGCATACCCTCAAGATTGTAATACATCGTGCTGACTACTTCAAGTCCGGTATAAACACCGTCGATTGAAACATTGCCACCTACTGTCACAGCATCGCCGAGGCCGCCCATCTCATTGGCGGCACGCACTGAATATACTGCATCAGGATTTGCCACCGTGTACTCCGGCTCTGTAGTAAACGCTACCACCTTGCCATTTTCGCACACTGCCCAGCAAAGCACATACTCGCTGTCGTCCCATGACAGTGTAGAGCCTTCCAGCTCAACATTGGCAGGCAGAGGAGCCTGCTCGGCAAGAGCCGCGGGATCCCAGTCATCGTCACCGCCCATCACTTTCGCGATAGTCATCGATTCTGCCTCTTCCTTGGTGAGGACAGGATTATTGGGATGGTTGCCCGGTCCGAAGGTCTTCTTGCGCTGGCTCAGGTCGATGGGTGAACCGTTGGAAGTAAACGAGTTGTATTCGGCAAACTGCTTGGGATAGCCGTCGGTACCCATGTCATGCCATCCGATAGCCGAAGGCTTGATCTGCATTTCGGTGTCGATAAAGAGGGCGATAGGTGTACCGCTACCCCACGGGCGACCGAGAGTGTACTGACCGTCTACCGATTCCGGTCCGGTAATCTTGCAGTCCTTGAAGATGTAGCCATACTCCTTGGCGACAGAGGGCACTGCGAGATAGCCGCCGGCACACATCTGAAGCTCTACGCGGTTGTAATATACATCGCCCTTGCCACAGAGGAAGTCGGTGCGACCGCGGAGAAGACCGCCTTCAAAGTAATAGCGCGAATTTTCATTATTGGATACGTAAGTGTCCTGATAAGCCCAGAGACATACATCCTTGCAGACGGTCTTGTCGGAAGCGTCGTTAAGCACGATGTTACGTCCTGATTCATCAGGCATCGCACTCTTGATAGTGACATCCTGCATATAGGTGCCTGTAGCCTGCTTGGTGAGCTGAAGTACGTCGCCGCGTCCGATACCTTCAAGCACATGGGAACCGCCCTTGTATTCAGGCACGGTGTTTATGATGGAAGTGCCTTCCATGCTTTCACCGATGATTGATATATTAGGCACGTTGATGATTGTGGTGGCACTCGGATACTGCTTGCCGTCGGTACCCTCGGCAAAACGGTCGGTGGCGGCGGGTATCACATAGTCGCCCTCCTTATCCTTGATGAAGATGCGGAAACGCTTGGAGGTATCCTCACGCTTGGCGGCTGCGTCAAGTGCTTCAAGTATGCTGCCGTCGTCGGGCACCACGAAGTCATACATGGCTTTTGTAACAGCCGGACGGGTCTTGGTGGTGAAATTGATTACGATTTCCTTGCCGATGGCATTGTCGGTGAGGTCGCTGATGCTGTTGGCGGCAAGGGTGAAGGTGTACTTGGTGCCGTAGGCGAGGTTCTTGTACTGGAACAGTACGGTCTTGCCTGTCACCTGTGCGTCGAGTTTCTGATCATTGAGAGTGGCGCTTGCCTTGTCGGTAACTTTCACCTTCTCATCGAACGTAAGCACGATTCTGCCGTTGATTGAAGCTGTCTCAGAGCCTTCTTCCGGCACGAATGACACGAGTACGGGTGCAGTGCCGTCGTCAATGAGTTTCTCGGTACCGATAAGATAAGATGCGCCGAGAGCTATACCGTCATTGTTGGATGTAGTGCCGTCGATTGCCGACTCTTTGTCGGAAATCCAGCGAATGTAAAGTGCCGGCTGGTTGTTTGCCTCGGCGGGGAGGTCAAACTCGGCGTCGGTCCAATTCTTGTTGCCCTCGATATTGATAGTGCCGAGGAGTTTCCAGTTTTCACCGTCGAGTGAATACTCTACCTTCTGTACGGTATATGCGTTGTAGTTGTACAGCATGGCGGTGATAAGCTTCATCTTGGTGAATGCTGAGGCATTTACCATCGTCTGCCAATAGTATTCGCCAAGACCGTAGGTGCGCCAGTTGACTGCGCCCGGACGACCTTCGTAACCGCCCGATTCCTGGCTCTTGTCAAGCCAGCCCTCGCTGTTGCCCTCGCTGTTGCGGAGTATCAGCGCCGCAGCGTCATTGTCGGCTGAATAGAAGTCGGCGGCACGTCCGTTGTTACCCTTGCGGTAGAAGTCCCATCCTACTACAAAGTCGATAGCCGAATAAGTAGCGGTGATGGAGTGGTTCTCGTTCATCGTGAAATTGATGGAGCTTGAGGTCTGACCGTCGCTCCAGTTGCTGAACGTGATTATCGGATTGCTGGTGGCGGTGAGTGTCACCTCAGTACCCTCCTCATACATGTTCTTGCCGTCAATCACATTGGGAGCGGGAGTAGCCTGTACCATATAATAGTTGGCGCCGCCCTCGATTGCGTAGTCAAGGCTATAAGTGTTTATCGCAGCGAAGTTGGCTGTCAGTTTGGTGTCGGCGGCTACGGTATATTTGAATTTCGCCTCGGTCGACACCTCTTTGCCCTCACCGTCGGTCCAGTTTACAAATTTGTATCCGAAATTACGGGTTGCAGTCAGCGTAAGCTCCGTGCCCTCGTCGAATATCGCACCGTTGGGATAAACACTTACGCTACCGCCATCTTCGGGCGAAGCCACAGCTTCAAAGTCGCATTTTGCTACCGGAAGCACCTCGCCGTCGACTGTACCAAGAATCTTGATGTCGCTGACACCGGCTTCCTTGTTGTCAAGGTCATATATATTAATAACGAGAGAGAATCCTGACTGTGTTATAAGAGTCGGGTCATTCAGCTCAAACTCAAATGCTGGTGTATATTTGGGGTCATTACCAAACTGGTCTTCAGCAGTAGTCTTATTGTCGCGAGGCGGAATAAGACCTGTTGCAAGCACTTTCTCAACGCCTTCTACAGTGCGTACTGTTACATCCATTTTACCTCCGTTAGTACCAAAGCGACAAAGCTTACCGCTCACCTTAAGCGGAGTGAATGTAAGACCCTTTGCAGGAACTACCTTCCACTCTATTGCATTTCCGGCAGAAGCTCCGGCTTCCTTTGATTTTGGCTTAAAGCCTACGAAATGTCCCCATACTGATGAACTTTTTCCGGCGACTTCAAGAATATTGTCACCTACAGAGAATGTATTAAGTGAGAATGCGCCGTCGGGAGTAACCACAGGGGCATCTTCGCTTGACGACTCAAAAGCCCATGCGATTGTGGCATCGGCATTGCTGAAAACCGGACCACGGGTCGAGCCGTTCAGCTTGCCGTCGATATGAATGTCGCTGAAACCGCCTTGCTTGGCATTACCCACTCCAACTGTCGCCACGAGGGTGAAACCGTCAGCCGATGCAAGCTTTGCCTGCTGCTCTTCGGTAAGGGTGATGTCAAACTGCTGGGCATAGTTTGCGTTTTTACCGAATTTATCCTCAGCCTGTGTTTTCCTGTTACGAGCAGCCGTATAGTTGCCAAGTGTTTCGAGAGTACCGTCGGCAAGTTTTGCCGATACGGTCACGCCGTTCTCAGCATCTGTACCGAATCGCTGGATGTAGCCGCTGACATGTGTCGGCGTGAAAGTCACTCCCTTTGCAGGCTTGACATACCACTCTACCATGTCGTTTGCGTCATTTTTAGGCTGGATTTTCACGAATGTCACATTAACATTGCTTCCGTCTTCAACGCCGGTCACGGAACACTCGCCGAGATTGAACGAGGTGATTGAGATGGCGTCAGGCTCCGAAACGGATGTGACCTCGGCATAAGTGTCGATTGTGTTGAAATCCCAGACAATCGACACCGGAGTATCCTCATATACTCCGTCGCCGTTACTTTTCAGAATGCCTTTAGATGCTGCGTAGCCCGGATTCAAACAGGCGACACACATCATCAGAAAGACAAATCTTAACAACTTGTTTGTCATAATGATTGGTATTAGTTAAAAATTAATTTGGGTTATATCTTTCGGTTAACTGGTATAAAGCGTTTTTATGGTCTAAAAAATACATCTCTTCCTGAAAGCAAAGATAAGTTTAATTAACAATTATCAACGGTAAAATATATCATTAATCAGGGAAAATTTATCAAAGCAAAGGGGAATGTATCAAAATTCACGATACATCCCCCTTTATATTGACCTGATTCAGTGTCCTACATATTCTTATGGTCGACAGCAGCCTGCTCTACCGGCAGACAGTCGATATAATTCTTGATATATCGGTTGAAGCCTTCCACCTCTTCAGCAGTCGGGGCGATTTCCGAACCGGTGTTGCCGAGGAACACACATTCATTTAGCCAGCCGGCAAGCGACAGGCGGCGGGTATTGTTGACGGCATACGATGCAAGCAATGCCATGCCCCATGCACCTCCTTCACCGGCTGTCTCCATGACGGAGATGGGCGAATTGAGCGCGGCGGCAAGTATGCGCTGACCTACTCCGGGTGTCTTGAACAGTCCCCCGTGACCGGTGATGCGGTCAACCTCCACATTTTCATCTTTGAAAAGTATGTCGTTTCCGATTTTCAGCACGGCGACAGCCGCATAAAGGTTGGCGCGCATGAAATTGGCGAGGGAGAACTTGTCGGTCGACGACCTCACGAAGAGCGGACGCCCCTCGGCAAGACCCGTGACAGGCTCGCCGGAGAAATAGTTGTAGCTCACAAGTCCGCCGCAGTCGGGCTGACCGTCAAGGGCGGCGTTATACAGCTTCCCGAAAAGCTCGTTCATGTCGACCGGCACACCCAACAGCTGCTGATACTCCTTGAACACATTTACCCACGCGTTAAGGTCGGAGGTGCAGTTGTTGCAATGCACCATCGCCACAAGGCTTCCGTCGGGGGTGGTCACCATGTCAATCATCTCGTAAGGCTTCGACAGCTCTTTTTCAAGCACTATCATCGAGAACGACGACGTACCTGCCGACACATTACCGGTGCGCTGCAATACCGCGTTGGTAGCCACCATGCCTGTGCCTGCATCGCCCTCGGGCGGACACAGCGGCACTCCGGCGCGAAGATGTCCTGACACGTCAAGACGACGCGCACCCTCCTCAGTGAGGCAGCCTGCCGGCTCGCCCGCAACGATACTCTTGGGGAGGATGTCGAGCAATTTCCACGGATATCCCTCGGGAGCCACAAGATCGTCAAACTTCTTCACCATGTCGGCGCAATAGGTCTTTGTGGCGGGGTCCACGGGGAGCATACCCGACGCATCACCCACTCCGAGCACTTTCTCTCCCGTGAGCTTCCAGTGAATATAGCCCGCGAGCGTTGTGAGATATTTTATATCCTTTACATGCGGCTCGCCGTTGAGTATCGCCTGATAGAGGTGGGAGATGCTCCAGCGGAGTGGAATGTTGTAGACAAACAGCTCCGACAGCTTGGCGGCTGCCGCACCTGTGTTGGTGTTACGCCATGTACGGAACGGCACAAGTATCTCGCCCTTCTCGTCAAACGGCAGATAACCGTGCATCATCGCGCTGATGCCTATCGCGGCAAGGCTCTCTATCTCGATGTCGTAGCGGCTCCTCACGTCGTCGCGCAACCGGGCGTAGCTGTCCTGTACGCCATACCATATAGCCTCGGTGCTGTAGGTCCACATCTTGTCGACAAGCTGGTTTTCCCACTCGTGTGCCCCCTGGGCTATAGGGTTGTTATCCTCATCGATAAGCACAGCCTTGATGCGGGTCGAGCCAAGCTCGATGCCAAGCACAGCCTTACCCGCAGCAATGGTCTCTTTCGGATTCTTCATACCTAATACTTCCTACTTAATACTTAATACTTAATACTTAATACTTAACATCACTTATTAAGCATATAGTACACCTCATTGTAGCGAAGCTCTTTCTTAAACTCGCTGATGGTGGTGTTCTTGTTGATATGCACCATCTCTATGCCCGCCATTTCAGCATAATCCTCCCAATATTCGGGAGTAAGGTCGTAGGAGAAGCAGGAGTGATGTGTACCACCGGCAAGAATCCATGCGCCGGCACCGATTTCAAAGTTGGGCATCGGAATCCAGAGAGCCGACGCTACCGGTAGCTTGGGAAGCGGCTTCGACTTGATACACTCTACATCGTTAACAATCAAGCGGAAGCGGTTGCCCATATCGATAACTGTGGCGGTGATGCCGTCGCCCGGCTTTGAAGTGAACACAAGGCGCGCGGTCTGTGCCTTGCGGATACCGATACCGAGGTGGTGAACCTCAAGACGCGGCTTCTGCTCGGCGATAAGCGGACAAACCTCAAGCATGTGGGCCTGCAGTATCGAGCTTTGTGCGCCGTTGAAGTTAAGGGTATAGTCCTCAAGGAATGAGCAGCCACCCTTGAGCCCCTGGGTCATGTACCATACGGTGCGGTAGAGTGCAGCCGACTTCCAGTCGCCTTCAGCGCCGAAACCATAGCCCTCTGCCATAAGTCGCTGCGATGCAAGACCCGGTATCTGGTCAAAGCCCACAAAATTCGGGTCGTTTATATCGTCGGTACCGAGGTCGTCGAAGTTGGTGGTGAAACCCTTCGCACCCTTTGCCTGCAGACATGCGCGGATGGCAAGCTCCGCCTTGGCGGCATTGCGCACCGAGGTGTAGCCTGTGGTACCCGGCTCGGCAAGTTCCTTGTCGTAATCGTAGAGCGAGAAGTAGGTGTTCATAAGCTCTGTCACGTCATCCTCGTTGACCTTCTTGTAATATTCCATAAGCTCGCTTACGGGACAGTAGTCAACATGATAGCCGAGCTGCATCTCGGCGGCTACCTTGTCGCCGTCGGTAACGGCTACGTTGTTCATCTGGTCGCCGAATCTCACGATGAGCATATCCTGTGCATCGGCCCATGCAGCGGCTACTCGCGACCACACCGCAATCTTCTGTTGGGTAGCGGCATCGCTCCAGTGACCTACAACCACCTTGCGGCGCACATTCATGCGGGCGCAGATATGACCGAACTCGCGGTCGCCGTGAGCCGACTGGTTGAGATTCATGAAATCCATGTCCATGGTATCCCAGGGTATCTCGGCGTTATACTGTGTGTGAAGGTGAAGAAGCGGCTTGCGGAGCTGCTGCAATCCGTGAATCCACATCTTTGCGGGCGAGAAGGTGTGCATCCATGTGATGACACCCACACATTTCGCGTCGTTTGTGGCGGCTTTCATCACCGCCTCTACCTCTTTGGAGGAGTTTGCTGTGCCTTTGTACACGATTTTGATAGGCAGATTACCCGAATTGTTAAGACCCTCCACCATTTCCTTTGAATGAGAGTCAACCACTTTAACTGCGTCACCGCCATAGAGAAGCTGGGCACCTGTCACCCACCACACTTCCAGATTGTCAAAAATATTATTCATAATTTTATTGTTTTGTATAAATTTTCAACTGTAGGGATGCACCATGGTGCATCCACCGATTTCATTGTTAATTAACCACGTTTCTGGATGCACCCCGGTGCATCCCTACTCTGATAATGAGGCTCTTATTTTGGCATTACTCGCCAAATAGTTACCTCTCTTATAGATTAATAGGTCGTTAAAAGCTCACTACTTACCCCTTAACGGTCATCCCCGCAAGGGGATTCATCTTGTTAACCGCGGGTAATGCCGAAGGCATACCCGTGGCTAAAGAGCATCTCTCCTTGACTCAACCCCGGAGCGGGTTGCATAGTCACCTGTTAAGTTTGTTACATTGAGTGTAAGCTCGCCCGCTTCACGCATAACCCTATAACCTCATAACCCTATGACCCAACGCTGAATCCCCGATTCAGCGTTTCTTCTGTCCGTAATACGCATTCGGTCCGTGCTTGCGGTTGAAATGCTTCTCCACAAGCAGCGGGTTCATCGTCAGGTGCGGGTTGACGGTGTAGGCGATGCTCGCCATCTTTGCCACCTGCTCCATCACCACGGCATTGTGTACCGCGTCATGAGGATTCTTGCCCCACGCAAAAGGACCGTGGTTCTTTACAAGCACTCCGGGTGTATGCATCGGGTTGATGCCTTCGAAACGCTTTACAATCACGTTGCCCGTCTCCAGCTCGTAGTCGCCTTCAACCTCCTCGGCGGTCATGTCGCCGGTACATGGTATGGCGTTATGGAAATAGTCGGCATGGGTAGTGCCGATATTGGGGAGGTCAATACCTGCCTGCGCCCATGCGGTAGCGTAGGTGGAGTGAGTGTGTACCACACCCCCTATCTCCGGGAATGCCTTGTAAAGCACAAGATGGGTCGGGGTGTCGGATGACGGACGAAGGTCGCCCTCGACGACATTGCCGTCAAGATCTACCACCACCATGTCCGATGCTTTCATCACGTCGTAGTCCACACCGCTCGGCTTGATGACCACAAGCCCGCTTTCGCGGTCGATACCTGACACATTGCCCCAGGTAAATATCACAAGTCCGTGTTTCACAAGGTCAAGATTGGCGCGAAACACTTCTTCTTTCAATTTTTCAAGCATGATTGTTATATCTTAAATTTTAATGTATCATTATACGATTTCTTGTTAAACCGGTACATCGTGGCACCGCGCCGCGAACTGAGCTTGTCGATTTTGTCGGTCGCCTCCACGCAGTTGTTTTCGAGCAGGCGGCGCCGGAAATTACGCTTGTCTATCGGCTCGCCGAGTATCTTTTCGCAGAGTGCCTGCACCTGGGCGAGGGTAAATAGCTCCGGCAGGAGATTAAACACCACCGGCTCACGCGTCAGCTTGCGCCGCAATGCCGACAGGGCACGCTCTATCATCAGCGGATGGTCAAATTCCAGCGCCGGGAGTGCCCTCACGTTCACCCACTCCGCACCATATTCGCCTACACGGCGGTCGATCGCCTCGTCGCTCTTTATAAGAGCGTAATAAGCCACCGATATCACCCTGTCGCCCGGGTCTCGGTCAAGTGCGCCAAACGCACCCACCTGCTCCATGTAGGTGTCGTCAAGACCGGTCAGCTCCGACAATACCCTGATTGCGGCGCTGTCCAGGCTCTCGGTAGCCTTCACGAAGCCTCCCATGAGCGACGGCACTCCGAGTTTCGGCTCAAAACGGCGCGGGGCAAGGAGCACACTCAGCTCCCCGTCGTGCAGACTGAAGATGATACAGTCCACACTGACGGGATAGCGGTCGTGGGCGGAATAATAACCCGCCGGAATTGTGCTGACGTTGTCTGTCATTATTGTCGGTTTACCAGAAATACCAATAGAACGCTGCAGTGATACAGAGGATAATCACGGTGTGGATTACATCCCACTTGTTCCAGCTGGCGCGTGTGGCGGCTTTCTGCTCCGGAGTGGAGGTGCCGAACACAAGTCCCTTGATTTTCTCGGGATCGGGTGCCTTGGTGAAGAGACTTACCACTACCACCACGAGCATACAGAACACGAGCATCCATCCGCAGAAGAAGAGCCAGTTGGAGTCATAGAACATCCACTTGAACCAGTTCTGGTCGCCCGGAAGCACTGCGGCGTTGCTGTAATATATCTTGGCACACAGACGGGTGATACCGATGCCGAGACCTGCGATAAGTCCCCACATACCGCCTTGCGCCGTGGCGCGCTTCCAGCATACACCCATAAGGAACGCCGCCGCGATACCCGGGGCGAGCACCGACTGCACATCCTGGAGATAGTTGTATAGCACATTGCCTATCGACCTCATCACCGGAATCCAGAGCACACCGAGCAATACGATTACCACCGTGGCTGCCTGACCGATTCTCACGAGTTTCTTCGGGTCGGTGTCGGGTTTATAACGCTGATAGAAGTCGATGGTGAAGAGAGCCGCCGAAGAGTTGAAGAGCGACGCAAGCGAGCTCATCAGGGCGGCGAGGATACCGCACACGATAAGACCTTTCACACCGGCGGGAAGCAGTTTTGCCACAAGGGTCGGGAAAGCCGCGTCGGGAGTGGAAAGCTTGAACACTTCGCCGTTGACCTCGATGCCGCGGGTGCTGAGCGCGAAGGCGATCATGCCCGGGATAAGGAACAGGAACACCGGAAGCAGTTTGAGGTATGCGCCGAAGATTGTACCGCGACGTGCCTCTTTCTCATCCTTACCCGACAATACGCGCTGCACGATGAACTGGTCGGTACACCAATACCAGAAACCGATCACTGCGGAGCCTATGAGCGCGCCGAGCCACGGATACTGCGGGTCGCGGTTGTCACGGATAAGGTTGGTCATCGTGTCGCCGTAGTCGTTTACCACCACCTGAGAGCAGGTAGCCATCATCTCGTCCCAGCCGCCGAGCGCCTTGAGTCCGAGCACAAGGATTATGAGCGAGCCGAGGAGAAGTATCGGGGTCTGAAGCACAGAGGTGTACAACACCGACTTCATACCTCCGATGATGGTATAGAGAGCGGTCAGCACCACAAGACCGATGGCGGCAATCCAGAAGAAGTCGATGCCCCACAGCGTGTCGATGCCGAATACCTGCTGAAACACAAGACCGCCCGCGTAGACCGTGACGGCTACCTTGGTGAGCACGTAGCTGATAAGTGATATGAGCGACAATATTGTACGCGATGCCGGGTTATAGCGGCGTTCGAGGAACTCCGGCATGGTATATACCATGCTTCGGGTGTAGAACGGTACGAATACCCAGCCGAGGATAAGGATCATCCATCCCTGGATTTCCCAGTGTGCCATCGCCATACCGCTCGACGCGCCTGCGCCGGCAAGTCCGATAAGATGTTCCGAACCGATATTGGAGGCGAAGATAGACGCACCGATGGCAATCCATGTCGCATCCTTACCGCCAAGGAAGTAGTCGGCGGCATTGTTCTGCTTCTGACGCATTACCCATACGATAATGCCGATCAGGGCCGCAAAGAAAAGCCCTATTACAAGCCAGTCAAGTAACTGCATAGTTTCGATATATTAAGGTTATTACTTTTCCACGCCAAACTTGTAGACACAATGGCTCGTGTAGGTTTGTCCCGGCTCAAGCCATGCCGACGGCCATTGGGGCTTGTTGGGGCTGTCGGGATAATGCTGTGTCTCGAGTGCCACGCCGCTGTTGCGCACGTATGCGATGCCCCCTTTGCCTTTGACCGTGCCGTCAAGGAAGTTGCCGGCATAGAATTGGATGCCCGGCTCGTCGGTGTACACCGACAGGGTGATACCCGTTTCGGGTGAATACATCTCCACGGCAAGCTTTTCCATGTCGCCGCCGGTGTTTAGCACCCAGTTATGGTCGTAACCGCCTCCATAGATTACCTGTTGGTCGGTGATTGAGTCGCCGTAGCCGTCACCGATGGCGTGGCGTGTGGTGAAATCCATCGCCGTGCCCTGTACTGCTGTAATCTCGCCGGTGGTCATGAATGTAGAGTCGACCGGAGTGATGCTGTCGGCATTGATGTAAATGGTATTGTTGAGTATGTCGCGCGACGGGTCACCGTTAAGGTTGAAATAAGAATGGTTGGTAAGGTTGACAGGCGTCTTTTTATCGGTTGTCGCGCTATATGATATATCTAATGAGTTGTCGGCAAGCAGACGGTAGGTCACTTCCGCGTTGACATTTCCGGGGAAACCGTTGTCGCCGTCGGGCGATGCCATCGTGAGCGTCAGCGTCGAGTCGGTAGCCTCCTTGACGCCATATACCTTGTACTGCCAGCCCTGTGGACCGCCGTGGAGCGTATGACCGAAATTGTTGGTCGGAAGCTTGATGGTGTCACCGTCAACCACGATGATGCCGTGACCTATACGGTTGGCATAACGGCCTATCGCGGCACCGAAGTCCGACAGGTTGTTTTCCGGGAAATATGCCTGAACACTGTCGAAGCCAAGCACAACATCCTGCATTTTCCCGGCGCGGTCAGGCACCATGATTGACACAATACGACCTCCGTAGTTAGTGATACACACCTCCATTCCCGAGGCGTTTTTGAGAGTGTAAAGCCCGGTCGGTTTGCCATCGACCTCGGCAAGAAACTTCGCGGGATCCAGACCCGATTCGGTCAGTTGCGGAGTATTGTTGCTCCGCCCGCATGCACTTAAAACTAAGATTGCGGCAGCTGCTGTAGCTGCACCGGTTTTCATGTTAAGCATTTGGTTAGCAATTAATACATAATGAATGAGTGTAAAATTAACACCCATTTCCGTCACCACCAAATTTTCCCACATGTTTTACAACATATCCCTGAAATCTCAAATCTGAAAACTGACAACTGACAACTCACCCCTCACCCCTCACAGCTCTAAATCCCCGCGTAGCCGTAGGGGCTGCTGGAAGGCAGCCCGCCATCACTCCAAGCCTCGCCTCGTAGCTGTAGGGGCGCCTGGAAGGGCGCCCGCCCCGCATCCCCAACTTTTCCGATAGGAAAAATCCAAATTTAGCCGGGGCGTTGAGCGTAGCGAAACCCCCGGACAGCATCCCCTCAATAAATCGTTTCCCGCAGGGAATCATCTCCCACCCAAAAAAATCTAAAAACTGAAATCTGACAACTGACAACTCTCAACTCACAACCCCTATCCCCGGGCGTTCACGCGGTATCTCCACCTTGCCATTGACAATCTTTGCCCCATCGAAGCAATCATTAGTTATCAGCAGGTTACCATCAAGGTCCGCCCACTTAGCAAGCGGTGCAAGCTGCGATGCCGCCGAGATGCCACACGAAGTCTCCGTCATGCACCCCAGCATCACATCCATCCCCAATGCCTGCGCAAGTTCAGCCATCTGCTTCGCCTCGCGCATACCGGTGCTCTTCATCAGCTTGATATTGATGGCATCATACACCCCGTAGGCGCGCCGCACATCATCAAGACGCTGAAGAAACTCGTCGGCGACTATCGGCAGCGGCGAACGCTCCCGCAGCCATGCCGTCTCGTCGACCATCTCCTTAGGCATCGGCTGCTCCACAAAGAGGCAGTTACGCTCCGCAAGCCAGTGACACATCTCCAGCGCATGATGCTTGTCGCTCCACCCCTGATTGACATCCACACATATCGGGCGCTCCGTCATGCTGCGTATCACCTCCACCGTCTCAGTGTCGTGGTCAAGCCCCATCTTCACCTTCAATATCTTGTAGGGCGACGCCTCCTCGACTTTTTGCCTCACTACCTCCGGCGTGTCTATGCCGATAGTAAACGAGGTATCAGGCGTATTTTCGGGCGACAGTCCCCATATCCTGTACCACGGCTGACCCATCAGCTTGCCAGTGAGGTCATGAAGGGCGATGTCGACCGACGCTTTCGCCGCGCGGTTGTCGGGTGCCCTCTTATCCATGTAGTCGTGAATCTCCGCGAGGCGGAACGGGTCGGCAAACTGACCCAGGTCAAGCGACGAAAGATACCTTGTCACCGACTCCACACTCTCGCCAAGATAAGGCGGCATCGATGCCTCGCCGTAGCCCGTCACGCCGTCAAGCTCTATCTTCACAAGCACGTCGGGGGTCGTCGTGCGACTGAACTTCGCCAGGTTAAACGAGTGGCGCAACTGCAATTCGTAAGGGGCAAACGACAGCTTCATCCGTCCCGCCCCGCTCGCCGTCTTAACCGGCTCATCTGCTGCCGAATATGTAGCGGCAGCCGCAGTCATCCACTTCGGGACGGCAATCATCGCCGCTCCCATCATCGCTCCCTTGATAAATTCACGTCGGTCCATACCGCAAATATAACACATCTCCCCCATTCCCAAAAACAAAACTCACCACAATCACCCCCACACCGGGATACAGATAGACCTATGCTCAGAAAAGACGGAGAAGTTGTCAGTTAAGAGTTCGTCAGTTTTCAGATAGGGTCGTTAAAGTCCCTAAGGTCTCTTCTCTAAAGTCGTTAAAGTCCCTATGGTCTCTAAAGTCCCTAAAGCCGTTAAAGACCCGCTACACGCCGACAACCGAAATGCCCCAACCCCTCACCGCGTAGCTGTAGGGGCTGCTGGAAGGCAGCCCGCCCCGCATCCCCCGACTTTTCCGATAGGAAAAATCCAAATTTAGCCGGGCGGTTGAGCGTAGCGAACCCCCCGGCTACACAAAGATTATCCCTGACGGGAAACCAATCCCCACCCTCTGAAAACTGATAACTTTTTGTCCACACCGCGTAGCTGTAGGGTCGCCTGGAAGGGCGACCGCCCCGCATCCCCAACGGCTTCGGGGTTATAAAATGACCTTAAGGTCCTTCGAGCCCTTCGAGACCCTAAAGACTCACAACTGAAAACTGACGACTGAAAACTGACAACTGACAACTGGAATCTGACAACTCCCCACAAAAAAGCGCGACTCCGAATGGGAACCGCGCTTTATATCGCGTAAGCCTATGATTATTTCTTGGCTGCATTCACATGGCGACACGCCACATGATTCACGATGTTCATGCTATCCTGCTTTGCCACGCTTTCCATCTTCACTCCTTCCGGAGTGACAGCATCACCATATTTCACACTTCCGAGAAGCTTGTGGAGATACTCATCTTTCTTCGCCATCCCTTCATCGGTCGTAATTACCTTCATGAGCAACGCGGGATGCGCATATTTCCGAAGATAGACTCCTGTACAATTAGCATATTTCCCCATGTATGGCTCAGGAAGCCTCATGTCGTAGATATATGCCACATCGGCATTTCCATACTGCGACATGTCATCAAGCTGAATTTTCCTGATGCTACTGCTTACATCTTTATCGCTATCCCCCAAAGCCGCATGAAGTTCGCGTTCCAGAGTGCCATGCAGCATCGGTATGGTTGACGAGACCACCGGATAGAGCAACACACCCTCCCCGCTGTCCGACTCAAGTGTCACGGGATGCAGCGCAATCACGCGGTCACTTTCATACAACGCGTCACTCGGCTTGTAATTCTTGTTGACGACAAGTACGTCGACACCATCCTTGTCAACAACGTGAAATCCCTGCGGATACACGATGCTCACATCAGTCGCCGTGGCATTACCTCCATCCAAACCTTGATAACACTTGTCAAATACCTCATTTTGTGCCTGTACGCTTCCCATAAAAAAGACAATCCCGGCAACTAAAAAACCTCTTCTTTTCATCGTATCTATATATATATCAATAATTTCACAAATATAACATCTCCAATCCATTTTTACAAACCCCATCTAAAAAAATAAACTCTCGACATCCCACGAAAGATTCCAATAGGAAGTGCAACTGGCATTTCCTCACTCCTCCTCAGGGGAAGGCCGCGCGCCGAGGGGGCTGGGTAAGCCCCCGTTGAGGGCAACGCCGATTAATGTATTTTTCACCAGAAATTACCTGCAACACAAAAAAGGAGACCGAAGTCTCCCTGCGATTAAGTAACTTTGTGTTGGTAAAATGAAATATAATCACCTAACCGCGGAGCAAAGATACACAATAGACGTGTTACTCCGGCAAAAAAAGAGCAGAAAAGAGATTGCGCAGACCATAGGAGTGTCGCAATCTACCCTCTGCAGAGAGTTGAAGCGCAACAGTGGTCAACGCGGCTACCACTGGCAAAAGGCGCAGGTAAAAGCCGCTGACCGGCAGCGACGGTTGCAGAACTACAGGAGTCTAACGCTTGAAATACGTAATTTTATCCGCATTAAGATGCGTGAGGAACAATGGTCCCCGGCTCAGATTGCAGGATGGTTACGTAAGCAAGGCAGGAAAAGTGTCTGCGTGGAAACGATTTATGCCTACATCCGTACGGACAAAGATAATGGAGGGGATCTATGGAAGCATTGTCGCCATCAGCTCAAACATCGAAAGCGTCAGGTCTCGGCTCCGTATGTGGCAGTACAGGACCGCACTATGATCGATGACCGTCCGGCTGAATGGGATGGCTCCACACCGGGTGATTTCGAGATGGACACAATTGTCGGAAAGGATGGCAAGGGAGCAATCGTGACATTGGTCGAAAGGAATACCAACTTTACGCTGGCACGTAAACTGCCACAGGGAAAGAATGCCAAGGCTCTGGCGCAGACAGTCATTCTCATGCTGCTGCCTTATATAGGCAAAATCAGGTCGATAACCACCGATAACGGCAGTGAGTTTGCCGAGCATCTGCTCATAGCCAAGCGACTGAGAACCAAAATATTTTTTGCGCATCCTTATTCTTCCTGGGAAAAGGGTTGTATCGAATACCACAACAAATTAATAAGGCAATACATCCCAAAAGGAACGGACTTTGATTCTATATCTGACGAAATGCTCAAGGAGATTATCATTAAAATAAACAGACGACCGAGGTTGAAGCTTGGTTTTTCAACCCCCGTCGCCGAGTTCTTCAAATTTATTGCCTAATTTTGCACTTGCAGGTAGAATCTGCGAGGTTTATTTTAGGATGGCGGAACCTGCACCTTCCTGCGCTCCGATTTCATTGTCGCGACGCACTTTCTTCCCATAGCCAAACGTATAAATCAAACTGACCCGAATGCACGGACGATAACTCGAAGTATGTTCAATAAGTTTTTCTGAATATAGCGGTGTCGAATACCGCCAGCTAATAACCGAGGATTTATTATTGAAAAAGTTGTTTGCCACAACACGTATATTCCAATTATTGTTTGCCCATCCGAAAGCCACGTTATAATAATCATGACCCTTATATTTCGCGCCGACCGTAGACAAGAAACCTACTCCCGGAGAGCTATACTGAGCCTGACAATAAAGATTACACCAATAATATGTAACATCGATCCACGCATGTAAAGGATTATGCGTCACATTATAGAGACCTTTTACTCGCATAAAATACCATACAGGAGAAATTGATAGCTGAAGATTGCCATCTAATAATGTAAGCCTTGACGAAGCGCCCACGCAACCGTTGATATAATAATCAACCCCGTTATTCCAACTCCTTAACAGCGCCTTCCCGCCATCATACAACCGATAATCGATGACTTGTGGCGTGAATCTCACATTAAACTGACTGAACGCATTCAATGCAAACTTATTTGACGGGAAAAATGAATAGGAGAAATCAGCGTCAACCGACCGGGAATTCTTCAAGTCGGGATTTCCGGTAATATACATCAGTTCGTTTTCTCTCAGGACAGTGGTGGTCATTTCCGATACTCCGGCTGAAAAAGTCGCGTACTGCAAAAATACACCTAAGCGGTTTTTGGGATTGAATGTATATGTAAGATTCAGATGCGCAAACGGATACACATCATCATTCTTTAATCCGCTTATATTAGTGTGTTCCCAAACTAAACCACCATCAGCGTTTACTCCCCACTTGCCGTTATTGAAATTATAACCCGCCATCCAGGTATAAAAATCCTGGCTAAACTTATCATAATAAGCATAATTACCGCTATATCTAATCCAATTCATCCGAGCATGCTTTTTGAACCGAAACAACATTGAATTGCTTCTACTAAACTGCTTATTAAGACTGACATTTACTCGATAATCGATTGCATTTTCTTTCGCATACCTATTGATAGAGACTCTCTCGATTTTATCTGTATTGCGATTACGGTGGGTATAGCTAAAACTCGAGCTTACATCAAACGACCATCCTGACCGAATGGCAAAGAAATAAGACCCCTCATACACAACTCCATTATTTCGGAATTTACTCCCTGTATAATATTCACCGGTTTCTTTTGGCAAGGAGGAATATGTCAATGTGCCGGTTTCATCTCCTTTATAATCATTATGAAAGAAGCCCACCGTATTGTTAATCTGGGTTTTATCAGCGACATATAGAGCACGGAAAGAGACCGGATAGGAATTATTTTTTGATTTGGAATTTCCAAGAGTCAGATTTCTGTCGACCTTATATTTATCTCCATTCTCATCAGCAAGAGTATAGACCGATTCAATCGAATTTCCCTCATCACGTCGCTTATAATTTGACGTCCCTGCATAAAAATCGTAGGTCATCTTTTTATAGACAAACTTGGAGTAGATATTTGCCTCATTCGACAGCCCCGTCAGGAAACTTTCATACGCCGAAGCTTTGGTATATCGCCATATACATATTCCTGCACGATGATATTAATGACTCTTTGCGCCCCGCGAAAACGCGGGTCAATCGGAAATTCAAGATATTCCACCCGGCGCACATCGGTAGTGCGAAGCCCAGTGATATCCTCCGACGTGGCAGCCACATAATTTATAAATATCTCCACGGTCTTCCCGAGATTATCGGACACACTCCCGGTAACGCGGTCGATTTTTATCTGCGGAATAGCCATGTGACAGAGCAAATCAATGGCATTCTGGGCGGCACGACGCTGATTGCCGGTGGGAAGATACACCGTGCGGTCGGAATAAGCGAGAGCGTTTGCCGCCTCCACGCTCACTGCCTTTAACTGCACCGGCAACGGCTGCATTATCACAGTACCGAGAGTGAAATCGTCACATTTATGATATGTCGGCATATAACCGAGACAGGTAAATTTGGCGATAACTTCCTTCTTATCGCATGGGATAGCAAACCGTCCCCTGTCATCAGCTATACCATAGGTAATCACAGTGGAATCTTTAGGAGCGAGCAACAACACCGAGGCACCGGCAACAGTCTCGCCATCGGGACCCGACAATCGCCCGGTATAACAATATTTGCCGTGCTGCAATGCTTCCACATAAAAATCATCACCTTTCCTGACCACCGATATAGGATTAAGCCCTATCGTCTGACGTATCGCCTCATAGGCATCATCTGTATCTATGCGTGCCGATGTCCGATAGGTTTCAAGTTCATTGTATATAAAACTTATTTTCAATGACTGATGATCACTTCCAATCTGAGATAAAGCCTGCGAAACAGGAATGGAATCAAATTTATAAGAAAATTCAGCGGCACATACCGACACAACTGTCAGCATGAACGCAACAAGCGCGATAATGTGTTTCATAGTTATTCAACGATTAGGATATTTCCGTTGTTACGGATATTTATCTGTTCAAATGTGTTAAGTTCATCCACAAGCGACTCAAGAGGCTGTGTCATATCTAACCGATAATAAAGTCGCAGACTCTTTGAACGGTCACTTTCAAACACCACATCTACCCCGTAATGCTCACCAATCACCGCCAATATGGAATCAATCGGTTCATTGTCAAACAATACCGGGGATTTGTCTACCGTCATTGAATCAGGCGTATCGCCTGATTCAATGACCGATGCCTCTGTCACGATTACCGATACAGCGGTATCATTATCATGACTTTGGGAATCTCCGGAAGGATAGCTGATTTTCATGGCTACGCCAAGTGCCACGGCAACAAGCGATGACACGACGATAACGGCAATCGAGGCGGCACGATGCATGGTAAAAATATTGCGGCGCGATGAGAAATGATTTGCAGAAAATCTATGCCATTCCTCCTCAACATCAATCTCCTTGACATCAGCACGGTATTCCACACTTGAGGTTGTCAGACACAACAGACGATATATCTCCGCCACCTCCGGATCGGAAAGCAGCTCTTCCACTTTTTCAGGGGGATATTTTTCAGGATGTTCGATTACATCAAACACGAGTCGGTATTTATCCATTTCCATTCTGTCTTAATTTTTTACGTATTAATTCAAGTGCATGACGAAGATCTTTGAACACGGCATTCTGACTCACATTCATCTCTTCAGCGATATCGGCAAACTTCATCCCTGAAGAAAATCTTAACTCAATCACTCTCCTGCCTTGTTCCGACAGGTCATTGCCTATGATGGAGTCAATCTCTGACAAAGTATCTTCGTAAGATTCATCCCTTTCATCATAATCCTCCATGTCAAGAAAATACGCATTGACTATACGGTCATGAAGGTCATCATCACGGATGATATTAAGACACCGGTTGCGTACCGAAGCAAGAAGATACCCTGCAGAAACGGATGTGTCGGGCGGAGTATAAAGGATTGCCGCAAACACATCATGCACCACATCGCGCGCAAGCTCCCCGTCATGAAGAAGCGATCGGGCAAGCCGGTACATCGGTTCATAATGAGCCTTGAAAAGCTTTTCTATTTCATCTTTGTTCGTCATACATCCATTAAGACACGGAACTTTGAAAAAACTAAACCCCCACTTTGAAAAAAGTGAGGGAAAAGCATACAAATATACGAAAATCTGTCGAAAATGGTCAGAAGGAATCCAAGTAGTCACGTCATCATTGGCTGTCTGCGTCAGGGTTACACTTCGTCATCGCGGTGTGATTGTTCTTTAAGAAAAAAGATGGTCTTCTGACGCTCTATCTCTGCGCGAAGTTGTTCGGGTGACGGCAGATAGAGCATATATTTCGCCATAAAGAGATGGTCATTGTCATGAAGCACCGAATATCGGGCTATATCCTCGTCGGTATCATCACATAACAGGATGCCTATTGTAGGATTATCGTCCTTACCCCTCTGCCGCTCATCATACATTCTGACATACATATCCATCTGACCGACATCCTGATGCTCGATTGCCGAAGTCTTCAGGTCTATGAGTACGAAGCATTTAAGAATATAATTATAGAATACAAGGTCTATGAAATAATCTTTCTTTTCCGTATGTATATGCTGCTGACGAGCTACAAAGGCGAAACCTTTGCCCATTTCAAGCAGGAACTTCTCAAGATTGTCGATTATAGCCTGTTCAAGTTCTGACTCGCGGTAAGCTGAATCGGCTGTGAAGCCTAAAAATTCTCCGATTACAGGATTTTTGATGAATTCAGTCGGGTCCGGATTCTGCAGGGAAGCCGTCAATTCAAGCATCTCCTTTTCTACAAGACCTTTGCGTTGGGAGGCAACTATGCGATAATAGTATTGCGAGCTCACATTACGCTGAAGAGTGCGGACACCCCAGTTTTGCTGCATAGCCTCTTGTTCATACCATGCACGGGCATTGGAGTTAAGTTCCTGAGTCAGTACGAAATAATGAGACCATGAAAGGAGAGGACGGGATTTTCCAAACACTGTTTGGAAAATCTCACCTTCATTGTTTTTATAGAAAGTCAGGAAGCTATATAGGTAGCTTTTGGTAAAGCCTTTTCCATAAGTTGCCGTAAGTCGTTTCGAGAGGCCTTTGATAATTGACGCTCCGTAAATTGCCCTGTCCTGACCATTGAGTTCTTCCTCGGCAATCAATTTTCCAAGTTCCCAGTTTCGTTTAACCAATGCTTCGTTGACCTGCCGGTAAGCAGTTTCACGAGCGTGCTCAATGACCGATGATGCACGGGAGTAAAGTGCATCTATGGTCGAATCTAATACTTTGTCAATCTTATCCGGCGTCATAACTAATGGTTTTTAGGGCGTTTATGAGTAACGAACTGTATCTCCAATTACAAATTTAAACATTTTTTGCAAGATTAAGGGTGTGAATACAAGGGATTTTTACCCTATTCTGCAATATTATCCATATGTATCGGGTAGGTTACCGCCATCTTGACCGTTCCAGACAAAACCATTAAGTGCCATCGGATCACACTTTGTCAAGTGCCTGGGAGAGGTCGGCGAGTAGGTCGGCGATATGCTCGGTGCCGATGGAGAGACGCACTGTGCCGGGAAAAATCTGCTGCTCAGCCTTCTGGGCGTCGGACAGCTGCGAATGGGTAGTCGTGGCGGGATGGATGACGAGGCTCTTCACATCGGCGACATTGGCAAGCAGCGAAAATATCTCCAGAGCATCTATAAACCGATGAGCCTCTTTCTCGCCGCCGTCAATCTCAAATGTAAATATCGAGCCGCCCCCCTTCGGGAAATAATGTTTATATAGCGGATGGTCGGGATGTTCTGGCAGGAGGGGGTGATTCACTCGTTTCACCTTAGGATGTTTTGCCAGAAATTCCACCACCCGCGCGGCATTATAGCTATGGCGTTCGACACGCAGCGACAATGTCTCAAGCCCCTGCAATAGAATGAACGCGTTGAACGGGCTTATGGTGGCACCGGTATCACGGAGAAGGACGGCTCGGATACGTGTCACGAATGCAGCACGTCCGGCGACATCGGCAAATACCGCACCGTGATAGCTCGGGTCAGGCTCGGTCAACTGAGGGAATTTCCCCGACGCCTTCCAGTCAAAGTTACCGCTGTCCACAATCACTCCCCCGAGCGATGTGCCGTGACCGCCGATAAATTTGGTAGCGGAATGTACCACTATGTCAGCACCGGAGTCAATAGGGCGCACCAGAAACGGAGTGGCGAAAGTATTGTCGACGATAAGGGGAATGCGGTGCTGATGAGCGATTTCAGCCACAGCCTTTATATCGATGACATTTGAGTTGGGATTTCCGAGCGTCTCGATAAACAGGGCTTTTGTCTCAGGCTTGATTGCCTTCTCGAAATTATTGATGTCGGAAGGGTCGACAAACGTAGCAGTCACGCCGTACGCAGGCAATGTATGGTCAAGAAGATTGTAGGAGCCTCCGTATATGGTCTTTGCTGCTACGATATGGTCGCCGGCGCGGGTTATATTGAGCAGCGCATAGGTAATCGCCGCCGCTCCGGACGCCACGGCGAGGCCGGCAACACCACCTTCAAGAGCCGCCACTCGCTCCTCAAATACGCTCTGTGTACTGTTGGTGAGTCTGCCGTAAATGTTGCCCGCATCCTGTAGTCCGAAACGAGCCGCCGCATGCGCGGAGTCACGGAACACGTAAGATGCCGTCTGATAAATCGGCACTGCGCGTGAGTCGGTTGCGGGATCGGGCTGTTCTTGCCCTACATGAAGCTGAAGTGTCTCAAAATGGAGTCGGTTTCTGTCAAGTGTCATAATCTTATATTTTTGTAGATATTTTCAATTTCATATCGCAAATTTAGAAATAGCAGAAAATATCGGCAATTAAATCCCGGCACAACAGAAAATATATCTATATTTGTACTATCAAATAGAACATACGTTCCAAAACAATCCGTTTAATGACATTCAAACAGAATAAATGACCACCGAACAGCTTGATGACATAGACCTTGCCATATTGCGCGCGCTGCAAGATGACGCACGACTGACCGTGAAAGAACTTGCAGCGAAGGTACACCGCTCTACCACCCCTGTGTTCGAGCGTCTGAGACGACTGGAGACACAAGGATATATACGCCGCTACGTGGCAATAATCGATGCCGACAAAGTCGGTCAGGGATTCATGGTGTTCTGCCAGGTAAAACTGCAGCATATCAACCGATCAATCGCCACGGATTTTACCCGCTACATAAGCGGACTTCCCGAAGTGACCGAATGTTACAATGTATCGGGAGGCTACGATTACCTCCTGAAGATATATGCCCCTTCAATGGGCGCGTATCAGGAATTTCTGTTAAACAAGCTCGGAGCTTTTGAAGGGCTCGGCTCTGTCGAGTCGACATTCGTGATGTCGGAGCTGAAGCATGACTATTGCCTGCCTTTCTGATCCCTTATATAATTCGACATGTCGATACGGTCATAGACATCCCACAAGGGGCGGTCGGAATAGACACAACCGTTGCCATAGACTGCAATCACACTGTCAAGACAGTCATACACTCGCCCATTATGATACGTACCCATTATCTCGTTACGTTCATTCATGATATAGCCGTTACGAGCATACCCTATCACTTCCCAGTCGGAGTCAAGGAGATAACCGTTGCTATAACGTGCAACAAACTCGTTCATGTCACCAAGATACCTTGCCGAGTCAAACGAACAGAATAAAAGCGCAGCGATTGCTAAAAACATTATCTTTCTCATCAGAATCTAAATTATAATCGGTTGATTAATGTAACTGTCGTGAATCATCAGCACCTCAATCAGCCGGTGTAGGGGAAATACCTCCGGACGCTGAAGGAGTTGCAGGTGATGAAGATGATGCCGGAGTGACGGCAGGAGCGCCGGACACAAGCGGAGGCACGGGACTTCCTGTCACAGGCATCACAGGTATACCCGCAGCCTTTGCGGCAGCGACCGCCTCGGCTATCGAATCGGGATAAACCGGCTGGGTATTGTAGGCAAACCCGTGGTCGCCCGATACATTCGGTGGCACCATATAATTGGTTATGGGGTCGTAGGTTGCCATCGCCACGGGAGAATCGCCATTGTAAGGCATCGCCTCCGGCTTCGGATTGGCGATATTCACCATATCCCTGCCTGTAGGCGACGAGAACGCCGACAGCCCGAAAGCGGGAGCCGCAGCCATTATATGCTCGAAAATGTCACTTTGTATGCCTTCAAACGACACCCATTCCGTAGTGTTGAGGTAACAGAATATCTGCAACGGCACTCCCGTAGCCGTCTGCTGCATAAGCCTTACCATACATGTCGGGCCTCCCATTGCAACGTAAGGGTGATGATGCAGATACAGCCCTACGTAGGCACGATAACAGCCGAGATTGGTATCAATCGAGCCATTGACCTTTATATTGTCGTGCATCAGGCATGTTGCCTGCCCCTTGGCGGCATCGGCTTGCATCTGCTCTATATATTCCTTCATGAACGGCTGTTTCTTAAACGCTTCCAGCATGGCGGACGTGGTAGGGCGGACGGTCGATATGTCAATCCACACCGACCGCTCAATCTGACGTCGTCCCCGCTCTTTCATTTTGTTCCAGTTCTGGAATGATGTCGAGACAAGCGTATAAGGAGGAAGCGTCACGGTGGTGTTATCCCAGTTTCTCACTTTTACTGCGGTAAGCGAAACATCGGTGACAATACCATTGGCAATCGTGCCCGGCACCGCTATCCAATCGCCTACTCTCAGCATGTCATTGAGTGACAGCTGTAGTCCTGCTACAAACCCGAGTATTGAATCCTTGAATATCAGCATCAAGGCGGCGGCAAACGCTCCCAATCCGGTGAGCAGCACTGCAGGAGAGCGGTCGACAAGTATCGACACGGCGATGATGGAAATTATAATCCACACAAGTCCTTTTGCAACATTCAGTATGCCCTTGAGCGGAAGATTCTTGGTGTTTTCTCTACGGTCATAATTAGCCCAGATGATATTGAAAAGCGAACAGATTGTCCATCCGAGCACCACGACAAAATATACGAGTACTATGCGTTCGATGACAATCAGTGTGTGATTATCAGTCTGGAAGGCAAACGGTATAAGCCCGAGAAACACAAGCGGCGGTATGATATGGCTCATCTTGTTCACGATATTTTCATGCTGAAGCTCGTCAACAAATATAGTGTGACGGGAATATACCAGCTTCTGCACAATCGCCACCACAACCTTTCTGACAACCCAGCCTACGAGCAATGCCATGCCAAGTGCCAGAACAGTATAGATTATCTCCTCTGCCGAGCCTGACTGCTCAAGACCCAGCCGGGTGAGAAAGCGGTCAATCTGTGTAAGCAGCCACGTAGCTACCTTATGGGTAGGAATCAGGCTGTGTGACATCAATAAATCGTGTGACATCAAAATAAATGGATTGAACGTGAATTATACAATATCACAAGTATTAACACTCTATTTTATATATTGGTTTTGACAAATAATGGTTAACTTTGAAGAATCATGATATCTCTATGGATTGCAATCGGCACTGTTGAAGTGTGTGTGCTGCTGTTTATCGTGGCAGCGGCAGTTATCGCCATGGCTGTACGCCCCGGCGGAAAGTCGCCTGCCGAAACCTACTTTTATGCCGGAGAACTTATATCGGGGGAAGAGACCGTCGCCGGACTCACCATCACAGTCAACGATGACTATCGTGTCACACTCGTTAGACATGGACTTGCCGGCATAACAGGCGTTGACGGGGCGGTAAGCATCACGGTCACGGTGACCGGCACCGACATATATGTCGAAGAACGCATAACTCCCGGCAGGATATTGTCGCCGGAAGAAAACAAACCTGAAAGCGCACTGTTTTTCATCGATTGCCTGCCTCCCAACACACGCATCCACTTCCGTTACAATGCCTCTGCCTCAAGCAGGAGCGCGTCGCTGACTTTCACGGTCAAACCCGACTTCAACTATTCGTTGCCACTCACACAATAACCGAATAAATGGCGTCGTAATGCAATAGATTGTTAAATCGTTGGCAGTGACGGGGGATTTCGTTAAATTTGCACCCATTATGAGCAACTGGGTACAAAAGAGCTGGGCATGGTGCCGCCGATACTTTTCGGTGACATTTATTTTTGTTGTCGCATTTACGCTCTTGGTACTGTTTTTCAACGACAACTCCATAATCAAGTCAATGGAATATGACGAGCGTATCAAGGAGCTGAAACGCGAAATCAAGGCAAACCGTGACACGATGGAGTATTATCGCAAGCAAAATCACAATCTCGACACCGACCGTGAGACCATGGAGCGTATCGTAAGGGAACAATACCACATGCAACGCGAAAACGAGGATGTGTACATAATAGAATAAAGCAACATCATGAGTCAAAAAAATAAAAAGATACTCTCCTGGATTATAACGGCAGGAATGATACTGATTGCAGCGGGTGTGCTGATGCCATTGCTCGGCTACAGCATAGAGGTATACCGCTGGATTTTCTCGGCGGGCGCGCTGATTACCCTCATAGGAAGGATCATGAACCGCTATGACGGCGACGTGCTTCGTGTGAAGCGTCTTTACCGCATCGAGGTATGGTCTTCGATATTTTTCTGTGTGGCGGCATTTTTCATGTTTTACCCTTACGGCGCAGGGCGCGACTGGTTTGCTTTCATCCTCGCGGGCGGACTCATACTCGTCTACACCTCGATAATGATTCCGCGCACTCTGGCAAAAGAGCATAAACAGTCTAAAAAATAGACCGATGCGGGTCGTTAATTCATACGGAATTAGTAATTTTGTCGCACAATGGGCTACAATCTTGTAATCGACCAGGGAAATTCGACAGCTAAAGTCGCTCTTTTTGAGGGTGACACGCTTGTCGATTATCAACGCCACGAGCATCTGCTGCCGGGTCATCTGGAAGAAATCGTCGGCGACCGCCACATTGATGCGGCAATATATTGCTCCGTAACACATCATGGAGAGGATATAGTGGTGTCGCTTCGCACGATTGCCGACAGGGTGTATGAACTGACATCAATGCTGCCGCTGCCGGTAAGCATAGGCTACACGACCCCGACCACTCTCGGGCGCGACCGCATAGCCGCTGTGGCAGGCGCGCAGGCGCTCTACCCGGGCAAGTCGGTACTTGTGGTCGATGCCGGCACAGCAATAACCTACGACAGGCTCACTGCCGACGGTGAATTTGCCGGCGGAAACATAGCCCCGGGACTGTGGATGCGCGCCGAGGCATTGCACTCCATGACAAGCCGGCTACCCTACGTAGACGTGGAGACCGGCGGAGATGTGCCTTTATGGGGCACCGACACAGTCAATGCCATCAAGGCAGGAGTAGTAAGGGGAGCTATCGGCGAAATCACATATTACAGGTCGCTGCTGCCCGACGATGCCATTGTGGTACTCACCGGAGGTGACGCGTCGCGACTCGCCCCATTGCTTGAATGTGAGGCGGAGGTTGAACCGATGCTTGTATGTAAAGGATTAAACAGTATACTGAAATATAATGAACATCACTAAAAAAATATCGGCTATAGCACTGCTGATTGTCAGCTGCCTGACAGCGACGGCACAGACACCCTACTCAATGTATGGCTACGGTATCCTTAACGATAACGCCACTTCGTCACAACGCGCCATGGGAGGTGTCGGCTATGCCATGCAGTCGGGAAGGCAAATCAATGTAATGAATCCCGCAAGTTACGCGGCTATCGACTCGCTCACATTCCTTTTTGACATGGGTCTCACAGCCTCGGCGATGTGGAGCAAGGAAAACGGCGTTTCTGGTAAAGATTTCGGAGGCGGACTGGATTACATCACCATGCAGTTTCCCATCACCCGCTATCTTGGCGCCAGCATCGGACTGTTGCCTTATTCATCGGTAGGATATTCATTCGGCTCCAAGATGGACAACGGCGCAGACTCCCGTAGCGGCTCCGGCGGACTTAACCAACTGTATGTCGGTATCGGCGGCCGTCCTTTCAAAGGATTCACGGTCGGAGCCAATATCGGTTATCTGTTCGGCACCACCATCAATGACATCTACGCAGTGCCGGAAGCCGCCAACACCGCCCTGTTTGAGCGCGTAGTACAGGTCAGGGACTATCACCTGCAATTCGGTGTGCAATATTCACTTGATATCAACCGCGACAACAAGCTAACCGCCGGTGTGACATATTCACCGTCAAAATCACTGCTCGGACATGCATGGCGCGTGAATTACTATAATATCGGCTCATCTGACGTACATGCCGACACGGTCGCCTATACGTCGCTTCGTGACAAATACACTCTTCCCGACACCTGGGGTTTCGGTCTTAATTACCAATGGCGCGAACGACTAATGGTTGAAGCTGACGTGACCTATCAGAACTGGAAAGATGTAAAATACGCCGAACTTGACCGTGAAAACGGGATGATGGAATTCAACAACCGCCTCCGCTTCGGTCTGGGCGCACAGTACACCCCCTACCACCGTGGAAATTACGCCCAGCGTATAAGCTACCGCATCGGTGGCTATTATAGCAACGACTATATCAAAATCGGTACCAACGATGTGAAGGAATACGGCGTGTCGCTCGGATTCGGGCTGCCGGCTCCGGGTTCAAAGACCGTGGTTAATATCGGGCTGGAGTGGAAACACCGCCAGGGCACACCCAATGCCCTGATTAAGGAGGATTACCTCAACATCACCCTCGGCATCAATGTCAACGAGCTTTGGTTCTTCCAGAGCAAGATACGCTAAACCGGCACAGGACTTACATGTCATTTCGCAGTCACATAACACGGTCAGGAGGCATGAAGGCACTACCCGTCGTATGGGCATTGATGCTTGTCGCCGGAGCATGCTCCGATGAAAAGACCGATGTAGTACACCGCGCCACCGACGGCGACAGCGTACCTACGATGATGACGCGCGACGTAACCACGCTCATCTCCGACTCAGGAATCACGCGTTACCGCATCACCACCCCCCTCTGGCTCGTATTTGACGAGGCAAAAGAACCGGTGTGGAGATTCCCCAACGGGTTGTTCATGGAAAAATTTGACACTGATTACACCACCGATGCCACCATCGTATGTGACTCCGCCACATATTTTAAAAACAAATCGCTTTGGCGGCTTGACGGCAATGTCAACATCCTGAACACACGAGGCGAGAAATTTCTTACCCAACAACTCTTCTGGAGTCAGCGCGACCGCAATGTGTATTCCGACTCGTTCATACATATCGAGCGTAACGACCGTGTAATCGAAGGCTACGGATTCACATCCAACGAACGTATGACCACCTACACCATACACAAGCCGTCGGGCATATTCCCGGTATCAGACTTCAAAGGTAACGCCACAACCGACTCCACTACCGTGACCGGCGACTCTACCGCCGTTACACAACAACAAGATATAAAAGCCAACAAATCAGTCTGACAATATGGACCCCACTACCCAATGGCTCATCATAGCCCTTGTATCATTGATATTCTCCGCTCTCTTTTCCGGAGTTGAAATCGCATATATATCATCCAACCGCGTCAAGGTTGAGATAGATGTGAAACGCGGAGGCTTCATAGGGCACATCGTCAACCTGTATTACAAGCATCAGGACTTGTTTATATCCACCATCCTTGTGGGTAACAACATAATGCTTGTAATTTACGGCATGGGGGCGGCGGCACTTCTTGACCCGTGGCTGAAAAGCGTCTACGACAATGAAGTATTTATCCTGCTCATGCAGACCCTCATATCGACAGGAGTGATACTAATCACGGGCGAATTTTTCCCCAAGACCATTTTCCGTATCAACCCCAATTCGTCGCTGCGCTATTTCGCCCTGCCGATATTCTTCTTCTGGGTGATACTATATCCCATATCCAAGTTTACAAGCTGGCTTTCCAAGACTCTCATGAAGATGGTCGGCATCAAAAACGCTAACCATCCGCTCGGTCTTCTCACCATCGGAGAGCTCAACCAGTATATCGAGACATCCATTGACGAGACCGCTACACAGACAAAGGTCGAGAACGAAGTAAAGATATTTCACAACGCAATTGATTTTTCATCGACTCACATACGCGACTGCATGACCCCACGCAACGAGATAGTATCGGTCAATATTGACGAGACATCGCGCGAGGAGCTGTCGCAACTGTTCACATCCTCCGGACGTTCCAAGATATTGGTTTATCGCGAGGATATCGACAATGTGCTCGGTTATATACATGTGAGTGAGCTGTTCAAGCCCGATTCCGACTGGAAAGAGGCGATAAAGCCTGTGCTTTTCGCGCCTGAAGCACTCCTTGCCAACAAAATGATGCGTAGACTGCTCGCCGAAAAGCGGTCGATGGCAGTAGTGGTCGATGAGTTTGGTGGCACTTCGGGGCTTGTATCGCTTGAAGACCTCGTGGAAGAGATATTCGGCGACATTCAGGATGAGCATGACAATCGCCGCCTTACCGCTCGTGAAATCGAGCCTGGCATATATGAATTCTCCGGACGATATGAAATAAGTGATCTCCGCGACAATTTCAATCTGCCTCTTCCCGAGTCAGATGAATACCAGACCCTTGCCGGCTTCATCCTGAACAATCTGGGAGAAATTCCGGCACAAGGAGCGACATTTGAGCTTGAAGGGATGACCTTCACCATAGTCAAGAAATCAGCTACACGCCTTGAACTAATACGTGTCACTCTTCCCCATCCCGAGGAAGAAAAATAGCACCGGTTTTATTTGACTAAATGCTTAAAAAACATCAAATCCGGCACTTTAACTTAAATTCTGCTTAAAAAATGGACATCGTAAATATGATTTTGACATCATTTTTACGATAATCATTATGACAACAAACAAGTTAGCCGATTGTTCCCGTATTTTGATTATTTTAGATTTATTTCAGATGCGGGTCATTGCTATGTCGCTAATAAGCAGTAACTTTGCACTAGCTTGATGAAAGCCACATTACTTAGGAAAACACAGTCGAATAAAAACTTCTACAAATCACTCTTCATTCTACATCTACCTCTTCGGCTGCCGTTCCTAAGCGTTAGACGACAAGAAATATATATACTTGAATTTTGGTTATGAGGGAGTGTGCTTCTGTGAAGAAGTGCACTTTCGTTTTTTATATACCTGAATAACATTTGCACCCCGGTTTCCATGATGCGGAACCGGGGTGCAAATGTCAATATACAGATCAGATTTTTATTTCTTCTCCCCTGCCTGATATTCAGCGCGGGCAATGTATTTGTCAATATCTATACGATAAGTAGCGGCATACTGCGGATAATCGGTCTTCACTGCCTGAAGCACCTTAAGCTCCCCTGCATAATCTTTCTGCTCGCGGAGCACAGTCGCTTTCTTCATCATGAAAAGCGGTGTATAGAGAGCGTTGTCGCCGGAAGCCTTGATTGCCTTGTCGTAGGAAGAAAGCGCCTCGTCATATTTTTTAAGATTGACATAACAGTCACCTTCAAGCGACATGGCGGCAGCACCTACTACAGCCTCTTTAGCATCGAAATTCTTGAGATCGGAAAGAGCAGCCTCATAGTCGCCCTTCTTATAATTGAGAGTCGCAGCCATGAGGGCGGCGCGGCTGCCTGCCTCATAGCCATACTCGTCAGCTACCTGTTGGTACTGAGCGAGAGCAAGCGAGTCATTGCCTTGGGAAAGAGTGATATCAGCCTGTGAGATAGCCTCATTTGATGCCTTTACACCGGGCTGTCTTACAGCAAAGATATATATGAGCACAATGACTGCCACCACCGACAGGGCGATGATGATCCACATGAGATACTTCTGACCGAGGGTCACGTCATTTTTCAGTTTCTGATTGTCTTTAGCAAGCTCTTCGAGCTCGGTCGACTGATTGTTTTGGTCTTTGTCTGCCATTTTATGTCAAATTTTTCTTATATAACAAATTTAAAAGAATTATGGTAATTCCAATGTGCAAAATTAAGCCAATTTCCCCATACCTCAAAATTTCTATGCAAATAAAAAATTTTGTAAAGATGCGGAAAGATTCCAATAGGAAGTGTAACTGGCATTTCCTATTGGAATCTTTCCCGAGGTTGAAACTTGGTTTTTCAACCCCGCTCTCCGAGTTCTTCAAATTTATTGCCTAATTTTGCACTTGCAGGTAGAATCTGCGCACCGCGTAGCTGTAGGAGCGACCGCTCCCACACTAAGCCATCACCGCGTAGCTGTAGGGGCTGCTGGAAGGCAGCCCGCCCCGCATCCCCCAACTTTTCCGATAGGAAAAATCCAAATTTAGCCGGGCGGTTGAGCGTAGCGAAACCCCCGGACAGCATCCCCCATTAACCGTTTCCCGCAGGGAATTATCCCGCAGCAAACATTGATGATTCCTATCGGAAACATCCCCAACACCCACCCCTTTCCGGGGGTTTCGCTTCGCTCAACACCCCGGCTACACAAAGATTATCCCTGACGGGAAACCAATCCCCACCCTCTGAAAACTGATAACTTTTTGTCCTCACCGCGTAGCTGTAGGGTCGCCTGGAAGGGCGACCGCCCCACACACCCAACGGCTTCGGAGTTATAGAATGACCTTAAGGTCCTTCGAGACCTTCAAGACCCTAAAGACTCACAACTGAAATCTGACAACTGAAAACTGAAAACTGACAACTGACAACTGACAACTGGAATCTGACAACTCCCCCGACAAAAAAGCGCGGCTCCGAAAGGGAACCGCGCTTTATATCGCGTAAGCCTATGATTATTTCTTGGCGGGATTTACATCGGCTACCTCAACCTCAAACACGAGAGTCTGGTTAGGACCGATCTTGGCGTAGGGCTGACCCTTCACACCGTAAGCAAGGTCACCGGGGATGTAAAGCACATACTTCGCACCCTTCTTCATCATCTTCAAGCCCTCTCCGAAACCGGGAACAACCTGGTTGGGACGGAAGTTGCGGGGCTCACCCTTAGAATCGTCAAACACGGTGCCGTCAGTAAGTGTACCCTTGTAGATTACAGCTACCTGGTCGTTGTCGGTGATTGCATCACCCTCTCCCTCGGAAATCACCTTGTAGGAAAGACCCGATGCGGTAGTCTTCACGGTTGTGTCGGCTTTCTTCACGGAGTCAATATAAGCCTCGCCTGCCTTACGGCCTGCGACAGCCTCGGGGGCATTGTTAAGCTCCTCAAGCTTGCGCTCCTCGGCACGCTGCTGGGCGCGCTCCATCAGAGAGTTGAGAAGAGCCTGGTCGATAGCGGTGTCTGACACTGAATCAGCGGTGAAAGCCGCCTTGAATTCCTTCATAAAAAGGTCGCGGTCAACATCCACACCCATCTCTTTTGCGAAATAGTTGAACTGCTGGGCAAAGCGCACACCCATGCTCAGACCCTGAAGATATGCCTCCTGGGTAGAGTCGGCGTTGACTGCGGTCTGGATACCGCGAAGAAGTGCCTGCTTGTCAGCATTGTCTTCGCCCTGACGGGCAAAATTTTCAGCAAACTGGCTGCCGACAACCTTACCGAAAAGCATGGAAATAGAGTCGTTGGCTGCGGCATCGCCGGCAGTGGCTGCGTTTGACTTGCCACATGAGGTCGCGCTAAGAAGCACTGCGCCCACACCGCAAGCGAGAATAAATTTCTTCATCTGGATTTTGTTTTATTTACTTTAATGTGATTAGTTTACTTTTATCAGTTCCACGTCAAAGATAAGTGTGGAATTAGGACCGATGATATTGCCGGCACCCTGAGGACCGTAGGCGAGCTGCGACGGGATGAAAAGACGCCATTTCGCACCCTCCTTCATCAGCTGGAGAGCCTCAACCCATCCGGGTATCACCTGAGTCACACCGAATGTGGCAGGCACACCACGCTCGACAGAGCTGTCAAATACAGTGCCGTCGATAAGCTTGCCGGTGTAATGTACGGTCACACTGTCGGAAGCGACAGGCTGCTTGCCCGTACCCTCCTGAAGCACTTCATACTGAAGCCCCGAAGGAGTGACGTTAACTTCAACACGCTTGCCGTTTTCCTCAAGAAATTTCTTTCCGGCAGCCTCGTTAACCTCGCCCATCTTGGCGGCGGCAGCCTGCTGCTCGGCTTCCATTGCCTCAAAAAAGTTCTTTATTTCGAGTTTTGCCTCATCGTAAGTCATCTTGGGCTGTACGCCTTCAAACACAGCTGCAACGCCATCAGCAAAATCCTGTACGTTGAGAGTCTTGATGCCGGAACTACGGAAATTGTTTCCCATGCTCAAGCCAAGCGCATAGCTTATGCGGTCTAAATTCTGGTTATCCATAATTGTTATATATTTAATTGTATTTTCTTCTACCTTATTCGGCTCGCAAATTTATGCAGAATATTTGGATTGTCAAAAAATAACTGATTTTGAGCCTATAAAGTTCAGGAAATTAACTACTGATAACTCAACTTCCGCAAGCGAAAGTCGAGAGGTTAAAGGGTTATAAGGTTATGCAATGTCACTAACTTAAGACACAAGAGCCATAAATCCCCGCAAGGGGATTCATCCTGGTAACCGCGGGTAATGCCGGAGGCATACCCGTGGCTAACGACATCTTGCCCATTCCGGGCAAAATTCTTAAGTTAGTGACATTATAAGGGTATGAGGTTATAGGGTTAAAAATAGGAACTTCGAGACAGGATGGATTATTCTAAACCCTAAACCCTAAACCCTAAACAATCAGTCCCGTGACTCGCCGAAGAGGGCATAGAGACGGTTGAAACGCTCAAGGGAATCGCCTCCGTGGCGCGCGATGGAACTGCGCACACGCGACAGCGGCTTCTTCTCCATCGTGCCGCTCTTGGAATAAAATTTGTCGGCGTAACACACAAGCTTTTCAAGCAGCGTCTCGGGACAGTAGTCGGCAAGCGGCAACGGAAGGTCCTGGGCGAGAATATCCTCCATCGTGATTCCGGTACCGGTGTGACGTTCAGCCACACGCGCCCACTCCTCAGGCGCGCCCTCCTCGCGGAGCAGCTTACCTCCTATCACGCCGTGCATCATATAAGGCTCGGCACCCTCGCATCCTATGCCCTTGGCATCAGTGGCGAAAATGCCTATGTCGTGGAGCATTGCCGCTCCCTCGACCTCATACGGGTCGAGACCGAGACCACGGTCACGGTTGATGGCGAGCGCAAGTCCCGCCACCTGACCTGCGTGCTTGAGATATATAGCACGCAGGCGGTTGTCATCGGGATAATATTTATCGATTATCGCCCTGAAGTCGCAACGGTGTTCCGGCATCAGTCGATAATGGTGTTCCAGTTGTGAATGTCCTCTTCCTCGCCGAGCTGGATGGCACGGAGCTTGTTGTAGAGAGCCGTAACCACGGGACCGGCTTTACCGTCGGAGCAGAGCACATATTTCTTGCCGGTGTCAAGGTCATCGATTTCGGCAACAGGCGATGCGACGGCGGCGGTACCGCATGCGGCAGCCTCCTGAATCTCCGAAAGCTCCTCGACAGGTATGTGACGCTGTTCAACCTCGATGCCCATGTCGCGGGCTATCTGCATGAGGCTCTTGTTGGTTATCGAGGGGAGTATAGACTCCGAAGCAGGCGTGATATACTTGCCATCCTTGATTGCAAAGAAATTGGCGGGTCCACACTCGTCAAGATATTTTTTCTCCTTCGGGTCGAGATAAAGCACTGCAGAATATCCGAGGGCGTGGGCGCGTTCACCCGCCTCAAGACTGGCAGCATAGTTACCACCCACTTTCCAGCGACCGGTGCCCTTCGGTGCCACGCGGTCAAATTCGCGCATGATACATATATTCGTGGGCTTGAATCCTTCCTTGAAATACGGACCTACCGGAGTGACGAGGATAAGGAACAGATATTCCTTCGCGGGCTTCACGCCGACCTGTGCCGACATGCCAATCTCCAGCGGGCGGATATAGAGTGACGCGCCGCTGCCGTAAGGGGGCACGAAACGCTCGTTGAGCTTCACTACCTTTTTCACCATTTCGGTGAAAAGCTCTACCGGCACAGGCTCCATCATGATACCCTTTGCCGACTCGATGATGCGCTTGGCGTTCTCCTCCAGACGGAATATGCGAATCTTCCCGTCTTTTCCGCGGAAAGCCTTCAGCCCTTCAAACACTTCCTGACCATAGTGCAGACAGGTGGCGGCAATGTGCATGTCGATAGTCTCTGACTGCGACACCTCGATGTCGCCCCACTTGCCGTCGCGATAATAGCAACGCACGTTGTAATCGGTGGGCATATACCCGAATGACAGGTTGCCCCAATCTAATTCATTGTTCATAGTCAAGTTTATGACAGGTTATAGCCGCGAATTTAGCGATAATTATTTAAAGCACCACGCTTTCCCCCCGAAAATCTCACGCAATCCTACCACGAAAGATTCCAATAGGAAGTGCAACTGGCATTTCCTCACTCCTCCTCAGGGGAAGGCCGCGCGCCGAGGGGGCTGGGTAAGCCCCCGTTGAGGGCAACGCCGATTAATGTATTTTTCACCAGAAATTACCTGCAACACAAAAAAGGAGACCGAAGTCTCCCTGCGATTAAGTAACTTTGTGTTGGTAAAATGAAATATAATCACCTAACCGCGGAGCAAAGATACACAATAGACGTGTTACTCCGGCAAAAAAAGAGCAGAAAAGAGATTGCGCAGACCATAGGAGTGTCGCAATCTACCCTCTGCAGAGAGTTGAAGCGCAACAGTGGTCAACGCGGCTACCACTGGCAAAAGGCGCAGGTAAAAGCCGCTGACCGGCAGCGACGGTTGCAGAACTACAGGAGTCTAACGCTTGAAATACGTAATTTTATCCGCATTAAGATGCGTGAGGAACAATGGTCCCCGGCTCAGATTGCAGGATGGTTACGTAAGCAAGGCAGGAAAAGTGTCTGCGTGGAAACGATTTATGCCTACATCCGTACGGACAAAGATAATGGAGGGGATCTATGGAAGCATTGTCGCCATCAGCTCAAACATCGAAAGCGTCAGGTCTCGGCTCCGTATGTGGCAGTACAGGACCGCACTATGATCGATGACCGTCCGGCTGAATGGGATGGCTCCACACCGGGTGATTTCGAGATGGACACAATTGTCGGAAAGGATGGCAAGGGAGCAATCGTGACATTGGTCGAAAGGAATACCAACTTTACGCTGGCACGTAAACTGCCACAGGGAAAGAATGCCAAGGCTCTGGCGCAGACAGTCATTCTCATGCTGCTGCCTTATATAGGCAAAATCAGGTCGATAACCACCGATAACGGCAGTGAGTTTGCCGAGCATCTGCTCATAGCCAAGCGACTGAGAACCAAAATATTTTTTGCGCATCCTTATTCTTCCTGGGAAAAGGGTTGTATCGAATACCACAACAAATTAATAAGGCAATACATCCCAAAAGGAACGGACTTTGATTCTATATCTGACGAAATGCTCAAGGAGATTATCATTAAAATAAACAGACGACCGAGGTTGAAGCTTGGTTTTTCAACCCCCGTCGCCGAGTTCTTCAAATTTATTGCCTAATTTTGCACTTGCAGGTAGAATCTGCGCACACTCTATTTCGTTTTTTAGGAATTGGAACACATATACAGCCCCCTGATAATACAATCCACAAGCAGGATCATTGACTTTTTCAAAAGTTTTTGACCTGTAAAGTTCATCAAGCATCCCAATGTCACTAACTTAAGGTGCAAGAACCATAAATCCACTTGGTTCAATCCCGTAGCGGGTTGCATAGCCACTTGATTAGCACATATTTATACAACCCGGTTCAGGGTTGTATAGTGTGGTAGGGCATGATTTCCACGGGTGCCCCATCCGGGGCTACCCGCGGTTAACTCTCTCTTGCCCATTCCGGGCAAAATCCTTAAGTCATTAAAATGGATTGCGGGAAAACCAAGATAGTGTCACGATTACGGGGCGGCTCAGTGGCTTTCAGGGATTATTTTGTTTAATGTAATTGTCGGGGCATCGGCAGTGGACGCGGAGTCGGCATCCTGTCTCAGCAACACGTTGACCAGATTTGTATCGAATGGCTGATTGACAGCCATTAAGAAAATATCATCGGGAGCCGCGCCGTAGAAAACATATTGGGTAAGCTCCGTATTTCCCGGTCCGACAAGGATATAGGGCATCTCATCGTCATATCCGACAGGAAGCATCAGGGTCGGAACGGTATCGCCGGAACCCGGCTTTACTATATTTACGAACATTGGCTCGCTCCCATCGTTTTCAATCATGAAATGCCATAGGGAATCAGTTTCCTCCCTGACGACCCTGCATCTCAATGAAGGATTTTCCGGTGCCGATGACTTGCGTATAATCCCGGCGACAGCACCCTCGATTCCACTACCGGCACTTTGGTCACGGTAAGACACTCCTTTGCGCGGAGTACGCTTCTCCGTGTCATGATTCCACACTTCCATCACCTTACGCGCAACAGCTGCAGTGGTATTGTCGGAATTGCGGCGCGCCTGCCTGATAATTTTCCTGACGGTCATTTTACCCGTCTTTTCCGGTGAGTGATAGACTGCCTTGGTCTTTTCATCGAGAATACTGAGCTTCGAACCTGCCGTCAGTTGAATGACAGTGTTGTTGTCGACATATTCGTAAGGCTCTGCGGCATGAGTGCCGGCGGCGTCATTTACTGACACTTGCCCCGTCACATTCAGCACCCGCAGTTTGGAACCTGCAGGAATCGCCATTATCACGAGACACAGAAATGTGAGAATATAATGTTTCATCGCTTATGAGATTTCTTGTGAGATTTATGGTTTATAAACGCTTCCGCACCACACCAGATATCGACAGCGAGGGCTGCGGCACCGACCATGAGCAGCGGGCGCGAGAAATTGATGCTTAGTCCTGTGTGAAGATATATAAAGGTGCCACCGGTCACTATCAGCAGGAGCAATGCAATCTGAGAGACACGCATGATTAACTGTCCGCCGCGCCATGACTGACTGCGCAGATTCAGGAACACGAACAATGTACAAAAAACAATGGCAAGCAGCCAGTCAAACCATTCGGGAGAGTTCCTTACATCGCGGAATGAATCAATCATTGTCGCCACGGAGGTAGCATGTATAAGCATTCCTGACATCTCCGCCGAGACCGGCGTGGAGTGCATGTCGGCGGCATCCGAGAGTGTACCGATAAAGACAGCCCTGCCTTTGATAATCTCGGGATGAAGGGCAAGCTGTTCGGGCTTCAGGATATGGAAATCATAATGACCGTAGTGTATGAGACCATGATTGTCGGCAATCTTTCCCACCGGCAATCCGGGACGAAGAATCCGCGCCACTTTAGCCGCCATCGACTCACCGTCGGCAAGAAAACGCACTGTATTGGAAGCACCCCCGGTATATAATTCGACATGCCCCTCGATTAGCTCCGGCACCTGATTATATATATATGCCGTAGTGTCGGGAACTACGGTCAAAATGCCGGAATCAAGCACATCGCAAAGAAGGGAATCAGTCTCCGGCTGCGGAAAACCCCACAGGAGATCGATTGCAATCACTTTCGGGTCATAAAGCGTTATCTCGTCGATAACGGAGGCTATCTCACGACGCGAAAGACCATCTATAGGCACCAGCACCACATCGTCACACAATGTGCGTACACTGCCCGCTTGCTCGACCATCTGATAGAAGTCGCCGGTCTCAAAATCGGCAGCCTTGTCAGCAGGGACAAATGAGCCAAGCTCCCCGAAATCATACAGCACCAGCCATGCCATGACAAAGGCCAGCGTGACGATAGCCGGAAGACGCAGAAGCGGAACTATGTGATGCAACTTTTTCATGAAGTTCAATCAATTACAACAAAAGCCGCCCAAGAGGCGGGATTATCTCCACCATGCGCGGCACACGCATCGGCGAGTGCCTTCCTCAACGTGCTCCCTTTCAGAAGTTCCTGATAAAAAGCGGTCATGATACGCTGTGTAATCACATCGTCAACCGACCATAGCGACATCACTATGCTGCCGGCACCGCTCTGCTTGAAAGCACGTGGCAAGCCGAAGACACCTTCCGCCTCGATGTCGCCCAAACCGCTCTGACACGCGGAGAGCACGACCACACGGCTGCCGCTCAAATCCATACGTGAAATCTCAGCCGCCGTTAGAATACCGTCATCGACACCATCACGCAACATCATATTCTCGCGCCAATGATTGTTAGCGCCTGAAAGCACCAGTCCGCTACGGAGCAATGACGACTCCTCTTCCGGAGACTGCGACGGGATATAGAAGCCGTGGGTGGCAACATGCAGTATCCCCGGAGCATGACCCGACATTGACTTGAAATAATCCTCCGTACCCTCATCGGCGGTCACTGTGACAGGCTCACATTCCGACGGGTCCAGCACTTCGGCAATCGCCAGCATTTCCCGCCGTGTGCCGGGAAGATACGCCCAAGGCGAGATGCCGTGACCCAACCGCAGTGAGTTTCCCGCCCCTAAAGCTTCATAATCGGCATCAAGATCGACATTATAGTCCAATCCACCCCACACAGCCACCTCACCCTGCATCGGGATAGATGAAGACACCAACGCCCTGGTAGAGCTGACACGCACCACATCAAAAGTACGGCTCACGGATTTACCGTTTAAAGGAAGATGCTCGAAAGCGATACTGTGATATATGCCGTCGGGCGATATGAACAGCCTGCCCGAACTATTGAAATGCTTCAGAATCGGTGACCAGAACGCACCGGCGAGCAATGTCGAATCGGCATAAATCGCATTACGGTCAAGCGACTCGACCATCGCCTGCGAAGGCAACGGCTCTACTACCACATTTCCATCTCGCCCCATGATAAGAGCCTCGTAGGCATAATAGCCGTCAGTACCGACATGGCGCACTATCTCCACGGCACGGTCATTCTCCCCGAGACGCCCGCAAATTTCCGCAATGGAGACTGACGCGCCACGGGTATAGTCGCCTATCTGAGCCACGCGCCGTTGGATGTTTCGCTCGATTGCCTCGATTGCCGCATTGTTGGCGGCATCGCGCGGCTCACTCAGACGCAGCTGCAGCCGTTTGAAGTCGGCTTGCAACACCGTGTCGCCCGACTCGGCTATAATGGTGCGCAGCCGGGTGGAGGTATCAAGCAAAATCCCCTTGTTGGCGAGAGCCGCCTCATAGCGCAAGACGCCCACCTCACTGTCAGGCAAGCGCAGTCCGTGGATATTGTCAAATATGTAATACTGCGACTGCCAGAACTCGTGACGCTCGCTGTCGGTCATATACACGAAATCGTGTTGCATGGTGTTGCGCAGGTCATCGAGCAGCCCACTGTATAACTTTATCGCCTCGCCGGATTGTCCGACATGGTAAAATGACCTTGCCATGTTATTTTTTATAGTCCTGTTCAAGTCGGGGAACATCTCCAAGTCGATATATCCGGCAGCCTTTTCATAGCACTCCAATGCCTCGCGGTGCATATCCTTGGCGGCATAAGCTGTGCCGAGGTCAGAGGTTGCCAACGCAAGCTGTTTATAGTTTTTCCCGGCGAGGTACTGCGGCAAAAGTTCCTGATAAATCTTTATCGCCATATCATTGTCACCCGCATAGGAGTAAAAGGTGGCAAGCCTGTAAGCTACATCCCATCTCATAGCATCGCTTATGCCACTGCCATCGCCCATTTCCGACACAATGTCAGCAGTCTCGGCACATGCCTGCTCCATGACATCCCATTTCTTCACGTTTTTAGCACACTGCGCCTTATCCGTAGCCGCCAATGCCGCCGCGCCCAGGTCGCCGACAGTGCGAAGAATACCGATAGCCTCGTCGTACAGCCCCAGAGCCTTATCAGTGCTGCCATAAGAGGCGAGAAAAGCGGCATATCCGGTAAGATTTGCCGCATAGTTGTCGGGTGACGTGTTGACCCTGAGGAGCGAGACCCATGCACTGTCGGCACTGGCAAAGTCGCCGGTCATATCATAGTATTTCGCCACGGTGGCAAGCATCGGTATGGATATAAGCGATGTGTGACGCTGCTCAAACGGGACTTTCTCGACTATGCCGGAAAGGAGCGCCCCATATTCAAGCAAAGTGGAGGTATCGCCCATTTCACCGGAAAGCTGCGCAATCTCCGACATCACCTGAACGCGCGATTTTGCCTGACCGGAAATGTCATGCTTATCCATGAGCGAAAGCTGTTCCTTATCCAAAGCAAGAGCCTCTGTAAAGCGGCGTTCGGTAATGAGCCTGTTATATCGGCGCACATAGACCTGACGCATCTTATCGTACCAGTACTCACAGTCACGATGCCATGCAAAGGCGATGTCATACACTTCATCAGCCGCTTTGTCAAGCCCCGCACACTCAAGCGTCTCAACCGCCTTGAAAAAAGCATCGGGGGCAAGATTATCCACTTTAAGAGCCGCCTCCACATAAGCAGCAGCCGCGTCGTGAGGACGCCCCAGGGCGCGACAAGCATTTGCCAACTCATAATACACTTTGCCGTCAGCATCGGGGTTAGCGGCAACGTAATTTCCCAACAATTCCGCAGCAAGAACGAAATCATCGTCAAAATACATAGCCGTGACAGCCTTTTCGAGCACCGCCTTTGCCTCAGCATCGGCTGACGGTGAAGCGGGAAGAGCCGGTGCGGGAGAGCACAGGACTACAACCCATATAATGAGAGAAAAAAGTCTACGCAACACTATTCGTAATAAGTATATTTATACATAGAGGTATAATCCTGCCCGTTGGCGGTAGCAGTGGCGCGGGCAGGGTTACCATGCTCATCATAATCCTCGGTAGTTACGGTCATCTCCATCTCCGGGGCGGTATTGTCGGGCGACACGACCTTGCATCCGATAAGATGCCCATCCTCGTCATAGATATAATTGTAAACGGCAGTCTTACCATCGGCGACAACAACCTTTTGGAGAAGAGTACCGTTACCGTCATCATTATAGCCGACAAAACGGTTCTCGCCAGCCACGAATATGAAGCTATTCTTTTCTTTCATCCAACCGTAAGTAAGCTCGGCACCCACAAGGTTACCATCCTTGTCTGTGACAGTCGCGTTCACTGTACCATCGTCGTTCCATTTATAGACAGCAGTCATGTCCTTGGCGTTAATCTCCTTAATGACACGCCCCTGGCGGTCAAACTCAAGGTATTCGTGACCATATCCGATGCCCACACTCTTGCATGACTTGACGGGACCGCGCAGACCGTTGGCAATCACGGTCATGTTTTCAGTAGCGGAAGCAGCAACAGCACACAGGATAGCGATAAGGGTAATGAAATTTTTCATGTGAGTAAATGATTTGGTAAATAATATTTTCATGTATTTCACAAAGTTACAATAAAATATGAGACTTCACCTATTTTACGCGGGAAAAATCAAGAGGGGGAGAGGGCGACGTGGAGGGCGATGGCGCGGGTCATGAGGATGTCGTCGTGGTAGCCCGGCTTTGCGCCGTAACGACCGGCGGCGTCACACTCATACATATCCAGCTCGTCGCAGGCATCGAGGTCGCGCTCGATGTAGCCACCGTCGCGCACAAGCCCGATGAGACGGGTGATTACCATCGTCTTGGTAGCGCGGTTAGTGTGAAACCCGACGCGAGGCTCCGGGGCGAGGGTCACACGGTCGCGCGCCACACGATAGTAGAGGTTGCGGTAGACGTGGTTAAGCTCGGAGAGGGTGAAGAGGGAGTTGTCGGCATCCTCGGTCTCAAGGGTGTTGCTCTCGATTACAAGAAGCGCCTCGTCGTACCACTGCGCGATAGCCGCCGCTTTCCATGTGAGCAGGTCATGATCGATATGACCGCGCCACTGCGCCACTACCTCCGGACGTCCGTCGGGAGTGAAGGTGTCAATCACGGAAATCACGGAATAGTCGCTGCGGTCGGAGCGTCCGCCGATATCGACCGCAGTAACATAACGACTGTAGCACCTTCCGCCCGACTGCGGCCATTTCCACACTTTCAGCCGCCCGAGAGTGTCGTGACAAAACTCCTTGACCACCAAAGCGCCATATCCCACGGGAGCAGAGGTGACGAGTTCGCCGACAGCGACAGGGTCGCAACACCCTTCCCGCAACGCCTCGACACCGGCGGGAGAAAACACTGAGCGCGACGTGGAAGCAAACGCCTCAAGGTCGTCGGAGGGGAACTCAGCCGCCATCTGTGCCGGGGTGGCATACTCGCGCCGCTTGTCGTGATACCACTGAATCTGCTCCAGAGTGCAACCTTTCTCCCAGAGAGCGCGCTCACGGGCATCCATGCCATCCCACAACGCGGCGGCATCAGTGACAGGCGAGGAATAGATGTCGATTTCGTGCCAGGGCACAAAAACGGCTGTCTTGTCGCTGTCGCCACGCTTCGAGCGCATCCATTCGGCATGAAAATAGTTGCCGACCCCGTTGGCGGTACTTTCCAGTACAATCAGGGAGCAGTCAACGCGCGCCACACCGCCGCTGACAGCACGGATAAACGCCTCGGGCGACCTCATCGCCGAGTCACACCAGAAAGCGACCTCGCTGAGATGAGCCATCACGAAGTCAAAACCGCGCACGGCATCCTGGCGCTCGCTTGAAGCGAGTGTCACGCGGCAGTCACGCCCTGGTATGACACGGGTGTTGATCGAATGCTCGAAAGGGCGAAACTCAGGTGCTGTCTCCTCCTCCCAGAGTTCCGGGGGATAATTGTCGAGCATCTTTCCATACATGGCGCGGATAGCCGCCGACGTATCCTTGACATGGGCGCAGATGAGCGAGTGCCAGTTGCGTCGGAGGCAGCACTGTATCCACGCCATATACATAAGAATAAGAGTCGAGCCGCCCCACTGACGCGCCTTCAGCATAATCAGGCGTATAGGCTGCGCGGCGAGGCGCATGCCCTCCATGATGGAGAGCACACGACGCTGCGGACGGTTGAGACGGAGGCGCACATCACGACCGGTGAGCTTGTCGCGAATGGTGACGCATGTAGCAGCCCAATATTCAAAGTCGTGACGGATGCGGAGCCGCTTCCACGCCAGGGAGGAGGCGCGCACGACGGCAAACTGCGGGTCGTCGACCATCGTGACCGGCACATGTTCCAATGTGCCGTCGGGGGAGAGCATCTCCCGGCGTTCACCACCCGCGCCTACGCCGGTGACCGGGTCGTAAGGAGTGGCGAGAAGCGCGTTGCGCCGCTTGTTTTCGAGGATAACGGAGTCAATCATGGTTAATAGACGAGATTTACCGCCGAGAGCGCGGAGCCGGCAGCCACGGTGCCCTCGATAGATACCGAAAAATAGATAAAAGGACATGGGAAGATGACAGGGAGAAGCAAGGGCGCGTCGACAGAGCCGTCGACCTCGACTGACGCAATCAGCGAGAGACAGCGCGAACCGTTGTCACCGTAAAGACTCACGGTGAGCTGCGCCGATGAGGAGACAAGATGCACTTCCACTCCCCGCAAGGCAAGCGGGACACCGCTGCGGGCGAGGCGCAGACGGCGTTGCCAGCGCACATCGACCTGTGACGCGGGTACACCGGGCGGCGCGAGAATATGAGTCGCTGAGCAGAGCAGCAGCCTGTGACCGTCGCCGATGACGGAATATTGCGCCGAGCCCGGGAGAACGGAGGAATGCCATGAGCCGTCGGGGCTGCGTACCCTCAGCAACGTGGCACCGGTGACGCAGTAAAGCCGTCCGGTAGAGCCACACCATCCTATAGCGGAAGCAGACACAGAGTCGGCTATCACCTTTGCGCGCGAACCTCCGACAGAAAGTAGATTGCGCCCGGAGAGAGCATATACACCATCGGGCGACCATGCGACATGACGCGCCGAAACGACACTGCGTGAGTCGATGAGATGAGCCGATACTGCTTTCATTGCGGCACTCACGGCGACGGCATGGATGCCTGCCGAGCCGAAGATGTAGAGATGACGGCGCGCGAAATCCCAGCTGCTTGACGAGCGAGAGGCGGGGGTAATCGCCGCAATAGTGCCGGGGGTTGCCTCAAGGGCTGAGACAGGAGCCAACGGGTCGGCGAAAAGAGCGGATAGAATCAACCCCGGATGACGGCGGAAATTGCGGCGCACGAGAATCGCAGCTGAAGGCTGCGAAGCCGGGACAAAAAGATTACTTGAGGATATAGCGGCGGAGGAGGAGACACCGGGGGTGAGTGGGAGGGCGAGGCGGGTGGTGCCTGAGGGACGGGTGATTTCTATCTCGATGAGGCGCGCAGCCGGATGGGGATATGATATGAGCTGCGAGAGCTTTACGGGAGCATTTGCGGAGCCGCTTTCCTCGAAGGAGAGGATTTCATCGTCGGAGCCGTCATCGGAGGCGATAGTTACGCGCACCATAGCGGACCAAGGCTCCGATGCGGCGACTGCGGTAGCCCACGCCGACACGCCCTGCGGGAGGGCATTGAGCGGCGTGATGTCGCCCCAAGTGACCATATCGCCGTCGACACAAGCTGTAGCGGCTGAAAAGGCGTGAGGAGCTGCCCACCGGAGCATTGCATCGGGGGAAGGATTACGCGTGGAAATCGCGCGCAAGTATGAGTCGCAGAGCGCTGCTGACATGACTTTCGACGGACCGATGGCATAGACACTCTCCTGCGACGCCGCACCGCTAAAATAACTCAGGTCGATGACACATGAATCACAGTCTTTTTCCTCGATGCGGTCGAGCAACCCCATGACCATCGACCCGAAACCGGGATTCTGCGGGATTGAAAGGCGCAATACGGGCGCAGCGGAAGTGCCGGCAAAGGTCATGTCGAGCGGAGAGTTGACGCGGGAGCGCGAAAGGGGACGCGACCAGAACACGCGCGCCCTTACGGCATCGCGCCAATCGGATGAATCACGTGGAGGCACGACAACCGTAAGCCTGAACACGGGAACGGAGAGCGAGGCATTAACAGTCGAGATATAGGAACCTCCCGACTGATTGACATTAACATCACAGGATAAGGGTGAATCAAAGCCGTCAGGCTCGACGAGCACGGGGCTTGACCGATATAGCACCCTACCCTGCGCATCGAGCAGATGATACCAGGCGAGCACCGGAGCGGCATAGCAGTCATCGGAGGCGGCAGAGGTGAAACAGCGGTCGCAAGCGTCGGTCACGGAGGCAGCGAGGGCACGGCGGTCGGATTCGTCGAGCGGTCCCGCCCAATGGGTGTAAGAGCCTTTGAAGGTGACCTGCGGCACACGGGATGAGAGCGCAGGACGGCTGACAGCACGGAAAGAGATGGAAGGATACACGGGACGCTCGCCTATGACGTTGATTTTGTCGGTGGAGAGGTCGTAATCGACAATCCAGGGTCCGAGCTTTGTCATGAAGATGAGGCGCGAGCCGGTGTCGGCGAGTGTGAGGAAATCGGCATGGAGTGTGCCGAGGGGTGTCGAGCCGTTGCTGTCGGAGATGGAGAGATTGCGACCGGAGAGCATGAAGACGCGGGTGCCGAGCTGCGGGGAGTATTTGATGGCGACAGGGAGAGCGCCGGGAACGGGCGGTGTCGCGGGCGGGAGGGCTTCGGCGAGGAGGGTATCGCCGGGAGCGGTCACGAGATTTTTCACGATGAAATCGGTGTCGTCAAACCGATAACAAGCGGAGAATGCAGGGAGTGTATTCATAGTATAGATGATTTTTTGTGGCAAAGATAAGAGGCGCTGGAGGGGCGGCAATGTAGAAATGGGGAATTTTTTCGCTTCAGCTGAAGCGAAAACGAGGAATGATGAGGCGAGTTGAAGCTCGAGGGCTAATTTAGCTAATTTAGCTACGATAGCTATTTAATAAAAAAGCCCGGCGGGTGCCGGGCTTTTTTTAGTGGGGGAATTTTGATTAGTTTTTGGCGCGCATGATGCCGTCGATGGCGTAGGTGTTGATTGCGGTACCGGTAGTGCGGTTGATGTCGCCGCCGGTTTCCCAGTAGCAAGGAACGCACTCGTTATGGAGAGCTGCGCGTGTAACGACCTCATTCCAGTAAGCGCGAGAAGCCTCATGCTTAGCGACATCGAGATCAGCGTATTTGTCAACGGTACGAATCATCGGGGCATACTCGCCGAGGATTACGGGATAGCCATTGTCAACAAATTTAGCTTTCATCTTGGCAAACTGACCCTCAATCTCTGCCTCGTTCATGTAAGTGCCGTTGTTGTGGATGCTGCCGGCAACGTGGTTTTCGCTACCGTAGTACCACCAAGTCTTGCCCCAGTCGGCATCGTCTTCCATGAGAGCGAACTGATAGGGATCGTAGAAGTGAATCTCAACCATGAGACGGTCGGCAACAGCGTCAACAGGCATCACGTAAGAGTCAGCGACAGTAGCGTCGATGTTGGTCTGCGGACCCTGCACGACGAGAGTACGGGTAGCGTTGTTACCGCCGGTAGCACGTACAGCGTCGATGAATGCCTGCTCGTATTTGGTAAGAGCCTCAAGAGCGGGAGCACTAATTGTGCCGTTCATGCCCGGCTCGTTCAGACCGGCGAATACAAGATGCTCGTCGAAGGCGTTGAACTCGTTGGCAATCTGAGTCCATACGTCGGCAAGCTGCTCGGCAAGCGAAGAGTGATAGCCTTCCTCAAGACGGTTTTCAATCCAACCGTTATCCCAATGATCGTTAAGGATGACATAAAGGTCATTGTCGATACAGTAGCTAACAACCTGCTTTACACGTGCAATCCACTTGGGATCGATGGTAGTGGTTACAGAGTCATTGCCCATCACGTCCTTAACCTTCTCATAGTGGCTTACCCAAGCGCAAGGGATACGTACAGCATTGAATCCCATAGCCTTAATACCTGCCACATAAGTGGGGCTTACCTGCGGATTACCCCAAGAAGTCTCACCATCGGGAGCTTCGAGAGTGTTACCGATATTGACAGCGACACCCATCTTCTTTGCAATCTCAGCAGCAGTGCTCTGCATGGGGAGACTACCGTAGTTAAGATTGTAGTCGAGTGCGCCTTCCTGGCTAACAGTAATGAAGCGGGCTGAATTGAACGCGCTGATGGCTATAGTAGCAGAACGGGGAGCCTGCATATTGCCGTTGGCATCCTCATTAGGCTCGATTACGAAATTGAGCTTGTAGGTGTTATTTTCACCGGCAACAGGGTCGCTGACAACAATCCAAGAAGCATCGGCAGAAACGGTAGGGCGAACCGATGCAGTCACATCGATAGACCAGTCCTGACCGGCAGCGGGGACAGCAAGCTCGGTGACGGGGACAGCCACCTCATTTATGACGGTAGTGTCGTCGTCATCGCAGGCGCCCATGGAGAAACCCAGGGCGACTGCCGACGCAGCTAATAAAAATGATTTAAATTTTATCATTGTAAAAGTCTTTTCTTAAGGTTAAAAATCATTCAACAACAGAAGGCACATAAACCTTTATACCTGATACCTTGACCTTGCTTGTGTCAACAAGATCTTTCCAGAGGTTGTAAAGTTCGATAGTCCAAACGACAGCACCTTCGCAGAAGCCACCAAGATGAGCCTGCACGGTGTAATGTCCATCGCCTGTAACCTGAGCAGCACCTGCAACAGCGCCACCCCAGTAACTTGGATCCCAACTTGCATCGGCAAACGAAAGCTCGGTCTTATAAGGAGTGCTTGCGCCCTCTACGAGATTACCGTCGATACCTTCAATATCAAACTCAACTGTCATAGTACCGGCAGAGAAAGCAAGCCAAGAATAGTCAACGCCAAGACCCTTGGTGTCGCCATACTCGTTGTAAATCTCGATACGACCGTCAACGCCGTTACCATCCTTGTTGCCAAAGACACCGCTACGGCTGTCAACGGCAACCTCAACTATAGGCGACTCCTTTGCATCAAGATTAATGCTTTCAATCTTCACCTTAACCTTTTCGGTATCGACAAGATCCTGCCACAAGCCGTAAAGCTCAACACACCAAACAACGGCACCGTTTGCCACATCGGCAATCTCGCAAGATACAGTGTATGTGCCATCACCGTTAACGATATCCGCCCACTGCGGAGTACCACCCCAGTAGCTCGGATCCCAGCTTGCATCGGCGAATGAAAGCTCTGCCTTGTAAGAACCGGCAGCACCTTCCACAAGATTGTCATTGATACCTTCAATAGAGAAAGTAACCGACATATTGCGGCTGAAATAAACATCATCAATATTTACAGGGGAATCAGCCTTAGTATCGCCATACTCATTGTAAATCTCGATACGACCGTCAACGCCGTTACCATCCTTATTGTTAAACTTCACCTTATCGCTGTCAACAGCAATCTTACGGAATGAACGACCTGCAACGGGGCGAACAGAAAGAGCCTGATAAACGGGGGCGTTGATACGTGAGTTGTTAGAGTTAGAGAAATTATATGCAACTGAATATTTATCAGCAGCAAGCGATCCGGTCTGATAGTATCCCATAGCACCAGCCTCAGTAACATCATTCACTGTGCGGCTACCTGCAGCGGGGAGGAATATAGAGTTACCGTTAGGACCGGTAAGCTTATAACCAGCCACACCGTCAACGGTTGTCCACTCCTTAGTACAACTTGTGAAAAGTTCACGGAACTGCTCGGCAGAGGGAAGAAGGAGCTTGCTGTCGGAAGCAACAGCAGCCACGTCAAGTTCAGTGTCATACAGGTTGGCAGAACCATAATATTTGGTAATGGTGGTGTTAAGTACACCAGACACATCGCCGAAGCCATAGTAACCGCCAAGCTCAGACTCAGAAGTAGCACCGAGGTTATACTTAGCCCACTTCACGGAAAGACCGAGGTCAACGAGATCATTGTCAAAATCGACCTCATAAGCGGGAGTCGTGAATGACTTCACCTCACCGTAGATAACGCCTGACCCAAGGTCGGCATAACCTGCATAATAGTAAGTGCGGGTAGGCACGAGACCCTTCATAGTCAAAGCGAAATCAGAAGCACCGGCAGCAGCGGGCACAATAAGACCTGCGCGAACTTCCTCCTCATCATCGAAGGGAGATATCACGATACCGTAGGTAGCATCGGCAGGAGCCCCGGTAACAGAGGCGCCAAGAAGAGCGGAGAAATTACCGATTTCAGCAGCATCCTTAGTGGTGACCACAGCATCGGTAGTAACGATGCTCTTTACATCACCGGTAAAGGTGACACGGCCCTGGAGCTTTGCAAAAGCCTGATAGTAGATGGTAGTGCCATCGGCAAGACCGGTAAGCTCAGCAGTGATAACACCATCGACAATCGAGCCGGTGATATCCTGATTGAGGCTTCCCTCCTCAGTACCGTAGTTGAAACCTACGGTATAAGAGGAAGGAGAACTGTTTTCAAGCCCTGCGACAGTACCGTGCAGGGTAGCGGTAGTGGCGGTGACATCAGCTGAACCGGTCACAACCGACTGTGCGTCGAGAATGGGGGTAGTGTTGACGGTTATGTCGTCATCGTTACAAGCCGTGAAGGCAAGCCCCGCAAACAGCGACAAATAAAGAAATATCTTAGATTTCATAGAAAAATTCTTTAAAATTGGTTTATTCGATAGTCATCGAGGTAATTACGGGAGTAACTGCGGCAGCGTCTACATTACCGTCGGCATCAAGCGGAGAAGCCACGAGACCAGTCTGCTGAATACAGATTGACAGACAGCCTGCATCAAACGTGACAGCACCCGAGCCTGACGTATTATCGTAGACGATAGTAGTCTCACCACCAGTAGCAGTATTAACCGATACAGCGGTAGCATCATTGAATCCGGCACCATCAGCATTTGGCCACAAACCGGCACCTACGTTGTGACAAAGAATTGCCTTCGGCTGAGCGCCGGCAGCCCATTCCAGACCATCAATCTTGAATGTAATCTTGAGAATCTGTTTTTTCTTCACTTTCACAGAAGTAATGTCGAGAGGCCATGTCTTGTCACCTGCCCAAGCGTTGAAGAGCTCAATACGGTAACAGTTGGCATTACCGCTGTCAAGATATCCTTCAAGAACCGAATTGTCGACAGGAATAACAACAGGACCGGTAGCACCACCACCGATAGACTCAGGAACAAGGTTAAGAACGATGTAACGATTGACAGTGCCGTTCTGGTCAGTTCCGTAAGGAACACCGAGCTGTAGACCGTCGTCTACATTGCATTTGAATACCCGGAAGTCGGTGCCTGCAACCTTTGCATTACCTGACTTGAGAAGGGTCACCTCATCGTTGAAATGAATCTGACCGTCGGCGGCAGAGAAAGAAGTTTTAAACGCTTCACCAGAGTAAGGCTTGTAGAAATCATTTTCAATGACAGCCTTGAGACCGTCACGGGTAAGTGTCAGATTAAAATCGCCGGTATAAGCGGGGCAATCCACTGTACCATAAAGATTCTGAGTCTCCCATCCATTTGTACCGGTACCATTCCACTGGATGATATCGTAAGGAGTATCCTCGTCAAGATGATAGACAACCTCAGCAGCCTCATAATTCACGTCGTTGCTTGAAACGGTGAAGAGAAGGCGCTCAAGAATATCATTCTTATAGTAGTCTTCGTAAACGGGGAATTCGGGCTTAGCCTCCTCGATGAGTTCCGGACCGAGGGGAATAGTCACGGTGCCATCCTGCACATCGGCAGCAACGAAGTTCCATACAAGCCACCAGGGACCCTCAGAGTTGGTACGCATGGTAGCGAACTGGAGCACGTAAGGTGTACACTCGATAATCTTGATGTCCTGAGTATAGTTTTCACATACACCGTCGAAGCCCTGATTGTGCATGGCGTAGGTGCCGTTGTTGAAGGTGATTGTGGGACGCTTGGGGTCGGAGATGTTAAGAGAGAAAGTACCCTCGGCAACTTCTTCGCCGGAAGCGGTCTTACGCATCTGGGTAAGAGTACAACCCTTGACGGGGTCAAGACCGAAAATCATATAAGACTCCATATAGGGGTCGTCGGCGGGAATGAGCCAGCTCTGGAAACCGGGGTCCCAGTTAGGCGCCCAATTGTCGCTGCCGAAAAGGAGGTCCTTATTTTCGACACCGTCGTTTTTCACATGGTCGGGGTCCAAGTACATCACGGGAGCGGAGCCGTAGCCCACACCGTAACTGCGATCCATGGGAACCCACTTCTTAGGATTGCCGTTGCCATTCTCGTCGACACCGCCTGCGAGGTTGGTCCAGATAGGGTCGGAAAGCATCGAGAAGTCATTCTGCGGCACATTGAACTTATAGGGATTACCATATACGGGGCCAGCCTGAGTCATGACACCGAAGGTGACCTCGTAGTCGCCTGCAAAAGGCAGGTCGATAGTATAGTCGGAAGACTGGGAACGCCCCTGAGGAGTAACCCAGAGGGGAGTCACGCCTTTCATCTTAGACGTGAGATGGATGACATTGGGATTTTCCGCGTCGGGCTTCACCTCGAAAGCATTGCCCTGCACAAGCTGCGCGGGGTCAACGGAAGCGGCATCCAAGCTGTAGTCATCGTCGGAGCAAGCGGTAGCCACACATAGCATAGCCGACGCTGCAAGAAATGAATAAAAACAGTTTAGCTTCATAGTCTTTTTTTCTGGATTTAAATTTCGCAAAATCAATAAAGTGTTAAAGAGGGAATGAGGATAAAGGGATTCATCATAGGAAGAGTGGAAGGAGTCAGGCGGTGCATATCGCCTTGACGTATAGAACAATCGTATGCTTTCAATCTTCCAAACGATGAAATCGCGCGCATATTGCGCGTAACCTTTTATTTTATAACCTTTTAACTTTTATTTGCGAAGTTAATAATTTATGATTAATACCAGCCTTCGTTCTGTTTAAGGACACCATTGGACAGCGTTATCTGATCCTGGGGAATCTGGTTGAGACCCTTGGTCTTGATAATTTTGTCTTTGTTGTAAGTCACAGTACCGGCAACACCACCGTTAAGCACATTGCCTCCGGTAGCAGCTACAGCGTCGGCGAGAACCTGCACACCCTGGCGGAGGAGGTCCCAGTAACGGATGCCCTCGAAAGCAAGCTCGCGAGCACGCTCATCCATGATATTCTGCTGAGTGAGGGCGAGAGCGGGGAGACCTGCGCGGCTGCGCACGGCATTGAGATGATTGGCACCCTGTGCCGAACCAAGCTCTGCAGCCATGAGAAGCACGTCGGCGTAGCGCATGAGCACCCAAGGCTGAGCGTTACACTCCTGGAAGCCTTGTGTACCTGTGGGGTTGGTAGCGGGAAGCCCGTTGCCGAATACGAGGGGAGTATATTTCTTGACGGTGTAACCGGTGTATTCGCGCCAGTCGTTGACAGAAGTCTGCCATCCGTCGATCTTCACGCAGCCTTCAGCCTCGAGGTCGATGACCGAAGCGGTGTAGCGGGGGTCGCCGCTGAGATACTTGTCAAGGAAAGCAGGAGTGATGTTGCAAGCGCCCCATCCTTTGCCGTAACCCTTATCGGTGTCGTTGAGGCTACGCATACCCATCATTACGAGCCAGCGGTTAGAGTCGTTGTTGCCGTTATAGTCCTGAGTCGGGGTGAAGTTCTGGGCAAGAATCACCTCAGAGTTGGCGTCGCCGGCATAGGTAGAAGTCTCAGCCCATCCAAGTTCGCCGGGTATCGGGTCGAGAGAAGCGGCAGGCCAGAGATTCTTGAAGTTGGAAACAAGCGAGTAGTTGCCGCTTGCAATCACATCTTCCACAGCTGCGAGAGCCTCAGCCTTAGTGCAGGCACCGGTAGTCTCGCCAGCCTCGTTGGTGAAACCGGGGTCTTTTCCGTAGTAACCGCTATAGAATAAGTACACGCGCGCAAGCATAGCCTCGGCGGCATACTTTGTGATACGGCCGAAATTGTCGGTGCCGAGATTAGCGTTAGCCGGGATATTGGCGATTGCATACTTGAGGTCGTCGACAATGAGGGCATATACCTCGGCGGGGTCAGCCTGTGCACGGTTTTCCTGAGAAGGAGCAGTGAACAAGGGAATGTTGCCCCACATACGCACCATGTCAAAGTACAGGATGGCGCGGAGAGCATGAGCCTCGCCCATATATAGACCTTCGTTGGCGGGATTGCTCCACACATAGGAGTGGGTTAGCATCTCATTGCAACGATAGACGGCGGCGTAATATACCTTCCAGTTGGTAGAGAAATACTGGAGGTCGGAAGGAGACTGTGCGGGGTCAAACTGGTCGAGCATCTGGAATCCGCGACCATCGCCATTACCGGTAGAACCGTAACACTCATCGCTCATGACTGTAGCCTGGAGGTATATATTGGCGCTTCCGGGATTGGAAGAAATCTGACGCCATCCGTCGTAGCAGCCGATAAGGGCGCGCCAGGCGTCGCCTTCGGTGCGATAGAAGTTGCCGGTGGTGGACTCTGTCTTTGACGAGACGTCAAGGAAGCTTTCGGAGCAAGCCCCGAGGCTGAGCGCTGTAATCACCACTCCGGCGGTCAATATGTTGGATTTGAATCTTTTCATTGTATATTCAAAGTTTTGTAGTTTTCAATCTTAGAAAGCAAGGTTAACACCAATCAAGAATGTGCGGGGACGCGGGTAGTAACCGAGGTCGACACCCGATACCCAGCTCTGAGTACCGTAACCGATTTCGGGGTCCATACCGTCGTACTTGGTGAAAGTAAGAAGGTTCTGAGCCTGGAAATAGAGGCGGCACTGGCTGCACCATTTTTGGTTCATGAGCGGAGCGAAGTCGTAGCCGAGGGTGACGTTGCTGATGCGGAGGAAGTCGCCGTCCTGGAGATAGAGGTCGCTGAACTGCCAGTTGATGTTGGTGTTGGTGACACGCGGAATCTTGTTGGAAGTGCCTTCACCTGTCCAGCGGTCGAGGATGCGGGTAGTGTAGTTGGCTTTCTGGTTAACCTGGTTACGGTAGCTCTGCACGAGCTTGTTGCCGGCAACACCTGTAGCCACGATGCCGAGGTCGAAGTTTTTCCAATAGAGGTTGATATTGAAGCCGTAGGTGAACTTGGGCATACCGTTGCCGAGGTTGACCTTATCGTTTGAGTCGATGATACCGTCGTGGTTGACATCTACATATATAACATCACCGGGCTTGGGAGATTCCTGAAGGATACCGTTGCCGGCAGCCACCCAGTCGTCAATCTGCTTCTCGTTCTGGAAAATACCGGCTGTCTGATAGCCCCAGAAGTAACCGATGGGCTGACCGTTTTCGGCGCGGTAGAATTCCTGAGAGTTGTCGTAGAGTTCGTTGGAGTTACCGTGGATGATACCGTCTTCGGTGGGGATTGAGCCTACCCTGTTCTTGTTCCATGCGCCGTTGACGCCTACGCTGTAGGAGAAGTCGTTGCCGATTACGTCGTTCCAGGTGATGTTGAACTCGACACCGGTGTTTTTCACGCTACCGCCGTTGATGAATGGAGCGTCGGTACCGGCGGTTGCAAGCACGGGAGCCACAACGAGCCAGTCTTTAGTATTCTTCATGTAGAAGTCGAAGTTGACGGCAAGACGGTTGTTGAATAGACGTGCGTCGAAACCGAAGTCGGTCTGTTCGGAAGTTTCCCAAGAGAGGTCGTAGTTGCCGAGACGGCTGGGGTAAGCACCCCAGTTGGTGCCAAGCACTGTGTCGTAGCCTGTGTTGTAGACACCGTTAGGTCCGAGATACTGACCGAAGAAGTAGTGAGTGTTCTGGGTCTTGATAGGAGCGAGGAACTGGTAGGGGTTGATGTCCTGATTACCTACGCGACCCCAGCTTGCACGAATCTTGAGGAAGTCAAGCCAGCCGCGTGTAGCTTCCATGAATGACTCGCTTGAGATGTTCCAACCTGCGGAAACAGAGGGGAACCAACCGAAACGGTGACCGCGGGCGAAGTTGGAAGAACCGTCGCAGCGGAGAGTGAGGTTGATCATGTATTTTTCAGCCCAGTTCCATCCGAGACGTCCGAAGTAGCTGACACGGCGTTTCTCATCCTTGGGATATCCGGAAGCACCGAGACCGTCGCCGGCAGAAGCAGCGGTACCGTTGCTGATCCAGGCATAGGGCCAAGTGTCGAAGCCTTCCTTGAGGTAAGCCTGGTTGGCGCCGAGGTAAGTTCCGGAGTAACGGTTAGCTTCCATACCGATGAGGGCGTTGAAAGCGTGGTCCTTGATGGTCCAGTCGTAAGAAGCGGTGTTGGTCCATGTCATGTCGAGGTCATGATTCATGTTCTGCGACACGCGGGTCTGCGAGAGGTTCTGGCTGTAGGGCGAGAACTGATAGAGGGGCGTGAAGCTGCGGTATTCCGAAGAAGAGTAGTTGACACCATATACAGTGCGTATGCGCAGATTCTTGATAGGCTCTACCTGGGCATACACGTTAGCAGAAAAGCGAGCCACCTTGTTACGGTTGTTGGTGTTGGTCATCATTGCGCCGTAGGGGTTGCCTTCGTTGGCATACCAGTCAGAGTCAGATGTGTCGTTGAAGGGAGAGCCGAACTTGCCGTTGTCGCTGTAGACGGGAGCAAGCGGAGTCATGTCAAACGCACCGCGGAGTGAGTTGTTGTACTGGTTTCCGACACCGATGCCGACGCTCTTCACATAAGAGAATGAAGCCTGCTCGCCCACGGTGATGATGCCGTCGAATAGCTTGTGGTCGGAGTTGATACGGAAGTTGTAGCGTGAATAGTTGGACACGTCCTTGCCGCCCACGATACCTTCCTGGTCGATATAGCCGAGAGAAAGAGCATAGGTAGAAGTAGCCGAGCCGCCGCTCACGCCGAGGTTGTAGCTCTGTGTGATGGCGTTGTCCTTGAACATTGTGTCGATCCAGTCGGTGTCGATGACGCTTGTTGGCTGACCGTCGGCGTTATAGTTCCAGATGCTCTTGAAGCTGCCCCAGTCGTAGGGAGCGGCACCGGAGTTGAGCATTGACTCATCCTGGATAGTCATGTATTCGTAAGCGTTGAGCATATCCATCTTCTTGGCTGCGCTCTGCCATCCGAAATATCCGTCGAAAGTGACTTTTGCGCGACCTTCCTTACCCTGCTTTGTTGTAACGAGAACAACACCGTTTGCAGCCTGCGCACCGTAGATGGCTGCGGAAGCGGCATCCTTGAGTACGTCGATTGACTCGATATCGGCGGGGTTGATAGTGTTGATGTCGCCGGGCATACCGTCAATAAGGTATAGAGGGCTTGAGTTGCCGGTGGTACCGAGACCGCGGACAGTCACCTTCATGCCTTCACCGGGCTGACCGGAGCTTGAAGCGATATTCACACCGGGAAGCTGGCCCTGCATAGCCTGCAGCGGGCTTGTGGTGTTCATCTTGGCGATGTCGTCGCCCTTGATCTGTGCGGTTGCACCGGTGACGAGCTTTTTCTTCTGTACGCCGTAACCGATCACCACCACTTCGTCAAGCACCTCGGAGTTCTCGGTCAAAGCCACGTCGATGCGTGGACCGGTGACTGTAATCTCGCGCTGAGTCATTCCGACATAAGAGAAAACGAGAGTCTGGCCGGTTTCCGCCTTGATAGAGTAATTGCCGTCAATGTCGGTGCTGGTACCTGCGGCGGTACCCTTAACCTGCACTGTCACACCGATGAGAGGTTCACCGTCGGATGCAGAAGTCACCGTACCGGTCACTGTCAGGGGTGTCGGCGCAATGAAGCCGACACTTGTCAACAGGCACAGTGTCACCAATGCAGCCCGGAAGAATCGTGACTTCCGGCAATGTTCCATTAGTTTTTTTTCCCATTGAAAAATGAATTAAAGTGTTAGAATTAAAGTTTGTTTTAGGTTTGACTTATTCAGACTTAAAAAAGGCTAAATTTCTCGAACGTAAAAGTAGATTAAATCCTATTAACTTACTTTATGAAATGTGTCGTGAATGGGTACAATTACTCACGCGAGAGGGTTAAAATGTTACGTTAAGATGTATAAAATGTTTACTTAACATTAAAATGTGTTATATAGCATAGTTTTAACAGTGCAAAAATTGCGAAAATAACGCTACTTTTGGGTAAAATAATATCTGACATAGCACAGCTTTGTAAAATTTATGAAAATTCGTGAGTTATTAACATTTCTACTGCTTGCCCTTATAACTGATGCCTACGGCGCAAGTCTGCGCTTCAAACATATCGAAGCCACCGACGGACTGTCGGACAACAAAATCAACACGATTCTGAAGGACCGCGACGGATTTGTGTGGATAGCCACCGTGTCGGGTCTGAACCGTTATGACGGCTACAATATAAAGATATACCGCAACGACCCCGCCGACTCAACCTCCATCACCGACAACTATGTCGACGACATAGTGCAGGGAGCCGACGGAAGGTTGTGGGTGAACGCCGGGAGCCGATATATAATGTATGACCCCGAGACCGACACATTTGACAACCACCCTGAACGGCTCCTTGCCACCTATGGTATTAAGGGACAGCCCACCAAGATAGTGGCTGACAACAAGGGGGAATGGATATATGTCAGGGAAGAGGGGCTTTTCCGTCATGCGGGTGCCAAGACCATGAAACTCGAGGGCATCGCGTCGGGTAACCGTGAAGTGACCGATATATGTCCCCTCAACGACAGCATCCACACGGCGATAATCGACAACTTCGGCGCGATAACCATCATCGACACCGCGGGAAAGGTGACACGCCGCGACGAGACGATTGTGTCGGCGGCAAAGGGCGCCACACAATTCTGGCTCTTCGCTGACCGCGAAGGGCTTCTATGGGTTTACGGAAATACCGGAGTGTGGGTCCTTGACACGCACTCCGGAGGATGGATCCATCCTCCGCTGCCCGAGGGCATCCAGGGGGCGACAATCCGCGCTATCGCGCAGGATGACACCGGAAGGACATGGATCGGGCTTGACAACGAGGGAGTCGCGGTCATCGACAAAAGCGGAGGCGTGATGAGACTTGTCAACAACCCCAACGACATCTATTCGCTCGGCAACAACTCGGTGACATCGCTTCTCGCCGACAACAAGGGCACAATGTGGGTCGGCACCCAGAAGAAAGGCGTGTCGGTCTACAATGACAGCGAGTTTAAGTTTGACCTTGAGGCGATGCCCGATGTCAACTGCGTCGTGGAGGCGTCGCAACCCGGACAATACTGGATAGGCACCGACACCAACGGGCTTATGCTATGGGACCGCAAGACCGGGTCGCTCACCCCGGTCAACGACCCCACAGAAGGTACACGTCCCCATGCCATCGCCACAATCCTGAAAGCCCGCGACGGCTCGCTCTGGATTGGCACTTTCAACAACGGTCTGGTACATTATACCAACGGACGGTTCATCCATTACAACAGCGCAGACGGACTACCCAACAATAATGTGTGGGCGATAATCGAGAACAACGACGGCACCCTCTGGACCGGTACTCTCGGCGGCGGTCTCGCGCTCATGAATCCGGCGACACGCACTTCGGTCACCTACAACACCGAAAACAGCGAGCTTCCCTCCGACTATGTGATGACAATGAACCGCGGAGGCGACGGGAAACTCTATATCGGCACCTCCAACGGACTTGCCACCCTTGACCCCGTAACCAATAAGATTGTCGCCGTCAACGGCACACGCGACAACGGCACACAACTCGAGAAGAGGGCGATAGGACAGCTCTTCACCGACAGCCGCGGGCTGCTCTGGATAGGAACCCGCGACGGGCTCTGCGTCTATGACCTGAAGCATGACCGCATTTATGAAGTGCCCCTGCTCCCCGACCTCTCTCGCCCCTTTATCCTGGGCATGACCGAAGACTCGGCGCGCAACCTCTGGATAGGGGTCGACGGCAGTATAATAAACGTGACGGTAGCCCCCGACATAAACAATTCAGGCTACAGTTTCACGCCCCACGTGTATTCGGGCAAAGACGGGCTGCAGAACAGCACATTCAATCAGCGGTCGATGGCGATGCTCGACAACGGCGACATCGTGGTAGGCGGGCTATACGGACTGAACCGCGTATCACCGGGCAGCATACGCTACAACCTGTCACGTCCCAAGGTCATCTTCACCGACCTTGTGCTCCAGGGTGGCGAGCCGGTGAAGCCGGGAAAAGAATATGACGGTCATGTGATACTCACCAAGACACTCAACCACACATCCAAAGTCACCCTTACCTACCGCCAGAACAGCTTCAACATATATTTCGCCACCGACAACTATATACTGCCGGAGCACACCACATATTATTATAAGCTCGAGGGCTTCCGCGACGAGTGGCTCGAATGTCCCGCCGGGATGCATCATGTCACCTACACCAACCTCAGCCCCGGCAATTACCGGCTGCTGATAAAGGCAGTCAACAGCGACGGCGTGGAAGGCGACTCGGAGCGGTCGCTCGACATCGTGATCACCCCGCCGATATGGGCGACAGTCTGGGCTAAGATTATCTACGTGATTCTTGCCATAGCCCTTGTAACCCTTCTCTTCATAGGGCTGAAGCACCACGAGCACAAGCGCTACATAAAGCGCCAGCAAGAGGAGTCGGCGCGCAAGCAGGAGGAGCTGAACCAGATGAAATTCAAGTTTTACACCAACGTGAGCCATGAGTTGCGCACTCCCTTGACCCTCATTCTCTCCCCGCTCGAATCAATGATGCGCGACAATAACGACGAGCGCACGGCAAAACGCCTCAACACCATGCATGCCAATGCATCCCGTCTGCTTTATCTCGTCAACCAGCTCCTCGATTTCCGTAAAAACGAGGTTGCAGGACTCACGTTCAACGGGTCCACGGGCGACGTGATAAGTTTCCTCCGGTCAGCCTTCAACTCCTTTGCCGACGAAGCGGAGAAAAGAGGTATCGACATGGAATTTCACGCCAATGCCGAACGGCTCGAAATGCTCTTCGACGCCGACAAGCTCGGCAAGGTGATAGTCAACCTGCTCTCCAACGCCATGAAGTTCACCCCCTCCGGCGGCAAGATAGATGTCGACATCCAGGTCGTAGGTCAGATGCTGAGGATACGTGTCATCGACACCGGCTGCGGAGTGCCCGACGATGAAAAGACCCATGTATTCGAGCGTTTTTACCAGGGAGCCAACAACAAGGGCGGAGAAAGCGGCTCAGGCATAGGACTGAGCCTTGTGAAAGAATACATAAGGCTTCACGAAGGCGATGTATGGGTGCAGGACACCCCCGGCGGAGGCGCCACATTCAGCATAGACATCCCCGTGAAAACGGGAGTCGCCGCTCAAGCGACATCGATACCCCAGCCTGACACCGAACAGCTTCCCGCCTCCACCGGCACCGATGCTGCCTCACAGCACCCTACTGCACTCCTGGTCGACGACAACCACGACCTTCTCGAGTTCATGCGCGACGAGCTCAGCCCGGAGTTTAACATACTCACCGCCTCCGACGGCACAGAAGCGCTTAAAACACTTGCCGAGCGGAAGGTCGACATCATAGTCACCGACCTCATGATGCCCCGTATGGACGGCATCGAACTGTGCCGGCGGTTGAAAACCGACCCGAAAACCATCAACATCCCGGTAATCGTGGTCACTGCGAAACAGGATGTGAGATCGGTGGTAGAGGGGCTTACCGTCGGAGCCGACGACTATGTGACCAAGCCGTTCAACAACGAGGTACTCCGGCTCAGGATGAAACGCCTTGTCGACCTTCGCCGCAAGGGAGCGACGCGCACCCCGCTGATGCCCGACCCTGAACAGGTTAAAATCACGTCGCTCGATGAAAAGCTTATCGAGCGCGCCGTTAAATATGTCGAGGACAACATCTCGCGCAGCGACCTCTCGGTAGAGGAACTGAGCAAGGCACTCGGCATGAGCCGTGTACACCTGTATAAAAAGATACTCCATATCACCGGCAAGACCCCTATAGAGTTCATACGCATACTGCGTCTCAAGCGCGCCACGCAATATCTGCGAGAGAGTCAGCTCAATGTGTCGGAAATAGCCTATCAGTTAGGTTTCAACAATCCGAAATATTTCAGCAAATATTTCCAGGAAGAGTTCGGCATATCACCGTCGGAATATCAGAAACGCGAAGGCATATAACATTTTGTACCCATAGGCAAAACAATTTCAGCGCCGCAAAATCATTTTTTACGCCAACAATCAACATAATAGCCACGTATCACCAGCCGACGATGCGTAACTTTGTAATGATAAAACCAAAGTCACAAACCAATAAATATGAATCCAAGACATCTAACCTTAACACTCGCCTCAGCGCTTCTGGTGACCTCATGTGCCACCCGGCCGTATGAGAAGTCTGATACCGGAGTCACTGTAAATGTCAGGGATGTCAACCCTGACGGCGCGCGCCTTGTAAGACTACAGGTACTTGGCGACAAGCTGATACGTGTCTCAGCCACCCCCGACAAAAAATTTGCCGACAATCAGAGCCTTGTGGTAGTGCCGCAAGAGTCCACACCCAAATTCGAGGTTGTAGAGACCGACTCATCGGTACAGGTTGTCACCTCACAGCTGATTGCCGATGTGCTTCTGTCGACCGGCGACGTGAAGTTCTACGACAGCGAGGGCAAGCTGATTCTCGCCGAAGACGAGGGAGGACGCCGTTTCACCCCGATTGAAGTCGAGGGCAAGAAAGCCTATACGGTAAGACAGCTCTTCGAGTCGGTCAACGATGAAGAAGGTATCTATGGACTCGGACAGCATCAAGCCGACGAGTGGAACTACAAGGGCAAAAACGAGGAACTGTTTCAATACAACACCAAAGTGTCGGTGCCTTTCGTGGTGTCGACCGACAATTACGGAATACTCTGGGACAGCTATTCACTATGCCGCTGGGGTAATCCCGACGATTACAAGCAGCTTGGCGGCGTGTTCAAACTCTACGACAAGGATGGCAAGGAAGGCGCACTTACAGGCACCTACGTGCCGGCACAAGGCGAACCGCTCGTGCAGCGTGAGGACTCCATCTACTTCGAGCACCTGATACGCGGCGACCTCGCCCATGTGGTAAATCTACCGAAAGACTTCAATTTCGCAGGGTCACATGTGACCTACGAAGGCTCTATCGAAGCCGACAAGACCGACCTGTACCGCTTCATCCTCTACTATTCGGGCTATCAGAAAGTATATCTCGACAACGAGCTTATAGTGCCTGAACGCTGGCGCACGGCATGGAACCCGAACAGTTTCAAGTTTTCCGCCGAACTTGAGGCAGGCAAGCGCATACCCATCAAAATCGAGTGGGAGCCTGACGGGTCGGTGGCATATTGTGGTCTGCGCGTGTACAGCCCGACCGACCCCGAGGACCAGCTGAAGATGAGCTGGTGGGGCGAGATGCAGGAGCAGATTGACTATTACTTCGTCTACGGCGAGTCGATGGACGATGTAATCAGCGGTTACCGCACCCTTACCGGCAAAGCTCCCATCATGCCGAAATGGGCAATGGGCTACTGGCAGAGCCGCGAGAAGTACAACACCCAGGAAGAGGTGCTGTCGACATTCACCGAGTTCCGCAAGCGCAACATACCTATCGACAATATCGTGATCGACTGGCTGCACTGGAAGGAAGACTCTTGGGGAAGCCACGAGTTTGACCCCGCACGTTTCCCGACCCCCAAGGCGATGGTCGACTCCATCCATGACATGAACGGACGCGTAATGGTGTCGGTATGGCCCAAATTCTACGTCACCACCGACCATTACAAGGAATTTGACGAAAAGGGCTGGATGTACAAACTCGCCGTGGAAGACAGCATCCGCGACTGGGTAGGTCCCGGCTATCTCGGCTCATTCTATGACGCATACGACCCCGAGGCGCGCAAGCTCTTCTGGCAGCAGATGTATGAACACTATTATCCCCTCGGCATCGACGCATGGTGGATGGATGCTTCCGAGCCTAACATCCGCGACTGCACCGACATCCAGTACCGCAAGGACCTCATCACCCCCACCGCCCTCGGTCCGTCGACCGAATATTTCAACGCTTACGCCCTCATGAATGCCGAGGCAATCTACGACGGGCAGCGCGGCGTTGACCCCGACAAACGTGTGTTCCTTCTCACCCGCAGCGGATTTGCAGGCGAACAGCGTTACTCCACCGCAACCTGGAGCGGCGACATCGCTACCCGCTGGGAAGACATGGCGGCTCAGATTTCTGCCGGATTGAACTTTGCGATGAGCGGTGTGCCTTACTGGACAATGGATATCGGCGGCTTCTGCGTTGAAAACCGCTACGTCAAGGGTCAGCAGGAATTCAACAAGACCGGCAAGGAGAACGCCGACCTCAAGGAATGGCGCGAACTCAACACCCGCTGGTATCAGTTTGGAGCATTCGCACCTTTGTTCCGTGCCCACGGACAGTGGCCTTTCCGCGAAGTGTTCAATATCGCACCCGAAAGCCATCCCGCCTACAAGTCGATACTTTACTACACCAAGCTCCGTTACCGCCTGATGCCCTACATTTACTCTCTCGCGGGCATGACCTACTACAACGACTACACAATCATGCGTCCGCTCGTGATGGACTTCCCCGCCGACAAGAATGTGCGCGACATCAAGGATGAATACATGTTTGGTCCCGACCTGCTTGTGGCACCTGTCTACACTTACGGTGCGCGCAGCCGCAATGTATATTTCCCCGTCTGCGCCGGATGGTATGACTTCTATACCGGCAAGTTTATCGACGGAGGTCAGACACTTGACATAGCCGCACCTTACGAGCGCATGCCGCTGTTTGTCCGCACCGGCTCAATTCTCCCCGTTGGCGGCGATATCCAGTCGACTGCCGATGTATCGACCGAGCCGGTGACCCTCTTTGTAGCCGCCGGTGCCGACGGAAGCTTCACCCTCTATGACGATGAAGGCATCAACTATAACTATGAGAAGGGCATGAAGTCGACCATAAAACTTACCTACGACAATGCTACCTCAACGCTTACCATAGGCGACCGCGAGGGTGAATATCCCGGAATGGTCAAGGAGCGCAAGTTCAATGTGGTTAAGGTTGACGCTGCTCACCCGACAGGCTTCGACAAGGCTGCAAAGGGAAAAGTGGTAGACTACACCGGAAAAGAGATAAAAATAACCCTTGACTGAGTATAATTTCTTTGTAAAAAAGATTTTTGGGTTATAATCTGCGGGCGACTCGCGATGAGTCGCCCGCTTTGTGTATTATGGTGAGTTTCAGTCTTTAGTCGTCAGATTTTAGTCGTTGGTTTTCAGAGAGGGCATTGAGATGGAAGGGATTTCCCGATAGGGATAATCTTTGTGTAGCCGGTGGTATCGCTTCGCTCAACCCACGGCTATTTATTGATTTTTCCTACGGAAAATTTGGGGGGCGTGAGGCGGTCGCCCTTCCGGGCGACCCTACAGCTACGCGCTCCGAGCCCTCTGACAGCTGAAAACTGAAAACTGAAGACTGACCTCTCACTCCTCAAGGAGCCCGGGACGGAGGCGGCGCGTGCGCTCAACCGCCTGCTCATGGCGCCATTCATCGATGCGCGCCTGATGACCCGATAGAAGTATATCGGGCACTTTCCAGCCCTTGTACTCCGCCGGACGGGTATAGATAGGAGGCGCGAGGAGATTATCCTGAAAAGAATCGCTCAAGGCACTCTGTTCGTCGCCGATTGCACCCGGAATGAGCCTGACGATTGCATCGGTGATGACCAGCGCGGGCAACTCGCCGCCGGTAAGCACATAGTCTCCGATAGTGATTTCGCGCGTCACCAGATGCTCGCGTATGCGGTAGTCGACCCCCTTGTAATGCCCGCAGAGTATTATGATGTTGTCAAGCATCGACATGCGGTTTGCCATCGGCTGCGTAAGCTGTTCGCCATCGGGGGAGGTGAATATGACCTCATCGTAGTCGCGCTCCTGCTTCAGGGCGGATATTGCGCGGTCGACCGGCTCAATCTGCATCACCATGCCCGCCTCGCCCCCAAAGGGATAATCATCGACCTTGCGGTGACGGTCGGTGGTATAATCTCGCAGGTTGTGCACTACAATCTCGGCAAGCCCCTTGTCTTGGGCGCGTTTCAAAATTGAACATCCGAGAGGAGACTCCAGCATCTCGGGAAGCACGGTGATTATATCTATTCGCATACGTATCAAATTTTACACGACAAAGTTACAACATTTATGCGTCACGGCGAAACGCCATGACGACCAATCGGTTTTATCAATAATTAACCAAGAGGAGGCTGATTTCACATTAATCATTAATCGCGCCTTGACAAATGAACAAAGCGGTTGAAAATTAATTATACATAGTACAAATCAAAAGAGGCAAAAAACATACAACAGAACATATTACCCGGATGAAACCACCGCAAATATTATTAAAAAAATGTAATTACGGAAATAATTCCGTATTAAAGCATCCGCGATTAAAAAAAAGTCGCTAACTTTGCACGTGATACAATAGGTAATTGTCTCCAAGATTTAAGTAACGAAAAATTCAAGAACTCTATAAAAAATTTAATGTCTAACAAAATGAGCAAAATCGATTTAACACAGTACGGTATCACCGGTACTAAAGAAATCATTTACAATCCTTCCTACGAAGAACTCTTCAAAGAAGAGACTCTCCCCACCCTCGAAGGTTATGAGAAAGGCGTAGTGACCGAACTCGGCGCTGTCAATGTGATGACAGGTGTCTACACCGGCCGCTCACCCAAGGACAAATTCATCGTGCTCGACGACCATTCAAAAGACAATGTTTGGTGGACAACCGAAGAATATCCCAACGACAACAAGCCTGTGACCGAAAAGACATGGGACGCTGTCAAGGAAATCGCCATCAAGGAGCTTTCCAACAAGAAGCTTTACGTTGTTGACCGCTTCTGCGGCGCCAACAAGGACACCCGCATGGCTGTACGTTTCATCATGGAGGTTGCATGGCAGGCTCACTTCGTGACCAACATGTTTATCGCTCCTTCTGAAGAAGAACTCAAGGACTTCAAGCCCGATTTTGTTGTCTACAACGCATCAAAGGCAAAGGTAGAGAACTACAAGGAACTCGGACTTAACTCAGAGACCGCAGTAGTGTTCAACATCACTTCACGCGAGCAGGTAATCATCAACACCTGGTACGGCGGCGAAATGAAGAAGGGTATGTTCTCAATGATGAACTACTTCCTCCCGCTCGAAGGCATCGCTTCAATGCACTGCTCAGCCAACACTGACAAGAACGGCGAGAACACAGCAGTATTCTTCGGTCTTTCAGGAACCGGCAAGACCACCCTTTCAACCGACCCGAAGCGTCTGCTTATCGGTGACGACGAGCACGGCTGGGACGACAACGGCGTGTTTAACTTCGAAGGCGGCTGCTACGCAAAGGTAATCAACCTTGACAAGGACAGCGAGCCCGATATCTACAACGCTATCTCTCGCGACGCACTTCTCGAGAACGTGACCGTTGACGCAGAAGGCAAGATCGACTTCAAGGATAAGAGCGTGACCGAAAACACCCGTGTATCTTACCCGATCAACCATATCGAAAGCATCGTTCGCCCGGTATCAGCAGGTCCGGCTGCCAAGAACGTGATTTTCCTTTCAGCTGATGCATTCGGTGTGCTTCCTCCCGTATCTATCCTTACTCCGGAGCAGACCAAGTATTACTTCCTTTCAGGCTTCACCGCCAAGCTCGCAGGTACAGAGCGCGGTATCACCGAACCGACTCCTACCTTCTCAGCTTGCTTCGGTCAGGCATTCCTTGAACTCCACCCGACCAAATACGCTGAAGAACTCGTTAAGCGCATGGAAAAGAGCGGAGCAAAGGCTTACCTTGTGAACACCGGATGGAACGGAACCGGTAAGCGTATCTCAATCCGTGATACCCGTGGCATCATCGACGATATCCTTGACGGCGCTATCCTCAAGGCTCCGACCAAGAAGCTTCCGATCTTCGACTTCGAGATTCCGACGGAACTTCCCGGCGTAGATCCCAAAATCCTTGACCCGCGCGACACTTACGCTAACCCCGAAGAGTGGGAAGTCAAGGCTAAAGACCTCGCTGAGCGTTTCATCAAGAACTTCAAGAAATACACTAACAACGCTGCCGGCAAGGCACTCGTTGCAGCAGGTCCTCAGCTCTAATCGAGCTCGACTGACAGATAAAAGACAGGGCGTATCGCTATCGATACGCCCTGTTTCTTTTTATAGGGAGGCGGGCGAGCTTCCACTCAATGTCGCTAACTTAAGGCGCTGGGAGCCATAAATCCCCGAAAGGGGGATTCATCCTGTTATCCGCGGGTAATGCCGAAGGCATACCCGTGGCGCAAGTACATCTCCTGTTGACTCAACCCGGAGTGGGTTGCATAAGTATCTTATTAGTATATATTTATGCAACCCGTTTCAGGGTTGCGTTATTGTGGGGGCATGGCTCTCCACGGGCGCACCTCCGGTGCTGCCCGCGGTTACCGACATCTTGCCCTTTCAGGGCAAAATCCTTAAGTTCGTGACATTGACCTTACAGGCGCCCTAAAGCTACGCGGTGATTATCAGGATTATTGAGTGATGTACTGGAGTGGATGGCGTTCAGGAAATGAGACTATATAAAATTATTACGGGCGAGTCTCACGACTCACCCGTAATAATTAACCTTAAATCTAATACCATGAAAAACACAGTGCAAATATAGTAATTATACCTTTAGAACACTGAGGGGGTGTAATGGTTCGCGGCAACCATAGCTTTAACACAAATTAACACTAATATCCGTTTTTTCTGTATAACTTAGCAACTACAAACAAAATCACACCACAAATGAGGATAAAAATTCTGGTAGTAGACGACGAAGAGTCTATCTGCGACATACTGAAATACAACCTTGAACTTGATGGCTACGACGTAGATTATGCACTCTCAGGAGAGGAAGCGCTTGCCCTTGACCTCTCGAGCTATTCGCTCTTCATCCTTGATATCATGATGGATAAGATCAGCGGGTTTGACTTCGCAAAGCGCCTCAAAGTCAATGCCGCGACCGAAAACACCCCTATCATATTCTGTTCGGCACTTGACGGCGAGGATGACACGGTAATGGGACTAAATCTCGGTGGCGACGACTATATCACAAAGCCGTTTGTCATCAACGAAGTGCTTGCAAGGGTGCGCGCCGTGTTGCGCCGCAGCCAGGCATCGCAGCAGTATGCCTACAACATCTCCAAGAGTCTACAGGAGCCTGACATCACATTCAAGACGCTCCGCGTTGACCGCAACGAGAAGACCTGTTACCTGAACGGCGAACCGGTGACCCTGACGAAGACAGAGTTTGAGATACTTCTTTTCTTCCTTTCTCACCGCAACCGCATCTATTCCCGCGAAGAAATCATCAAAGAGGTATGGCCCGATGATGTTGTAGTGTCAGACCGCACTATCGACACCAATATCACCCGCCTACGCAAAAAAATAGACCCTTACGGCAACAACATCATAACCAAGGTGGGCTTCGGATATGGGTTTAAGGAGACCAATTAGCTATCAGTGGCGACTGTTTTTTCCGCTTGTCGCGTTGCTATGGTCAGTGATCATAGCCCTTGCGCTGTTTCAATATGAGCGCGAGAAGGAATTCCGCACGACGCGCCTCAACGACGAGCTGCGTCTAATAAATTCCCGCATCATCAACGCCTACGAGAACGACCTCGACATGGAGCCGTTCATGCGCTTTCTCGCACAGCATTACGAACACTCGGTGCTAAAAGGCATAAGGGTGTCGGTATATGACGACAAAAACAACCTTCTCTACTGCATAGGCACTCCCATCCCACGCACCCACGACCAGTCGTTGCCCCCGGAGCTTGCCGAAGCCACCGTGAAAGGATATGGCACGGCACTGCGAAAGAGCGATGTAGAATCGGATAATCCATATTATTTTTTCGGGGCGCGCAAAAGCCCTGACGGCAAGATATATGTCCACACCGCCATGCCCTATACCGGCGCGATATCTGAACGAGTATCGGTCGACCAGAGCCTGTGGATAATCATAGTCCTTCTCGCAATAGCCGTGACAGCGATTGCATATTTCTCGACACGCTATCTCGGGAAGAACGTGAGACTGCTCCACGATTTCGCCAACCGCGCCGCCAACGACAAGGAATTTTCCAACCAGGACTATGAGTACCCGCAAGACGAGCTTGGGTCAATATCACGCCAGATAGTCACCCTGTTTCGCGAACGCGAGGAAGCAATCGAACGCTCCGAACGCGAACACCGCATAGCACTTAAGGTAACCGAGGAAAAGATACGCGTGACCAAACAGCTCTCCAACAACATCAACCACGAACTGAAGACCCCGGTGGGCATCATAAAAGGCTATCTCGACACGATGGCAGACCATCCGGAAATGGATGAAGCATCACGCAAACGATTTATCGGAAAGGCACAGGAACACATGGAGAGACTCTGCAACATGCTCAATGACCTGTCGTCAATCACACGCCTCGAAGAGGGCGGCAAAGACCTGATGCGTGAGAAAGTTGACTTCCATGAGTTGCTCGCCAATGTAGACGGTGAACTGTCCAACATCAAAAGCACCACATCGCTGCAGTTTACCTACAACGTGCCGCCGCAATGCAACGTGGTCGGCAATTACAACCTCCTTTTCGGGATGGTGACCAATCTTATAAGAAATTCCAACTTCCATTCCGGAGGCACGATGTGCTGCCTCGCGCTGATAGGACAGAATGACCGGGAATACCGCTTCACCTTCTACGACGACGGCAAAGGCGTGGAAGAGGAGCACCTCCCTCATCTTTTCGAGCGATTCTACCGCATAGACAAAGGACGCTCCCGCAAGGTCGGAGGCACCGGTCTCGGACTCCCGATAGTAAAAAACACCGTCAATGTGATGGGTGGCACAATACGTGTGCTTAACCATAAACCACACGGTCTGGAGTTCGTTTTCACCCTTCTGAAATGGAAAGATTAGCCGAAAAGGTTAATTTTATCAAAATTGCCACATTGTTGTAACGCGTTTGCAACATTTATTATATATATTTGCATCATCGTAAGAGCGGGCAAGCACCCTCTTATCAGAAAAATATAGAATCATTACCACAACGAAGCATAGCTTGCAAAGATATAGTAATTTTGATAAATTTAATAAAGTGGGCTCACAGCCTTTCCCAGAGATAGAGAGGCACCGGAATCCCGGACGAGCAAGGAATTAGCCTCAGCGGTCGTGATGACCCAAGATTCCGCCACAAGTAAGAATATGGCAGCCAGAAGCCATCAAAAAGCTACCCCAAGCCCGGGTAGCTTTTTTGTTTTATATCTATACAGGGAGAGGGGCATGCAGCGCTAATGCGGCACAATCATTTTGACAACGAAACCCGCATTTAAGTAAATTATTTCTTAAAATATTTGTATTTTAAAGAAATTTGTATAATTTTGCGGTTATTCACCAGCATAATAACAACACATAATAATAACTAACAAACAAAACTGTTTTTTATGGGAAAGTTTACTCTTCTATTTAGCGGGTGTCTTCTCGCTGCAGCGTCAGTGGCAGCGGGCACACCGACACCCGGGTACGAACAGCACAGTGCCAAAGCGGCACTGACTAATCGCAGAGCCGAGCAAAAGCCCGCGAACGCCATCGATCCCAAATCGCCCCTGCGCGTCGTTCCGAAGGCTAAAATGCAGAAAGCTAAATCGGCGAAAGCACCTGCCGACTACAGCATCATAACCGAGGTTCCTGCCGGAAAGACCGTATGCTACAATAAGACATGCGAAGGCTATTTCCCCGCATTGTACTACATAATACCTTACAGCGAGGATTGTGGAGCAGCAGACATCACATTTACCGATGACAATGAAGTATATTTTAAGGACATATTTTTAAATGCACAGGCAGGCACATACGTAAAAGGCTCGCTCTCCGACGGTGTAATCTCGATGGATATGGGGCAGTGCATAGAGTTTTACGACGATTACGGCTATGGTCTGCAGCTTGCCGCATTTACACTTGATGAAGAAAACTACCCGGTGGTCGACGAAACAATCGAAAAGGTAACCTTTACAGTTGCCGACGACGGCACCATAACCCTGTCACCCGGCACAATTATCGGCCTCGTCTACACTGACAACGGTGAGTGGAGCGGTTATGCCGATTTCTCCCAGAGCTACACCGTGTTTACCGAGAAACCGCTATCCAAACCTGAAGGCATGGCAACAGAAAAATGGGCGCTTGTCACCCCTAATGACTATGGCCACGCAATCGAGGTAGGGTTCGATGGAAATGACATCTATATCGGCGGACTTTCAGAAAAAATACCCGCCGCATGGATAAAAGGCTCTGTAAACGGCGACGAAGTAACCTTCGAGGGCAGACAATATATGGGTACGGCACTTGGCACCCACAACTATCTCATGATTGCGGAATACGGTCTTGATGAGTACGGGGAAGAGACCACCGTACTGACCGACGAGCCTGCCATCTTCAAATATGACGCCGAAGCCAGAACCCTCACCCCCGCAGATGAAAAGATATTATTAATCAACGGCTCACTTAAAGATGTATATTTCCTTGAGAGATATGAGGAGATCACAATGTATTATCTGGGTCAGTTCACGCCGGCGATGCCGAAAAATCCCGAATATCTCTTTTCAGCCGGATATGACCCGTATGACGGATTCGGAGTGTTTGAGTTCACTCTGCCGCTGGTTGACACCGATGGCAAACTCCTCGATGCCGGAAGCTACGTCTACAACATCTATGTCGACAACGAACTGTTCACCCTTTATCCCGACGAATATACCGGTATCACCGACACCTACGACGAGCTTACCAACATACCGTATAACTACACCGACTCATGGGATATCGAGGTTAACGGCTCATACCATGGATTGTACTACTACATGGAAGGCTTCGAGACACTCGGTGTGCAGGCAATCTATACCGTAGATGGCATAACCAACAAGTCGGCGCTTGTCAACTACAATATCGAGACCGGCGAAACCAACGAAATCGACCCGGCAGGCATATCGGCAATCACGGCATCAAAAGAAGTGACCGGCGTGGAATATTACGATCTCACAGGCAGAAAGCTCGACAATCCCACCACCGGATTGGTAATCAAGCGCACGACTTATTCCGACGGGTCGGTAAAGAGCATAAAGAGAGTAATAAGACAAAAGTAAAATCACGAAATCATCATACAAGAAAGATATGTTAAAGAAAGCATTAACCGCAATAATCCTCGGGCTTGCCATCGTGACGGAGGCAACCGCGGGAAGCATCAAATATACCTACGCGGGCAACGACTACGGCGAATGGGGAACCAAGAAGAAAGAGACCTACGATGTTGCCATACGCATCGACAACCCCGCTCTTACAGGCAAAAAGATAACCGCCGTGAATGCGTCTATATTTGCCATCGAAGGCATCTCCAATACCTCAATATGGCTGTCGAAAGAATTGACGCTTAACAAAAAGGTCAATGCCCCCGACATAATGTCAATCCCAGTCACACCCACACAGTACGGCGACATGAAAGTGACGCTTGAGACTCCTTATACACTTACCGAGGATGGCGTCTACATAGGCTATTCGGTCACTGTCGACGATCTGACAGAAGATAACCTCACCCCGCTCATCCTTGCCGATAACGCTACAGAAAACGGTTTTTATCTCCACACCTCACGCACGGTACTGAAATGGATGAACTACGGCGCTGAGCGTCTGGCGGCATCGGCTGTCATCGAAGTGACCATCGAAGGCGACTTCCCCGACAATTCACTTGACATACAGTCGCTTCCCACCATTTACGGTAAAGCCGGAGCGACCGGCACTGCTGCCGTAAAGGTGATGAACTGCGGATTGAAAGATGTAAACGAAATCGACTATACCTATACAATCGGTGACATAACAAAAAGCGCCAACCTGAAGCTTGCATCGCCGATAAAAACCGATTTCGTAAATGCCTCCACGGCAATACTTACATTTGAAATGCCTGAAGAGGTAGGCTCATACACCCTTGACCTTTCCATCGACAAGATTAACGGCGAAGAGAATGTGGCAAACTCAAAGACAACCGATGCACAGCTCGTCACAGTGTCCGAGGTACCTCGTCACCGCGCCGTCATGGAAGAATACACAGGAACATGGTGCGGGTGGTGTCCTCGCGGATGGTTTGCACTTGAGAAAATGAACAGTCTTTACGGCAGTGACTTTATCGGACTTGCCTATCATTACGATGACCCCATGGCAACTATATCCCCGGCAGATTACCCCGCTGCTGTCGACGGATTCCCCTCGGCGACAATCGACCGCGGACCTGTTGTCGACCCGTATTACGGAGCTAACTTTAACAACGAATTCGGCATAGAGACCGAGTGGAAAGATGCCTGCGATGTATTCTCTCCGGCAGCCGTCAGCCTCTATGCATGGTGGGCAGATGCAGAAAAGACTTCAATCGACGCCGTATCATTCACACGTTTTGTCATGGAGGAAAATGATGTCGACTACCGCCTGTCCTACGTGCTATGTGCCGATGACCTGCACAGCACAGACGAAGAGTGGGACCAGCACAACTATTTCCCCGATTATGCATCTGAATATGTAAAATCCGAGCTTTATGAACTGTGTGAAATGCCTGCCACGATAAACGACCTGCATTTCAATGAAGTAGTGCTCATAGCTAATGAGCCCGAGGGCATAATCGGCTCGCTCCCGGAATCTACCAAACTCGACGAGACTACCGAGGACCACTATACCTTCAATATTTCCGAAGAGATAGCACCACTTATCCAAAACCCCGCCAAGCTCTTTGTAGTAGCAATGGTTGTCGACGGCACGACCGGCAAAATCATCAACGCCATCAAATCACCGGTCACTTTCGCGACAGGCATTGACACCGTAAGGAGCCACGAAAACACAAACGCTGTCGCCGTGCGTTACACCGACCTTCAGGGACGCACAGTCAAGGCTCCTGTATCAGGAATCTATGTCAAGACTGTAAAATACAGTGACGGCACAACCAAATCGGAAAAAATGTTTGTGAAATAGCCAATATATCCATCTATATCTGCAAGAAGCGGCGGCTCCGGACAACACCGGGACCGCCGCTTCGCTTTTTCCGAGTCAAGCCTTGGAAATTATGCCACAAAAATAATACCTTTGTCACATAATCGCCCATGAGTCATGCTACAGTCGCTCCAATCGCTCCGAGGCATATTTGCCATCATGATTTTCATTCACCATTTCCCGGTGAACGGTCACGGGCTGTTTGCAGCCGGCGGTGACTGCGGGGTGGATTTTTTCATAATATTGAGCGGATTTGTCATGAGCGCGGGATATGGCTCGCGCGCCGCCGACACCGGATTTGACTATCGGCGGTATATGTGGCGCAGGATAGCCCGGCTCTATCCTCTCCATCTGCTCTGCCTGATCCTCTATCTGCTACTCTACGGATGGCGTATCGGCGCGGGCACATACGCGCGCCTTGTCCCCAACCTGTTTCTACTTCAAAGCTGGATTCCCGCCGAGTCATTCTACTTTTCGGGCAACGCGGTGTCGTGGTGTCTGAGCGACTTCATGTTTTTCTACGCTGTTTTCCCGTTTCTCGCGCGTTTTTACCATCGGGCGAGGAAATGGTTTCTCGCGACGCTACTCGCCGTCACAGGGGCTTATTTTGCGTTTATATGCCTATTGCCCGAGCGATATGTGACACCGCTCGTGTATATCTTCCCGGCTACGCGCCTTCTCGACTTCGTGATAGGGATGGTGCTGTGGAGAGTTGTGAGTTGCCAGTTGTCAGTTGTCGGTTGTCAGTTTTCAGTTTTCAGTTGTTGTCAGAGGGGAGTTGTCAGAGCATGGAGGAATGTGGTGGAGATTGCTACCGTAGGGGTGACGGTGGCGGCGTGTGTGTATTTCGGTGACGTTACACCACGGCTGACGCTTGCCTCTTACTGGTGGATACCATCGGCGTTGACGATAATGGTGTTTGCCCTGCATGAAAAGACCGGAGGCGGCATCGTGAGCAAAATACTCACATGGAAACCGCTTGTGACATTCGGCTATGTGAGTTTCAGTTTCTATATGCTGCATCTGCTCGTCATAGCGTCATACAAACTGCTGCTATCATACACGGGGATGACGGAGCATCCGTGGATTGCGCTCCCTGCGGTATTCGCCGTAACAGTCGTGCTCTCATTGGTGGTATATTACCGTTTTGAGCTTCCGATAAGCGCGAGACTAAACGGCAAAATACGGTAAATCACTCGTCAGGGTCATGTAAGGCGTTGTAAATCAGCGATGCACGTGCCGGACCGGTTATGTCGGCTATGGCGTCGATTGATGCCTCACGGAGTCGCTTTACGCTCTTAAATGTCTGAAGCAGAGCTTCTTTTGTCTTGTCGCCCACTCCCTTTATATCATCCAGTTCGCTGACTATCTGCCCCTTGCTGCGACGGTTGCGGTGATGAGTGATTCCGAAACGGTGAGCCTCGTCGCGCAGATGCTGCACCACGCGCAGCGACTCAGAATTTTTATCTATGTAAAGCGGAATGCTGTCGCCGGGGAAATAAATCTCCTCAAGACGCTTCGCGATACCCACCACGGCGATAGTGCCGCGCAGACCCATGTCGTCAAGCGCCTCCACTGCTGCACTCAGCTGCCCTTTGCCTCCATCTACCACTATCAGCTGCGGCAATTCCTCGCCCTCTTCCATAAGACGCGTGTAGCGGCGCGTGAGCACTTCTTTCATCGAGGCGAAGTCATCGGGGCCCTCCACTGTCTTGATATTGAAATGGCGATAGTCACGTTTGGCAGGTTTGGCGTTACGGAACACGACACATGACGCGACAGGATTCGTGCCCTGAATATTAGAGTTATCGAAGCACTCGATATGACGTGGCAATTCCGTAAGACGGAAGTCGGATTTCATCCGTTCAAGGGTACGCTCGACGCGCTTTTCCGGGTCATTTTTCTCCATCATCTTCAAAGAATCGACCTTGTTCTGACGGGCATTGTGTGCCGACACTTCGAGCAGCTTCATCTTGTCGCCGCGCTGCGGTATGGTATATGTGACCCCTTCCAGCTCTATATCGGGCTTGAACGGCACAACCACCTCGTCATAGTCAAGCGAGAATTTCTCCATCGCCTCCATGATGGCGTAACCGAGAATCTCCTCGACCGGCTCATCGAGACGCCTCTTGTATTCAAACGTGATGCTCCTGACAATCGCGCCGCGCCTCACGTGCATGTAATTCACATATACCTGGTCGCGGTCGTCGTCGACACCAAATACGTCAATGTCATCAAGCGTCTGACTCACGATTACGCTCTTTGACTGATACCGCTCGATAAGCTGATACTTTTCTTTGAGCAACTGCGCTTCCTCAAAACGAAGCTCGGCGGCAAGCGCCCCCATCTCTCCGCGGAGATAATCGAGAAGCTCCTGGGTGTCGCCACGGAGTATCTGCTTCACATGGTCAATCATCTCGCCATATTTCTCCTGACTTATCATGCCGGTGCAGCATCCGAGACAATTCTTGAGATGAAATTCAAGGCATAGCCTGCCCTTCCCTTTCGCGACATATTCAGGAGTAATAGCGTGGCGGCATGTGCGCACCGGATAAAGTTCCCGGATGAGATTCAGCACCGCCTTCGCCACACCTGTATTGGTGTATGGTCCGAAATATTTAGAGCCGTCCTTTATGCGGGTACGCGTCAGAAACACCCGTGGATAATGCTCTTTCGTCACCACAATCCAGGGGTAGGACTTGTCATCTTTCAGAAGCACATTGTAGTGGGGCTTGTACTCCTTTATGAGGGAGTTTTCAAGGTTCAGCGCATCCTGTTCAGTAGGCACCACGATATACTTCATGTCGACGATATTTTTCACAAGAAGCATGGTGCGAATGCTGTCGTGTGTGCGGTTGAAATATGACGAGACGCGGCGTTTGAGGTTTTTCGCCTTGCCCACATAAATCACTGTCCCGGCTGCATCATAATACAGGTAGCAGCCGGGAGTGTCGGGAAGAATGGAGATTTTCTCCTTCAGTTCTTTTGATTTCTCTATCTTTGCCAATCGCGAAACGGTTAGTTCAATCAATAATTTAGTTGGCTCAACCCTGAAACGGGTTGAATAGCCACTTGATTAGCCCATATTTATGCAACCCGTTTCAGGGTTGCATCGTGTCAGGGTGTCTGCTTGCCACGGGCGCACCTTCGGCGCTGCCCGCGGTTAACGACATCTTGCCCGTTCCGGGCAAAATACTTAGGTCAGCGACATTGACGCGATGCGATGTTACTACATTAAGGGCAAAACATGCTTTGCAGCACCGGCTTTTAACCCGTTAAGCTCTTAACCCTATAACCATCAACTTTCGCAAGTGAAAGTTGAATCAATAAACGATAAGCGATGTCACCTCGGCATCAGCCGGAAGATTCTTTCTTCCTTCAAGCTCGCTCAGCTCTACAATGAAGCTGATGTAAACCTTCTTCGGGTTCATGCTCTTCACAAGCTCATAACATGCCGCCATAGTACCGCCGGTAGCGAGCAGGTCATCGTGTATCACAACCACATCATCGGGCGTGATGGCATCGCGGTGAATCTCGATCACGTCAGTGCCGTATTCCTTCTCGAATGACGCGGTGATAGTGTCGGCAGGGAGCTTTCCTGGCTTACGCGCGGGCACAAATCCGGCACCAATCTCATAAGCAAGAATCGCGCCACCGATAAATCCGCGTGATTCGATACCCACCACCTTAGTAACACCCTTCGAGCGATAAAGTTGTGCCAGGTCCCAACCTACGATATGCATTGCACGTGCATCCTTGAACATGGTGGTAAGATCCCTGAATATGATACCCTTCTTCGGGAAATCAACCACATCTCTGATTTTAGACTTGATATATTCCATAAACATTCGGTTAATTAGTTGTATTCTATCGAGTTATTTCTGTTCCACGTGAAACAATCATCTTCCCATCAACAGGAGGAGCACATTAATGTCGCTGGGGGAAATGCCCGGGATACGGCTCGCCTGCGCTACTGTCACGGGACGTATCTTTTCTAGCTTCTGCCGCGCCTCAGTCGACAGGGACTTCATAGAAGCATAGTCTATAGTTGACGGCAGGCGAAGTTCCTCAAGGCGATGAATCTTATCAGCAACAAGCTTCTCACGGTCGATATAACCCTGGTACTTTATCAAGATTTCCGCAGCCTCTATTATTTCATCGCGGCGGTCATCCTCCAACTTCTCCGCTTCGTGACGCAAAGCATCGATGTAAGGGACAAGAGACATAATGGTAATCTGCGGGCGAAGTATAAGGTCGACCAGCTTTACACCCTGTTTTAGGGGGGAAGTTCCCAGAGCCTCAAGTGCGTCATTTATCAATGCCGGCTTAAGCGAAAAATTACGGGTAAACTCGATAAGACGGTCACGCTGCTCACGCTTCGACATCATCAAGGCGTAACGCTCATCATCGACAAGCCCTAATTCGTGACCGCGTGGAGTGAGTCGCATATCGGCATCATCCTGACGGAGCAAGATGCGGTACTCGGCACGCGATGTAAACATACGGTAAGGTTCATCAACGCCCTTTGTCACGAGGTCGTCGATAAGCACACCGATATATGCTTCGTCACGCGACAGCACAAGCTGCTCAAGACCGAGTGCCTTCGCGGCAGAATTAGCACCCGCGACAAGCCCCTGCCCTGCCGCCTCCTCATAACCGGTAGTACCGTTGACCTGACCTGCGAAAAAGAGCCCGTCCACCATCTTTGTCTCAAGAGTATGATTCAACTGTGTCGGATCAAAAAAGTCGTATTCTATGGCGTAACCGGGGCGGTAAATCTGCACATCGGAGAGTGCAGGCACAGTCGAAAGTGCCCTTACCTGGATGTCGAGCGGAAGCGAAGAAGAGAAACCGTTAAGGTAAAATTCCTGCGTGTCCTCACCTTCCGGTTCAAGGAAAAGCTGATGTTCGTCTTTATCAGCAAAGGTGACAATCTTCGTCTCTATACTCGGACAGTAACGAGGGCCTATGCTTTTTATCTGACCGTTGTAAAGCGGAGAATCGGGCAAACCCTCACGGAGTATGTCATGGGTAGAGGGATTAGTGTAGACAGTATAACATTTACGCTGACGAAGCTCACGCCTTACATCGGGAAGATAGCTGAACTTGTGGAAGTCATTCTCTCCCTCCTGTGGAGAAGTAAGCTCCCACTTCACGCTTCTGCCATCGATGCGTACGGGTGTACCTGTCTTCATACGCGCGGTGACAAATCCAAACTCGGCAAGTTGCTCCGTTATACCATGGGATGCTGGTTCCGAAACCCTTCCACCTTCTACCTGCGCACGACCCACATGCATCAATCCGTTAAGGAATGTACCGGCGGTAAGCACAACAGCTCGGGCATGAAATTTCACGCCAAGTACCGTGACAACACCCTTCACCTCATTTCCCTCCAGTATCAGCGAAGCCACCGAATCCTGCCACATACAAAGCCCGGGGGTGTTTTCAAGAATCCTGCGCCACTCTCCGCTGAACTTCATGCGGTCGCTCTGGGCTCGCGGGCTCCACATTGCCGGACCCTTTGAACGGTTAAGCATACGGAACTGTATCGCCGTACGGTCGGTCACGACACCCATCATACCGCCAAGCGCATCAATTTCGCGCACAATCTGCCCTTTTGCAATACCGCCTACAGCGGGATTACAGCTCATCTGGGCAATCTTATTCATGTCCATAGTGATAAGGAGAGTCGACGCACCACGGCGCGCCGAAGCGACCGCAGCCTCACAGCCGGCGTGTCCCGCTCCAATCACTATCACATCATAATCAAATTTCATATCTGTTTTTCCTGTCAATATTATGCTTTTCCCTTTAGCTCGCGGAGCAATTCAAGAGCACGGTTTTCATGACGCTCCATTATCTCACGTTCACCGGGTCCTTTGTCATTAATGCCGCAGAGATGCAATACGCCGTGTATAATCACACGGTGCAGTTCGTCGGCGTAATCCACCCCAAGCTGCTCCGCATTGCTCGCCACAGTGTCAAGTGAGATAAACATGTCACCGTTGATAAGCTTGCGCCGTGAGTAGTCAAACGTAATTATGTCGGTATAATAATCGTGCTGCAAAAACTCACGGTTAACCTCGATTATACGCTCGTCATCACAAAAGATGTAGACCAACGCACCTATAATACGGTCATGTTCGGCAGCCACCGCAACAATCCACCGCTCAAGCAGCGTGCGGTCAATAGCGGGCATTTCCGTATTTTGAATTTCCCAGTCAATACTGCTCATATCTGTATTTTTCCAAAATTGCGATATACAAAAATAGCTATTTTCATTCAGTCAACTCTCACTGTCAATGAAAAAATATGTAGGCGGCAACAATGCCGGCAATGGAGCCGACGACATCGGCAAGTAGGGCGTAAGGCACCGCATAGCGGGTCTTGACTACACCCACGCTACCGAAGTAGACGGCAAGGATGTAGAATGTAGTGTCGGTACTGCCCTGGATTGCCGCCGATACACGCGACACAAAAGCATCGGCACCATAAGTGCTCATGAGGTCAACCATCATGCCACGGCTACCTGAACCGCTCAACGGCTTCATGAGCGCGGTAGGCAGCGCAGCAACCCATTCGGCATCAATTCCGATAAATGTAAAACATGACTCCATGCAGCGCGTAATCACATCCATCGCCCCGGAAGCGCGGAACATACCGATCGCCACAAGTATAGCCACAAGATACGGGATAATCATTACAGCAGTCTTGAACCCCTCTTTGGCACCCTCTATAAAAGAGTCATACACATTAATACGTTTCTTAAGCCCTGCGCCCAAAAACATCACTATTACGCTGAAGAGCAAAATGTTAGCCACAAATGAAGAATATATCTCCACCTTCTCTTTAGGCAATGATGAAAAGAACCATACAATACCCCCGACAATCAGCGCAAGACCGCCGAGCCACATAAGCAACACTTTGTCTTTCAGGCTTATACCTTGCTTAAGACACATTGCCACAATGCCGACAAAGGTAGCGATGAAGGTGGCGAGCAGAATGGGCAGAAATACATCAGTCGGATTTTCAGCACCCGCCTGTGCACGATACATCATAATTCCGATAGGGATAAAACAAAGCCCCGATGCATTCAATATCAGAAACATGAGCATGGCATCGGTGGCGGTATCCTTCTTATCATTAAGCGACTGCATCTCCTGCATGGCTTTCAGACCGAGAGGCGTGGCGGCATTGTCAAGCCCGAGCATGTTAGCCGACACATTCATGAAAATGGAGCCCATAGCAGGATGTCCCTTCGGTATGCCGGGAAATAGACGACTGAACAGCGGGCTTATAAGACGACCGAAAAATTGTATCACCCCGGCGCGCTCACCGATTTTCATCAGTCCGAGCCAAAGTGACAGGATGCCGGTCAAGCCGAGCGCAATTTCAAAAGCGGTCGCCGCCGAACTGAATGAAGCGCTCATGATCGCACTCCATATACCAAGGTCACCATAAATTATAGTCTTTCCGAGCGCCACCAAAAAAGCGACGAAAAAGAAAGCCATCCAGATGTAGTTAAGAGCCATAGCAAGAGTTTTTACAAATTTAATTCAATTTTTTCAAGCCACCAATTTTTCTGACACGCTGACAAATCGCGCAAAAACCACCATAACTCGCTATCATTCCACAATTTATCATCATTTAAACCCCGCTGAGAATCAAATATTCACAACTTTCACGGATATTTACCCGCAATTTCCAATTCTCCGAGGGTTAAAAAGGCGACCTCTCCCCTACCCCACTCTCATGATTTTTATCTACATTTGCAAAAAGAAAAAAATCGTGCCATGACCGAGCAGTGGAAGCAAAATCTCAACGAAGTCGCAAGGGAGGAAAAAGTGAGTGTGCTCTCTCACTTTTTCAAAACCGGAAAAGGTGAGTATGGAGAAGGCGACATATTCATCGGCATCACTGTGCCCGACAACCGCAAGGTGGCACGACGCTACCGCGATGCTCCTGCGGGAGCCGTCACGGAGATGCTCTACTCGCCGATACATGAATACCGGCTGTCGGCGCTACTCGCCCTGGTCGAGTCATTCAAGAAATCGAAACGCAACGAAGAGCGTCAACGCGAAATCGTCGACTTGTATCTCGCCAACCTCACCCGTGCTAACAACTGGGACCTCATCGACCTCTCCGCGGCATACATTCTCGGCGAATGGCTCTTTAGCCATCCGGGCGAACTCGAAATCATCCACCGATTGTCGGACTCAGAAAATCTGTGGGAGCAACGTGCGGCAATCGTAGCGACAATGACGTTGATACGACACGGCATCTATGACCCGACATTCGCCATCTCCGAAAAGTATCTCAGCCATCCCCATCCCCTCATCCACAAGGCTACGGGATGGATGTTGCGCGAAGCCGGGAAATACGGATGTGCCGACGGACTCGCGGCATTTCTCGACCGGCACGCCGCGGCTATGCCACGCACGATGCTCCGATATGCTATCGAACGCCTCTCGCCTGAACAACGAAAATATTATATGTCCATAAGATAAACCTGACCGCCATGAGACACATCTCAGCGACAATAATCACCTTTAATGAGGAACACCGCATCAAGGCATGTCTTGCCTCGCTTGACGGCATCGCCGACGAAATAATAGTCGTGGATTCATTTTCAACCGACCGCACGGCAGAGATATGCATCGAGCACGGCTGCAAAGTAGTGAGACGCGAATTTACCGGTTACGGCGCACAACGCCAGTTTGCCACATCGCTCACCACCCACAGCTATGTGCTCTCTATAGATGCCGACGAAGTGTTGTCGCCCGCTCTCCGGTCGACCATACAACACTTGAAAGAGACCGGATTTGACCACAGGGTCTACCGTATGTCACGCCTCAACTTTTATTGCGGACAGCCTGTGAGACACTGCGGCTGGTATCCCGACATACAGATAAGGCTTTTCGACAAGCGATATGCCAACTGGAATCTGCGCGACGTATCGGAACGCGTCATCTTCCCCGATTCACTGCGTCCCGAGATGCTTGACGGCGACATACTGCATTACCGCTGTACAACCCCGGAAGAATACCGCCAGGTACAGACACGCCACGCGGCAATAACGGGAAAAGTGCTTTCGGCACACCACGACTCCATCTCTCCTGTCACGCCCTATATAAAAGGTGTCACGGCGTTTCTTGACTGCTATCTGAACAAGGGTGCTATACTTGACGGTGCCGAAGGACGCGCCATAAGCCGCGAACAATACCGCATGGCATATCTTGCCTACAATCTTGCGCGCCGCGCCTTGAAAAAAGCCCGTTGAAACGATTCATTTTTCGTGAAAGATTTTTTATTTTTGCATAATAACACTTTTCGACATGCTAAAATACAATCTCAAAATAAGCTCACGATTTGAACATCTGCGCCAACATATCGCTTCAATCCTGAAAAACGACGTTCCGCCGGAAGCGGAGCCGATTTACATGGACCGCAATACCGTGTATCGCCTGACGATTGACAAGACACCGATTGTGATAAAATCATTTCAGGTGCCTAATCTTATCGATTCCTACATGCAGACGGTAGTGGGCAAAAGCAAGTCGCATCTCTCCTATCTCAACGCAAAAAGGCTGCAGCAACTGGGATTCCGTACTCCCTCGCCTGTAGCATACGGCGAGGTACTCAACGGCAACCGCCTTCTGCGCAGCTACTACATGACCGAGTTTATAAGCGGAGGTGACATGCGCGGATGGGAAAACAATCCCGACAACGAGCCGTTGCTTCGTGCCTTTGCAGCAGAGATGGCAAGAATGCATAACGCGGGAATACTCCATCGCGATTTCTCGCCCGGCAATATACTTTTCACCGGCACTCCGGCGCTTGGATTCAACTTCTATCACATCGACCTTAACCGTATGACATTTGATGTCAAGTCGCGCCAGAAACTGCTCTCGATGTTCGGTCGGCTGTCAACATCGCGAGATGCGATAAAGAGACTTGCCGGCTATTATGCAGAGGCAGCCGGCGACCCGTCGCTTGCCGATGACGCCCTCAAAGCCTACGACGAATACATCCGCCAGCACTAACCACCTGCCGCAATACTTTCCGCTACTCCGTTCATCGTCATGCAATGAGCGCGCGTGAGCGTTTTGCTCTCGGTTGGAGGTACTGCGACAATCAACATCCTACCCTCTTCGCAGAGGGCGAAATCGGAGCCGGAAGGCTTGTAGCGCTCACCGATAGCATCGGGAATGATTAGGATGATTCTTCCGCCCGCGTCTTCGGCTTCCGCGCGTATAGCCTTTTCAGCCGGTGATATGAATGGCGACACAAGCACCCCGCGGTTTGCTGCCATATAGAGCCACTGCTCACGATTGCGCCTGCGAACCTCGGGAGTATCGGCACGGTGCACAATCACCTGTTCTTTGAACGGGCACTCCAATAACTGAAAATTGCCGTAAGCGCGATAGCTCTTATCTCCGATTTGTAGCGCGTTAATACGCCTGAAATACCCTGGATTAGCCCTCCTCACCGCCAGCCGCCTCGGATTCTCCCGCAGGTAGTGGTAAACTATTTCAAATTGATGCCTATTAGTGATTATCCTGTCATGAAACCCCTCAGAGAAAACCATTAAATCAGGCTTTTGCAGCAACTTTCTGATTCTTGATGTACACGCCGCTTTTATCGCCTGAATAATATCCCCAAAATGACGCTCGATTGGCATGGTAACATTGATGAGAATATGTAAATGGTCAGGCATTATGACCCAGTAAATCATTTTCAACTCCGGATTATATAACGGTGTTGCTTCTATCTGCTCCCTTATGATAAGCCCCAAAGAAGAAAGCTCAATAAATGCGCCGTCTATTGTCCTGAAGTTCAGATGACCGAAATCCGGACAAGCGGGACTTTTACAGATAGTGACCATGTAAACCGCCCGGTCATAGTAATTATGCCATAATGCCCTGCGAAGCTGGCTATGGATTGTCTCTTTATAATAAGCTGGCTTTGCTTTCATTGTCTTTTTTTAGTTATCGGTCGAGCTCGACCGATAACAGTTAATGCTTAAGGTAATGCTAAGGGTGGAGGGGATGGGCGCCCCAGGTGGAGCGGTCGAGGTTGCGGTAGGAGATTGCCTCGCTGACATGGGCGGGGAGGATTGAGGCAGACCCGGCGAGGTCGGCGATGGTACGCGACACTTTCAAAATGCGGTCATACGCCCTTGCCGACATGTCGAAACGCTTCATGGCAAACTCCAGCATCTGCATACACTCCTTGTCGAGACGGGCATGAACAGACAGCAACCGGGAGTTCATCTGAGCGTTGCAATGGACAGTGCGCTCGCCGACAAAACGCGCCGTCTGGATAGCGCGCGCCTTAATCACTCGCTCACGTATTGCCGCGCTCCCCTCTCCCTCCTTCATCGAAGAAAGCTCCTCAAACGCCACAGGCATTATCTCCACCTGCAAGTCGATGCGGTCCATCAGCGGACCGGATATCCGGTTCAGGTATTTGCTTACCTGTCCCGGCATACATGTACACTCTTTCGTAGGATGATTATAGTAGCCGCACGGGCAAGGATTCATCGAAGCCACAAGCATGAATCCGGCGGGATAATCAATCGAATAACGGGCACGGGAAATGCTGATATGGCGATCCTCCATCGGCTGTCGCATCACCTCCAGCACACTCCTTGGAAACTCGGGAAACTCATCAAGAAACAGCACCCCGTTATGAGCCAGCGAGATTTCCCCCGGCATGGGATTGCTGCCCCCGCCGACAAGCGCGACGGGCGATATAGTGTGATGAGGCGCGCGGAAAGGGCGACTCGTCATTAACCGCGCGTTACCTTTCAGCTTGCCAGCAACGGAGTGAATCTTGGTTGTCTCGAGCGCCTCTTGAAGCGTGAGTGGAGGGAGAATAGAGGGGAGGCGTTTCGCCATCATCGACTTTCCGGAGCCGGGAGCACCCACAAGAAGTATATTATGACCACCGGCACACGCCACCTCAAACGCACGTTTGACATTTTCCTGCCCCTTTACCTCTGAAAAATCAAAGTCGAAATTATCGACCGCACGGCTGAATTCCTCACGGGTATTTACCACTGTCGGCTCAAGAACCGCCTCGCCGTTGAGAAATCCCACCACTTCCCGGAGCGATGACACGCCGTAGACATCAATGTTATTTACCACCGCCGCCTCGGTAGCATTAGCCTGCGGCACAATCATGCCCTTAAAACCGAGACTACGCGCGGCTATAGCCATAGGAAGCACACCCTTTATCGGCAACACCGACCCATCAAGCGATAATTCCCCCATAATCATATATCCACCCAGTCTGGACGCGTCGAGCTGCCGCGAGGCGGAAAGTATCGCCAGACTTATAGGCAAATCATAAGCAGCCCCTTCCTTCCTGACATCGGCAGGCGACATATTGACCACCACTGCATGACGCGGGAACTCAAAACCCGACTGCTTCACAGCGCTTCTCACACGCTGATAGCTCTCTTTAACAGCCGCGTCAGGGAGTCCGACAAGATTAAACGAAGCACCAATCTCGACAGTCACTTCAATAGTCACGGTAATGGCATCGATGCCTTGCAATGCCGCGCCAAATGTCTTAATAAGCATAATATAAAGGAATTGCTACTTTTGCAAAAATAGACTTTTTATCTGAATAATTGATTACATTACAACAATTATTTCAGAAAAAAATCAGCTTTTGCTATCGTCATTGGGCGTGGGGACGCAGTATGTAGAGGGGCGAACAATCGAAGCGCGGTAGAGCCACGAGCTGCAGATGACAACCGGCATCAGATGGCAGGTTACTGCCTGTGCCGACCTTCAGCCCTTTCCCTTCGAGGGAGGTGCGCGACTCATTCAATGCCGTCTCCGGGGTGTTGTTGTCGTGGCTCAGATGACATAGGAATACATAGCGTAATCGTTCGGTGTATATATCGGCAAGATACTGCGCTGTCACCTTATTGTCAAGATGACCGTTGACATTGCGGATACGAGCTTTGAGATATTCGGGATATGTGCCGAAACGGAGCATATTCAGGTCATAGTTGCTCTCAATCATAAGATAGTCGGCACGGCGCATGTAGTAGTCGACGCGCTCTGATATGCACCCGAGGTCGGTAGCTATGGCAAATGCGCGGTCGTCGTGCTCGACATAAAACCCGACATTATCAGTGCCGTCATGCATCACCTCAAATGCCGTTACGGTGAAATTGTCTATGGCAAAGGGAATCTCCTTGTATATGTTGACCTGATAATCCTTTAGACGGCGCGACACATTATGACGGCGCAACATGCCGTTGAGCGCGCGCGGTGTGCAGTAAAGCGCCAGATGACGGTATTTTTTCAGCAACGCATAGGCAAAACGCATGTGGTCGCTGTGGTCGTGGGTGATACATATACCCTTGACGCGCTCCATCGGTATCTTGTAGGAAGCAAGCCCCTCGGCTACGGTTTTCGGGTCGACACCGGCGTCAATGAGGAATCCTGATTTTGAATCGCCGATAAACGAGCAGTTACCGCTGCTGCCGCTGCCAAACGACATGAACATAATCTTGTTTGGCACCGGTTTTACCACGATAGGGCCCAGCGGCATATCATCGGCAAATCCACCCTGACGCGGCATGCCTCCCGACAGTCTTACCCGTTTTACATAACCCTCGATTTCGGGATGGGTGGGCAGCGTATTCAACCGTGCCGGAGCGACACGACCTTCCACTTCGTCGAAAAGACCGGGGCTGTCATCAAGCAGATTATTTCTACCTCGTCGTGCCATCATTGTTTATATAAAAGAAATATAGCGGGTATCTTGTCGTAATCATACTGCGCCTTACCCCACCACGATACCGGACGCGTGAGTATGCTCTCGCGCTCTCCGGTGATATCGGCGGCGACACACAGGAGGAGCGAAGGATTGAGCGACTTCGCGATTTCTGCAATAAGGCGGTTGTTGCGATAAGGCGTCTCGATAAATATCTGTGTCTGGTTTTCGTGACGTATGCGGCGTTCCATTTCATGAAACTTAGCAGCGCGCGCCTCCTTGTCGACAGGCAGGTAGCCGTTGAAGGCGAAATTCTGCCCGTTGAAGCCGGAGCCCATCAGCGACATCAGGATACTTGACGGCCCGACAAGCGGAACAACCTTGAAGCCTTTGCGCTGCGCGACAGCGACGAGGTCGGCACCCGGGTCGGCTACCGCAGGACATCCCGCCTCTGAAATCACTCCTACATCATGACCCTCCTCCGCAGGGCGAAGAAGCTCCGCAACACGCTCCGCGGGAGTATGCTCGTTAAGCTCTTCAAAATGCAGGTCGTCAATCACAATCGACCGGTCGCACCGTTTAAGAAAACGCCGCGCCGACCGCAGATTCTCGACCACAAAATAACGTAGCGACCTTATGACCTCCAGATTATAGGCGGGAAGAACCTTTTCAGGCTCACAGTCGCCTAAAGTCACGGGGATAAGATAGATGCAGGGATTATTCTCTTTCATAACGTCGCAATAGTTGAGCGCAAATTTATAGAGATTGCCCGGGAAGCATATACCCCCGGACAATCTCTTACAAAGTTACCCAATTCCCGCCAAAATCCATCATTAATATTTGTGAAAAAGCTGTTGGCTTTGCGGGAGCGGACTATATCAGCTCTGCTCCATGCCGCGGAACCAGTCGTCGACCGAAGGTGTATCCTCGGCGATTCCCGTGCCTGCCTCAACACCGTATTCCTCGCCGTGCTGCGACAGGTCAAGGCCTATTTCCTCACTGTGGCGCGACACCCTCAGCGGGATAATCTTATTAGTGAGCCAATATAGGAAATAGCTTACCGCAAAAGTATAGGCAAACACTATGACAAGCACAAGTATATGATTCCAGAAAAATTCCGTGCGGGAGATTGTCATGGCGCCGTCGCGAGCAAAGAAATCGTAGGCAAACACACCGGTGAGTATCGTTCCGATGATACCGCCGAGACCGTGGGTAGGGAACACGTCAAGAGCGTCATCGAGCATCTGTCCGTAGCCCTTCCATGCCACTGCCATATTACAACAGATCGTTATCACGAAAGCGATAAACACACTCTGACCCACGGTGACCCATCCGGCACATGGAGTAATCGCCACCAGTCCGACAACAGCACCGATCGCAGCACCCATTGCCGAGGGTTTGTGACCTCGAAGAGCGTCAAATACCACCCATGTCACCATAGCCGTGGCGGCAGCCGTATTAGTGTTAAGGAACGCCGACACCGCTATTCCGTCGGCAGCCAGTGAGCTACCACCGTTGAACCCGAACCATCCGAGCCAGAGCAACGCGGCACCGAGCAGCACGAAAGGCACGTTAGCAGGCTTTGCAGCATCCTGCGACGGAGTACGCTTTCCGAGGAAAATAGCACCGGCGAGTGCTGCAATACCGGAAGCAGCGTGTACCACGATGCCGCCCGCATAGTCATGAACATGCATCATGCCGAACAAACCTTCAGGATGCCATGTACAATGAGCCAACGGACAATATACGAGTATCACCCACAACACCATAAACAAAAGGTAGCCGGAGAAGCGTACACGCTCGGCAAACGACCCTGTGATAAGCGAGGGGGTTATGATGGCAAACTTCATTTGAAACAGGGCAAAAAGCGCCAACGGAATAGTAGTTGTGGCAATACCTATCTGTGAAAGGTCGGAGGCACCGGTTACATTGCCGACACCAACATTGTCAAACATAAAGAAATCCACCGGATTACCGATTACATGGGCGATATCGTCGCCAAAAGCGAGACCAAACCCGAAAATCACCCAAAGCACACTCACGAAACCCATCACAATAAAACTCTGAAGCATGGTGGAAATCACATTTTTCACCCTCACCATACCGCCATAGAAAAACGAGAGACCCGGAGTCATCATCAACACAAAAATCGTGGCTGTTATCATCCATGCGACATTCGCATAAAGATGGTCGTTAGGCATATCGAACAGCGCCAAGCCGTCACCGGCTTCGGTAAACAAACCTAAAACACTTACGGCGGCTATAATAATAAATGTGACGAGCCATCCGTAACTTACTTTTCTACCTTTAATAATCATACCAATATATTTTATATAAATATCCAACAAAATGCGTCAAATGTTAATCACAGCAAACTATAGTTTAACAATTTGCCATCTATCATTTATAAAACATAGCTTTTTGCTTTGTTTTACCCCGCAAATTAAGATAAAAGAAATTTATTTTCCAAATTTTAATGCAATTTTCTTTTAACAAAATTACATTTCCCGCATTTTGCCACTCCCGACAGCCATTTTTAGCTTCAGCAATCAGAGATTATTATCGAACCATATTTCAATGTCACTAACTTAAGGCAGACGATCCATAAATCCCTGCAAGGGGATTCATCTCGTTTACCGCGGGTAATGCCGAAGGCATACCCGCGGCTCAAGAACCTCTCTCCTTAGCTCAACCCCGAAGCGGGTTGCATAGGCATCTGATTAGCATCTATTTATACAACCCGTTTCAGGGTTGTATAGTGTGGTATGGCTTGCGTTCCACGGGTGCCCCATTCGGGGCTACCCGCGGTTAACTACATCTTGCCCATTCCGGGCAAAACCCTTAAGTTAGTGACATTGAACCATATTTAGTCAAACTAAAAATTATAATTAACCTTACCCCACTTCCCAAAATCAAAAATAATTTCTATTTGGGAAGCGAACAGAAATGAAAATAATAGACAGACCCCTATACATAAATCAGTTATTGAGAGGACAAAATACTCCCGAAATCAAGATTATAACCGGAATAAGACGTTCCGGAAAATCCAAACTATTATCCATATTTTCTCAACATATAAAATAAAAAGTGCTGATCCGGATGCCAATATCATCAACATTGATCTGACTAAAATAAGGGATGCCTATCCGAAACTATTGTTGGCAAGGACTCATCATGAAGAGACGCATTTTGAAGGAGTACACATAATCGACATTCCTCTATGGCTGATGGCGTGACGAAACCCGCATAATCGATTGCAGTTCGCCTCCCCCCGAATCAATTAGTACCGGAGAATATTCAGGGAATGTTTGTGGGTGCGAGGGAAATGACGTAATTTTGTAGCAAAATATCATCATCACGGAAAAACTATATGAAAAAGGTTTTGCTACTCGGTTCCGGCGCCCTCAAGATAGGTCAAGCCGGCGAATTTGACTACTCGGGCTCCCAGGCGCTCAAAGCTATGCGCGAGGAGGGAATCTCGACAGTGTTAATCAATCCGAACATCGCGACCATCCAGACCTCGGAAGGCGTTGCCGATCAGGTTTATTTTCTTCCTATCACCCCCTATTTCGTAGAGGAAGTGATAAAGAAGGAGCGCCCCGACGGCATACTGCTCGCATTCGGCGGACAGACGGCACTTAACTGCGGAACGGAGCTTTACCTCAACGGCACACTTGAAAAATATGGCGTGAAAGTGCTCGGCACATCAGTTGAGGCAATCATGATAACCGAGGACCGCGATCTTTTCGTGAAGAAGCTGAAGGAAATCGATGTCAAGACCCCGGTATCGCAGGCGGTTGAAACGATAGAGGATGCCGTAGAAGTGGCTCACCGCATCGGCTTCCCCGTAATGGTACGCTCCGGCTACGCGCTCGGCGGTCTCGGCTCCGGAATATGTACCAACGACGAGGAATTCCGCCGTCACTGCGAAAGCGCCCTCGCCTATTCCAAGCAGATACTTGTAGAAGAATCGCTCAAGGGATGGAAAGAGATTGAGTTTGAGGTAATCCGTGATGCCAACGACCACTGCTTTACCGTAGTGCCGATGGAAAACTTCGACCCGCTGGGCATCCACACGGGCGAGTCAATCGTGGTGGCACCTATCGTGTCACTCACCCCCGAGCAGATAAAGATGCTCGAAGATATAGCCACACGCGTCGTGCGTCATATCGGCATAGTCGGCGAGTGCAACATACAGTACGCCTTCAACGCCGAGACCAACGACTACCGTATCATCGAGATCAACGCACGCCTAAGCCGCTCGTCGGCACTCGCATCGAAGGCATCGGGCTATCCCCTCGCCTTTGTGGCTGCGAAACTCGCTCTTGGCTACACCCTCGACCAGATAGGCGAGATGGGCACCCCCAATTCAGCCTACGTGGCTCCTTCGGTCGACTACATGATCGTGAAGATACCGCGCTGGGACCTCACCAAGTTTGTCGGTGTCGACCGCGAAATAGGCTCATCCATGAAATCGGTGGGCGAAATTATGTCAATCGGCAAGTCGTTTGAGGAAATAATCCAGAAAGGACTCCGCATGATAGGTCAGGGCATGCATGGCTTCGTAGGCAACAACGACCTGCGCTTCGACGACCTTGACAACGCACTCTCTCACCCTACCGACCTGCGTATATTCGCCATCGCCCAGGCACTCGAAAACGGCTACACCGTCGAGCGCATCGAGGAACTGACAAAGATCGACAAGTGGTTTATCCAGCGACTTGAAAATATTGTAAAATATAAAGATGTACTGTCACAGTACGACAAGATAGAAGACCTCCCCGCCGATGTGCTCAAGGAAGCAAAACGCCTGGGATTCTCCGATTTCCAGATAGCACGTTTTGTAGAGAATCCTTCCGGCAACATGGAGGCGGAAAACCTGCGTGTACGCGCTCACCGCAAGCAGCTTGGCGTGACACCATGTGTACGCCGCATCAACACTGTTGCCTCGGAGTATCCCGACTTGACCAATTACCTCTACGTCACTTATGGTGCTGATGAAAACGCCATACGCTACGACATGAACGCAGGTAACAACATTGTCGTGCTCGGTTCGGGTGCCTACCGCATCGGTAGCTCGGTAGAATTCGACTGGTGTTCGGTAAATGCAGCCAACACCTGCCGCAAGCTCGGCTACAAGTCGATTATGATTAACTACAATCCTGAAACCGTGTCGACCGACTACGACATGTGTGACCGCCTCTATTTCGATGAGCTAAGCTTCGAGCGCGTGATGGACATCATCGACCTTGAGACTCCGCGCGGCGTTATTGTCAGCGTAGGCGGTCAGATTCCCAACAACCTTGCCATGAAGCTTTACCGCCGTCATGTGCCTGTGCTCGGAACATCGCCGGTGTCAATCGACCGCGCTGAAAACCGTCATAAATTCTCCGCGATGCTCGACCAGCTCGGCATCGACCAGCCCCGCTGGAAAGAACTTACCACCGAGGCTGAAATCGACAGCTTCATTGACGAGGTAGGCTTCCCGGTGCTTATCCGTCCGAGCTACGTGCTCTCCGGCGCGGCGATGAATGTATGCTACGATTACGAGCAGATGCACCGCTTCCTCGCCCAGGCTGCAAAGGTGTCAAAAGAGTATCCCGTTGTCGTGTCGGAATTTCTTCAAAACGCCAAGGAGATAGAGTTTGACGCCGTGGCGCGCAACGGCGAGATTGTCGAGTATGCCATTTCCGAGCATATCGAATATGCCGGCGTACACTCCGGCGACGCTACCCTTGTGTTCCCCGCCCAGAAGATATATATGGCAACCGCACGGCGCATCAAGCGCATCAGCGCCAAGATTGCCAAGGAACTGAACATCTCCGGACCGTTCAACATCCAGTATCTCGCCAAAGACAATGACGTGAAGGTAATTGAGTGTAACCTGCGCGCGTCGCGCTCGTTCCCCTTCGTCAGCAAGGTGCTTAAGAAAAACTTCATCGAGACCGCGACACGCATCATGCTTGGCGAAAAGGTCGAGAAAGTCGATACCTCGACATTTGACATCGACTATATCGGCATCAAGGCTTCGCAGTTCTCGTTTGCACGTCTGCATAAAGCCGACCCCGTGCTTGGTGTCGACATGTCGTCGACCGGTGAGGTAGGATGTCTTGGCAAGGACTTTGACGAGGCGTTGCTCAACGCCATGATTTCCGTAGGTCATCACGTACCTCACGGCGCAGTGCTTGTAAGCTCCGGCGATGTACGCGGAAAGGTGGACATGCTCGATGCCTGCCGTATGCTTGCCGACAACGGCTACAAGATTTACGCCACCGAAGGCACGGCGCGCTTCCTCAACAACAACGGCGTGGAGGCACACCCCGTATGCTGGCCCGACGAGGAGGGAGAAAATGTGCTTGACCTCATTTCAAGCCATGCCGTCGACCTGGTAATCAACATCCCGAAAAACCATACCAAGCGCGAGCTTACCAACGGGTACCGCATACGCCGCTGGGCTATCGACCACAACATACCGTTGCTGACCAACGCGCGCCTTGCAAGTGCCTACGTGAAGGCATTCATCAACAAGCCTGTCGAGAAACTCGGCATCACTCCCTGGAAAGAATATTAATCAAGGAAGACATATACATGCAGAGGGCTGTGACGATAAGCCACAGCCCTCTGCATAGTTGTCAGTGTTCAGATTTCAGTTTTCAGTTGTCAGCGCGTAGCTGTAGGGGCTGCCGGAAGGCAGCCCGCATTAGAGGGCGGTTTCCCGGAGGGATAATCTGTGTTTAGCCGGGGGGTGAGCGCAGCGAAACCCCCGGAAAGATTGTTTCCCTATCGGGAATCATCAACCGTGCTCAATGATGATTCCTGTCGGAAACGAGCCAATTGCTTGCCTTCCGTCGGTATCGCTACGCTCAACCGACGGCTAAAAATAGATGATGCCCTGCGGGCAACGATAGACGCAATTAGTCGTCAGTTTTCTGTTGTCGCGCGTAGCTGTAGAGGTTGCGGGAAGGCAGCCCGCAAGGAGGGCGGTTTCCCGGAGGGATAATCTGTGCTTAGCCGGAGCGTTGAGCACAGCGAAACCCCCGGAAAGATTGCCTCCCGGAGATTGTTTCCCGATAGGGAATCATCAACCGTGCTCAATGATGATTCCTGTCGGAAACGAGCACAATTGCTTGCCTTCCGTCGGTATCGCTACGCTCAACCGACGGCTAAAAATAGATGATGCCCTGCGGGCAACGATAGACGCAATTAGTCGTCAGATTTCAGTTATCAGTTGTCAGCGCGTAGCTGTAGAGGTTGCGGGAAGGCAGCCCGCAAGGAGGGCGGTTCCCCGGAGGGATAATCTGTGCTTAGCCGGGGTGTTGAGCGCAGCGAAACCCCCGGAAAGATTGCCTCCCGGAGATTGTTTCCCTATCGGGAATCATCAACCGTGCTCAATGATGATTCCTGTCGGAAACGAGCACAATTGCTTGCCTTCCGTCGGTATCGCTACGCTCAACCGACGGCTAAAAATAGATGATGCCCTGCGGGCAACGATAGATGCAATAAGTTGCCAGTTTTCAGTTGTCGGCGCGTAGCTGTAGAGTCGGCCGAGCTTCCGGGCAATGTCACTAACTTTGGTGCCGGAGCCATAAATCCCCCTTTCGGGGATTCATCCTGTTATCCGCGGGTAATGCCGAAGGCATACCCGTGGCGCAAGTGCATCTCCTGTTGATTCAACCCGGAGTGGGTTGAATAGCCATCTGATTAGCACATACTTATGCAACCCGTTTCAGGGTTGCGTTATTGTGGGGGCAGCGCTCTCCACGGGCGCACCTCCGGCGCTGCCCGCGGTTTCCGCCATCTTGCCCTTTCAGGGCAAAATCCTTAAGTTAGTGACATTGAGTGGAAGCTCGTCCCTACGATAGATTGTAAATCAGAAGTAAAGATTTTATGTTGTCAGTTGTCATCATCGCGGTTAGCTACAAAAAAGGATTTTAGGGCGAAAAATTCTTTTTTCTGACATTGGCAGCCAAAGATATTTATGGTAAATTTGTGCTGACGATATTGTCATATAACAGAGGTAACCATAACCAATCATAATCATGCAAAAACCAATCAACCTTTATGCCCTGTCATTACTGTTGCTTGGCGCGTCTTCACAGGTAACCGCAGCCAATGCTCCCGACAGTGTATTCATCTATCCCGGACAAAGAGGCGCAAGTGTCTCCCCTACTATGTACGGCGTATTTTTCGAGGAAATAAACCATGCCGGCGACGGCGGCTTGTATGCCGAACTCGTACAGAACCGCAGTTTTGAAGAGCTTGAGATGCCCGAAGGCTACCATGCCGAAGGCTGTCACCTTTACCCACGCCCGGTTAAAAACCATATTGACGGTAAAATAAAACCTGAAAAATACCGCTGGACCACCGAACCTGTACCGGGATGGGAACTTGCACCGGGCGACTCACTACACGGCTCGATACGTCTTACAAAGGAAAATCCGAAATTTGCAGCCGCCCCCAATAACCTCGAGATATCAGTGAATGGCAACAAAGCTCCTGTGACGCTCATAAACGACGGCTACTGGGGCATGGGGCTGCACGAGGGTGAAAACTATAAATTGCGCATAATCGGGAGAACGGAGAGGGGCTATAAAGGCGATATAACAGCCTTGCTCCTCGCCGAAAACGGCGACACACTTGCCTCGCAAACCATAAAGCTGAAAAATGACGGCAAATGGAATGATATCACCCTGAGCATGACACCGGATGCCGCTACAAAGAAAGGGAAACTTGCTCTCGTTTTCAACCGGAAAGGAAAGGTATGGCTCGACTATGTGTCGCTATTTCCAGAATCGACATTCAATAATCGCGACAACGGACTGCGCAAGGATGTGGCAACCATGCTTGCCGACCTTAATCCCGCTTTTGTAAGGTGGCCGGGAGGATGCGTGGTAGAGGGTATCTCGCTTGACAACCGCTTTGAATGGAAAAAGACGCTGGGCGACCCGGCATCGCGTCCGGGAGAATACAGCACATGGGGCTACCGCTGCTCATACGGATTCGGCTATCACGAAATGCTCCAGTTCTGCGAGGATATCAACGCAGGGGCGATGTTTGTGTGCAACGTCGGACTCGGATGCCAGTACCGCATGGGAGACGCATCACCCGAAGACCGGATAGATTACTATCTGCAGGACTGTCTCGACGCGATAGAATATGCTCTCGGCGACACTACAACCACATGGGGAAGCCGACGCGCAGCCGCCGGTCACCCCACTCCATTCCCGCTGAAATATGTGGAAATCGGCAATGAAAACTGGGGTGACGAATATGACCGCCGTTTTGATATATTCTACAAGACAATCAAGGAGAAATATCCCGAACTTGTGCTTATATCCAATCACGGGCTTCAAGGCACAGGCAAAATAACCGTCACCGACATGATTGACCCGCATTTCTACGTTGAACCGGAGTTTTTCTACACCAATACGCGCCTGTTTGACAATCATCCGCGTGGCAATTACAAGGTATATGTAGGCGAATATGCCTGCAACCGTGAAGTAGGAGGAGGCAACATGAATGCCGCACTTTCCGAAGCGGCTTTTATCGGCGGGATGGAACGTAACGGCGATCTCGTGACCATGGCATCATACGCCCCTCTGTTTGAAAACCGCCATGACCGCACATGGTCAACTAACCTTATCTGGATTGATTCCGACGATGTCATGGGCCGCGCCTCATACTATGTTCAGCAAATGGCGGCTGAAAACCGCCCTACATGCAATGTGGCGCTTGACGTAAAAAAATCTCAGGCTGATACAACAGATGTATCACCGCGTCAATTCATATTCTCCGGATACGATGACAATACCGGCGAGATTATCATAAAGGCTGTCAACGCTACAGGCGACGGGTATAATGTCAACTTCTCACTGGGTGATGACTATACGATAGCCAAATCAGGAAAGGTGATAACTCTCGCGGCAGCTTCTCTTGAGGATGAAAATTCATGGGATGAGCCGGAGAAGATAATACCTGTCAAGAGTCGATTTGACGGTTTCGGACAGCAGTTCGGTTATACGTTCAAGCCATTCTCCTATACAATCCTGAGAGTCAAGGCTCTTCCGAAATATTTCACCAATCCTGTAGTATTTGCCGATATCCCCGACCCCGATGTGATACGCGTCGGCGATAATTTCTACATGGTGTCGACGACCATGCACTTTTCGCCCGGTTGCCAGATTATGAAGAGCCGCGACCTCGTCAACTGGCAGGTGATAGGAAGTGCCTACGACCGTCTGGAGGACACTGACGCATTTTCACTTAAAAATGGTCAGAATGACTATGCCAAAGGCTCATGGGCGGCAAATCTGCGCTACGACCCCTACGAAAAGCTGTTTTATCTCATCGTTAGCTGTAACACCACCCGCAAATCATATATCTTCACCACCCCTGACATAGAGCATGGACCATGGCACAGAAACGAGGTGGAAATGTGCTATGACCCGGGATTGCTCTTTGACGACACAGGCAAGGAGTGCAAGAAATATATCGTGTATCCTGACTTTGACCTGAACGTGCACACAGCCTATTACCGCCCGATAATCTCTGACGGAAAAGGCAACGTGACACTCGGCAAACGCGAGACACTTATTGACTACACCCAGATAGAGAACCCGTCGGAAGGTCTTCGTGCCGAAGGATATCACGGCTACCGCATAGGCGACTATTACTACATATTCATGATCCAGGGACAAGGATGGCAGCGCCAGGAGACAGTGTGGCGTGCAAAAGAGCTCGCCCCGGGAGCGTTTGAACCGCGCAAAATCTTCACGGGCAATATCGAGAATCCCGACGGGACGGCACATCTTGGGTCGACCGGCGTGGCACAGGGAGGCATCGTTGACACCCCCGACGGCAAATGGTATGCAATGCTATTTCAGGACTACGGTGCCGTAGGAAGAATCCCCGTGCTTGTACCGGTTACATGGAACGACGGATGGCCCGTATTGGGCAACGACGGCAAAAGCGTAGACCACACACTTCCCATGCCGGTTGCGACAGCTGAACGCCATTTTCCAGTAGTCAGCGATGAATTTGACAACGGGACACCAACCTACCGATATTCCGACATGCCCGCAACCTCGCCGGAACATGCCGCTAACGGCTCATGGCTTAAACCGGAATGGCAATGGAACCACAACCCCGACAACCGTTACTGGTCGCTCACGGAACGCCCCGGATATCTGCGTCTTACAAGCGGACATATCGCGACATCAATCCGCGATGCGCGCAATACTCTGACACAGCGCACATTCGGTCCGATAAGCGCAGCCGAAACCGTCATCGAGACAGCCAACATGCGCAATGGTGACCGCGCCGGCATCTCGGCATTTCAAAACCAATACGGATATGTGGGTGTAAAGCGTGAAAACGGCAAAAACCATGTTATTATGCATCGCGCTTCATGCAAAGACGATTCAAAGGGTATCGAGATAGAGAGCATCCCTATCGACTGCGACCGAATATATCTGCGCACAGTCTGTGATTTCCGTGACAAGACCGACAAGGCTTCGTTTTATTACAGTCTTGACGGCAAGGAATGGAAACGCATCGGCGACACACTGCAGATGAATTTTGACTGGCCTGATTTCGTAGGTCAGCGGTTTGCGCTGTTCTACTTCTCCACCGCCAACACCGGAGGCAGCGTGGACTTTGACTATTTCCATGTCAAAGAGGGATAGTTTTCAGTTGTCAGTTGTCAGTCGTCAGTTGTCAGTCGTCAGAAGAGACAAGGTACACAGGAGGTAATAAAAAGGGAGGCTGTTCAGATACAACCTCCCTTTTTCTATATGAACTGGTGATGTTTATCGTGCGGCGCGCTTGGTGTAAGTACCGTCGCTCAGACGCTCGATCACGACTCCGCGATAGCTGTCGTCAACACGCTTGCCGTCAATGCTGAAGCGTTCTACGACTGTAACATCGGCGCTCGACTCTACCGCATTAATGCCTACTGTAGTCGCGGTTGACAATTCCACATGGTCGATTGCACACGGCTCACTGCCTGCCACGTAGCGGAACAGAATCTGGGCATAATCATTTGTTGTCATATCGCTAAGGTCTATAACAGCCTGCTTCCACTCATCAGCAGCCTCAAGCTCAACCATTTTAAGGTCCTCGAAATCCTTTGACAATCCGGCACTGAATGTTGCATCGGCAGGTGAATGATACCAGAAACTCAACTGAAGTTTAGACTCACCCTTTATCCCTACCTTGCTTGAATACAAATCCACGACACAACCTGCCTGATGACCGCTCAAAGTCATCGCGCCGCCGTCACCGTCATAGTCGGCATCAACGATAGCCGTGCCGTCATTACTGTCAGTCGTATTCTGGAACCAGCGTGACGACAATTTCTTATCGGCAAATGTCTCCTTGAACGGAAGCGACAAAGATTGACCGAGGATGACAGTGTTGGAATATCCGCGAGAACCGGGACCGGCACTTGAAATGGCACGGACTACGTAGATATTCTGCTGCTGCTTACCTTGCTCGGCGCGACCCTCAATCCTATAAGTAGTTCCGGTTACGCCCTTTGCCACCTCTGAAAGGTTGATGCCGTCGGCAGTCTCCCAAATATCATAGGTGAGCTTTGATACATTTACATAATGGCTGTTCCATCCAAGCGGCTCGGATTCCCATGTCAGTACGACGTCAGCCCCGTCCACACTTTGCTTGATGTTTTGTGGAACACCCGGTACATCCTCGCCAACGAAAAGGCTGAACATCGCCGGTTTTCCTTCTCCGGCTTCATTGTAAGCTATCACCGTATAGTGATTGTCACCGTTAGCGGGAGATTCATCTACATAGGTCAGTTCAACGCCGGGAGCCGGGTTGTCAAATGTCTTGATTAGATTGGTGTCCTCGCGGTAAATCTCAACCTTTGTAAGCGATGCGAGAGCCGAACCGTCGGTCGCTACGGCGGGTGTAGTAAAGGTGATGGTTGCCTTAAGCGCACCTTCCGGATCGGGTGTGATGGTAAGTCCTGTAACAGCATCGGGAGCGGCAGCGACAGCACCCTCCTTCACGCTTATATCATCAATCTCAAGGTACCATGCTTCTTCCGGATCAGAGGTACAGTGAAATCCAAGATAATATACTCCATCTTCAGGAACTTTAATTGATATATTAAAGTCTAAGGCATTATCCTGCGCAACGATTGTCTCACCAACAACCTCTATTATCATTGCCTCAGCACTTATTTCGTTTCCGAGCCACACAGAAAATTTCTCTGAAGAAGATTCATCAAAACTGTTAGCCCTGAATGAAATCTGATAGTCTTTACCTGCGACCATTTCAAATCCCGGAGTAATCAACCAGTCATCGGCTACTCCATCAGCAAAGAGGGAAAAATACTGCGCTTTACCCTCAGAGTATTCCCAAGTTGCGAAATCATCATTTGCATCAATTACGGTGAAGTTGTCAAACGATGCCTCGTCATCGAAATTCTCAAACCAAGGAAGTTCCACCGTGCCTTCCGCTACGCGGGAGACATTTGCATGTGACTTGCGTGCATGAAACTTTGCCTCAATTGCCTTCTTGTATTCAGAAGCCGTTTTAAGGCGCGTCACGTTGTCGTCAGCATTAGCAGTTGCGCCGGCAGCGACAATCAGTGATGCAATCAAAAAGTAAAATTTACCCATACTTATGAAATTAAAAAAATATATTAGCTGGCACAAAGTTAACCAATTAATATTATTTCACATACAAATGATATTATTTTTCCAATCATATAAACCGTTATTTTTGACAAAACACCCTCTCTGACCGCTTACAAAAGGATAGTCCTCTCTTGCGCCTCATCCGAGCAGAATACAGATGGACATGAGGTCAAAAGAGACAGGTGAGCTTTCAGTTGTCAGCGCGAAGCGCGTCTTTAACGCCCTTAAGGTCGTTAGAGACCGTAACGCCCAACTGAAAACTTTATTCTTGATTTACAATCCATTGTAGGGGCGAGTGGAAGCTCGCCCGTCACCCGCGCGACGCGGGCTGCCTTCCAGCAGCCCCTACAGCTACGCGCTGAAATCTTAAAAGCTTTACTCCTGTTTTATAATCTATCGTAGGGGCGAGTGGAAGCTCGCCCGCCACCCGCGCGACGCGGGCTGCCTTCCAGCAGCCCCTACAGCTACGCGCTGACAACTGAAATCTGACAACTGACGACTCTCAACTGACAACTACTTAAGTATTTGCCAACGGTGGGCGCGGAGGGCGGCGGTAAGCTGCTTTTCGCGACCGTGGCAGTAGCAGTCGCAGATGGCATGGAAGCGCGGCGAATGGGACATCTCGGAGAGATGGGCAAGCTCGTGCCACACGACATAGTCGCGCAGCTCCTGCGGAAGAAATGCGATGACATAGCTCAGATGAATCTCGCGGCGCGACGTGCATTTGCCGAGTGTACGGAATCCACGCATGATATGCCATGACGCGGGAGCGACACCGATTTCACGCGCAAGCCCGATTGCGCGTGGTATAAGCAGGTCGGGCGCGGCTTTTTCCGCTATGCGGCAAAGAAGAGTGCTGATAGTGCGCGTCGCCGCCATGCTGTCGAGATTTATTGCCGTGCCTACCTCGAGATATGCCGCGTTGTCATGCATCGAGCCGAGTACACGGTCAGGCTTCACGCCCTGACGCTTTATCATTACCGGCAGCCCTGCAATGTCAATCACCTGTCCTTCGCGATAGACAAGCTCAGGGCGGCGTTTCAGCAGACGCGGAGCAAGAATCTCGATTGCTTCATGCAACCGCTCTCCCGTGCAGCCGGGCGGAATGGTGAAATGCACTATGCCATCTTTCCATCGCGCCGAGATACGCCGAGCCGACACGCGCATGGTTATCTTGACAGCACCGAACTGCGGATGATTGACTGTGGTACTGTTCATCGCTTGTCGATGCCCCATAGGAGCTTGGAGCGGAGAGTATCGGTAAACCGGTGGTCGAGGCGCTGGATGACACGCGTCACAAACGGGGCGCGCCGCATCTCGATTGTAGTGCCTACGGGGAGAGTCTGCGACCTGCCGTCGAGGCTTATACGGTAAGTTTCCGAGCGTGAGCGGGTAGTGACGGAAATCACGCTGTCGTCAGCAACAATGAGCGGACGCATGGTCAGTGAATGAGCCGCGACGGGCGAAATCGCCCACACTGGCGCCGAGGGAGCCACAATAGGACCGCCGACAGAGAGGTTGTAACCGGTCGAGCCAGTGGGCGTCGACACTATCAGCCCGTCGGCAAGATAGGTGGCGAGATGGCTGTCGTCGACTGTCGCCTCCATCTCTATCATCGACGAGGTGTCCTCCTTGAGTATCGCCACTTCGTTGAGGGCATATCTCCACAGGTCGAGCTTCGCATCGGGACTGGTCACGGCAATCATCGTGCGCGATTCCACGTGATATTTTCCGTCGAGCAGGTTTTGCAGCTTGTCGTTTGCCTCGTCGACCGTGACATCGGCAAGATAGCCGAGATGACCCGTGTTGATGCCGAGGATAGGTATCTCCTTTTCCCCGACACGCTGCGCCGTGCGCAGAAACGTGCCGTCGCCTCCGATGCTGAGAGCTATCGCGGCGTTGAAATCGTCGCCTTTTATGAGGTCGTTGACTTCCGGAGGGGATGTCAACACTGAGCATAGGTAATTGTAAAACGACTCTTCCATCTCCACCCACACATTGTGGCGCGACATCAGGTCAAAGAGGGTCGAAAGTTCCTCAATGTGGGCTTCCTGGTAACGGTTTCCGAATACGGCTATTCTCATATTTATCTGTGATGTTGCCTTAGATTTCAAGGTAGTGCAGAAGCGCGTTGACACGCTCCGCCATTTCGGTGTGAAACATACCGGGGTCACCCGTCATTTCCACAGTCTCGTAGCCGTAACGCTGCAGTGACCGCGCCACCGACTCGCCACGCGAATGATTGACGCGCAGCATGACCGTAGTAAGCGAGTCAGGCTCGGTACCCGCTGTCACGTTAAGGTTGAGCAGATGGGCGTCGGCATCCTCCACGGCGTGTGCGATAGCCGACGCGCTGTATTGGCTCGGAGGGCAGGTGATGGTAAGCTCTGTATATTCGTTGAGCTGCGGAAACAGCCTTGATACCGCCGCAAGAGCCGAGTCGCGGTCAATCGCGCCAAGATACAGCTCGGTGATGTCATCGACCACAGGCACAGTCTTGTCGCCCGACACCATCCTTTCAAGCACAAGCGACATGGGGGTTGACGCCTTTACCGGACGGGCGGCTCCCGACGTCATCCCTACATACCTGCCGTCGGAGTCCACGACCGGCGTCGCGGTATCCGGGAAGGCGCCTGAATGTCCGGTGCCGGAGCTTTGTGCGGGGGATATCGGGATAATTTGGGGTGCTATGGCATCTTTTGCTATCAATTCTTTTCGCAGTTTTATTATTTCTGATTATTTTTGCAGTTGCATTTGTTGTAACGCGATTACAAATATAGGGAAAATTCCCCGAATTGACGTAATCTTTATATTATTACAACAATTCATTACCATAAATTGAGGTTGAAAAGATGACAAATCTGAGCGTAAATATCAATAAAGTAGCCACACTGCGCAATGCGCGTGGTGAAAATATGCCCGATGTGGAGAAGGTTGCCGTTGACTGCGAGGCGTTTGGTGCCCAAGGCATAACGGTACATCCGCGCCCCGACGAACGCCATATACGTCATTCCGACGTGTTTGAGCTGCGGCCGCTTGTCAAGACCGAATTCAACATCGAGGGCTATCCCTCACCCGATTTCATGGACCTTGTGCTGAAGGTGAAGCCGGAGCAGGTGACACTGGTGCCTGACGCTCCCGACGCCATAACATCCAGCGCGGGTTGGGATGTGGTAAGACATCACGAATTTTTGTCGGAGATAGTCGACCGATTGCGTGAAGCGGGCATCCGCTCCTCGATATTCGTAGACCCCGACGAAGATATGGTCAAGGCAGCCGCTGCGACAGGCACTGACCGTGTGGAACTCTACACGAAGCCCTACGCCGACACTTATCCGACCGATCCGGAAGCCGCCGTCGCTCCTTACGTGACAGCAAGTATCGCGGCTCACAAGGCTGGTATCGGTGTAAATGCCGGTCACGACCTGAATCTTGTGAATCTAAAGTTTTTCCACGACCGGGTGCCTTATCTAAATGAGGTGTCGATAGGTCACGCGCTCATATGCGACGCACTCTATCTCGGGCTGGAAGAGACCATACGTCAATATAAAAACTGCTTAAAGTAACTACATAATTCATTATCACGACATGTCTATTCTCAACATGATTATCGCACAGATGCCGCAGGGAGTCGCCGATTCTGTCGAAACCCTTGAGACTCTCGCCGAGTCGGTTACGTCGACCGAGAGTGTATCGGCAGCCGCCACAACCACCGCCGAGCTTTCGGTGTGGGACCTGTGTATGAAAGGCGGATTCATAATGATTCCACTTGCGCTTCTCCTGGTGATAAGCATATACATATTTATCGAGCGCTATATCGTCATAAGCCGTGCCGCACGTGAGGACTCCACCTTCATGAAGCGCATCAAAGATTATATCCATGAAGGCGAAATCGAGAGTGCCAAAAATCTCTGCAAGAAAAACGGCTCACCCTACAGCCGACTGATACTTAAAGGCATAAGCCGCATAGGCCGCCCGATGAACGATGTGCTTGTGGCAATCGAGAACACCGGCAACCTTGAAATCGCAAATCTCGGCAAGGGACTGCCCTGGCTTGCGACCACTGCCGCCGGCGCGCCGATGCTCGGCTTCCTCGGAACGGTAGTGGGTATGGTGGAGGCATTCTTCGCCCTTGCCAACGCAGGCTCCTCGGCTAATGTGGGTGTGCTCGCCGGCGGTATCTATGAGGCGCTTGTCACCACAGTCGCCGGTCTTGCCGTCGGTATCGTGGCTCTGTTTGCCTACAATATCCTCGTGGCACGTCTCAACAGCGTAATGAAACTGCTCGAAGGCAAGAGCATGGAGTTTATGGACCTGCTTAACGAACCGGCTTAATCCCCCACCCCTCTGACTCATGGCACTTAAACGACCTCATGACATGATGGCGATGTTTTCGATGGCGTCGATGACCGATGTCATCTTCCTTCTGCTCATCTTTTTCATGATTACTTCGACCTTTGTATTCCCTACCGCGCTGGAGGTCAACCTGCCGCAAAGCTCGGTGCAGACGGCGTTAAAGCCCGGGACAAGAGTGTATATCGACAAGGATAGCCGACTTTTCGCATCTTTCGGCGACGAGCAGCCGCAACCCATTGAAGCGACTTCGCTGCTTGCTTTCCTGCAACTTGCGCAACAGAACGAACCCGACGGGTTTATCGCAATATATGCCGACGAGGAAGTGCCTTACGGCAAGATTGTGGAGGTGCTTGACCTCGGCGCACGAAACAACCTAAAGATGGTGCTTGCCACCAAACCGGCGAAAGCTCCCGCTCCGGTCATGTCGCTTGACGTTGTCGGCGATGACTCTGCGCCGGAACCATCTAATTAACATAAACCGCATTAACTGTAATGAGCGAGTCGCAGCGTGACCAACTGATAGCCCTTGCCGGTACGGCACTCATAGTCATCCTTCTTGTGTTGGCTTTGGTGCTTGCGCACTATCGTGTGGATATCACCGCGCAGGAAGACCGCAAATGGCCTCCCGTCGACTCAAGTGAAATTGTGTTTGGCGGTGAATATGTGAAACTTGGCGACATGCCCTTCCCGGTAGAGGAAACCGACAACTCCCCCATGCCTGACGACTCTCATGCCGAAGCCGCAGTCGACGGCACAGACCTTGCCGATGCAGGCGATGCCGTGGCTGAGGCACCGTCGCTTGTAACCTCGCAGAATGAGTCGACAATGAAAGTCTCCGAAAAGCCCGCGCCTGAAAAGGCGGGTCCTACCAAGGAGGAAATTGCCGAGCGCGAGCGTATCAAGCGTCAGAAAGAGGAAGCCGAGAAGCAGGCTAAGATAAAAGACCGCATGAAGAGCGGTTTCAGTAATTCCAAAAAGGGAAAAGGAGAAGCGGGTTCGCCCAACGGTAATTCCAATACGGGGGCACTGAGCGGACTTGCCGGACATGACCTGCGCGGGCGCACCGCCGAGGCGTGGGGTAAGCCTGCAAGCACCCTCTCAGGGACTGTTAAGATAAAGGTGCGTGTCAATCGCAAGGGACAAGTCATCGGGACTCCCGAATATGTGGGAGGCACCGGTCCCGCGGCGGCGAACGCCGGTGTGCGCCGCAGTTGTATTGCCGCGTCACGCCAGTCACGCTTCTCTGTCGATCTTGAGGCACCCGCCGAACAGACCGGCGTGATTACATGGAAATTTGAATAAGCTTATAATCAAGATGATGAAAAAATATCGCATACTCAATGACTCGCTCGGATGGCTCATGTTTGTCATCGCGGCGGTCACTTATCTTCTCACTCTGGAGCCCACGGCAAGTTTCTGGGACTGCCCGGAGTTCATATCGCAAGGTTATAAACTTGAAATCGGTCATCCACCGGGCAACCCTATCTTCATGCTTGCGGCACGATTTTTCGTTAATTTCGCTCCTGACGCGCAGCATGTGGCTCTCGCCGTCAATACCATGTCGGCACTGTTGAGCGCAGGTACCATACTGCTGCTTTTCTGGACCATCACCCATCTTGTGCGCCGTCTTGTGGTGAAAGATGACGCTACAGAGATGTCGCTTGTGCAGATGCTTGTCATCTTCGGCTCGGGTGTATGCGGCTCGCTTGTCTACACATGGAGCGACACGTTCTGGTTTTCGGCTGTCGAGGGCGAGGTGTACGCCTTCTCCTCATTCTGTACCGCGCTTGTATTCTGGCTCATATTGAAGTGGGAAAACCGCGCCGACGAGCCCCACAGCGACCGTTATCTGGTGCTGATAGCCTACGTCATCGGTATCTCCATCGCGGTCCATCTGCTCAACTTGCTCTGTATCCCCGCGATTGTACTTGTATTTTACTATAAGAAGTTCAAGAATATCAGCGCAAAAGGTTCTCTGCTTGCGCTCTGTGTGTCATTTGTGATTGTCGGTCTTATCCTTTACGGACTTGTGCCGGGATTTATCGAGATGGCGCAGTATTGCGAACTGCTGTTTGTCAATGTGCTACACTGCAGCTACAATACCGGACCTGTCGTATATACCATCGTGGCACTTGCCGTGATGATATGGGCTGTCTATGAGCTTTACCGCCAGAAAAACGCGCGCATGATAAAGGTGTCGTTCTTCCTGAGTGTGTTCCTTTCCGGTATTCCTTTTATCGGTGACGGCTGGGTGGCTCCGGTGATTATATTTGTAGGTCTGCTCATCTATCTCTTCGTCTATATGAAGAAGGTGCCGGTGAGAATACTGAACGTGACGGTACTGAGCATACTTGTCATCTTCATCGGTTATTCATCTTACGCCCTGTTGCTGATACGCTCCACGGCAAATACCCCGATGAACCAGAACGCGCCCGACAACGTGTTTGCGCTAAGTTCCTATCTTAACCGCGAGCAGTACGGTGACCGCCCGCTTTTCTACGGTCAGACCTTCAATTCGGGCATCGTGTATCAGATTGATGCCCAGGGTCGTCCCCAGGCGGTCAAGAAAGAGGGTAAGACCCTTTACGGAAAGACCGTGAAGACATCTCCCGACCAGCCCGACCGCTACGAGATTGTCGGTACCAAGACCGAGTATGTAATGAATCCCGAGCTAAACATGCTCTTCCCACGTATGTATGACGGCAAATATGCCGAGGCTTACAAGGACTGGACCGGCATGAAAGGTACTCCGGTCACGGTAAATCCCTATCTTGACCGTGACGGCAATCCGTATCCGGGTCAGACCCAGAGCAAGATAAAGCCCACTTTCCTCGAAAATCTCACTTTCTTCTTCAATTATCAGCTTGACCACATGTACTGGCGTTATTTCCTGTGGAATTTCGCGGGACGCCAGAACGACATACAGGGCAACGGAGAAATAACCCACGGCAACTGGATTTCAGGCATACCGCTGATTGACAACCTACGTCTCGGCGACCAGTCGCTCCTGCCCGACGACCTCGGCGCAGGCAACAAGGGTCATAACGTGTTCTACATGCTTCCCCTTATACTCGGTATTATCGGTATCGGCTGGCAGGCGTTCACCTCCAAGCGCGGTATCGAGCAGTTCTGGGTTGTGGCATTCCTCTTCTTCATGACCGGTATCGCCATCGTGCTTTATCTTAACCAGACCCCCAATCAGGTGCGTGAACGTGACTACGCGTTTGCAGGCTCCTTCTACGCGTTCTCGATATGGGTGGGCATGGGTGTTGCCGGACTGTGGCGTCTCGTGGTCAACATGACCAAGGGCAAAGAGCAGTCGCGCTCGCTCATAGGCGCCGTAATAGGCATTGTGGTAGGTCTGTTCGTGCCCCTTCAGATGGTGTCGCAGACCTGGGATGACCATGACCGTTCAGGACGCTACACGGCACGTGATTTCGGCATGAACTACCTGTCGAGTCTTGAACCTAACGCCATAGTGTTCACCAACGGCGACAACGATACATTCCCGCTTTGGTATGCGCAGGAAGTCGAGGGCTACCGCACTGATGTGAGGGTGGTCAACCTCTCCTACCTCACTACCGACTGGTATGTCGACCAAATGCGTGTGCCCTCTTACGAGGCTCCGGCAATCAAGATGCTTGCCACACCCGATGTCTACGCCCATGACAAGCGTCAATTCAGCTATTTCCTGAACCCCGACACGACGAAGGTCAATGTGACTGCCGCATTAAAGGCACTCTATAGCCCGGACGCCAACAAAAACGAATGGGGGCTCTATGAGTTCAAGTATCCTAACATGTATCTCCCCGTCGACAAGGATGCTGTCGTGAAGTCGGGTCGTGTGTCGGCTGAAGAAGCTGCCGCTGTCGAGGAATATATCGACCTGAATCAGAGCGACGAGCCGGAAGGCGGATTACGTCTCAGCAATGTCATAGCTCTCGACATGCTTGCCACCAATGCGGCAAACGGCTGGGAACGCCCGATATATTTCGCCATGACTGTGCCCGACGATTATTATCTGAACCTGTCGCCTTACATGCGCTCGACCGGTATGACCTACGAGGTCGGTCCGATCAAGAACCGTGACTTTGACGGCTACCATATCGCTGTAAATACCGACAAGGCTTATGACAATATTGTCAACAAGTTCCGCTGGGGCGGCCTTGACAAGACCACATCTGCCGACGACATATATCTCGACGAAACCATACGCCGTATGGTCAATACCACCCGTATGACCATGATTGACCTTGCCACGGCGCTTTATAACGAAGGCGTGGAGGCAGAGATATATTTCCATCAGGACAGCGTAAACATGGATGCCGCGCAGCGTGAGAAGGTGTCAACCTTCATCGCCGACCGCTACAAGCGTTCACAGACAGTGCTTGACCTTATGATGGAGAAACTGCCCGTGTATGCCGCACCGCTCGGTGTGCTTACAGGCACCCAGATTGTCGAGCTGTATTCACGTCTCGGAGAGACGACCGGCAATGAAGCCGACAAGAAGAAGGCTCTCGAACTGCTTACCGACGAGATAAACCTCTACAAGCAGTATGTACTTTACTTCCAGACGCTCACGCCGCGGCAGTACTCGCTGTTGACCCGCAATGACAGGTATATCAACGACACTTACTTCATTCAGTTGTTGCAGCTTTATGCCGACTGTGGAGGCGACGTGGAATCGCTGATGAAGCAGCTTCAGGGCGAGGGGATCAATTTCTCGCGATATTTCAAGAGTGCTCCCGAAACCGGCAGTAAGACCCTGGAATAAGTTATCCGACAGCCGACAGTAATGTTTAAGTATATCGAACGACCGCCGCTTTTGTACCGTATCCTCTTTCCGGAGGGGGTATGGCGCATAAAGCGCAAGCGTCACAAGGTGGTGTATCTCACGTTTGACGACGGTCCGATTCCGGAGGTGACCCCCTGGGTGCTTGACCTGCTTGACCATTACGGCATAAAAGCTACTTTTTTCCTTGTCGGCGACAATGTGCGTCGTCATCCTGAACTGCTTGAGGAGATAAAGAAGCGCGGTCACAGCTGGGGCAACCACACCATGAACCACCTGCAGGGCTTCAAGGAGCGGTCACACGTGTATTTGCGCAACATCAAGGAAGCCGACGAGCTTATCGACAGCTCGCTCTACCGCCCGCCCCATGGCATCATGCGCTGGGGTCAGGCAAAGGTCATAAAAGACCATTTCAATATTATAATGTATGACCTCGTGAGCCGCGACTACTCCAAGAAGCTTAACGGCGAACAGGTGCTGCATAATGTGAAGCGTTTCGCCCGCAACGGGTCTATTATCGTGTTTCACGACTCCCTGAAGGCGGAACGCAATCTCCGCTACGCTCTTCCGCGCGCTATCGAGTGGCTTAAACAGGAGGGATATGAGTTTGCTCCCATCCAGATGTAGCGAAGAGCTGCGCGATGTCGCGCTACGGCTTGGCGCGTCACGTCTCGGCATAGCCGCCGTGCATGATGTCGATGAGGCTGAGATGAAGCGTTACCGAGACTGGATTGCCGCCGGGTGTCATGGCGAGATGCAATACCTCGACCGCTACCACGACGTGCGTGTGAATCCCGCCGGCCTGCTTGCAGGAGCGCGGTCGATGATTGTGTGTGCCTTCAACTACTATCCTCCCGCGTTGCAACGCGGCGATGCACCGCAATTTGCCTATTATTCTTACGGAAAAGACTATCACGAGGTGGTGCGCGGACGATTGTCGGCGCTTGCCGCCTATATTCATGAGACTTATGGAGGCGATACGCGCGTGTGTGTCGACACCGCTCCCCTACCCGAGCGATATTGGGCGGTTGAAGCCGGACTTGGTTTCAAGGGACTCAATTCGCAGCTTATCATCCCCGGTCTTGGCTCATATTTCTTTCTCGGTGAGATTATAACTACCGTTGAATTTGCCCCTGACGAGCGTATAGAGAGCGATTGTGGCTCTTGCGGGGCGTGTGTAAGGTCTTGTCCCGGAAAAGCAATAAGAAACGGCGAGATCGACGCCAGGCGGTGTCTTTCTTATCTGACTATAGAATACCGTGGCGAGGCGTTGCCCGATGGTTCGCGGTTGGGGAATCATATCTACGGCTGCGACGTGTGTCAGCAGGTGTGTCCTCATAACCGTGGATGTAAACCTACGGAAATACCCGAATTCATGCCTTCCGATGAGTTTCTCGCGCTTGACCGGGCGACACTCGATTCGTTTACCCCCGAAAAGTTTAATGCGCTTTTCCGACATTCTGCCGTAAAGCGCACCAAACTTAAAGGACTTATGCGTAATCTTAAATATCTTGATTAGATTGACAGGCGTCGCAGTGTGTTGAGAAGGTCGCGGTTGATAGGCTTATCGTTTTTGATTGCCTTTGAGAAAGGCACATAGACTATCTGGTCGTTGGAGATACCGATCATTACGTTTCGCTGATCTTCAAGCAGAGCGTCGATTGCAGCCGAGCCAAGGCGCGATGCAAGGATACGGTCGGCTGCTGTAGGCGAACCGCCTCGCTGGAGGTGACCGAGTATTGACACACGCACGTCATAGCCGGGATATTCGTTTTTCACACGCTCGGCAAGACCCATTGCTCCGCCCGTGACGGGGCTTTCAGCCACAAGCACGATTGACGAGTTCTTGCTCTTGCGGAATCCGTTCTGGATGAGCTCGGCAAGCTGGTCGACCTCGGTGGAGATTTCAGGGATTATGGCTGCTTCCGCTCCGGAGGCGATTGCGCCGTTAAGGGCGAGGAAGCCGGCGTCACGACCCATTACCTCGATGAAGAACAGGCGTTCATGGCTTGTCGCGGTATCTCGGATTTTATCGACACACTCCATGATTGTGTTAAGTGCCGTGTCATATCCGATGGTCTTGTCAGTGCCGTAAAGGTCGTTGTCGATGGTACCCGGCAGACCTATGATGGGGAAGTTGAACTCAGTAGCGAAGATGCGCGCTCCTGTAAGTGAACCGTCGCCGCCTATCACCACAAGTGCGTCGATTTCGTTCTGGCGTATGGTGTCGTAAGCGAGCTGACGTCCTTCCGGAGTCTGAAATTCCTTACAACGTGCAGTCTTCAGGATGGTGCCGCCCATCTGAATTATATTGGATACATTCTGTGTCTTAAACTCAACAATCTCATTGGTTATCAACCCTTTGTAACCACGATAGATACCTTTAACCCTGAATCCGCTGAAGATTGCGGAACGTGTCACCGCACGTATGGCGGCGTTCATCCCCGGTGCGTCACCTCCTGAGGTGAGGATGCCTATGGTCTTGATTTGGGACATATTGAATAGATTTTATAAAGTGAAATACTATTACGGCAATTTGCTACAAAGTTAGTTAAAAAACAGAACCTGACAAATTAATCACAACAGATATTGCTCTACATTTTCAGGCGTGATTACCTTAAATTGCGCATCGGGATATGCCTCGGCAAATTTTGCCGGCACTTTGACGTTCTTTTTTGCCGGATTCCATTTGATTTCGATTGCTGTCATCACTCCGTCGTTTTCTTCGATGATATCTATCTCTTTTTGTTGTGTTGTACGCCAGAACCACATTTTTCCGAATGAGCGTTCGTATGCAATCTGTTTCACACGTTCAGCGACTACAAAGTTTTCCCACAGTGCGCCCACATCGTCCCGGCTTTCGATGTTTCTGAAATCTCTTATCACCGAATTACGTATTCCTAGGTCGTAGAAATATATTTTCCTGCTGTTTTTCAGCTCGTTTCTCAAATTTCGGGCATAGCTCCCCAAACGGAATACGATGAAATTCTGCTCAAGAATATCGATATATCTTTCTACAGTCTTGGGGTCGAGATCAATAAGCATACCGATTTCACGATAGGATATCTGGTCACCAATCTGTCGCGCCAGTGCCTGAAGCAACCGCTCAAGCTTCTCCGGTTTTGAGATTCCGTCTAATTGAAGAATATCTTTGTAAAGATAGCTTGTCGAGAGCTCCATAAGCACTTCCTTTTCATTTCCCGGCGATGTGACCGTCTCCGGATAATAACCGTAAATCATGCGATGGGGAAGTAGTCTTAATTCAGTCAATAAGCCGTGATGTTCAACCATCTCTTTGAATGAGAGCGGGTACATTGTAAACTCTCTTTTACGGCCGGTTAGTGTCTCGTTCACCTTCGATGCAAGCTGAAATGACGAACTGCCTGTAGCTATTACCTGGACTCCGGGTATCTGGTCGGTAACAAGCTTGATTTTTAGTCCGATGTCAGGGACACGTTGTGCTTCATCAATGACAAGATATTTGTTGTTGCCTAATATTGTCTTGAATCGTTCTGATGTCATATTTTTTAGCAACTCTTGGATATCAAGGTCATCTCCATTCATCCAGAGTGTGTTTTCGCTATTTCCAAATAAGTCTTTTAATAGGGTGGATTTCCCTACTTGACGTGCGCCCATTATTATTATCGCCTTGTTGCCTCCAAGGAGTTTCTTTATCTGCGGCTGAAGTTGTCTGTTTATCATATATTTGACTTTTTGCAAAGATAGCAAAAAATCGATGCAATTCCTCAAATATTCATATTTTTGTGGATTCGATTCCTCAAATATTCATATTTTTGCGGATTTAATTCCTCAAAATTCATAATTTTTGTGGATTCCAGGGTCAGTAAATCGGCAAAATAATAGAAAAAAAGATGAGGGTGTTGCGAAATAGCAATTATCTGTCGCGACGCGGGCTTGCTCCCACACAAAGTCACTGACTTAAGGATTTTGCCCTGAAAGGGCAAAATAGGGTTAACCGCGGGTAGCCCCGAATGGGGCACCCGTGGCACACAAGCCTTACCAAACTATACAACCCTGAAACGGGTTGCATAAATATATGCTAATCAAGTAGCTATGCAACCCACTTCGGGGTTGAGATACAGGGAGAGGGGCTCTTGGGCCACGGGTATGCCTTCGGCATTACCCGCGGTAAACGAGATGAATCCCCGCAAGGGGATTTACGATTCATGCGCCTTAAGTTTGTGACTTTGTATGGGAGCTCGCCCGATGCATGAGGGCACAAAAATGGCTGCGTCAAGATTTTGCCACAGCCATTTTATAAGTTATACGAGGGATTAATCCTCAGTCACGTCTTCCTCGATTGAGAAATCATCGGGAAATTCGCTGTCGGAAATATCGTCAAGCTGCTCTTCCTCAGCTGATTCTTCCTTTTCTTCAGGACTCTTTTTCAGTTTGGGCTTCTTTGAACCTCCCGCACTCTCGCCCGACTTGAGGGCTTCCATGATTTTTGCTTCCAGTTCGTCAGCAAGTTCGGGATTGTCGGCAAGCATACGCTTTGCCGCTACGCTGCCCTGGGCAAGTTTCGAACCGTCGTAGCTGAACCATGAGCCGCTTTTGTTGATGATGCCAAGCTCTGTACCGAGGTCGAGGATTTCACCGGCACGTGAGATGCCCTCGCCAAACATGATGTCAAACTCGGCACGCTTGAATGGGGGCGCAACCTTATTTTTCACCACCTTGACCTTGGCGTGACGACCGAGCACATCCTCGCCATCTTTGATGGAGGTTGCGGCGCGGATATCGACGCGTACCGAAGCGTAGAATTTCAGCGCGTTACCACCCGTGGTGGTCTCCGACGGACCAAACATCACACCGATTTTGTCGCGCAGCTGATTGATGAAGATGCAGCAGGTATTGGTGCGCGAGATTGTACCGGTGAGCTTACGCATAGCCTGCGACATCAGTCGCGCCTGCAGACCTACATTGCGGTCGCCCATGTCGCCGTCAATTTCGCTTTTAGGAGTGAGGGCGGCTACCGAGTCAACCACGATTATGTCGATTGCCGACGAGCGGATAAGCTGCTCGGTGATTTCAAGAGCCTGTTCGCCGTTATCGGGCTGCGCGATTAGCAGATTGTCGACATCCACGCCGAGCTTCTCGGCATAGAAGCGGTCAAATGCGTGTTCGGCATCGATGATGGCGGCGATTCCGCCACGTTTCTGCGCCTCGGCTATTGCATGAATGGCAAGAGTGGTCTTACCAGATGATTCCGGACCATATATTTCGGTGATACGTCCGCGCGGATATCCGCCCACGCCGAGCGCATAGTTAAGGCTTATCGAGCCGGTGGGTATCACGTCGATATCCTCCACGCGGTCATCGCCAAGCTTCATGATTGCGCCGCGCCCGTAGTTCTTCTCTATCTTAGCCATCGCCTGAGCAAGTGCCTCATTTTTGGCTGCCTTAGGGTCGACAGGTGCCGCGCCTTTCTTTATAGCTGGTTTCTTAGGTTTTTCCATGATTTCAGTCGTTTAAATGTTTTATGCAAAGATAACTCCGAATCCATGCAGATTTGCGGCACAACCAAGTTAAAAAACAATAAAAGTTGTCAGCTGTCAGATTTCAGTTTTCAGATAAGACACAAAAAGACAGAAAATCAGAAGAGTTTTCAGATGGGGTCGTTAAGGTCACTAACGTCACTAAGGTCATTAAAGACCCGCTTCGCGATGACGACAACTGAACTCTGACGACTGACAATTCCCCTCTCTCTTTTGACCTTATGTCCTTCCGTATCTCTGAAAACTGACAGCTGATAACTGAAAACTCAAAATTGTTTGTCAGGTATAATAAAATTGGCTAATTTTGCAGTAATGTCAGGACTTAACCCCCATCACGAAGCTACGCTTCGGGAGGTTGTCGCCGAGCTTTCCGCCGGGGAAAACCTCGTTAATATATGCCCATCACAGTGGCGTGGCGAACCGCTGCCCTCGCAGCAAGCGGTCAAGGAAATCATTACTCTTTCGCGAGCCATAATCTTCCCGGGATTTTTCGGTGACAGCGACGTGACGCGTGAAAACCTGCTCTACTTCACGGGGCTATGGTCGGAGAAGCTCTATAAGCTGCTTGTCGACCAGATACATGCCGGGCTGTCAATGGATATATGTACGGAGGATGCGCCGGAATTTGCCGCCACCGAACGCCTCGCCGCCTCAAAGGCAGCGGCATTCATGGCACGTCTGCCGGAGCTGCGCAGACTACTCAACGCCGATGTGCGCGCCACCTATTACGGCGACCCTGCGGCGACTTCAATCCAGGAGGTGATATATTGCTATCCGGGCATACGCGCCATCTGCAACTACCGCATAGCCCACGAGCTTGTATTGCTCGACGTGCCGATCATACCGCGCATGATAAGCGAGGTGGCACATGGAGAGACGGGGGTTGACATACATCCCGCCGCAACGATAGGGGAGTCATTCACCATCGACCACGGCACCGGCATAGTGATAGGAGCCACGGCGATAGTGGGCGACAACGTGAAGATATATCAGGGCGTGACACTCGGAGCGAAGAGCTTCGACCTCGACAAAGACGGCAACCCGGTCAAGGGAGAGCCGCGTCACCCGATTATCGGCAACAATGTAATCATCTATTCCAACGCCTCCATACTCGGCAGAATCACCATCGGCGACAATGCGGTGATAGGGGGTAACATCTGGGTGACGGAGAATGTAGCCGCCGGAGAAAGGCTCATACAGGCAAAAGCAAATAATGTATTAAGAATAAAACATTGATGGAAACGGAAACTTACGAAATGGTAGCAAAGACCTTCCAGGGTCTTGAAGATGTACTTGCCGACGAACTGCGGGCACTCGGGGCACAGAATGTGACCCCCGGGCGACGTATGGTGGCGTTTGAAGGCGACAAAGAGCTCATGTACAGGGCAAATCTCAGCTGTCGCACGGCGTTGCGCATACTGAAACCGATTGTTAAGTTTACCGCCGGAGACCCCGACACGCTCTACGAGATGACCAAGGAATATGACTGGAGCACACTGCTCAGCCCCGACAAGACATTCTCGATAGACTCGGTCGTCAACTCCGAACTGTTTAACCACTCGCGTTATGTGACTTACCGCGTCAAAGACGGCATAGTAGATTTCTTCAAGGACCGATACGGCGCCGACAAGCGCCCCGGCGTAAGGCTTCAGGATGCCGACGTGATGATTAACGTGCATATCGACGGCAACCGTGTGACGCTGTCGCTCGACTCTTCGGGCGAGTCGCTTCACAAGCGCGGCTACCGCGTGGCGCAGACCGAAGCCCCCATCAATGAAGTGCTCGCTGCCGGTATACTCATGAAGGCGGGATATGACGGGAGCTGCCCGCTCGTAGACCCGATGTGCGGTTCCGGCACATTCCTCATCGAAGCCGCGCTTATAGCCGCCAACATCAATCCCGGAGTCTACCGCCGTAATTTCGCTTTCGAACAGTGGAAGGATTTCGACGAGGAGCTTTTCGAGAGCCTTTACAACGATGACAGCAACGAGCGCGACCCCGAATTCAAGATATACGGCGCTGACATCTCCCCCAAGGCAATCGCCATCGCCGAGAAAAACATCAAGCAGGCAGGCGTGGGCAAATATATCGACCTTGAGATAAAACCTCTGTCGAAGTGGGAGGAAGCACCCGCCGACGGCATACTCGTCACCAATCCTCCTTACGGAGAGCGCATCTCGGTCGACGACATGGACGGTCTATACGAGATGATAGGCAACAAGCTCAAGAAGGTGTTCAAGGGCTATCACGCATGGATAATCGGCTATCAGGACGACTATTTCAAGAAGATAGGGCTTGCCCCGTCGCAGAAGCTCCCGATGCTCAACGGCTCGCTGGAGTGTGAACTTCGCGAGTATGTAATCTTCGAGGGCGACTACAAGAGCTTCCGCCGCGAAGGCAACACGCTCCACACACGTCAGGAAGACCGCGAAGAGCGCGGAAAGAAAAAAGATTTCCGCCGCATGAGCGACGAGGAATGGCGCAGCACGGCGCGCAAAAAAGGATTCGGCGGCAAAGACGGCGACCGCGAGGACAAACGACGCGGCGGCGACTTCAAGAAGAAGCGTTCGGCACTTGAAGAAAAATACAAGGCTAAGCCGGTAGGAAAAGCGCGCCGTCAGGAACGCGAGGAGCGCGAGTCACGCTTCCGCGACGATCACCGCAAGGAGTTCCGTCCGGAAAGAGGCAGGAAGAAAGATTTCCGTAACGAACCCCGTAAAGAGTTTACCCGCGACAACAACCGTAACTCTACCCGTGACAACGCGCCTGAAACCGTGTCGGAAAACCCGCTCGCAGTGCGCCGCAACGAGAAAGCGCTGAAAATGATACAGGGCAAGCAACCGAGTATTCCCGTAATGCGCTCGCGCAAAGGCTGGAAACGCGGCGATGAGGGCAACACGGGCAATACCACCAACGAATAAACCAATCAACCATAATTACAGACATGAGTGCTTATAACATTCTCCTTCTTGGATCCGGTGGCCGTGAGTCGGCACTGGCGTGGAAAATCAACCAGAGTCAATCGCTGCGCAAGCTGTTCATAGCTCCCGGCAATGGCGGCACATCGCAATATGGTACCAACGTCGACCTTTCACCGCTTGATTTCCCCGCAGTGGAACAATTCGTGAAAGACAACGACGTGAAAATGATTGTGGTAGGCAACGAGGATCCGCTCGTAAACGGCATCTATGACTATTTCAAGGATAGCGGCATCACCGTGGTAGGACCAAGCAAGGCAGGCGCGGCGCTCGAAGGGAGCAAGGACTTTGCGAAGCGCTTCATGGAACGTCACAATATACCTACGGCACGTTACCGCAGCTTCTGCGCCGACACCATCGAGGAAGGCTACAAATTTCTCGAGACACTCAATCCTCCATACGTGCTCAAAGCCGACGGTCTTGCCGCCGGAAAAGGCGTATTGATAATTCCTGACCTCAACGAGGCTAAAAAATCGCTTAAAGAGATGCTTTCGGGCATGTTTGGCAAGTCATCGGCAACTGTTGTAATCGAGGAATTTCTTTCAGGCATCGAGTGTTCCGTATTTGTACTTACCGACGGCAAGGATTACCGTGTGCTGCCGGTAGCTAAGGATTATAAGCGCATAGGCGAAGGCGATACCGGGCCAAATACAGGAGGAATGGGAGCGGTAAGCCCCGTGCCGTTTGCCGATGAGACATTCATGGAAAAGGTGCGCACCCGTATCATCGAGCCAACTGTCAAAGGACTTGCCGAAGAGGGTATCACTTACCGCGGCTTCATATTCTTGGGTCTTATCAACGTAGGTGGAGAGCCTATGGTGATTGAATACAACGTGAGAATGGGCGACCCCGAGACCGAGGCTGTCATGCTACGCATAGAGAGCGATCTCGTGGAGCTTATGGAAGCTGCCGCCAACGGCAATCTCGGTGACAAGCCCATGATAATCGACCCGCGCACCGCCGTGACCGTGATGATGGTATCGGGCGGCTATCCCGGTGAATACCGCAAAGGCATGATTATCGAGGGACTTGACGATGTACGCGACAGCATAGTGTTCCACGCCGGGACAAAGCAGGGAGCGGGCGACCGTGTGCTGACATCAGGCGGCAGGGTACTGTCGGTAAGCTCTTACGGCAAGGATATCGAGTCGGCGCTTGCCCGCAGTTACGACAGCATAAAACTGATAAACTTTGACGGAAAATATTTCCGCCGCGACATAGGCCGTGATCTCATGGCTCTACTTGACGACAAAAAGTAGTGAAAGAGCAAGAGCTTACACGACTGTTACATTCCCGCTACGGTTTCATGCTGATGCTGCTCGTGTCAGTGACAGGAACCGTGGCGGCATGGTTTATGGGCGATGTAGTCCACGTGGCAGGCAACAGCGGCTTCGGGCTGCCGTCGGCTAACGAATGGATTTCCGACAACGCCCTGTCGCTTGCCGTTAGTCTCGGACTTAATATCGTCATCTCTTTCCTGCTCCTCTACATTAACCGGCGCTTCAACATCATACGCTCTGTGTCGATGCTCTTCGCCGGGATGTTTCTTGTCATGCAGGCAGGACAACCGTCGCTGATGGGACAGCTCTATGACGGGTCGGTGATGTGTTTTCTCATCCTGCTCGCCATAATACCGTTTTTCTCCACCTTTCAGCGTCCCGACCGCACGCGGCGCATATTCCTGTCATTTTTCCTTATCAGCTTCGGCTCGCTCACCGGATATGCCTACGCGGTGTATCTGATTGTATTCCTCATCGGATGCTTCCAGATGCAGTGCCTCACTTTCAAGGGACTCCTCGCAGCGGCTACCGGCATATTCACCCCTTACTGGATACTCTGGGGCTTCGGCATAATCAGCCTGTCATCGTTCAGGATGCCGGAATTTATCAATATATTTGACGCGCTCGAAGGTCACGACCTCGCACAGATTGTCGTGTACACCAGCGTCAACCTCATCCTGGGTGTCGGGTTCGGAATATTCAACATGATAAAAATATACAGCTACAACGGCAGGGCGAGAGCTTACAACGGTTTCTGGATTATCCTTACAATAATCACAACGCTCTTTGTAGTAATTGATTATACCAATCTTATAATATATCTGCCCATATTGAACTGCTGCACGGCAATCCAGATAGGACATTTCTTCACAATCAATAACACACGGCGAACATATATACCTATCTGTTGTATATATGTAATATATATCGCACTTTACATCTGGAGCATAACATTATGAAAATAATAATCGAGAAAAACATACCCTTCATAAAAGGTATGCTTGACAATGTGGCGGAGGTAAGCTATATGGCACCCGATGAAATCAATGCCGCAGCGATGCGCGACGCCGATGCCCTCGTGACGCGCACACGCACACGATGTGACGCATCGCTGCTTGACGGGTCAAAATGCCGTTTTATCGCCACTGCAACGATAGGCACCGACCATATAGACCTTGATTATTGCCGCAGTCACGGAATCACGGTAAAAAACGCTCCCGGGTGCAACGCCCCCGCCGTGGCGCAATATGTGTTTGCTGTCATAGCAAAGCTGAGAGGACTCGATACCGGATTTACCCTCGGTGTGGTGGGAGCCGGACATGTAGGGTCTATCATAGTTGACTGGGCAAAAGGGATGGGGATAAAAACACTTGTATGCGACCCTCCGAGAGCCGATGCCGAAGGGAAAGAGGGATTTACCGATATTGAAGAGATAGCGCGGAAATGTGATGTCATTACATTTCACACTCCCATGACACGTGACGGCAAGTATCCTACATTTCATCTGCTCGAATGCAATCTCGTCGACAAGATGGAGCGCAAGCCGCTTATAATAAACAGTGCCCGCGGACCGGTAACCGATACACAGGCACTGCTATATGGATTACATAGCGGAAAGATAGGTTGCGCGGCTATCGATTGCTGGGAAAACGAGCCGGGCATATCACCCGAACTGCTCGACCTCGCAGCTGTCGCCACCCCACACATCGCGGGATATTCACGCGAGGGCAAGATACGCGCCACCCGCATGTCGCTCGACTCCCTGACCTCCCACTTTGGATTACCGAAAGTGGAGATGGCTGAAAAAGTGCCGGAAGGAGCCACTACCTGTGTCACTCTCGCTTCAGTGGCGTCAAGCTACAATCCGCTTGACGATACAGAAGCCTTGAAGTCGTCGCCTGAATCATTCGAGAAGCTGCGCAACACCTACAATTACCGCGATGAAGCGCGTTGATTGAATATTACAATTACCGCGATAAGACGCGGTGATTACTTGAACTGCAATTCGTAAAGGTCGAAAAGCGGTGTCGATTTCACCGGTGAATCAACGACAAGATATATACCATGCTTGCCCTTCACACCTTTCATGCCTGAGAGAAGCACGTCAATGTCGTTACGTGCCGATTCCATATCCTTTGAAAGGGTAAACGAGCCTATCGGCTTGCCGCCTTTCTTTTCCCACGGTGAATCAAGCATCACATTGACGGTGGCATCTTGTCCGAGCGGCGTGATGTCAAGCAGAAGGTGAGACACCTGAGCATTATCGAAGTTAAAATACTTGTATCCCACTATCGAGCCTGCCGTATTGTTTACCACCGGAGCTGTGTTCTCACTCAGGTCGTAAGGCTTCTTGAAGCGGTCAGAGTCACCGTAACAGGGCTTCACATACGAGCCTGTAAAAAGAAAATCGGGGTAGGAGTGACCGACCTTGGAGGGACCGGTGTAATAGCAGGCGATACCTGCCGGGTAACGCTTCAACGGATTCAGACCTTCAGTCTCGAAACCTTCCGAGGTGTATTCCGCCTCCGATATCACCACCTTTCCTCCCTTGCCTTCCTCGACGGTAACCTCAATAGGTGCAACCATCGCCTGACGGGCATATTCGTTGGTGCCACACTGGCGGTGGTAGAACACGTACCACTTCCCGTTGATTTCAATTATACTGCCGTGGGTATTACCGTAAGGAGTCGCCGTCGGTATGATATTACCGTCAGCATCAGTGTCACGACCGCGACCGTCTATTATCGTGCCGCCATAAGTAAACGGACCGAGCGGATTATCGCTGTAAGCATAGGCGAGGGTATAATTGGATGCGGGCAGTCCGAAATCGCCGTCATTACTCCAGCGGCTATATATGAATACATATTTATCCTTGATTTTGCGCATAGATGATGCCTCAAAAAATCGGAACACCTTATCCTGGTCACGAGCAGGAATCATATCCTCTACTATCTTGCAGCCCGGTTTGACAGTAGCCATTGTCGCCGGGTCTATCTCTGCGGCAAATGACTTTTCAAAGCCCCAGTAGCCGTACACTCTACCATCGTCATCCACGAGCACACCCGGGTCGAAGCGGAATATTCCGTCAGTTACATCGGGATTTTCCTTGCTCCAGTTGCTTACGGTAAAAGGACCGTCGGGACGTGATGCACGTGCAATCATGCCGTTTCTGCCACCAGCCTGATTATTCGGATACAGGTAATAGGTCTTTGTACCGTCAGGTGCCACAACCTCCGCCACATCCGGTGCAAAAAGCACGTCACCGATGCCTCCGTCATTGAGCGGCTTGCCATCGGCATTTAGTTTCGACTCAAATATCACTCCGTCATAACGCCAATTGGTAAGTGAATCGACCGGAGCCGACCATACAACCTGTTCAAGCCCGCAATATTCTGTCTTGCGCGAATCATGCGAGCCGTATATGTACACACGGAATTTCCCCGGATTATCCGGGTCTTCAAACACGTATGGCTCACCGTCGGGAATATATTCCCACAAAGGCAGGAAAGGATTAGCCGCATACACGCTCCATGCCGGAGCCAAAGAAGCCACGGCAACAGTCATTGCAGCCACGGTCTTTACAAAATCACCTGATATTTTCATGCTATAGTCATAATAGGGGGTTAGTACCTCTGTTTTGTTAGAAAACAAAGATACGAGTAAGCGGGCGTAATGCCAAATTGTCGCTCTAAAAAATATTATTCACCCCATTTCAGCGGATGGCATACATCCCTGATATCAACCGACTCATCAAGTGGTTTCGTCGAATAGCAGGGCCATATCTTCAACTTGGGCGAAAATCCGCCCTCATTCCACTGGGTCTTTACGTATGAGGCTCCGGAATTCCACCATTCATGCCATTTGTCATACTCCCGCTGGGTGTGGGCGCGCCGCAGTTCGCTGCCGCCTGTCGAGGCAAATATGCGGTTAGGGTCGAAAGTCCCGCTCTTGTCATCACGCTTATAAAGACCTATCGCCTTAATTTTTTCCGAGTCGGGAGTCTCGCTGTCGCCGAATTTCAGACACACGTAGTTCTTTTGTCCTGAACAGCCGCCGGGAAGCGCATCATCGCCGCGACGGTAATAATAGTCTGGTGTGTCATCGACAAACTTTATATCGACAATACCGTCACACTCACTTGAATGGTCAAGCGAATAATACCAGTAATGGTCCACATTATCAAGAATAGCGGGATAGTAATCATTCTGGGTGGTCTCAACCGCATACCCGACATCATAAGGTGAAAACTTGTTTGCCATCAGCGGATAGTAGATACGGTATTCGCCTGTGCGCACATCCTTGTCTATAAACGAAGAGGGCTCACCTTTTTTATGACCGTTTTTGCCGTCACGCATGATAAAATCGGCAACCACTATAGGCGACTTAGCCACAGAGGCGCGTGAATGTTTTTCCATATATTTGACGCGCTCATTTGACAAGTGGGTTAACACTCCTGTCACGCGCTTTATAGCCGCGCTGTCTTTCGGTGTTTTCCGGTCTCCGAGCATGGTGTCATATATATTGACCACATTCAATCCTATGTCCTCTATCTGGGTAAGACTCCAGTCGGGGTCATTCTCATCTTTAGATGGCACGTCAGATGACAGACGGTAGCCGATTACCGACCATTTGTCGCTCTGGCTGCTGTCGTTGAAACCGTCAATCCACTTCGCGGCATCATTATCATTCATGTTACCGCCCACACAGTCGTAATAGCTGACCGCCTTTGACGCGCTGTTGTAAGAGGAGTTTTTGTAACTTACGTCAAAAGAGCCTTTTATATAAGGTGAGTTTTTGCTTGTATAGATAAATACCCAGCCTTCACCCGAGCCGGAAGGTCGTGAGCCTGTCATTTCAGCCGAGGCGTCAACTGCAAGAGAGTGCTCATATACATTTTCCTTACGCCCGTAGATATAGAGACATCTTCCGCCAAATTGTGCCTGAGTGATCACATCAGTACCCCAGCGGTTAAGAAATTCCTCGGCATTGAAAGCAGTCGCATCTTTCGGCGTCACTATCTGCCTGATATAATCGGGATTGACAAGTGCCAGGAAGAGTGAGTCGGGTAGGGGATTGTTGTTGCTTTTACGGAATTTATCCATGAGTATTTTCACCTCGGCTTTTCTCACTGTGTAGATATTCATGTAATATTCATAGTCATGACTCTCCTTGAAGGTCTCGCCGATACCGAATGTAAATGAACCGGAAACCGAATATTTGTCAATCCATTTTTCCTGAAGAAGGAAATTTGCCTTTGCCGCCTTCTTGAAATTCACACCCACATTGACTCCGTATGACTCCATCATGCTTGAGGAGGTTGCCTCGTTTATCTCAAACATCTTCTCGACATTGGCGGTAGTGTTGACGCTCACATATTTTTCACCCAGTTCCGACAACCTGTCGTATAGAATCACCGATTCCGTGGTGTTGCCGACCTCGTTGAAACATACCGTGCCCTTGCCGAGACTTTCGGAATACACCGACAGCATCGCATTGCCCGATGCGCGTCCGGCATTACCCCTCTCCGCCGCCTGCATGTTTTTAGCCACAATAATAATATTACGAGCTTCCGAAGGGCAGCCCTTAGGCGCTACCTTCACCGGGACCATCACAATATTGCGGTCAACCGGAAGCCGGTTGCTCACACGGATAAAATTCTTGTCATCCTCCTTAATCCTCGTGAAGGCGAGCGGCGAGTCGTCAGGTATCTCCACATCGACCTCACCTTGAGTATTGACTTCGACAAGTTTTTCATCATCATTGGCAAAATCCATCACGTAAACCATATTGCCATGCACAATATCGCTGACACCGTCAACGGGGATGTAAGTTGATTCACCACCGGGCTCGTCATTATCACTGCATCCGGTAAAAGAAAGGATGACAGCCGCGCTAACTAAAATACGAAATACTTTTCCCATAATTATATTTATATTTTGCTTACAAATATAAGCAGCGCGGCAATAGATTTACAACAGACAGAATAGACAACCGATAGATTACCGTCATACAGTGATAGATAGATTGCCATCGGCTTATTGATTATAAATTTTAATAAGTAATTTTGCAGTGTAAAAACCAACCTTAACCCACTCTTGTCATGAGAGCAATTCCGGCAATTCTAATAATCATACTTCTATTATCGGCTTGTCACGCTACTCCCGAACATCAGGGGGATGACCGGCGCGAGACATCCTCTTTATCACGTAAGGCATGGGAAATGCACCACCGGGGTGAACCGGCGGAAAAATTCATAGCCATGCAGATAAAAGCTGTCGAGCAGATGCGCCAGGGATTGACCGATGACAATCCTGTCGAGGTTTTGGAACAACTCGGATTTTTCTACAATTACATAGGCGACTATCCTTCGGCACTGCGCTATTACCGCGAGGCGATCGACTCATTGCAGTCAATTCCCCTGAACATGCGCAATGAAGGGGCGATACAGCTTTTCGGCGACCTGAGTTCGCTTTATTCGGTGGTAGGCATTATGGACAAGGCTATCGAATACAGCGACAGCGCGATTGTCGAGAGCAACCGGCAGAACGGCAGGATGCTTGCCGACGTATATCGTTTTCGCGCCGGTATATTTCAGGCAAACGACATGATACCCGAGGCTCTGGAATGCTACGACCTTGCGATGAAGGCGGTTGAATCACGAAACACTGTCGCAAGCAAAGACAAACTGAAGGCGATAATTTCCTCGGAAAAGGCGGGACTTCTCATCGAGACTTGCAAGGGAAATTCCGACACTATTGACAACGCCGTAAAGGCAATAGAAGCGTCACTGAAATATGACGACATGGACGATGCTTACCGTAACTTCTCTCTCGGTCTCGGCTATATAAAACAAGGAAAACTACAGCAAGGTCTGAAACTTCTTACTGAATCGGAGGCATCATTCCGCGAACAGGGCGACGCCGAGATGCTCTATTTCACCGACTGCGAGCTTATGGACCTGTATGCCCGTCATGCACAATATGAAAAAATGGCACAGCTCTACCCTTCGTTTATCGAGGCGACCGACTCCTTCCGCAACGATGAAAAAGACCGCGCACTGATAGGAGCGATGATAAAATATGACCTTCAGGCAAGCGAAGACCGCAACAAGATACTTGACCTGAAGCTTGACATCGAGCGCGACAGGTCGATAATAGCCTATATCATCACAGGAGCGTTAATCATTATCCTTGTGAGCTGCATTGTCATCTTCTATCAGCGTAACAAACTGCAACGTCAGAAACGTATCATGCAGGAACATGAGCTTAGCTGGCTTAACGAGCGTGTCGGCGTACTTGAAAAGGACCTCTCTGCAGGGATGAACTCCAACACCACCATACTGTCATCGCCACAGCTCATCACAGGAAATTCGGAAGGAAAATTCAGGCGCGCATTCAATGTGTTATATCCCGGATTCATACCTACTCTGAAGAAAGATCACCCACAACTATCGACCAACGATGAACTGCTGTGCATGCTCTTGTATCTGCACCATACTACCGATGAAATCTCGGTATATCTCGGTATCACGCGCGCGAGCGTCAATACCGCGCGTTATAGGCTGCGTTCAAAACTTGGTCTCGCAAAAGAGGTTGACCTCGATGAGTTCATTACTTCAGTTAAGACACAGAAGCAACCCGACGGTGACCTCAACGCACCGAAGTGACAATCGTGGATGTGGCTCCGCGCCAAGGTAACACTCCCCAATAACGCTTGTAGCACACTGTCACTTCACGCCCTGTGCCCTTGGCAGCTGCAAGTTTACGTGCAACCTCGTCATTATCCACAGAGAACACGAAATCACGCGAATAGGGACGTGTGGAATCTATGAGTGCAGATTGCACAAGCATCTGCCCTTCCCATGTCTTGAACAACATCCCCTGACGCTTGAAATCGACCACATATCCCCGCTCTTCCATATCAGTCTCGTAGGGGTTGATATAACGCATCCATGTCACGGCAGCAACAGCTACGACAATTATGACAAAACCCCACCATAAAATGCGGCGCATAGTATGACGTTTTTTGGGCTTTTCAGGCATCTGCGGACTACCTGAATCGGCAGGTGCGCCACCGTCAAACTTAATCACCGGGTCTGTCTTCTCTTCTGAGAGAAAATTATCGGGTTTAGAGTCAAGATCCATAATGGTAAGGGATTATTGTTTCAAATTTCGTGGGGCATTCTTCTTGTCAAGTGCGATTGATATGAAGGCATACAATCCGAGAATAACGAGCATACAGGTCTGTGAGCCCCATACTATCGTGGCGAAAGCCGCCGCCCTGTTATATTCGACTCCATATATGCCAAGCGCAAAGATAATGGCAAGATGCCATGGACCGAGACCTCCGTTGCTCGGGATTCCCATCGATATGCTTGACAATACAAATGCTACAAGAGCGCATATTATACCAAGGTCGGCTGTAAAGGAAAATGCAAAATATGCGAGATAAAGCTGAAAGAAATAGCAGCCCCACACACAGGCGGTAAGAAGCAGCCATTTTCCTTTGTGAGGCATTGTTGCAACCACTGCAAAACCGTTCCAGAGGTTCCTGACTGCCTGACGTACACCAACCACCCATTTATGAGTGCTTTTGGTGGTAAAGAGCCACACGACAAGTGCTATACTCAAAACTGCAAGCCCCCATAGCCATGGTGAATGTAGCATGTTGAGCATACCCTGATAAGTCTCCGGATATTTCTCACCGAACGCCACAAATGCAGGACGGGCGATAAAAAAGGTGACGAGAGTAAGTAACAGCACAGTCGCGGTATCGGCAAGACGGTCGCATACCATCGAGCCGAAAACGGTGGTGAATTTCGCGTCCTGACGCTTCGCTATATATCCCGTACGCCACAGTTCCCCGAGGCGCGGGGCAAGGAGATTGACGGCGTATGTGCCGAATATACTCCATACAAGCGGGGGAAGAGGTACGCGTATATCAAGAGCATCAAGCTGGATACGCCATCTCATAGCGCGGAATATGTGGGAAAAGATACTCACAATGAGTGCAATGGCAATCCACACATAATCGCAATGACGGATTTCTTCGACGATGACATTGACATCAATCTTTGAATATAGATAGAAACAAAGACACACGCTTAATGCCACAGGCAATCCATACTTTATGATATTCCGCAGTATATCGCTCTTTTTCTTTTCCAAAACAATGTCTTTAAAATGGATAATTAACTCTCAAGTAATCCCTAAGAATTTGTTTATATGCACTTTTACCTGCAAAGATACAACAAAGATACGAAAGTGAACACCAAATAGAAAAAGAATGTCATCTTCCAAGTTCTCCAAGTTCTCCAATATCGTTAAGCTCATTAATGTCGTTAACAACATTTGAAAACGAAAGACAAAAAACTCTATAATTAAAAGTTGGTATTATTGGTCAAAATGTCGAATAATAGGTATAAAATTTGGTATTATTCATAAAAAAGATGATTTTTGTACTCTTAAAGGAATAGAAAAAAACAGACTAACATGACTCAGCGAGACGTAGGAATTTCACATATAGCCAATATAAAGAACTTTTCAACCGATTTCAGCAGTTTCGGAAAAGATTATGTATTTTCACGTATAACACCTGAAGCCAACACATATCCGGGTACTTTGCTCGACAATCCCTGGCGTTTTGACGGACTCACGCTTATGCTCGCGCTAAAAGGCGTCAAATCTATCAATATAAACATGGAGACCATAGAGGTGACTCCAAACTCCGCAATTATCACAGGACCCAACGCTATTATAAGTACTGCTGAAGTCGATTGGGAGAATATCGAAGCATATACCCTTTTTATATCCAAGGAATTCATGATGGATATAAACCTTGATGTAAATGTGATTAATGTCAGGCAGCAGTTTCAGAAACGCAGACCGGTAGTAGCCCTGACCGATGACGAGACGCTGTTGCTTCGCCGCTACCTTGAACTGCTTCATCTCAATGCAAAAAACCGTGAAATGTCGCTTTATGTTAAGAGCATCGCACGTAATCTTATCTCTGCGCTCGTATATGAAATGATGGAGATAGCCGCGAAGCATGACGAAATAATAGAGGATGACGATGAGCGATATAAGTCGCGCCGCCTCGGATATGTAAGAGATTTCATGCAGCTTATCAACAGATACCATACTAAGGAACGATCGGTAGGATTTTATGCCGACAAACTATACATATCGCCCAAGTATCTATCTCTTATAATAAAGGAAAGTACCGGAAAGAGCGCGGCACAATGGATTGACGAGTGTGTGATAATGGAGGCAAAAAACATGCTCCGTTTTTCCGGGAAAAACATACAGCAGATAGCTTACGAACTGAATTTCAGCAATCAGTCATCGTTCGGCAAATTTTTCAAGCATCTTACCGGCATGTCACCCACGGAATTTCAACGCTCGTGAAAATTTAGTACCTTTGCAGCATGAAAAAGAAAAGTATCTGGGACCTGCATAGAGTAACCGCCGAGGAATTCAAGGGACAAAAAAAATCACCGCTTGCGGTGGTGCTTGACAATGTACGCAGTCTTAGCAATGTTGGTGCGGTGTTGCGTACATGCGATGCCTTTGCCGTAGAAGAGGTGCAGCTTTGCGGTGTCACGGGTACACCTCCGTCACCGGAGATACACAAAACCGCCCTCGGAGCAGAGGACTCTGTCTATTGGTGCCACTACGACAACACCCTTGACGGCATAGCTGACCTAAAACGCCGCGGATTCATAATCTGTGTGCTTGAACAAGTCGAGGGAAGCGTATCATTGGAAAAATTCACACCTGAAGAAGGCAAAAAATATGCTGTCGTTGCAGGCAACGAGGTAAAGGGAGTGGCGCAGGAAGTGGTCGATGCCGCCGATATTTGCATAGAAATACCGCAGGCAGGTACCAAACACTCGTTAAATGTCTCGGTAAGTGCCGGTATCGCCTTATGGCAGCTCTATTCGAGGATACTAAATCAATAATGGAACGATGAACCGCCGAGAAACTCCCTCAACAACGATGTGGAGGGTATAAGACGGTCGGTAATCGGAGTAAAATAACTGAGCAATTTGCGCAGACGGAAAGCCTCGGCATATTCTGGCATGTCGCGTGGCACACCTTTAAGTATCTCGTCGGCAAACTCCTTCATAACGCCAAGCTCGAATATAAGCGACGAATTGAACATGGCATCGGCATTTTCCTGATATGGGAAAATCCATCGTTCCTCACCACGGCGTACCGACGGCCAGCGGCGTATAGTATCTATAGCCGACACACCGCGATACTTATAATCACGTATTATACGACGTAACAGACGATTGTCGGTCGTAGGCACCCAGTTATGGTCATCAATGGAAATGGTTGTCAGAGCCGACACATATATCATGTATTTTAATTTCTCATCGATATGCGATGTAAGTTCCGGATTAAGTCCGTGAATACCCTCGATAAGCAGCACCGAGTTATCGTTGAGTTTCAGCTTGCGTCCTTTATAGACACGCTGACCCAACTCGAAATTATAGGTGGGCAGGTCAATCTCGCCACCCGCTATGAGGGTGTTAAGGTCACGGTTGAATGCTTCAAGATCAAGCGCATACAGCGATTCATAGTCATAGTCGCCCGACTCATCGCGCGGAGTATTTTCACGATTGACAAAATAATCGTCGAGCGATATCATCTTAGGTTCAAGCAGATTGGTCATTAGCTGGATTGCAAGACGCTTGGTGAAAGTGGTCTTACCTGACGACGACGGTCCGGCTATCAATACAATCTTTGCCCCTCCCTCGGCATATCGGCGCGATATTTCATCGGATATACGTCCTATTTTCTTGTCATGCAACGCTTCGGCTACATTTATGAGCATAGCCGTCTCCTTTTTTGCCACAGCCTCGTTGAGGTCACCGGCATCATCAACTCCTATGACACGGTTAAAGGCAAGATAATCGGTAAAAGCACTGTATAACTTCTCCTGAACGAGAGGCGATGCAGGCAAGTCGGGATTGTCGCTGTCAATACCCATGAGAAGAAATCCCTCCTTATAAAGGACCAGGTCAAACACCTTCAACATGCCGGTAGACGGAGCGAGATTACCGTAGTAACTGTCACATACACCGTCAAGACGGTAATATACCGTGTACAGTTCATGAAGAGTACGCATGAGTTTTACCTTATCGTCAAGCCCCTGCTTTTCAAATATGGATATGACATCGGTAGTAAGACGCTCCTTGCGCTCAAACCTTATGTCACGATTCACAAGCTCACGCATGTATTCCTTTAATCTGTCCACCACTTCCTCATTCACGGTGATATCACCCGTCAGACGGCAATAATATCCGCGCGACACGGAATGTTCAATCACAAGACGTACACCGGAATATAAAGCTACCACGGCACGATATAGCATCATGCAGAGAGAGCGTACATACACACGATGTCCCGACGGACTTTCCTTGGTAAGAAAAAGCACCTGTTTCGGTGAAAACAGTGGAAACTGCATATCCTCAGTGCGGTTGTTAACCTGGGCGCATATAGGTGTGTCTTCTATACGGTCGGCTATGCCTTTGTATATATCCATCAGCGTCATACCGCCTTCAAAGGGTATATATTCCCCAATATTTTTACAATACACTTTCAACAGGTTGCTCATAAGAATGATGAATTTATATGTGAAATCAGATTACGGGAAAATCAAAGCATGCGGAGAGCACGGAGATGCTCGATAACCTCACCGCGCGACATGCGGCGCTGTGCCTTGAGGTCACGTGCGAAATCATGTGCGACACTCTGTACGCCGGTATGATTAAACACCTTGTAAAGATAATTATAGCTCTTGTTGAAAAGACGCTCAATCTCATCGCTTTCCAGTGAGCAAACCTCTTTACCCTCCTCATCAAGATAATGCAACAACTCATTGCGCGTCGCATCATCTACCTGCTGCTTGTGAAGCACATAACTACGACACAACAGATTGCCGATAAGCATACCCATTGACACCTGAAAATGCTGCACTATATGATTCCATGCCACTTTAGCCGACAGACCCGGGTTACCTGAAAAATAAAAGTCGGGAGTAAATTCCACAACCTCATCGGCAGGTGCGTCGACCGATATCGAGGAAAGTACATTTTCGGCATCCCATATTACCATGCCGATTGCCATGCCGGTTATACCGTAGCATTTGTCATTTTCATCTATATATTGCAGTTTCATATAAACGTAGCTTTTTAGTCTTTATTTATAACACCAAATATAATGCTTTTGATTTATATGACAAAGAGTTTTAATTCACAACCATTATTTTGGTGACCGCTCCCGATGAACCGCTATCGCCGCTCTGCGATGCAAAGACATAATACACACCGGTCTTAACACGCTGACCCGCACCATTGCATCCGTCCCATGTAATCATGCCGCCTTCGGCGCGCCCTTGGAAAAACACATTTCCAGCCGCATCGGCTATCTTAACCAACGAACCGTCCATAAGACCGGTCACGGTAATCCATCCACCATAATCGGGGCGCACAGGATTGGGATAGGCATATATTTCAGAATAGTCACCGGCAGCCGGGGAAGCATCACTGCTGTATTCGGCAAGTCCGTAACGGGTGCCTACATACACTATATTACTTTTCGGGTCACACGCCACGGATAGTATCTCATTGGTGGGCAGATAGCTGTTGTCCACATTAAAGTTTTCCAATATCTCCTTTCCATCGGCACTTACCAGATAAAGACCGGAGGAAGCCGTGGCAAGCCACTTCCTGTTGGCATTGTCAACGGCAATGGATGTCACAAGCTGTCCGTCAAGAAGATAATCGGCATATTGCGTACCATCGTTACGAGGTACCTTTACACGCTCTATCGTAGCCGACGCGTCAAGCATTTTCACCGGGTCATGAATTATTATAACCCCGCCGGCAGTGCCTACCCACAGTTTTCCGTCTTTATCTTCGGCAAACGATGCAATACGTGACGGACCGAAGCTTTTTCCATCCTGGTCGGTCAGGGAATTCCATACGCGGTAAGTGTCATCGCTCACGGTTTCACCGGTTCCCGCCGAATTATAAACCAACAGTTTATTTTCAGCCCAACCGTCGGTAATCATCACAATGTTTTTAGACTTCTCGGCACGGCAAGCATACACTACAGCTGTGAATGTATCGGTATGTCCGAAATTTCGGGGATTCAGATTAATCCAGTCAGAAGCGGTCACATTGTCAAGTTTTCTTTTCGCGGCAGGAAGCACAGCCACAAGATATTCCGAATCTTCGGCAACCCTGATGGATTTAGCGTATATCCACAGGTTACAATAGGCATCAAACGACATGCCGAGCACCGAAAACATGTAACGGAACTGTACAGGCATATTATTCCAGTCATATTTCGCCACCTGCTTGCCATCTTTCAGCTTATACATTCCCTCAAATGCAGTACCTATATATATCACACCCGATTCCTCCGGATCCTCTACCATCTGAAAGCCAGCTTTCAACATTTCATGAGAATTAGGATTATTAAGGGTCACATCCTCATTGGCAGGAGTGATATCTTTAATAAATCCATCAGAAAGCACATTAAGCGACATGTGGTTGTCGGTGGTATTCATTCGCGGAAGATTCTTGAAACTGCTGTTAGAGATATACAGATCACCGGAAGATTCACCGTAAATCATATACCAGGCACCACTTTTCAGATATGTGCCCATAGGACGTGATGCCTGACGATCGATAGTCACCTTACCGTCACTTCCTATGGTATAATGACCAACACCGTCGGCACTAAGATACCACCGTGAATTTTCATCAGACGCTGTGTGACACTTCATATATCTGCGATAGTCTTTTGACAATATTGCAGGAGGAGTATCTATCGATGACACTATACGCCCGTTTTCATCCAAGAGATGACTTGACAGATAATTCTGTATGAGATATTTGTCACCGGCTTTCGCTATATAGGGCACTGTAGTAATCAAACTCCTGCCAGAAGTAAATTTTGAATTATTAAAATCCAAATTCATTACAGCACATATATCAGCACCGTCGGTATAAATAACCTTGTCAGCTGACACGGCTTCAAGGTCGATAGCCTTAAGGTCGCCCATAGAGGTGAAGCGGTCAAGAGTATTATGACGTCCTGACAACGGGGCATGATACAATACGCCGTCACACACCATCAGCAACCTGTCGCCCGCGATAGTGACGGCACTTACATTACGGTTGAATATGCCCGACTCGACAACGGTCTTGTCGGCAGTATCAAACACAGCTATGCCGAATCCGGCAGCGATATATGCTTTGTCACCGGAAAAAGCCACGTCATTAACCGTCTTGTCGGCTATCTGCGATGCAGAGGCGATGTCACCCATATTAACAATCTCGCCGTCAGGATAAATCAGGTCTATATTTCCTGTCTGATAGACCACAAGAAGGTAATCGGCATCGGTATTATAATAGATGCTTTTAACCACTACGTCATTAAGCCCGTTGCGTATAGTGTAACCGTAGGTCTCATCCACATCCTTGTCATAGTGAAAAAGATTGTTTTCCGCTACATAATAAACCTTCCTGGGAGTCTCGATAATCTTGGTCACGTCATAACTGAAATTATTATGGACATTCCAGTCGCCCACGGCAGTTGCCGATGAAGCGGTAAAAGCGATTGCAATGCCTGTTATGGCGGCAAGTATCTTTTTTATCATAATTCTTATCTCCTGAATTCAATTAATAAATATAAATCACACAAGAAGACCGCGTAATTTGGCGGTAGCTCTTCCACGATGACTTATGGCATTTTTGGCTGAAGAATCCATCTCGGCAAAAGTCACATCATACCCGTCGGGCATGAATACCGGATCATAGCCGAAACCGTTGTCGCCATGCAATGTACTGGTTATTTTTCCTTCCACCACGCCGTCGACAAAAAGTGTCTCATCACCGCGCACAAGAGCGATGACTGTACGGAACCGTGCCTTACGGTTATCCAAACCTTCAAGATTTTTCAAAAGTAATGCCACATTTGCCGCAGAGTCATGTTCAGAACCCGCATAACGTGCCGAATATACACCCGGCGCCCCTCCGAGAGCATCTACCTCAAGACCCGTGTCATCGGCAAAACAGTCGTAACCGTATTTTTCTTTGACCCAATGAGCCTTTATAGCAGCATTCCCTTCAAGTGTATCGGCAGTCTCCGGTATATCGTCTTCACAGCCTATGTCGTGAAGACCGAGCACATTATAGCTGTCACCAAGTATCTGGCGTATTTCCTGAAGTTTATGGGCATTGTTGGTAGCAAAAACTATTTCTCTCATAATTGCGTGATGTTTAGATTTATAACGTACACTATCACCGGTTTATTATCCTGCCTGACGAATAAAAGGTCATGTGGCCGCAGAGAGCCGCATGACCTTCCTATTCATAATGTCATTAATTTAAGTTTCGCAAGCTCAACTTAAAGGTTATGGGGTTATAGGATTATAGGGTCACTATTTAGTTTAACCTCTTAACCCTCAACTTTCGCCTGCGAAAGTTGAATCCCTTATCCGAGCACTATATTTACAATCTTGTTGGGAACCACGATAATCTTCTTTACCGTCTTGCCTTCAAGCCACTTTGCAGCGCCTTCATGTTCAAGAGCTATCTTCTCTATTTCAGGCTGCGGAGTGCCGGCGGCAACCTCTATATTGAAACGCGCCTTGCCGTTGAACGACACAGCCATCGTCACCGTGGATTCTTTCAGATACTCCTCGTTGAACTTCGGCCACTTTGCGTCACATACAGTCGTTGTATTGCCGAGCGTGTGCCACAATTCTTCCGCGATATGGGGAGCAAACGGTGCGAGTACCACGATAAGCTGTTCAAGAATAGAACGGCTATGACACTTCAATGCCGTAAGCTCGTTGACGCATATCATAAATGCGGCTATGGATGTATTATAAGAGAAATTCTCTATATCCCAGGTCACTTTCTTTATAAGCTTGTGGAGCGATTTAAGAGCTTCTTTTGACGGGGCATCATCGGTCACAAGCAGTGTGTCGCCCTTATAGAAAAGTCCCCAAAGTTTCTTAAGGAAGCGGTTCACGCCATCTATACCGTTGGTATCCCATGGCTTACTCTGTTCAAGCGGACCGAGGAACATCTCGTAAAGACGCAGTGTGTCGGCACCGTAACGCTCCACTATATCATCGGGATTAACCACATTGAACATTGATTTCGACATCTTTTCCACAGCATAACCGCATGTATACTTGCCATCTTCGAGAATAAACTCGGCATTGTTGAACTCGGGACGCCATGCACGGAATTTGTCGGTATCAAGCACATCATTGCTTACAATATTTACATCGACATGTATGGGAGTGACATCGTAATCTTTCTTAAGACCTGCCGACACAAAAGTATTGGTGTCCTTTATACGGTAGACAAAATTAGACCTTCCCTGTATCATGCCCTGATTGATAAGCTTCTTAAACGGCTCCGGCTTGACCACGATACCGAGGTCGTAAAGGAATTTGTTCCAGAAACGGCTATAGATAAGGTGACCTGTGGCATGCTCGGTACCGCCTATATAAAGGTCGACATCCTGCCAGTATTCATCAGCTTCCTTCGACACGAGAGCGTCATTGTTATGCGGATCCATATAGCGGAGATAATAAGCTGATGATCCTGCAAATCCTGGCATAGTATTAAGTTCAAGCGGAAATCCTTCAGGCGTACACCAATTTTTCGCCCTGCCCAGCGGCGGCTCACCGGTCTCGGTCGGGAGAAATTTGTCAACCTCAGGCAGCAGCAACGGCAACTGCGACTCGTCGAGCAGATGAGGCACCCCGTCCTTATAATATACCGGGAACGGCTCGCCCCAGTAACGCTGACGGCTGAAAATGGCGTCGCGCAGACGATAGTTCACCTTTACTTTGCCTATACCTTTCTCCTCTATATACTTTTTAGTGGCTGCTATCGCATCCTTGACCTCCATGCCGTTGAGGTTAAGATCATCGCTCGCGGAGTTAATCATCTTACCCGACTTGGCATCAAAACTTTCCTCGCTTACGTCACAACCCTCTATCAACGGTATTATCGGTAAATCAAAACGCTTTGCAAAGGCGTAGTCACGGCTGTCATGAGCCGGTACAGCCATGATGGCACCCGTACCATAGCCAGCAAGCACGTAATCGCTCACCCACACGGGGATTTTCTTTCCAGTAAGAGGATTGACGGCATACGCACCTGTAAACACACCGGTCACATTCTTCTCGATCATGCGCTCGCGCTCGGTCTTGTGCTTCACTTCGTCAAGATAAGCCTTGACAGCTTCCTTGCGGTCAGGAGTGGTAATCATTTCGACATACGCACTCTCCGGGGCAAGAACCATGAAAGTGACACCAAACACTGTGTCGGCACGTGTGGTGAATATTTCAAGTTCTACATCGCTGTCTGCAATCTTGAAGCGCATCTCGGCACCTTCCGAGCGTCCTATCCAGTTACGTTGAGTCTCTTTAAGCGAGTCGGTCCAGTCGATTGTGTCAAGACCATCAAGCAGACGCTGTGCATAAGCCGACACCCTGAGACACCACTGGTACATCAGTTTCTGTTCCACCGGATAACCGCCGCGTATCGACAATCCCTCGCTCACCTCGTCGTTGGCAAGCACGGTACCGAGTTTCGGACACCAGTTTACCATCGTATTTCCAAGGTAGGCTATACGGTAATTCATCAGTATGTCGCTTTTCTCTTTTTCCGAATAGCCGCGCCATTCCTCGGCTGTAAATTCCAGCTCCTTGCCGGATGCCGCGTTCACACCCTTTGTACCTGAAGTCTCGAAATGCTTTATGAGGTCGGCGATGGGCATAGCCTTTTTTGCATCGTTGTCGTAATAGCTTTCAAACATACGCATGAAAGCCCACTGGGTCCATTTATAATATTCCGGGTCACAGGTCTTGATTTCCCTGTCCCAGTCATAGCAGAATCCAATCTTGTCAAGCTGACTGCGGTAACGGTCTATATTCTGTCGTGTTGTAACTTCGGGATGCTGCCCGGTCTGTATGGCATACTGCTCAGCGGGAAGTCCGTAGGCATCATATCCCATAGGATGAAGCACATTGAATCCCTGCAAGCGTTTATAGCGTGAAAAAATGTCACTCGCTATGTATCCAAGCGGATGACCTACATGGAGTCCTGCACCCGAGGGGTAGGGGAACATGTCAAGTACATAGAACTTAGGGCGGTTTTTGTCGATTTCCGCCTTGTAAATCTTATTGTCTTTCCAATACTGTTGCCAGCGTGATTCAATCTCTTTGTGATTATATTCCATATATATGTGTAATTATTTTTTAAGTTTAGCAAGCTAACCTTAAAAGAGGTTAGGAGGTTATGGGGTTACGGTTGAGGGTTTATGGTTTAAGGTTTAGAGAAATGATTTTTTAAGTATTAGGTATTAACACTTATGCCTTAAACTCTAAACCATTAACCTTATAACCCTATAACCTCATCCAATCATCTTCGATGATTGGATGATATTTCCAGCATTCTCTTTATCGGGCGGATAGCCTTTTCAGCGATAGCCGGGTCTACGTGCATCGCGGGCTTTCCGTCGCGGAGGCAGTCACGCAGCTTTTCAAGCGTGTTAAGCTTCATGTACGCGCAGTCATTGCATGCACAGGTGGAGTCGGCGGGAGGAGCGGGTATGAAAGTCTTCTCGGGACAACGCTTCTGCATCTCATGAAGAATGCCGCTTTCTGTCGCCACTATAAACTCTTTTGCATCGCTCTTGACCGCATAGTCAAGCAATGCGGCGGTAGACCCGACCTTGTCGGCAAGTGCGAGCACCTGTCCCTTACATTCGGGATGTACAAGTACCTTTGCTCCGGGGTATTCCTTTTTCAGCTCTGCAATCTTCTCCACAGAAAATTGCTCATGTACATGACATGCGCCGTTCCATAGTTTCATGTTTCTTCCGGTCACGGAATTTATATATGACCCGAGGTTACGGTCAGGACCGAATATAATAGGTGTATCCTCAGGAAATGTCTCTACCACCTGACGGGCATTGGATGAGGTGACCACAACATCGGTAAGTGCCTTCACGGCAGCCGAGGTGTTGACATAGCTTATCACCGTGTGTCCGGGATTCTGCTTTATGAACGCAGCAAATTCATCAGCCTTGCAGCTGTCGGCAAGCGAACATCCCGCTTCCATGTCGGGAATCAACACCGTCTTGTCAGGACAGAGTATCTTTGCGGTCTCTCCCATAAAGTTGACACCACACAATACAATCACCGGTTCTTCAAGACGCGATGCAATCTGAGCCAGGGCAAGACTGTCGCCTATATAGTCGGCAATATCCTGAATGTCGCCGTTTACATAATAATGAGCGAGTATCACCGCATTTTTCTCTTTCTTCAGCTGAAGAATTTCTTCCTTAAGGTCCATACCTATTTATATATAGTTTAAAGTTTAGGGTTTAGAGTTTAATGAGATTAGTTTAGGATTAATCATCGGATGACCACCTGCACTTTAACCCGCTTGCCTTGCAAGCTGTTAATCTTTTAACCTCTTAACCCTCACCTCTCGTATGCGAAAGGTGAATATCTTTTCGCAAAGATACAAAATTTTTGACCATTGTCATCATACACGCTTGTCGACCTTTATTATCATCAACTCTTTTTATTTTTAAAGGAAAATTTTTTAAGAAAATCTCCTTTATGGTTATTATAATAGCTGTTGATAGCTATTATAAGTTTTTACGAGTTTTCTTGCATATTAAGTTATTGATGTACGGTCAACATTTAAGTATAGTTTATTAACATATAAAATAGTTGAATTTCAGAGTATTGTGATGTTTATTCACATACAGTTGATAACTGCCTGTGTAAATAAATTTATTACATGCCGTATATTGATAACTATAGGTTTTGCAGTTGATATCTGCTTCAAATCTATGTTATAATTAATTTGTTGATGATGATTGACAGGTGTTATAAAGAGTCATCGCCAATTATCCAAATTTATTTATCAAAATCTGTTTGAGAGTTATCTTTATTTGTCAACATAGTTGTTAACAGTTTGCAGTAGGGAGTTGTCAGTCAGATGGGGTCGTTAAAGGTTAAGGAGCTGCTTTGTGCCGACAACAGAAAACCGACAACTTTTTCCCGTTAGGGGATAATCTCTATATAGCCGTCGGTATCGCTACGCTCAACCGACGGAAAGCGAATCAAAGTGCGGATGTTTCCGTAAGGAATCATCATGGGGCAAGATTGATGATTCCCTGTCGGGAAACATTAATAACTGGAGCAACTGCTCCGGGGGTATCGCTACGCTCAACCGCCCGGCTACATACAGATGATGCCCTGCGGGCAACATAAACTCCAAATATATTTGTACGTTCTGACATTTTGTCTTTTTGTATCTTTGACTGAAATGTGAAAACTTTCACACGTAATTGTTAAATATTTAATTTATATGGAGAAAATGTGTCATTATGAATGAAAAATATATAAATATTGAAATTTTTGTATATATTTGCGAGTATAAGCAAATATAAATGGAAAATTAAAATTTTGCGTATGAAAAAACTTTACTCATTTTTGGCTTCAGCCCTTGTTGCCGTCGGCGTAAATGCCGCCATGCCGGCAAAGGTTGCTGCTGACAAGGTAAGTAGTGTCGCACAAGGCGATATTACTAATGTGACTCCGCTCAAGGTCAATATGACCAAGGCGGAAGGTATGCAAGTTAAAAAGCATACAAGTGTTAATCCCTTAATTTTTAAGGAGAAAAAAGGTGCCTCCAAGGTTAACAAAGTTCTTTCCGATGGTGGAATGGAGTGGCAGACATTGGGTGAGGCTGATTTTTATGACGCTATCAGTGTAGCACCGCTTAGTGATTGGGGTGTTGAAAGACCTGTATATAAAGTTGAGATTCAAGAATCGCAGGCACAGCCCGGTTACTATCGTCTTGTAAATATTCAGAAAAACAATCCTTTAGTTGGAGAGGATTCCAATCTGTCTCTTTTCGATCCAGAAGGTGACTCTTACATGACTTTCAATACTATTGATTATCCCGGAGTACCTTTGTTGAGCGATAGTGAATGTGAATACAATCTTCTTGATCCTCTGAATATGGAAGAAAAATATGTTATTTCTCAATATATTGCTTCTGAAGAACACATGGGATCAGCTGAAGATGGTGTTATCATATTCCCTGCCGGTTCTCTAATGATTGGTATGGGAATTGATCCTTATGAGGGTCTTGATATTGATGAGAATGATAATACCATTATTAAGGAAGGATTTGAAGAAAGAGACTGTCTAACAAGTTTGGGCAGTCTCTTTTTATAGTCTAAACAGGTAAAAAAATAAGGCTTTCATGCTGAAATTCAGTGCGAAAGCCTTTGTTATGTCATAGATTTTCAGTATATTTGTGTTGCGAATAAATCACTAATAATCAAAACATAACATGGCAAAGTTAGCGATAAAATCTGACAATAGGAAACAAAATCTACTTCTTCCGCCATCGCTGGATGAACTCGTGCCCGAAAACCACATGGTGAGGGTTGTCGATGCGGTCATAGACCGTCTTGACATCAGCGATATCCTCTCGACCTACCGGGGCGGGGGCAACAGTGCCTTTAATCCCA
>QAMW01000024.1 GCA_003150235.1 Bacteroidales bacterium
GGGAGAGTCCCGTCGAGCTGATAGCGGATAATTGCCTCTGTCAACAACCCGGCTTCAGCTGCCGGAAGATTGGCGGTGATATTCTCTGTCCATTGCTTGTCGAAGCGCGGAGGACGGGATGTGGCTGTAGTTTTCATAGTGGTAAAAATTTGGTTTTACTGCAAATATAGCCCGGCGAAATGCCCCGCCAATGTACAAATGGGAAAATTTTCGCTTCAGCTGAAGCGAAAACGGTTGAGGGGTCGTCAGGGACAGCTCTTTGGGATAATGTCGCTGATCCAAGGATTTTGCCCGGAATGGGCAAGATAGTGTTATCCGCGGGTAGCCCCAACGGGGCACCCGTGGAGAGCAAGTCACACCCCACCGGACAACCCTGAAACGGGTTGCATAAATATATGCAATCCGGGCGACTATGCAACCCACTCCCGGGGTTGAACCAATGAGGTGGACGCTTGTACCACGGGCGCACCTTCGGCGCTGCCCGCGGTTAACAGGAGGAATCCCCTTTCGGGGATTTATGGCTCAAATCTCTAAGTTAATAGCATTAAGGCGCGTGGCCATATCATGATGGTTTTGCGAACCATCAGGTTAAAGGGTTATGAGGTTATAAGGTTAGGGGATTGGATAAAAAAAGGCGATGACCGTTGGGGTCATCGCCTTTTGTATGGGGACGGGGTTGATTAGTCGTTGTAGAATTTGAGGGTATTGTTGACTACCTTATTGTCTTCCATCATGATATCGAAGAAGTTCTGAAGCACTGCCTGACCACCGAACTGCTGGTTGTAACGTGCTGCATTTTCCTGATAGTTGTAGGGGCGTGACTGGTTGTCAACCTCATATACCTGATATACATACACTGCGTTGTTGCCTTGTACGGGACCGGCAACAGTGCCTTTAGGAGTGACAGGCACCTGACCGAGAAGATTTGACTCCATCGCGCCGACACCGGCGATGAACATCTGACCGAAAGTAACCTCGGTAGAATCAACGCTTGTCTGCATCAAACCGGCATAACCGGCGATATCTGAAGCCTTGCCCTTATATTGGGCGATAAGGTCGGCAGCCTTCTTGTCGTTGCGCACCTTTTCGGTGAGAGCAGTCTTGATATCATCGTCAATCGGCATAAATCCGGGCTTGATGACCTCATTGAGGGCAACCACGATAAGACGGTCGTTCTGTCCATCCTCAAGAATGGGAGAAACCTCTCCACGCTTTGCATCCATAGCCCACTTCACGGCATTGCGGGTATAAGGCACATTACCGAGAGTAGCGCTGTTAGAGGTAAGCATAGCGGGCTGGAGTGAGTATCCCGCCTTGATAGCCTTGCCTACTGTAAGCGAGTCAGCCTTTGTGATACCGGAGATGAATCCATGCAAATCATCGTTGAGCTTAGCAACGGTAGCATCGGAAGGATATACCTTGTAAGTAACGGTAGCGTAATCGTAAATTGCCACGGGAGCCTTCTTGCTGTTGACACGCACGATACGGGCATCGTTGGCGGTGCTGTCAGAGATGAAATACTGAGTACCTGCGTTAAGGAGTTTTTCCTTAAGCTCATTGTCGGGAGTAGAGGCGATGGTGTTCCATACATCAGCCTGACCGCCTACCACACCGGGCATCTTAAGAGCATCGTCAAACGGAGTGCCTGAGTTCAACGCGGCAAGAAGTGAGTCACGACCTGCTGCATCACCCTGATAAGCGATGAGGTCGACATTGATAGAGTCGACAGCAACTTTCTTGCCCAGATTTTTGGCGATGGTAAATTCATCGTTGATAAACGACAGCATGGTAACCGCACCGGTGACACTGTCGGTAACGAAATTCTTCAACTGGGGATTTGTGATAGCCGATGCAGTAGTAGAACGACGGTCAACGCCGAAATTGCTGTCACCGTTCACAGCCTCCAGATCATTGGTAGCGGCAAGACGTGCCACAGTAGCGTCAACAAGCTTGCGCGCCTCTGCGACATCGGAAGTCGACGGCTCGATATTGACAGCTATATAGTTTACGCGACGCATCTCCTCTTCAACCTTGTAAGCATTTTTCTGCTTGTTGTACTCAGCCTTGATTTCAGCGTCAGTGACAGGATATTTGTCGTTGGGGAGGTCGGCAAAGCTCTTCTTGGCGTATGCGATATGGCTTGTAGAGGCGTTACCGTCGTAATAAGCCTTTGCATCAAGTTCATTGGCAACCAACGAACCGACAAGAAGATTCTGGAACTTCTGCTGCTTGAGCATCATCTCCATCTGCTGCTCCTGCTTTAGCCACATCTGCTGCACCTGCTGCGCCTGCTCTTCGGGCACACCGTACTTGCCGGGATTGAAAGCCACGTCGTAAAGCTGGCTCGGCGACTCAAAGCCCATATTCTGAGCAAACTGTATCATCGCATAGTGAGCGTTGGGACCGAGCATAGCCTGAGTAAGCTCGTTGTCAGAAACTTCGATACCGAGATCCTTTATTTCCTTGTTAAGTAGCTGTTCCTGGATCATGCCGTAAAGCACACGCTGCTGCAGAGCGGCGGGATCCATCTTTGCACCCTGTTGCTGGTACATCTGGTTAGCCTCTTCATAGCGGCGCTGGAAGTCCTGGATGTCGATTTTCTCGTCGCCAACCTTGGCGATAGTAGTACCTGTGCCGAAAAGTGTACGGCCTGAGGTGAAGAAGTCACCGATGATGAATGCCAAAAGGGCTGCACCGACGACGATCAATAGCAGAGTTGATCTCTTGCGGATTTTTTCAAGTGTTGCCATTTATTGCTTAGTGTTTTTAAATTTCGTTGATAATGAAAGGATTATCCCTCGGCAACAGATGTCAAGGGGAAAATCGCACAAAGATAAGCATTTTCAGCGTTAAATCACAACCCAACCGCTACAATTTTGATTTTTTAGATACTACATTTGTACATATTTTCAGTTTTTACCTAAATTTGCGGCACCAAAACCACATACCATGAATATAATCAAGCATATTATCATCGCCGCGACATTTCTATTTCCCTTGTCGGCAACAGCTCAAAATGCTGTCAATGAGAAACCGCGTATAATCATAAGCACCGACATCGGCGGCACTGACCCGGATGACAACCAGTCGATGATGCACTACCTGCTGTATTGCAACGAGTTTGACTGCGAGGGACTCATCTCATCGCCATCCTACGGTGACGGTGACAAAAGCGAGATATTACGCATGATTGACCTTTACGGTCAGGATGTGGAAAAGCTCAGACAACATGACAGCGAGGCTAATGCGCCGTTTGCCTATTATCCCTCGCCGGAATACCTGCGGTCAATAACCAAGCAGGGAGGACGCGGAGCGGCACCGCTCGCCGGATACTCCGAGCCAACCGAGGGGTCGGAATGGATTGTCCGCTGCGCCCGTCGCAAATCATCGCGCCCGCTTTACATCCTTGTGTGGGGAGGACTGGACGATGTGGCGCAGGCACTGCACGACGCGCCTGAAATATCAAAAAGCATACGCATTTACTGGATCGGAGGGCCCAATAAAAAATGGGGCATAAACGCCTATACATATATAATTGAGAATTTCCCCGATGTGTGGATGATCGAGAACAATTCCACCTACCGCAGCTTTATTTCAAAATACAAAAATCCCGACCGATGGAACGGGGGATTTTACGACTACTACGTCAAAGGCAACGGCTATCTTGGCTCCGACTTCCACAACTATCTGAACGGGATGCCCAAGCTCGGCGACACGCCTTCGTTGCTTTACATGATGGACGGCGACCCTGCCGACCCGAAACGGGAATCATGGGGCGGCAGCTTCGAGCGTTATTCCTATACGCCCCGTAACGTGTTTCATCACACCACAACGCCACAGGACACCGCACAGATATATTCCATCATCGAATGGCATGTAAAAGGGCCTGTACGCGACGACCTGCGGTACGGAGAGGAGTGTATCACCCTCAGCATAGCCAATCAGGATTGGCGCGGATATTATCTCGGCAGCGGCGACTATATGGTAAGATACAGCACATACAAGACCGGCACCCAGCCTTACACGATAACGTCAGATATAGAAGAATTTCCGGAGCAGAATGGTTTCATAACCATTGACAACACATTCCCCGGCAAGCATCGTGACACCGATTATGCCGTCGGGGCGCAATGGTGGTCTGACAGGCGAGAGCCGGCTCTTTTTCACGACGGCAACCAAGGAGCAGCCACTATTTTCAAGTTCCGCAAAGAAATTATGGAGGACTGGGGCAAACGCTGCTCATGGTTGAAATAACCGGTTACGGTTGATGATTCCCTGTCGGGAAACGATATGAGGGAAGGCTTGCTGTCCGTGGGTTTCGCTACGCTCAACGCCACGGCTAAATTTGGATGTATCCCTGCGGGATACGTCACCCTCCCTCGCAGCCTGGCTGCCTTCCAGCAGCCACTACAGCTACGCGATAGCATCTGATTCACAAGCCGTTGTAGGGGCGAGTGGAAGCTCGCCCGAATGTCCGAGCAACGCTCTGAAAGCCTGTTGCCCGCAGGGCATCATCCACGCTTAGCCGGTGGTTGAGCGAAGCGATACCACCGGAAAGTGATGTAAAATCAGTTGTTTCCGTCAGGAATCATCTTGGAGTGCGGTTGATGATTCCCTATCGGGAAACGATATGAGGGAAGACTCGCTGTCCGTGGGTTTCGCTACGCTCAACGCCACGGCTAAATTTGGATGTATCCCTGCGGGATACGTCATCCTCCATCGCAGCCGGGCTGCCTTCCAGCAGCCCCTACAGCTACGCGATGCCATCTGATTCACAAGCCGTTGTAGGGGCGAGTGGAAGCTCGCCCGCATCACACCTTGGTAACTCGGGCTGCCTTCCAGCAGCCCCTACAGCTACGCAATACAAGGGGGGCATTGTTAAATTTAGTTAACAGGATGAATTTTATTGCGAGAAACTATGTTTTATAACATAAAAGTTATTACCTTTGCAATGTGTTTTTCATGGTATTAGATTTAAGGTTAAGAAGATTATTCGTCGAGACGACGGGTAATTTTTTTTATATATACCTATTCGGTGTGGAAACTGGTGAATGAAGTGCGCTCCTGAACCGGTATTTCCTGCTTGGCGGCATTGATAGCCTTTATTAGAAACGCCATGTTGCGACCAAGATTACGCATGGTCTGCAATCCCTCCAGATCTTTCTCCACATCGTCGGCGATGAAACCGTGTACCTCGTTCCAATAAGTGCTCGACACCACCGGCATAGCACTGATGGTAAAGTATTTATTGATTTCATCAAACGCACTTGTCGAACCTGCACGACGTGACGACAATACAGCCGCACCAACTTTCATGGTCTTGTTGACCGTGGTCATCGTACTGTAAAACAGACGGTCAAGGAATGAACGCAGCTGACCGCTCGCACAGGCATAATACACCGGTGAACCGCATACGATACCATCCGCTTCGGCAAATTTCGGCGCAGTCTCGTTTACAACATCATTAAATACACATTTGCCATGTTCACGGCAGTAGTTACAGGCGATGCAACCTCTCACATCCTTGTTGCCTATGTTTACACGCTCAGTGTCAATGCCGAGAGAGTTGAGGGTATCCTCAACCTCCTGCAATGCACGGTCAGTACAGCCATGCAGATGCGGACTGCCGTTTATTACCAATACTTTCATAACTTATTTATTTATCGTGCTTATTTATCGTGTTTGGGTAAAAGTCACTCCTTCATCGGTCACGGAAAGGCAACAGGGAGCAGATTCAATCACCGGCATATTCCCATCGACATGACCTATCGGGAAATCAAACGCCACCGGGATACCAAGCCCGCGCGTCATGTCACGTATCATGTCGTACATCGCCGTATAGTTGCGGTCGGGGCGGTATTCGGTGAACTGCCCTACAATAATACCCTTTGCCCGTGACAATACGCCTGCAAAGCGTAACTGATAGAGCAAACGCTCCACCTTGTATATAGGTTCGGCGATATCCTCGATAAATATCACCGGGTCGGGAGAGCTGAATATATCGTAGCGTGTACCTATAAGTCCGCCGAGAACCGCCATATTGCCTCCGACGAGAGTGCCTGAAGCGGTGCCATAGATATTATAAGGGTGAGCCGCGACCTCATAACGCACACCTTCGCCGCGCAAAATACCGAAAAGCGCACGTGCCGCCGCATCACCGCCATGATTTATGGCAAGATTCTTGCACATGGAGCTGTGGACGCTCGCCACACCAAGTCGCGACGCGAGTGCATGAAGCGCGGAAATATCGCTGAACCCAACTATCCATTTAGGGTCGGCAAGAAACGCCCCGGAGGGAAACCCCTCAAGCAGATGGATAGCACCGTAGCCTCCCCTGCTACACAACACCGCCCTTACCGACGGGTCGAGCAACGCCTCGTAAAGGTCGGCTGCGCGCGCCTCCGCCGAGCCGCTGTAACTACCTTCGCAACCAAGTGCCGATGGTGCTATATAAGGATCCCACCCTTCGGCGCGAAGCACCGGGAGCGCCCCCTCGACGAGCGCGGGGTCGATGCAGCTCGCCGGCGATACAATCGCAATTCTGTCGCCCTCGACAAGCGTACGGGGATAAATCACCTTCTCTTCCATATCAGCTCACCTGCACTTTTATACCCGCTTCACGGATACGCGAAGCGATAGATTCCAGCTCGTCACGCTCCACCTTCTGCAGGTCGCTTTCAGGGGTGGCGCGGTCGATTGAATATAGCATAACCTCACGTGGACGGATGCGCTTGTAAGCATATATGAGCGCGTCAACCTCCTCATCGGTAGTGTTGTCAATATGCTTTCCGTCATGATTGCCCCGGAGCATCATGGTCTGGATGATGCATTTGTCGCCAAACGCCTCAAGCTGCGGAATCACGTATTCACAGGTAAACGCTTTCGACACCGGCTGGTCGATAAGGCGCATGGTAGGGGTAAGCGCGGAATCAAGCTTAAGTATGCAGTTGTCGACCTTTTTCAACCCGTTTACGACATCCTCCCGGTCAAGACGCGTTGAGTTACACAGCACACTCACCTTCGCCTCCGGGAAATAGCGGTCACGCAACATGACGGTGTCGTCGATTATATTGTCGAAGTCGGGGTGCAAGGTCGGTTCGCCGTTGCCGGAAAATGTAATCACGTCAAGCGACGCGCCGGCATCGCGCATCTCTTTAAGCTTCGCCTCAAGCTGTCGGCTCACCTCGTCGCGTTTCGGGAGCCCGCTTTTACCGGTGCCCTGGGAGTTATATCCCGCCTCACAGTACACGCAATCAAACGAACACACCTTGCCGTCGACAGGCGAGAGATTGACACCGAGCGACGTGCCGAGACGGCGGCTATGGATAGGACCGAATATGGTCGAATGAAACAAAATTGTCACCATAAGTAATCATTTTGACAGATAAACAATCTATAATCCTTTATTATCATGCCAGAGAGCGATAAATACCGGCGGTAAGAGCTGCGGTTTTCCCCCAGTCAAACATTTTCAGGCGTTTTGACGCAAGTTGCTGCAGCCGCGAGCGCGTGTCGCCGGAATATATGACATCACTGATTGCCGTGACCATCGTCGATGGGTCATCAGGCTCGAACCATGCCGCCGCGTCACCTGCTATCTCGGGGAAACAGCTTGCCCGGCTCAGCGCGACAGGCGCACCCGCGCTCCACGCTTCCAGTATGGGTAACCCGAAGCCCTCGTAAGCTGACGGGAACACGAAGCAAGCCGTATTGCCGTAAAGCCATGCCAGCTGCCCGTCGGTGACAAATCGTGCCATTACCTTATCGGCGATGCCGAGGGAGGCGAAATGTTTCATTTCAGCAGGAGAGAAGGGCTGTCCGACGCACACAAGGCGAAGTTGCGGGTCAGCCTTGGAGAGCGTCATGAACGCTTCGGCGAGATTAAGGAAATTCTTATATTTGGTGCGGTCGCCCACAAAAAGTATGAAACGGTCACCTGCATCGGGCACAGGCTCCTGCACCGGCGACAGGCTTGACGCGCCATGATAGATGACATCAACGCGCGAGGCGGGTATGCCGTAGATATCCACAAGGTCACTTTTTGTATGCTCGCTGATGGCGATTATACGGTCGGCATGGGTCACAGCCTCCTTTTTCTCGCGTATCACCTTTGCCGTGTCAGTGAAATATTGCGGATACTTTTCATGTATGAAGTCATGGACCGTAATCACAAAGGGCGCTTTACGTCGCCTCAGGAAATAGGTCGAATAATAGGTGGGATGAAGCACATCAAAGCCTCCCCCGGAAATGATTGCCGAGGAACGGAGCTGATTGACCGCCTCGTAAAGTTTTTTGCGCACACGGTAATTGGCAAATGACCAGCTTTTTACCGGCGACATCTCGGAACCGAGCGATTCCAGATACACATTTTCCGACAGCATCGGGGGCAGCATATACTCCATATCTTCAGGAAGATGGCTCATAAGCTCTATGAAATAGCGCGATACGCCTCCCGCCTTCTGCCAGGAAAACACCTGATGGTCGTAGAATATCTTCATTTCTTCTGCGTCTTGGGTGCTGTTTCGGGATGTACGGCACTGCTTGCCACGATGGTTATGGGACGCGTGTCGAGACGTGCCTCCAGGTATTCCTTAAACTTGCGCGACTGCGCCGCGCCCATAGGAGTGGCATAGTTGACCAGCACAAGGTTGAGAGTGTCGAGGCGATGGGTGTCGATGTCGCTCACTATGCCTCGCGTCACCGCGATATCTTTCACCTGCGGGAAAAGCACCTTGATTTCTGGCGCGATGATGGCGCCCATCGAGTCATTGCGCGATATAAGCGCATTCTCTACCTTCAGCGAGTCTATGACATCCTGCTGACGCGATATGGTAGCCTGAGTGACCTGATACATGTCGCGAAGCATTGAAGAGGTAGCCTGTCTCACATCAAAGCTGCCCCCGCCGGTATCGCCCTGGACGATGTTAAGACGAGTCCCGGCGAGATGATATGACGGAAGTTTGTCGGTCATGGCAAGCAGAAGTGAATCCTGAGGAATCATCTTGCCGACAAGAGTCACGGTAAGAGTACCCTCCCCCTTTTTCATTACCGGCTTGTAGTTGAGCACCTGTGTGCCGTCAAACACAAATTCCTTGTCGACAAACTTGTTGCAATTTGATATGAAAGTGCTCTCGCGATACATCGAGTAAGTCATGAACGCGGCGGGAATCATGGTAAGTATCGCGATTGTGTACACTATATCCCTGACTTTCTTCGCCCTGCCCGGATTGGAAAAATCCTTGACATGATATTTCATCAGCTTCACGCCTACTGTGGTTGCACAGGCGATGAATACTGAATTTATGAAAAACAGATAGAGCGCGCCGAAGAAATATGACGGCTGCAGATTGGCAAGTCCGTAGCCCACGGTACATAGCGGTGGCATGAGGGCGGTCGCGATAGCCACACCCGGTATGACATTTCCCTTGACCTTGCTGCCGATGGCAAGGATGCCGGCAGCACCGCCAAAGAAGCCGATGAATACATCATAAATCGTAGGCGATGTGCGCGCGAGAAGCTCGCTGTGCGACTCGCTGACCGGCGACACGAGGAAAAACAGGCATGATGTCGCGACACTGAACACAGTAGCCATGAAGAGGTTACGGAACGACCTCTTCATAAGGTCGAAATCGTGTATGCCGACAGCGAGCCCCAGACCGATAATAGGTCCCATAAGCGGCGATATAAGCATGGCGCCGATTATCACCGCCGTTGAATTGACATTCAATCCAAGCGACGCGATGAAAATTGCCACTATGAGTATGAGAATATTTATACCTCTGAACGACACACCTTCGCGTATCGCCTCCTCCGCCTCCTCCTGCGGTATGAGGAAGTCGGTAAGATCAAAATAGCCGAAGAGCTTCGTCTTGAATGTCGCAAAGTCAATATGTTTCATATCTTACGTCTGATTATATCCTTGGGACTTATATGTTCGTGACGGCAGACAATCCAGCCATATACACCCAGCAAGAGTGTGCGGAAGAGCAGATTGCACCATTCTACAGGTATCACAACCATAATAGAAACACCGTACAACGCCCCGGCAACCACAAAATAAAAGAGCAGCCGCGGCACATCGTAATCTATCGGATATTTGCCCCTTCCGACAAAATAGCTTGTCGCCATCATCACGCCGTAGCAGGCAAACGCCGCCCAGGCACATCCCATATATCCGATACGCGGCACAAGGACAACATTCAGCACGAGTGTCACGGCAAGTCCGAGCAGAGAGAACCACATGCCCCATATCGTCTTGTCGGTAAGCTTATACCATAGCGACAGGTTGAAAAACACCCCGAAAAACAGCTCGGCAAGCATCAGCACCGGCACAACCTTAAGCCCGGAGAAATATTTCGGCGAAATAAAGTATTTCAGTATGTCGAGATAATACATCACGCCGAGGAATATGAACAGGGCGAAAATCACGAAATATTTCATCGCATCGCTGTAAGCCTTCAGTTTGTCGCCCCCGCGCTCCTTGTTCTGGGCGAAGATAAACGGCTCATAGGCGAAGCGGAACGCCTGGATAAACATCACCATCACAATGGCTATCTTGTAGTTGGCGCCATATATACCTACCCCGTACATCGCCTCCGCAGGGTCCGATACAAGGTAAGGGTAGAGAATCGTACCGATGGTCTGATTCATGATGCCGGCGATGCCGAGTATCAGCAACGGATAAGAGTATCTAAGCATCTCGCGCAGCAGCTTGCCGTTGAACGCCAACGGCACCGACATGATGTCGGGCAGGAGAAGTACCAACATCGCCGCCGAAGAGATGAGATTGGCAAGAAATATGTATCCGATACCGAAGTCGGGACGATAAAACCATGCAATCGTGTCGGGAGCCACTTCCCACAGCCAGGGGCAGAGAAGTATGAAAAAAAGATTCAGACCGATGTTGAGCCCTATATTTATAAGCTTGAGCGTGGCAAACCTCACCGGACGCTTCTTGTAGCGCAGATAAGCAAACGGGATGGAGGTATAGGCATCCAGAGCCACGGCAAGCGCCATCATGAAAATATAGGAAGCGTGACCCGGGCAGTTGAGAGCCGCCGCTATCGGGTTGAGAAACAGCAGTACAATCGCGAAGAAGAATGTCGACGAAACCCCGAGCGACACCAGTGAAGTGGAATACACCTCATCGGGATTGGAATAACGCTCGTGATTGGCGAAACGGAAAAATCCCGTCTCCATACCGTAAGTAAGGATAATGAGCGCAAGCGCCACTACGGCATATATGTATGTCACCACTCCATATTCATCGGCGGGAAACTTGATGGTGTAGAGCGGCACGAGACACCAGTTGAGGAATCGTCCCACAATACTGCTGACACCATATATAGCAGTATCCTTAGCCAGACTTTTTATACCAGCCATAGTCAGAATCAACTTTTAAGCAAAGAGAGACCCTGTCGTAAGGTCACGGTCATGCCCGAGATGTATGTAGGCAAGCTCAGTCACCTCACGACCGCGGGGGGTTCGCTTCAGGAAACCTTCCTTGATAAGAAACGGCTCATACACCTCTTCTATCGTGCCCGGATCCTCGCCGAGAGCGGTAGCGATGGTGGTAAGACCGACGGGTCCTCCCTTGAATTTAGTTATGATAGTCGTAAGTATCTTATTGTCAATCTCGTCAAGACCGTAGCGGTCGATATTGAGTGCCTCCAGCGCGTAGCGGGCAATCTCCGGGTCGATAACGCCCGAACCCTTTACCATCGCGAAATCGCGCACACGCCGCAGAAGGGCGTTGGCGATACGTGGGGTGCCGCGGCTGCGGAGAGCAATCTCTCTCGCCGCCTCGCCTGTACACTTCACGTCGAGCAGACGCGCCGAGCGGAGCACGATACGCTCCAGCACCTCATGGTCGTAATATTCAAGATGGAAATTGATGCCGAAACGCGCGCGCAACGGCGAAGTAAGCAGTCCGCTGCGTGTGGTGGCACCGATAAGAGTGAACGGTGACAGCGACAGCTGCACCGAGCGCGCTCCCGGGCCCTTGTCAATCATTATGTCGATGCGGAAATCCTCCATCGCCGAGTAAAGATACTCCTCCACCACCGGACTGAGGCGGTGAATCTCGTCGATAAACAGCACATCATTTTCCTCAAGAGAGGTAAGTATTCCGGCAAGGTCGCCGGGCTTGTCAAGCACCGGACCCGATGTAATCTTGATGCCCACTCCAAGCTCGTTTGCCACAATCTGCGACAAAGTGGTCTTGCCAAGTCCGGGGGGACCGTGGAGCAGCACATGGTCAAGCGATTCCCCGCGCATCTTCGCCGCAGTGACAAACACACGCAGATTCTCGATTATCTTCTCTTGTCCGCTGAAAGAGTCAAATTCCGACGGGCGTAACGCCTTTTCAAAATCCTTGTCACGATCATTGCCCTGCCGTGACGCTCTTATGTCAAAATCCTCCTCCATCACGATTTATTCTTATTCACTATGGAATTGACCTTGTTTACAATTATCTGCGGCGGAATGCCCGCGAGGCAATGGTAGTCGCCACGACTGCAGGGCTTGTTACCGAACACCGAGCAGGGACGGCAAGTCATAGGCAACTGCACGATATCCTTCTCGCGCTGCTTGAACCCCTTGAAGCCGCAATAGGGATGAGTTGCACCCCAGATGCTCACCACCCTCACATTAACGAGCGACGCCAGGTGCATGTTTGCCGAGTCCATCGACACCAATGTGTCAAGATGGCTCAGGAGCGCGAGCTCGACGGGAAATCCATGCCTCTTATCCGCAAGACTAATCGTGCGCGGGTATCGCTGTGCCCAATCGGCAAGCACCTTCCTCTCCTCCTCTCCGCCCCCGAAAAGGAATATTTTTACATCAGGCTGTGACGACAGCTCGGCAATCACCTTCTCCATGAGACTAACCGGATATATCTTCCCCTTATGCTTTGCAAAGGGTGCAATGCCTATCCATTTCTCCCCGTCTTGTTTTGGCGATGTAATCTGCGCAAACATTGCGGGGTCGCCCTTCCCGTCGCCATAGATGCTCTTGAATTTCTCCTCAAGCACGTAGCCGAATCCGTAGAACACCTCACGGTAACGTGCCCGCGACGACAGCAATGGCAGCATTATCTTGTTGCGGGGGCGAGTGAGGGCGCGCTTGTTCATACGTCCCTTACGTATAGTGCGCCATTTCACGCCGTGCAATGTACAGGCAATGCCGAGCATGAACGAACGCAACACCCCGTGCAGGTCGGCAAAACCGTCAATGGCATATTCCTTGCGCAATTCCTTGAAGAGGCGGAAAAAATCGCCGAGCGACCGGTATTTTTCCTTGACATCGATGCCTCGCACCACGAGATTTTCGGGAGGGTTCACAAAGAGTCCCTCCTGTGCCGGCTTGGTTATAAATATAAACCGCATGTCGGGATTGCAGCGACACACCGAATAGACGACGGGAATCGTCATGGCGACATCGCCGAGCGCCGAAAAGCGGGCAATCAGTAAATTTTTCGGTAACTTACTGTTTATTGCCATAAAGCACCGGATTGGTGGCTGGGTCGTTATACATCTTCATCTGGCGGTAAACCTTCATGTATTTCCTTCCTGCCGCGATATCATCGAGGAGCTGGTTGATGGCAGTGGTGAGGTCGGCGCGTTGTTCAAGGAGCACGGCAAGCTTTCCGCGACACTTGGCAAGATGCTCGGCAGTGGCATCGGTACGGTCGACCTCTGCCTGCATGTGGTAAATCTTAAGTGCCAGTATGGAAAGGCGGTCAAGCGCCCACGCGGGACTTTCGGTGTTAATCGTGGCGTCTGCCGCTACTTTCACATCGCTATATTTCTCACGGAAATATGTGTCAAGCTCCTCCACCATGTCGGTACGATCCTGGTTTGACTTGTCAATACGGCGTTTCAGCGCAAGCGCCTCAACAGGGTCAATCTGCGGATCGCGAATGATATCTTCGAGATGCCACTGCACGGCATCAATCCAGTTTTTTGCAAAAAGTGTGTGCTCAATAGTGCCAGGTGCAAAAGGATTTTCAACCTTGGCGTCTACATCGTCATGCTTATGATATTCGTTGACAGTGTCTTCGAATATCTTGAAACAGTCATTGGCAAAGTCCATTGTCATCTGATTTTTAGTTGTTATCTGACAAAGATAGCGATTATTTTCATGCAACGCACATTAAAACACAAAAACATCACGCCCGGCGTGTGGCGCGCATGAAAAAATAGAGGAATAGCGCGGCGGCAATGAAAAGGCTCACGGAGAAGCTCAGAATAATGCCATAGGTCCCCAGTCCCATCGGGAATGCAAAAATATATGTTGCCGGAATACCGAACACCACATAGCTCACAAATGCAATCCATATCATAGGCATTACCTGCGACGTGCCGCGAAGTGCATTGGCAAACGTAATCTGAGTGGCATCGCCAAGCTGATACACCACAAGCGGCACTATAAGTGTCACGGCGGCAGCTATCACCACCGGGTCCTCGGTAAACGCATGTATCATCTGCCTCTCAAAGAATATGAACACAAGCGACGATACCGTTGCGAGGGCAAGGATGATATGATAACCGGCAAACGCGATACGGCGCATGCCCGGACGGTCGTTAAGCCCGGCGGCATTTGCGACGAGCACAGACACAGCCGAACCCATGCTGTAATATATGCAAAAACCGAGCGTACCTGTAATCACAATAATCTGAAATGATGCAAGACTCACCGCGCCGAGCCATCCCGCCATCACCGCCGCCACGGTAAACGAGCCGGATTCAAAAGACATCTGCAGCGACACCGGCCATGAAGTGCGGTTAATCTGACCGAGTACGCGGGATGATACTCGCGAGCTGCATAATCCCTCCTTGTATTCGCGGAACTTCCGTGCCGTAAAGAAAATGGCAATCACCACCACCGGGCAGAAAATTCTTGCAATCAAGGTGCTGTAACCGGCACCGACAAGCCCAAGTTCGGGAAAGCCCCAGTTGCCGTATATAAGCAGATAATTGCCTAAAATATTCAAGGCATTTGCCGAGAGTATTATCCACATAGGCAGTGCCGTACGGTTGATGGCGAAAAGCCACTGCGCAAACACGTTAAATATCGACACGGGCACCAGTCCCGCCAATACGATAAGATAATAAGGCTTGATAAGCGGCAGCAATTCCACCGGTTGCCCCAGGCGATCGACGTTAAGCCACAACACCCACATCACAAACGTCACCAACAGCGAGAAAAGCAAGTTGGCAAGCAATCCGTTGCGTATCATCGCCCCGATCGTGGCGGAGCGCTTCTGACTGAACAACGCACCGATAAGCGGGGTAAGTCCGTAGGTGAAACCAAGCACTGCAAATGTGGCGACATTAAACACATTGTTGACAAACGACGCCGATGCGAGTGCCGCCGTCGAATAGCGTCCCACCATTATGTTGTCGGCAAACGCCACCACAATCATGCCAAGCTGCCCTACAAGGATGGGCAATCCGAGCTTTATGATGGAGACATAGTTTTCGCGATATGTTTTCCAGACAGTATTCATGATGCAAATTTAAGCATAATGCACCACAAAACCAACCGCAGACACCATCTACCGGTGTCTTGGTTGGTGTAAATAATAAATTTTTATTGCTGTCTTACAGGCATTTTCGCTATTTTGCCCTATCTTTGCGTCAGAACACCTTTTAACCTTAAGAAACATGAATACTGATTCCGACCACACACCTTTATACGGCGAATCAGGTCTCCCTGCAGGGAGTCTTGAGTCCTGTTATGTTGAAAATACACCACCGGCAATGACCGATGATAATGCTGAGATAGGTCGGGCTCTGGAGGAATCGGGATTTTTGCCTGAAATGCAGCACAACGACCTTTTCAAAGAATATTACCGTAAGGTGGCGACCGGACCGGGCGTCGACTGGAAGCCTTACCGCAGAGCCCGTTTTACCCTTCAGGCCATGAATCGACAGGGATGTATCGAATGGCCCGTACAGCCTCCCGCTACGGCTATAGCCACTCCCGACAGTAATCCGGAAAAGAGTGTTGCCGCGATGAATGAGTTGCTTGACCGCGAATTGTCACGCCCCCGATTTTCGCGACCACTAATCGATTCATATCAGTCACCAGAGCTTTTTGCCGACTATAAAGTTCTGTCAAAATCGGAGATTAAGGATAATCTGATTGTGATGCTTGCCGTCATCGGGCTCGTTATAGTGACAGGTATAGGCGTGTATTTTGCCATCCTGTACAGCCGACCCGCTATTGGCGCGGCAGCCGGCGGGGGTGCAGTTGCTGTCGGCATTGCCGTTGCCACACGTATGGGTCGCCTTTGGCATAACCGGTTCACAAAAACCTACTCATTGGTCAGAATGTTGGTCTGTGCTGCGATTCTTTTCTCAAAAGTGGCATGGAATGCCGCCTCATCGGCATATTCCCAATTTATCGACCTGTTCGGTGAGATTCTCTCCGGTCGGATATTCGGGTTGGTCCTCTGCTTGATTCTGACCGCCATGACGATAATTACTAATTTGAAATTAAACCGCACCTACTCGCCGTCAGCTGGAAAGACCCTCGGCTGGGTTGAGGCGCTTTGTTTGACATTTGCTGTCGGTGCGTTACTCTTTTCAGCGACAGCAGGTAAGTAATGGCGTATCTTATCCCTCTCTTTATCCTTTTCCTCTCCTCCGTCGTTTTCAGCTCATGGCGGAAAAGAAAGTCCGACAGTTATTCATCGCTGAATGAAAACAAGCTGCCGGTCAACATGGTCGTACCGCCGTCGGGGTTCCTCTCCGGCATATTGAGAAAAGCGGCGGTAAAAAGCGGTCTGATTCTACTGTTTACAATCATCACCCCGCGACGCGGCAGCATAGCAGCAATGCCGTTGAAGCCGGCTCATGAGGTAGCTGAAATTCTCGAATTGTTCCGCGACATCGCCAATCGCCCCGAAAATGCCGGAGTGGCGGTGCAAATGCTCGGCGAAATTGATTCATCACTCCGATGGTCCATGCAATATGCCGCCGAATACTACCTGCGGCAATCTGACCGTCGGGACGACATCTGGCAACTCTTTATTCAAGGGGTCATCCTTCTCAAAGGGAAGGCATCCCTCGCCGAAGCCGGACTGTTGCTGCATCGTGTGGCTGACAGCGGTTTTCTACCTGCATGCACATTTCTCTCTGACCTGTACCTTAGTCAGGGCGCATGGGACAAGGCGTTACAGGCGGTCATCGCCGCCTCCGAGGCGGGATATGCCCCGGCGATACACTGCCATGCTTACAATATTTATCTATCTACCCTCGGCAAAATCTTTCAACACCGCTCTATGTCCGAGGCGTTCAGGCTTTTTTCCTTGGCTGCCGAAAAGGGCTTTCCACCCGCTCTAACTGTCGTGGGCGAGATGTATCTCCAAGGCTACGGCGCGGCTGTCGCGCCCGACCCGTCAATTGCGCTATATTATCTTGAACGCGCTTATAAGGCAGGGGAAAGCAGTTGCATCCCACTGCTTCGCCGCGCGCGGGCTGCTGTAGGAGAATGTATCCTCGGTTTTTAGTTGTCTTCCGACCTTTACTCTCCCTCCGCCGTTGCTATCGGGTAGTGGATTTTTTCGTATGCTTCAACCACATCAGAGACAATGGTCAGTTCAATGGCGTTTTTGTCGCTTGCCGGAGTTTCTTCCGTCACGAGCGGCAAAAGGTCCTCAATACGGTTGAGTGCATACTCATATTGCTGTTTTGAAATCTCCATATCTTCACACTTAGATGGTTGAACAATCAATTCTTAAATGTGTTACCGGGCGGTGAAGCCGTAAGCCTCTATCGAGCGGTGACGGTAGTAGCCGCCTATCCCGAGGCGAGCCATGACGTGATGCACCATGCCGAACAGCGGATTAATCTTTGCCTTCGCCGGACGATGGTCGGCAAACTCCGTCATGTCAAGATAACGGTTGTATTCACTCGCAAAAGGATTGGCGCAATTATTATGCCACGGCTTTTTCCTCCCGACAAAATGAGCTATCACCGTGCGGCGTATCTCCTCGCGCGCCCTCGCCAGCGCATAGCGGCGGCATCCGGGCCGGTTTTTCAGGAAGCCGCTCTGTATGTTCCATCGCAACGGGAGGAGTACACGGTTTTTCCACAAACATACATTCAGGAGGTCCTGGTCATTTTCACGTATGCGTTCATGAAACCCGTCGAGATACAGCATCAGCCGCTTCAATATCTTGTTTTCACGCCAGTAATCGAGATTCATCACCATGACCCCCGAGTTGAAATAGGTGTAATTATCGGGCAGACGCAACCTTACGAGTGTCTCCTGATTGCCGCTCGAACTATCTTCCACCGCTGCAAGCGCCTTGTCGGTGAGGTCGACATCCCATAGAGGGCGTATATTACCGAGCACGAGCAGATCGGAATCAAGATAAAGCACTTTATGGATTGACAGGGGCAGGATTGCAGGCAAGAAACAACGCAGATATGCCGTGACGCTGACATAATCGCCACGACGTACCGGGCAGCTTTTCAACAACTCGTCGTCGACCTTGTGCATCACCAGCCTGCAGCCGTATTTACGCTGCACGATATCGGAAAGGAGCACCCGGTTGGCGGGCATAAGATAAGTGGTCACGACATGAATGATAATCATATCGTCGGGATTGTTTTCCAACAGTGAAGTAAACATGACAGCACACTGACGGGCATATCTGTCATCGACATTGCATACCACCTCAATAGGATCATCAATATTTCTCATGGGAATAAATGTGCTTAAAAATTTATGTCAGGTATCAGTTATTTTTTCAAATATATACACTTTTTAAGCAAAAACCGACATTCTCCCGAAACTTTAACAGGATTGTATTATCTCAGAAAACCGTAGCCTCATGAATAAACATAGGAAGCACTTCCTGCGTTAGGCATATATGCGACTATTAATCTCTTTACTGACAGCCCTGACGGCAATAGCTTGCCGCACAAATGCAATCAACAATGACAATACTGACACAATGGATGGAATGAAGACTATTTACTTTGCAGGAGGATGCTTCTGGGGCACCGAGCATTTTTTCAAGCAGATTGACGGAGTGGCAGCGACCACTGCCGGTTACGCCAACAGCAGTGTGCCCGACCCTAGCTACAAGCAGGTGTGCAGCGGCACCACAGGCGCGGCGGAAACAGTCGAAGTAAGCTATGACCCGGAGCTGATTGACCTGCCGACACTCATCAACATGTATTTTCTGACCATAGACCCCACCTCGGTCAATCGTCAGGGAAATGACCGCGGCACCCAATACCGCACCGGAATATATTATACCGACAGCACACAGCAACGCATAGCCCTCGACGCCGTGAAAGCCCTTGAGAAAAGAATAGGGCGGCAGGCTGCGGTAGAAGTAAAACCGCTGCAAAACTTTTATCCCGCCGAAGAGTATCATCAGGATTATCTCGACAAGACACCGGGAGGCTACTGCCATATTGACCCGATGCTGTTCACCATGGCTAAAAATGTGCGCAAGCTTACCCCCGACCAGGAAGCCGTGACACGCCACAACGCCACCGAGCCGCCATTCCGCAACGCTTACTGGGACGAGGATCGCGATGGCATATATGTCGACGTGACCACGGGCGAGCCACTGTTTCTCTCGACCGACAAGTTTGACGCCGGCTGCGGCTGGCCGAGCTTCACGCGCCCGCTCAACTCCCGCTCCGTAACCGAACTGCCCGACACCACCCACGGCATGACACGCACGGAGGTAAGGAGCACTCTCGGCGACGCACATCTCGGACACGTGTTCAACGACGGACCGCGTGACCGCGGCGGTCTGCGCTACTGCATCAACAGCGCCTCATTACGGTTCATTCCCCTTGAAGAGATGGAAGAGGCGGGATACGGCAGATATATCCCGCTGATAGAATAGCTCCGTCAATAATCAGCGCCCGACCGCCGGGAAACCTGCGGTACGGGTTACCGCCCAGCGGGCAGTGTCGCCTGCGGTGACGAACATCGCCGACACTCCTGCCTGCGACTCTATCATCGCCACGGCGCTGTCAAGGGGCATTATCATGCAAGCCGTGGCAAACGCGTCGGCAGTCATACACTCAGGCGCGATGACCGTTGCCGACAATATACCGGAAAGCGCCGGCTTGCCGGTAAAGGGGTTTATGGTGTGACCCATCGACTTGCCGTCGATGACCCTGTAGTTGCGGTAATTGCCCGAAGTGGCTATACCGCAGTCGCTCACTTCGATCACACCCATGTTATCATGTATCACAGAGTCGGCAGACTCTAAGGGGGCATCAATCCTGATGCGCCACAAGGAACCTCGCGGACTTTTTCCTGCAACAGCAATCTCCCCGCCGATTTCTATCATGTAGTCGGCGACACCGTTGCGCTTCATCATCGCGCCTATAGCGTCGGCGCCATATCCCTTGGCGATGGCGCTGAAATTCATCATTGTCAGCGAATCTTTTTTTACCACACGCCCCGCAGAATCGAGGCGGCACTCATTTATGCCCACGAGGCGACGCGCACTGTCGACAGCCTCCTCGGCAGGGGGCACCGTCTCATGACCGTCAGTACCGAATCCCCAAAGATTCACAAGCGCACCCACCGTGGGGTCAAACGCACCTCCGCTGACACGGCTCACACGCTGCGACTCCAGAAACACCTTGCGAAACATCGAGTCGGTCGTGAACGACTCGTTACGATTGATACGGCTCACCACCGAAGAGTCGTTGAACGCCGACAATGACATCTCGACCTGCTTCATCACCCTATGGATTGAATCATCGAGCGTGACATTAGAGGCATACGTGATATGGTAGACGGTGTTCCACACGACACCTTCGGCAGAGCGGAAAGGCTTGCGGGTGTCACATGAATATATCATACACGCCATCATCAAGATAGCGCTTACAAAATGGATGCGTTTCATCAAATTTAGTTAAAAATATAGCCAAATATACACGATAACAGCGATTTTGTTCACGATTTTATGTTTAAAAACCATTAAAAAATCTTACGAAATATATCTTTTTTCCATAATTATCACTAACTTCGCACCTATAATATTTTTTTATTTTAATCAAAAGCAACACTCTATGAACAAATTATCACGCATCAGTACTATGATAGGCACATCTATTATAGCGCTTGGCTCGTTTCAGAGCTGTGTCGATGATGACTATGATCTCAGCAAGGACATGAACCTTGTAGTGAATGTTGGCGGCGGACAGCTATCAGTTCCCGGCAGCAGCACGGAACTGTTTTCTCTGGAAAAACTGCTTGACCTCGACCCTGAATCGTCAATCAAGGCGGCTGACCAGGCATTAGCCGACAAATACGGACTCGCCGTGGGCGACTACCTGCTCGTGCAGAGCGGCGATCCCACCAGCTCCAATTTCAAGATCGACCCTATCCACATCAATCTTGACGGCGGTGCACATGCAGAGAGCACGGTAAGCTTCCCCGCAATTCCCGCCGATCTGCCCATACCTGTCAACAGTGTGTCGGTGACTCTCGGCGCACAGAGCAATCTCGATGAATTCAACCTCGGCATAGGGGCTTTTGAAAACATTATCGACCTTCACGAAAACAATGTGACTGAAGAGGTAGTGTCACTCACCCACGTCGCCACCGATATAAACATGACGCTCTTTATCCAGTTCACAATTCCCGGATATTCGGAGCTTGTCACAATCAACGAAGGATTCCAGATCAACCTCGGACCCAACTTTGAAGTAGAGCTTGGCGCCAACTACCCCGCCGGCTGCCGGATTGTAAAAGAGGGCAATGACAATATCGTACGGTTCACCAGTGATGTCGCCGTGTCCAACGAGGGCTGCGAGCTCGACCTCCACGTAACCGGCATCGACCTCAAGGACACCGACGTGTTTGACGCCAACCACAATTTCAACTTCACCAACAAAATCGTCACCACCGGCAAGCTGTCGCTTGCAGTAGTGGCCGGCGGTCCGGCAATCAACATGACCATCATCACCAACGTAGGCTCAGCCAGCGGTGAAATCACTTCGGTCAGCGGAATCGTAAACCCGGTAATCAATCCCGAGACATTCTCATTTGAAATCAACGATATCCCCGACTTCCTCAAAGAAGACGGAAACACTCTTGACATCGCTAATCCGCAGATTTATCTTACCATCACCAACCCCACTCAGGCAAAAGTCAAGGTGTCGATACAGCTCACCCCGATTATCGACGGCTCGGCAGTGGCAGCCAACAAGGTTGACATCAACGACATCGTGCTTGTACCGGGCGAAAACAAGATTGTCATCTGCCGCCAGGATAAAAATATCGCCACAGGATACACCGTCAAGGAAGTAGGCAATCTCAACAACCTCATCATGACGATACCTAACCGCATCGAAGGCGAAATCACTGCAAGCGTGGTGCAGGAGACCACTACCTTCGCCCTCGGCACCGACTATAGCGTAAGAGCCGAGAATGAGGTAATCGCACCCCTTGCATTCGGCAACAACCTGAGCTTCACCTACAGCGACACCGAAGAGGGCTGGGACACCGACCTGGGCAAGTATGACTTCAATGAGGCGCGTATCGAGATGGAAGTGTCAAACACCGCCCCGCTCAACTTCAACCTGGAGGCAACTCCGATTTACAAGACAGGGGGCAGCCGCGACGGCGTAAAGATAACCATCGAGAAGGGTGCCATAGCCGCGGGCACACTCGCCAACCCCTCAGTATCGCAGGTGGTAATCTCACTGAAAGGTAATGGAAACAGCTTTACCTCAACAAATTCATCAAGCAGCCTCAACGGTCTTGACGGTATCGAATACAAGCTTGTCACCAACAATAACGAGGAAGTTGCCGGAATACCCATCAACGAGGGACAGGGCATGAAATTCACCGAGATACGCGCCCGCCTGATCGGTGGTGTAACCGTTGACCTCAACGAACTGTAAACCTTATTTTCCATTAAACCAAAGAAGATAAACCAACTATGAGACATCTCAAATCATATTTCGCAGCGATAATGCTCGCCTCAACCTGCACTGTCGCCTCAAGCGCGCAGGAGGCTTTACGCTCCGCTTACTTCCTTGAGGGCTACAACTACCGTCATGAACTCAACCCGGCGTTTGCCCCGGAGCGTAACTATGTGTCATTCCCCGTGCTGGGCAACCTCAGCCTTGGGTTCAACTCCAATGTGGGACTGAGCACATTCCTCTATCCGATGAACGGCGAGCTCGCCACATTCATGCACCCCGACGTGAGCGCGAGCGAGTTTCTCGGCAAGCTCCGCAATGTCAACCATATCCAGCAGGAACTTGACCTGACGATACTCTCCTTCGGTTTCCGCGGATTCGGCGGTTACAATACCTTCTCGCTCGGTGTACGCGAGAATATCGGCATGTCGCTGCCCAAGGACCTCTTCACGTTCATGAAGCTCGGTCAGGACGGTCCGACATCACACTATAATTTCAAGAACATAGGCATCAACGCCAATGCGATGGCAGAGGTGGCATTCGGACACTCACGCCAGATACTCCCGCAGTTGCGCGTGGGCGCCAAGCTTAAATTCCTCCTCGGTGTAGGAGATGCCAATATCCGCATCAGCGACATGGACGTGACTCTCGGCGACGAGAAGTGGAGCGTACGCGCCGACGGTGAAATGGACATCTGCGCCGGCGACGGACTGAAAGTGCCCACCTACGCCGAAAGCGGCAAGCATTACGACAACCCCGACGACGCCAACCTCATCGACTGGGACGGTCTTGACTATGACAAATTCGGGCTGAGCGGCTTCGGCGCGGCTATCGACCTCGGCGCCACCTATCAGCTTCACCCCGACCTGGAAATATCGGCATCGGTGCTCGACCTCGGCTTCGTGTCGTGGAGCAACGCCGTTCATGCAAAAACCGGTACTACCACATGGGAATTTGACGGTTTTAAAGATGTGGCAATCGACAAGAACTCGCCCAACTACGAGACCAATAAATTTGACCAGCAGCTTGAAAATCTCGGCAACGACCTTGAAGACGCAGTGGAATTTCACCGTCTCTCCGACGGAGGAAGCCGCACATCGGGCATCGGCGCCACCATCACCGTCGGTGCGGCATACACAGCTCCGTTCTACCGCGGGCTGAAAGGCGGCTTGCTCTTCACCCAGCGCATCGACGGCCTCCATTCATGGACCGAAGGGCGTATATCCGCCAACCTGATACCCGTGAGCTTCTTTGACCTCTCCGTCAACTACGCGCTCTCGACATTCGGCTCGTCACTGGGCTGGATCATCAACATCCATCCCAAGGGATTCAACCTCTTCGTAGGCTCCGACTTTACTTTCTACAAGGTGACCCCGCAGTTTGTTCCCGTCAACAACCTGAACGCCAACGTACAGTTTGGTATCAACTTCACCTTCGGCTCAAAGTCAAAGAAAGACGCGCTCAAGCCGCTCCTCCCCTCCTGGTAAACAATCCTGTTCACACCAATACTCTAAGGGCTGCCTCGCGCAGCCCTTTTTCATACCCGTAGTTGTCAGTTGGGAGTTGTCAGTTGTCAGTCTTCAGATTTCAGTTTTCAGTTGTCAGAGGGGATACAGATGGACTTATAATTTTTGGAATATGCCCAAATGTAGGGGCGAGTGGAAGCTCGCCCGCATCCACCCATGCAACACGGGCGCTCTTCCAGGCAATGTCACTTACTTAAGCAGAAGAGCAATAAATCCCCGAAAGGGGGATTCATCCTGTTATCCGCGGGTAATGCCGGAGGCATACCCGTGGCTCAAGCGCCTCTCTCCTCGGCTCAACCCCGGAGTGGGTTGCATAGCCACTTGATTAGCATATATTTATGCAACCCGTTTCAGGGTTGCGTTGTTGTGGTGGTATCGTTTTCCACGGGTGCCCACTTCGGGGCTACCCGCGGTTAACTCTATCTTGCCCGTTCCGGGCAAAATCTTTAAGTTAGTGACATTGAACTTCCATTCGACCCTACAGCTACGCAAAGACGACTGAAAACTGACAACTGACAACTGAAAACTGACAACTGACAACTCACCTGTCTATTCTTCGTCGGGGAACTTACGATAATATTCCTGGAGGATGTAAAGCACGTTGAAATAGAACCCTTTCGGCTCATCCTTGCCATCCTTGGGCTTTACCGTGATATAGTCGAAATGAGGAGGACGGTCTTCCTGACCTTCCACCACATAATCCTGGAAGTTAAGTAGATTATATTCATGCTGCGGGTTGATGATGACCCAGGCGTTGTCCTGGTCAAGTCCGGTGCCGGTCGACACAATCGCCTCAAGGATATGATTGAGCTTGTATTGCAGTATATTGGCAAGATTGTTTTTCTTCTTCTCGCGGTAGGCGTAGATAAGAAACGACATCTGACGCAGGTCGAAGGGGTCATCCTTCAACGACAGCTCGGCATACTTGATAATCGTGTCACACTCGGCGAGAGTGTGCTTTTCGCGATAATAGAGATCCTCCATTTTAGAGGAATACTCACTGCGGCGGTAGGGATTATAGTCTTCCTGAAACACGTAGCCGAGATAGAGGTGACGAAACTGGTCGAGCGTCATCGAAGTGTCGTTAGCCTCAAACTGTTTCATCAGTTTGGGATAGTAATATTTTGAAGATGGGTCGTTGACTTCCTTCTTTATCTTCTCCATGTCGGGCTTTTCCGGCTTAAGCTTCTTGTCGCCACGCTTGGCGGCGTCGACCGAAAATGCGGCGCAGGCAAGCAGTGCCGATATGAACAGTAACAATACTCTTTTCATAATGGCTGTAATTTATAGTTGGTCAAGGGCGAAGCCGGGATATTGTTCCATCACCACGAGCAAAAGCGCGATGCCGATAAGCCCGAGAGTGACCACGGCAGGAAGCCCTTTAGCACAAAGATACTGAAAAAATCTTGATGACGGAAACCCGAGCGCCTTTCCCCCCGGCATACGGGTGTAGGCAAATGCGCCCAAAAGCACCCCCGCAGCCGCCCCGGAGACCGCCCATGCAAGCGAAAATCCGGTCATGCCGACAAACAGCCCCACAAGACCGCCGACACCCATGTACCCCATGCCGTTGGTAGCGCGGGAGATGCTCGACGGCAACAGGAAATCAATCACCAGCACCACCACAACAATCACTCCCCACGAGGCAAGCAATCCGGCAGAGGGATGGATGAAACCGCTCCACTTAAGCAGCCACAGCCCGGCGTAGGCGAGGACAGCCCCGGGCACATAAGGGCGCAATATCGCAAGAAATGCCGCGACAAGAGCCACTATACCTGATATTAAAAGCAGTGTCGACATAAGTAACTCTTAAAAATTAATTTATATTATAACACGCGGGGCGACGGAAAGTTAGGCTTCAGTCTTGTCAGCCGGCTCATCTTTTTTGAGGTCGGGATAGCTCACACGGGCGTGATACATTGTGCGCAGACGCTCGATAAACGCGTTTTTAATCACATTCACGTCGCGGAACGAGATGGGCGACTCATCGTGCAGCCCGTCGCGTATCTGACCGTCGATTATGCGGTTGACAAGCTCCGTGATAGCCGGCACCGTATGCTCTTTCAATGAGCGCGACGCCGCTTCCACTGCATCAGCCATCATGAGTATGGATGTCTCCTTAGTCTGCGGGTTAGGTCCGGGATAGGTAAACGGAGCCGGGTCCACATCTTCATCGGGATGAGCGTTGCAATAAGTGTTATAGAAATATTTAGCTCTTCCGGAGCCGTGATGCTGGCGTATGAAATCGGTAATCACCGCCGGGAGTTTCATTTTCTCGGCGCGTTTCAGCCCGTCATACACGTGGTTGATGACAATACGCGCACTCTGCACCGGACTGAGCGCATCGTGGGGATTCACGCCATGCTGGTTTTCGGTAAAAAACGCCGGATTATTGATTTTGCCGATATCGTGGTAAAGCGCGCCTGTACGCACAAGCTGCACATTGGCGCCTATACGGTGGGCGGCATCGGAGGCGAGATTGCTCACCTGCATCGAGTGCTGGAAGGTGCCCGGACATTCCTCCGACAGCTCACGCAACACGGGATTATTGACATCGCTCAGCTCGACCAAAGTCACCGACGACACGAAGCCGAATATCTTCTCCAGCACAAATACAAGCACGTAGGTAAACGATATAAGCACGGCATTGATGGCGAAGAAGCCGAACATGCGCGTGCTGAGCTTGTCGGCAGAGCCGCTCTGCATCACCTCGACCGCCACGTATGACACACAGTAGGCAAGAAACACGAATATCGCCGCCCTTACAAGCTGCGACCTGCGGTTAAGCTCCTTGAGCGAAGTGATTGCCACTATGCCCGCCACGAGCTGCACAAATATGAACTCAAGCGGGAAGGTGGCTATGATGGTACATAGCATTATTTCCGTGATATACACAAAATAGGCTGTACGCCCGTCGAAAAACACCACCATGAGTATCGCGACAATCGTGAACGGCACCATGTAAAGCCCTCCCCGGAAAGTCTCCGACATACCGTAGGAGAAGAGCACAAACGCCGTAATCATGGTCATGATGAACACCATCGCACGTGGATTGCGGAATGTGCGCCAGCGGAAATAGTAGAGAAACAGATAAAGCGACGTGAGTATCACTACCACGTAAAGCAACTGCCCCAGTATCGGGTAATAATGACGGTCAACCTGGCTCGGTGAACGCAGACCGGAGATACGGTCGTAGGTACGGAGCAGCGTGTAAAGTTCGGGAGTCACGATATCGCCCTTGTCGATTATGCGCTCACCCTGCTGGATGACCCCTACCGGTGCCATCGCCTTCTGCATCACTTCACCAAGCAGGCGCTTGGTGGCAACGGAGTCAAGCACGACATTAGGCACAAGGAACTGCGACATCGCCGTCTGCTCGATTGCAGAGCGGAAAGCGGGTTCGGAGAACATGCTGTCAAGAGTGGCGTAGGCGGCGCGCGCCGATAGAAAATTGTCGGCGGGAAGGGTTATTGCCGTATTGTCGTGGATAAACCTTACATCGCGTAGCTTACCTGTCTTGACATTCTGGTAGGTGTCTTGGTCCACGATACCGTTTTCAAGGAGCTTTTTAAGCGCGTTTATGAGCTTGTTGCGCTCGGCGGGAGTGAGATTTATCTCCGGAGTGTGATTGACACGGGTTGCGTAGGCGGCAAGAGTGGTCTTCTCGATATTTATGTCGCGCTGATACACCGGCACAAAAGTCTGCGAAATACTGTCGCGCACCCTTTCCATGCTTATCGAATCAAGATATATGGGCATGTCGCTCGGCGCCGTCAGCAGGGAATATGCCCAGGGTTTCCCCATTTCATATTGATAGGAATGGCTGTCTTTTCTGGGCATCAGCCCTATTATAATCACGACCGCCCCCACAAACAGGAGCACCCGCAACAAGGAATCTTTCGTGAAAATCTTTTTCATATACAATCGCTAATTGACGCGGCTCGCCTTCTGCACACCTTTTATCTGTTTCAGTTTGGAACAGAGATCGGTGACCACTTTGGTATCGTTTACAAGCACCGAGAGGTCACAATGAAACACCTCATTCTGCGCCTCGATGTCGAGTTTGCGTATATTTATGGCGAGATGCATTGATATCATCTGTATAATTTCCTGAAGTATGCCGAAACGGTCGACACCTTCTATCCTTACATTGGCAAGGAATTTCCCGGTATGCGCCGCCCATGTGGTGTTGAGTATGCGCCTGCCGTAGCTTGCCTTGAGTACCTGGGCGCGCGGACATGTGAGCGAGTGAAGCTCGACCTCTCCATCGTCGTTGACCCAGCCCATCACGTCGTCGCCGGGGAGAGGGCTGCAGCAGTCAGCCATTATGAAATTGGCGCCATTGTCGTCGGAACGCAGCACATAGGTCTCCTTAAAATTGATTTCAGGCTTCTCCTTGACCGGGGTGACCCCGACATTTTTCTTTCCTTTCAGCGGCCGGAGTATCTTGGAGAACAGCGAAGATGACGCGGGGCGCAATGACTTGGCAAGATATGCCGGAATCACTGCCTCGTCGCCGCCAAGGGCGGTAAATAGCTCTTCCTTGTTCTGGAAATGGGTCGCGCCGAGCACCTTTGTCACTACCTCGTTATTTTCCTCTACCCCGTTGTCCTTCAGGAATGTCTCATAAATCTCCCTGCCTTTCTCGATTACCGGCTGCAGCTCTTTTCGCAAAGCGGCTCTGAGACGTGTCTTACCTTTTGCCGTGGCAAGGAAATTTATCCACTCCTTTTTAGGGGTCTGCGACTGTGATGTGAGCACCTCGACCTGGTCGCCCGACTGCAGGCGGTGGCTCAACGGCACAAGCTTATGATTCACTTTTCCGGCTATGCAGTGGATGCCTATCTGAGAGTGAAGCCCGAATGCCACGTCAAGCACCGTGGAGTTGTTGGGAAGCGTGAGGAGTTCGCCTTTCGGGGTGAATACCACGATTTCCGATGAAAAGAGGTTGAGTTTGAGAGTATCGAGGAAGTCGATGGCATCAGGCTCCGGATTGTCAAGTATATCCTTGATTGTGGCGAGCCACGCGTTAAGCTCGCTCTCCTCCTCTCCCTCGCCTATCTTATATTTCCAGTGGGCTGCAAAACCGAGTTCGGCAATCTCGTCCATGCGTCGCGAGCGTATCTGCACCTCGATCCAGTTGCCGTCGGGTCCCATCACGGTAAGGTGAAGCGCCTGATATCCATTTGCCTTCGGGACGCTTATCCAGTCGCGTGTACGCTCGGGATGCAGCTTGTAGAGGTCGGTGATAGCTGAATATATCTGCCAGCAGATCGCTTTCTCGCGGCTTATGTCGTCACACTCAAATATGATACGCACGGCATACAGGTCGTACACCTCCTCGAAGGGAATGTGCTTGTTTTCCATCTTGCGCCATATCGAATAGACCGATTTAAGGCGCGCCTTCGCCTCATATTTAAGCCCCATCTCTTTCAGCTTTTCCTTGATGGGGAAAGAGAAATCGTTGTAAACCGAAGCGCGTCGCGACTCGGAAGCACGTATCTGCTCACTGATGCGCTCATAAGCCGCCGGATGCTCATACTTGAAGCTCAAATCCTCCAGTTCGGTCTTTATGGCGAAAAGCCCGAGTCGGTGGGCAAGCGGGGCGTATATATAAAGGGTCTCCCCGGCAATCTTATACTGTTTGTTGGGCGACATGGAGCCGAGTGTGCGCATATTATGAAGGCGGTCAGCCATTTTAAGGAGCACAACCCGTATATCCTCGCTCATAGTAAGCAGCAACTTGCGGAAATTCTCCGCCTGCGCCGATGCCTTGTCTCCGAATATACCGCCTGAAATCTTGGTAAGCCCTGCTACAAGCTGCGCTATCTTCTTGCCAAAATGCTGCTCGATATCCTCGACAGTGTACTCGGTATCTTCCACGACATCATGAAGCAGCGCGGCACAGATAGACGTGGACCCGAGCCCCATTTCCTGACTGGCAATCTTCGCCACAGCGATAGGATGGAGTATATATGGCTCCCCGGAGCGTCGCCTGATACCTTTATGCGCCTCCTTGGCAAACCGGTAGGCACGTTCAATAATCTCCACCTTCTTGCGGTGGTTGCTCGCCAGATAACCGTTAAGCACATCGCGGAACTCATCTTCTACCAGACGGTCTTCCTCTTCAAGCGTGAGTTTATTGCGTTCTTCCATTGATACGTCGGTTAATTTAACTGTTGATTGTAGCATTCAGGCACATTAAAGTCGCCGTACAAGTTACAAACTTAACAAAAAAGATTGAAATGGTCATAACTAAAAGTCGTATATTTGCAGAAAAATAGCTTTGCAATGGGAAAATATGATTTTGACCGCATAATCACGCGCAAGGGTTCAGGCGCGATGAAGGTCGACGGACTTGTTGACATATTTGGGCGTAACGACCTTGAAGGCATGTGGATCGCCGACATGGACTTTGCGGTGGCACCTCCTATCACAAAGGCACTCGCCGAAAGGATGGCTCACCCGATTTACGGCTACAACGTGATTCCCGGCGAATACTGGGACTCAATAATCAGATGGCTCGGACACCGCCACGGCTGGAACGTAGGGCGTGAGGAAATCACATTTATTCCCGGCGTGGTTAAAGGTATCGCTTTTGCCATAAACTATTTTACCCATGAAGGCGACAAGGTGGTGATACAACCGCCGGTATATCATCCGTTCAAGATGGTGGTGGAAGGCAATAACCGCGTTGTGGTCAACAATCCGCTCGTGCCGACCAGTGACAGCTACCGCATGGACCTCGAGGGTCTTGAACGCATATTTGCCGAAGAGCATCCCCGCATGATGATACTTTGCAACCCCCACAACCCGGTAGGCATACAGTGGGATGTCGATACATTACGCAAAGTGGCGTCGCTTGCGGCAAAATATGGCGTGATTGTGGTGAGCGACGAGATTCATGGCGACCTGATGCTTGACAGGCGCGCCCATTATCCCTTTGCATCGGTGAGCGAGGAAGCGGCATCGGTGGCGGTCACCCTCGGCGCACCTTCAAAGACATTCAACATCGCCGGACTGGTAAGCTCATGGTGTGTGATAAAGGATGAGAAACTGCGCAAAGGATTTTTCCAATGGCTTGAGACCAATGAATTTAACGCGCCGACATTCACGGCTATAATCGGCACAATGGCGGCATACGACCATTGCGAGGACTGGCTTGACGAAATGCTTGAATATATAGTCGGCAATATCGACGAGACCGAGAGACTGCTCGAAGAGCTTGCCCCGGAGATAAGGATGGTAAGACCCGAGGCATCATTCCTTGTATGGCTTGACTGCCGCGGTCTGGGGCTTGACCACAGCCATCTCATCGACATGTTTGTCGACAAGGCACATCTCGCGCTCAACGACGGGGCTATGTTCGGAGCCGAAGGAGAGGGATTCATGCGCATGAACGTGGGATGTCCGCGCTCAATGCTCCGCCATGCTGTAGAATCGCTTGCAGGCGCCCTGCACCGCGTGGAAGCAGAAGTATAATTAGCCTAATTACCGTTGAAGGCGTGTCAACGCCGATGCAATATACGGATAGCGCGACAGGAGGTCATCACGCATCGCTGCGGTCGCGCGGGCAAATTCCGTGTCGGCAACCCCGGAGAGACTGCGGTGATTCAGACGCTTTACAAGACGCGCACACTCGGCACCGATACGCGCATCGGCATCGCTGACAAACGACCGCCGGAACAGGTCATAGATATAGTCAACCGCGACATCAGACGGATGCACCATGTCGGCGGCATAGAAGCGGTAATCGCGCAGGTCGTCGAGCATAATCTCATAAGAGGGGAAATACAGTGCCGACGGATTTTCAGCCACGAGCCGGTCGACGGCAAGAAGCAGCGTTGACTTGCTCACCTGATTGCCATGAGCGCCATCGGCGAGATGACGGATAGGACTGACCGTAAACATCACCTTCAGGTCGGGATAGCGCGCCGTAATCTCACGCAATATCTTTTTCCAAAGACCTATAATCTGAGTAGTGTTGAGCATCTCCCGGTTGAAAAGCGATGCAGGCTGCTTGTGACAGTTCGCCACAACGCGGTTATCCTCTTTCAACCGGAATATCCATGCCGTGCCGAAGGTCACAATCAAGACCGAAGCACGTTGCAACGCCTCGCGCGCCTCTGCTGCGGCATCGTTCATCATGCGCAACACCTCGTCGCGGTCAGTGCCGGAAAAACGCGAGTGATGGGAATAGCTGCGCCACACGCCTTCATGCTGAAACAATTCACCGGCGGTGAAGTCGCGGTCATAAAGCAGGTCAAGCATCGATGAGGCGATACTTGCAGGATTGTAGAGTGTACCACAGGGGTTTACAATGCAGTCATACAGCTCGCCCCGGAGCCGGGCGCCGATATTGTCGGTAAAGCATGACCCTATCATGACGACAGGACGGTCGTGAGACACAAGTCCTGCCATGCCTTCAAGCGGCTTTATTATAGTGCGGAAATCCATATATTTTCAATACATCTTGTAATCAATCGACAGCACCTGGAACTCTGTTCGGCGGTTAATCTGGTCGGCAATTTCCTGATCAACCTCTTCGGGAAGCGCGAGTATATATTCCTCGGTAAGCACATCGCCCTCCTTGTATTGCGGGAACTCACGCGCAAGTTTCTTGGTGATGACTTTGGGACGCGATTTGCCGTAGCCCTGCGGCTGCAGGCGGTCGGGCTTTATCCCGGCGGCGATAAGATAGTCGATTACCGACTGCGCGCGCCTCTCAGAGAGATTCATATTGTATTCCTCGGAACCCCAGCGGTCGGTGTGAGAAGCCATCTCTATGGTCACGTTGGGATTATCATGCAGCACCTGCACGATAGAGTCGAGGGCGACACATGACTCGGGGCGCAAAGTCGCCTTGTCGAAGTCATAGAAAATATTATCTACCACATTGGGCTTGGTTATGGACGCGAGAATGAAGTCTACGTTATAGTCGGCATCCTCTTCGGCGGTGTCGGAAGTAAATTCCTGGCGCGCGTTAAGGTATCCCTTCGCACCGGCAAGCATCACATAGCGCACACCGCGCTGAAGCGGAAACGAGAATGAGCCGTCGACCTTTCCGGTCGCCTTCTGGTTGGAGCCGTCGTCACCGATTATACGTATCACGGCATTAGGCACCGGCTCTTCATCGCGGTCAAGCACCATACCGCTGATAGTTATCTTCAAGTCGGGCAAGACGAATGAGTAAAGGTGATCGTAGCCTCGCCCGTCGCCACGGTTGGAGCTGAAATATCCGCTTTCCCCTTCCCCGAAAGTGATGCCGAAATCATCGGCAGAGGAATTGACGGGCGACCCCATGTTTTCCACGCTCCAGCCTCCGGAAGGACGTTGAGTAGCCTTGAAGATATCGAGACCGCCGAGCCCGGCATGACCGTTGCTGGCAAAATAGAGCAGACTGTCGGCACGGACATAGGGGAATACCTCGTCGCCGGGAGTGTTGATAAACTCGCCGAGATTTTCAAGCGAGCCGGCGCGCTCTTTGAGATTAATGCGCCAGATATCCTTACCGCCGAATCCGCCCGGCATGTCGGAAGTAAAATAAAGCCAGTTTCCGTCGGGCGACACGGCAGGATGACCGTAAGCCGAAAGGGTGTCGGCAGTAATCTCGAATTTAACAGGCGCGCTCCACTTGGCATCGCTTCTCTGCGAGGTGAAAATCTCGACAGATGTATTGGAATTAGGCTCGCGTCGGGCACGGGTAAGATACATCGTCTGTCCGTCGGGGGTAAACGACACTATTCCTTCGTCGTACTCGGAATTAAGTTCTCCTTCGACCGCCTCGGGACGCTGCCACTCGCCGCGCTCATTCTTGCGCGCCACCCAGATATCGCTTTTCTTCATGCCGGTAATCTCACTTTTGTGGGAGCCGGTCACCTTCTCGTTGGTGGTGGTGAAGTAAAGCGCATCGGCACTCTTGTCAAGAAACATCGGTGCAAAATCGGCACGGCGGGAATTGAACAACTTGGCATTTTTAACCACATAGCGGGTAGGATTTTTCTTGATGTCGATACCCATACGGCATCCGGCGATACCGGTTTCAGCCATATCGGCATCCTTGGGAGAGGTGGCAATATAATCGTTATACGCGTTAATCGCCGCCTGATATTTTCCTTCAGCCTGAAGTGACTGCGCCATGTAGAGCAACGCGGTAGAATCGGGATAGCCGTAACGCACCGCATTCTGATACGCAGCCGATGCACGTGCATTCATATTGAGCTTGCGGTAGCACTCGCCCATCTTGTAGGCAATCACGCCTCGCTGAGGACGCTCCTCCCTTTTGGTCAACTTGTTATATACCTTACGGTAAGTGCGTGAGGCATCGTAATACTCCCCACGCGCCATCTGCTCGTCGGCAACAGACAATTTTGCCGCCCCACACCCCGTGACGACAAGGCATAGCAGCGGCAATATGACGTAGAAAACAGTTTTTAATGATAATGACTTCATACCTAAATAACGCGGCACGAGCCACATTATTTTACTTCGGCATCTTCCTTTTTAGGCAACTTGAAATCTTTCAGGAAAAGCACCCACGCACAAGCAGCGACAACGGCAAGGAACACACATCCTACCAATATCAGCATCTTCGAGGGTTTAGAAGCGCGCAACGGCACTGTAGCGGGCTGCACGACGGTATAGACCGGAGTGGTCTGCTGCACTTTCGCCTTTGCAGCCTGAAGCTGTGTGGCTGTCTGATTATAGAGACTGTAGGCAAGCGAGACTTCATTTTCAAGGCGAGTACGCTCAGTCTGTCCGGAGCGCAGCACTATTCCCTGGTTACGGTCGATATAGTCGGCAAGCTGTTTCTGCACCTTATAATATTCAGCCTTCGCCTCATCATTGAGTTTCTGGGCGTATGCAAGGTCCTGACGCGCTTTTTCAGTACGATAATTAGTCACATATTCCTGCAAGCGAAGCGCAACCGTATCGGCAAGCATCGCCGACACCATGGGATCCTGCATTGTTGCCGAGAGGGTGATAACTGAAGTCTTGGTGTCGACATCAGCTGCGACACGTGCATTTATCGCCTCGACGATAGCCTGTTCATCTGCTGTCAACTGGAAAGTATTGACACCTTCCCCGGTGCCTTCCTCTTCCTCATTATTTCTAAAAATGGACATGACAGCACCGATTGCCTTGCCGGGGAGCGACATCACGACACCCCACCAGGGTGAAGAAGTGTCTTCTTCAAGAAACTCCCTCACAGTCACCTTCTTGTCATCATCTTTCGACACAGTGACAGGTACATCAAAGAGACTTACGGCAAACGGCACGGAGCTTACCACATCGGGATATAGCTGGGGATACACGGCATCGGCACCTTGAGTACCACCGAGATTTATACCCGCCATTGCCGCGAGACCCGACATACCGCCGGCTTTCGCGCCATCAGTAGCCTCAGGGGCGAGCTTGATTGTGGTGGTATATTCCTTAGGAATGCTGAATGCTATCACAATTCCAACGACAGCACCCACAACACCCCATTTCAGGATGGTCTTTCTCGCATCCCATATCTTACCGGCGAGCTCGAGGAGGTCTATCTCCTGCTCCTCATCCTCTACATTATGTTTTTCTTCCTGCATAGTCATTGGGTTAGTAGGGAGTAGCTTATTTAAACAGGTTGGCAAGTGCGGCAGTCATTGTAGCGACAGAACCGAGTGCGGAAACCGAAGAGAGTATAGCTGTCCAGTTGACACCTTGTCCCTTATGCTTTGACGGCACGACAATCTGACATCCCGGCTCGATAGGAGTATTTCCCTTTGCAAGGGCTACCTCACCATTCATATATATTATGAACGCCTTGCTTTTCTTCGCACGTTCGCCATATCCTCCCGCCTGCTCGACGTAATACTTAATCTTTTTACCGGGCTTGTAGGTCACGGTGTTGGGGAACATCACATCACCGGAAATCCTGACCGTATTGGTGTACTCCGGAATATCGAGCACATCGCCTTCCTTCATCACAAGGTCGGCATCGCTGCCCGGCATCGCAAGAGCCTTGTCAAGCTCGATTGCCACACTGTATGTGGTAGGGAGGTTAAGTTTCGGCATAGATATAGAGTCGCCGTCGGTCTGCATTCCTGTGGCAAGGCGCAATGTCTCGTCACGCAACCTCACTTCTTCGGGCGTCATCTGACGTATCACATGGGCGCCCTTAACATAGGCAGCCGAGGTCAGACCTCCGGCACGGCGGATGATGTCGCTGACACGCTCATTTTTCGTTTCAAGGGTATAGCCTCCGTCAAATGCAACTTCCCCCGTAACATTTATGCGGCGCTGGGTCTGGTATCCGGGGCTACGGCGTACCTCGACGATATCATACGGCTCAAGAACAAATCCCGGCTCCCCGTCAATCACCATACCGTCATTGAGCGAGAAGGTATAAGTCTTTGAAATCTCATCAGTAGGCATGAGGCTTGTCGGGTCGACGAGACGGCGCGACACATCGACTTTTGCCGTAGAAGCTCCGTTCAAGAGACCGCCCGCCTGAATCACGAGATCCTCGACAGTGGTATTGTCGGCAAACGGATAACTGCCCGGATGAGCCACAAGACCATAGATAGAGAGCTCGCCCCGGTCGGTAAGTTCATGAACGCTCGGCACTACAAGCACGTCGTTACGCTTCAATGTTATGTCGGGACGAGTACCTGAAAGGATTCCGCCAAGGTCGACGGGAATAAGCTCCAAGGACAAATCGGGACCCTCACGATAAAGAATCACTCGTGTAGTATAAGCATCCTCGGTCAATCCTTCAGCTTTCTTAATAAGGTCGCCTACTGTACGGACATCCGTAGCAAGCGCATACATGCCGGGACGGAACACCGATCCTTTCAACTCGACGCGGTTAGCATAGCGGTCAAGTATTGTTCCGACGGTCACGATGTCGCCGTCGAGCAACTTATATGTGTCGAAATCCCCGCTGACGATATTAAACAGCTCATTCTCGCGACCGGACTGACGTGCAAGCCTTACCTGGTCGGTATAAGCGTCACCTGTAAATCCTCCGGCATAGTCAATAAGGTCGCCAAGGGTCTCGCCATTCTTTATCTCGTAATACATCGGGCGCTTTACGTTGCCTGAAATATTCACAAGATTTTCATAAGGAGGCACAATAATCACATCGCCTTCCTGAAGACGTATATTGCCGGTCTGCTTTCCGTCAAAAAGGAACTCGTAGACATCCACGCCCACAATCTTCCTTCCATTGCGGAGCACCTCGATATTACGCATCGTACCGATATCATTGATACCACCCGACTTATAGAGGGCATGGAATACAGTCGAGAACGGGGAGAGACGGTAAGTACCGGGAACGGCAACCTCACCCATAAGGTCGACCTGAATGGTGCGCACCTGACCCAAAGTAACATTTACCTCCGATTCAGGCTCGGAACCACCGACTCCGGCATACTTGCTTGCAAAACGACCCTTTATATGGTTATTAGCCTCCTGGATGGTCATCCCGTTAAGGTAAATAGGACCAATCTGCGACACCATTATACTGCCTTCGGGTGTGATTGTCTGGCGGATGTGGTCTTCACTCGCTCCCCAGATATCAATGACAATCTCGTCGCCAGGACCAAGACGATAGTTCTGAGGCGTAGCAACATTCTCGTTTGGCTCAAACGACAACGATTGATTACGGAATACGCTGTGACCATACACACGCCTTGCATCAACCTTAGCATCGTTACCTTCTTCCACTTCACGTTGTACATCGTCAAGAGTGCCCGGGGTGATTTCATTGGCGGCAGATCTGCTACGCTCGACACGGGCACCGCCAACGCTCTGAGCCGCAACATTTGTTTCCGTTCCTTGCGACTCCTCATAGCGCGTCTTGAGGCGCTCGACCTGTTCGGGAGTCACACCGCGGGCAATCAGCTCCTTGCCAATCTGCTGCTGAGACTTACCCTGGGCTGTAGCAGTCTTCACATAAGCGACAACCTGGTCGTCGGTCATACGCGCCGAAGCGGTAGCACCCGCCAGCAACATGACAAGAGCAAAAATTGCAGTCCGTAAATTATTTCGCATAATTTTGAATTCTTTTTTTATAATATTGCCTGGTGAATAATTTCAATTTTTTGCATCATCCTTCTTTCCGGCAATCTTATTGGAGAGCCATACATTGACTCCCGACCAGAAACCTACAATTATCACGAGAAGGATGTTTACCTCAATATAACGGGAAAGATAGATACTTATTACACTAATTGCAAGAGCAATCAACACAATTGTCACCATACACACACGAGGCTTCAGCCCGAGTGCAAGCAGTTTGTGATGGATATGAGTCTTGTCGGGCAGGAATGGATTGCGGTGTTTACGAATACGATGCAAAAATACCCTTACCACATCAAGGCAAGGAATCAGCAGAGGTGCAAACGCAAGGATAAACGCATTAGCACCATAGGCGTCGCACCCCATAGAAGACACCTTGTACAATTCAAGACTTAAGAAAGACAGAATCAAGCCGATAGTAAGCGAACCGGTGTCGCCCATGAATATCTTTTTACGCTTGTTGACATCGCCAAACACGTTATAATAGAAGAACGGAACAAGCACCCCGAGTGTAGCAAATGAAATCATCGCGAACAGGTACTCACCATACATAAAGAAACCTATGCCATAGATAATAAGCGCGGCACTTGAAAGACCTGAAGCAAGTCCGTCTATACCGTCGATAAGATTAATCGAGTTAACGATATAAACTATCACTATGATAGTCAACGGGATACCTATCCACCAAACCAGGTTGTCAATGAAAAGTACACCGGAAAGCCCATGCAGCCACAATCCGCCCGCAATAAGCAAAACAGCACAGAATATCTGGACGACAAACTTTGCACGATAACGCACACCGACTAGGTCGTCAGCCATGCCGACAAGATAAAGCGTAAAGAGCGCGCAAAAGCCAAAAGTAATCGTCGTGGAGTCGAGAATCAACGATTCTTCCACGCCGGCATAGCCAAGCAAAGAATTGATGCCCAGCAACAGAGCTATAGAAAAACACACCACGGGAGTAAATGCTATACCTCCGAGACGCGGCACTGCACCCTTGTGTATTTTTCGGGGATCAGGTTCATCAAACAAGTTGCGGCGAAACGCAACCAATAATATCTGCGGAATAAGTATACCTGCAAAAAGTACACAGAGCAGAAAGGCACATAAGGAATTAATCAGCCAATAATCCATATTCTTTATGTTGAATGTGTATGCTATTCACACTTTTAAGAATTGCAAAATTATATATTTTTAATACTATGTGCAAAAATTATCGTCAGAAAATGCAAATTGAAAGCGAAGAAAGATTCCAATAGGAAGTGCAACTGGCATTTCCTCACTCCTCCTCAGGGGAAGGCCGCGCGCCGAGGGGGCTGGGTAAGCCCCCGTTGAGGGCAACGCCGATTAATGTATTTTTCACCAGAAATTACCTGCAACACAAAAAAGGAGACCGAAGTCTCCCTGCGATTAAGTAACTTTGTGTTGGTAAAATGAAATATAATCACCTAACCGCGGAGCAAAGATACACAATAGACGTGTTACTCCGGCAAAAAAAGAGCAGAAAAGAGATTGCGCAGACCATAGGAGTGTCGCAATCTACCCTCTGCAGAGAGTTGAAGCGCAACAGTGGTCAACGCGGCTACCACTGGCAAAAGGCGCAGGTAAAAGCCGCTGACCGGCAGCGACGGTTGCAGAACTACAGGAGTCTAACGCTTGAAATACGTAATTTTATCCGCATTAAGATGCGTGAGGAACAATGGTCCCCGGCTCAGATTGCAGGATGGTTACGTAAGCAAGGCAGGAAAAGTGTCTGCGTGGAAACGATTTATGCCTACATCCGTACGGACAAAGATAATGGAGGGGATCTATGGAAGCATTGTCGCCATCAGCTCAAACATCGAAAGCGTCAGGTCTCGGCTCCGTATGTG
>QAMW01000025.1 GCA_003150235.1 Bacteroidales bacterium
TATAACTAAACGTCTAATATATATATTTACAATTCTCTTGCTGGCGGCTTGCAGCGATGACGAGAAATACACGGTCGAGCCTATGGGCGATGACGACACCATCACCTTCTCCATCTCCATTCCGGAGCCGGAGAAGGTAGTGAGCCGCTCCGAAAAACCCGATGTTGATACCGAGCGCGCAATCAACGACCTGTCAGTGCTGATCTACAATGCTGACGGCTCGTTGCTCCAGTCAGTGCTCAACGTCACCGACTTCACTAATAACGACACAAATAAGGATTCATTTACCAAAATCACCGTTAAGCTCAACGATGACGCAAAAGCCCACCGCGACAACGTCACCGTCTACATCATCGCCAATGCCGGCGCGCTCCTCGACGACACCAACACAACCACTGTCACCGCCCTCCGTGGCGTGACCACCAAAGCCCCGCTCCCCGCAACCGATGGATTCATCATGTCGGGCATCGTGACGGGCAAACTCACCTCCGCATCGCTCCTCACCAATAAGGTGACCCTTTACCGCACGGCAGCAAAATTCACCATCGCGTCAGCTGTAGGGGCGAGTGGAAGCTCGCCCGCCACCGGAGCAAGCAGCTTCACCCTTAAAAGCACCGCCCTCTACAACGGCGCGACCGCCGGATATGTCATCGCCGGAGCCGAAAAAGACCTTTACGTCCCATCCAAGGGAGGTAGCACTCAATTCAAGAAAGGTAGCGACAATTTCCTCCTCTACACCTACCCTTGCAAAAGTTCTGAAAGCGGCAACAACACCTGCCTTGTCGTAGGCGGCAAATACAAGGGCATAGACGCATATTACCGCATAGACCTGAAGGACAGTGACACCGGCAATCGACTCGACATCAACCCTAACCACTGGTATGAGGTACGTATCAAGTCGGTCAACAATCAGGGCTATCCCACGGCTGATGAAGCCGCGCGTCATCCCTCCGACATAGAGGTCGAAATCAAGGATCATACGCCAACGGTGCTTGACATGGCGTTTGACGGCATCCGCGAGCTTGGAGTGACCGACAGTATTACCAAAGGGGAAAGCAACACCGCTACCCTCACAGTGAAATATTACTCCGATATTGCCGAAGAGATGAATACTGTACCCACGATTAAATCTGATGTAAACTGGATTACAATCAGCGCGACAGGCACGCCACAACCGGATGACAATGGCGGCAAAGTCGTAGAATACACCGTCACATTCACCGAGGACGCTACCGAGCTGGGACTCGGCACACTTGAGGGTGCAATCACCGTCACCTGGCAGGGACTCGAACGCAAGACCGCAGTAGAATGGGTGCGACCCTTTAACGGTAAAGAAATATGCTCAACTACAACGCTTACCATAACCCCCACCGACGGCACAGGTAATAAGGTAATCACTGACTACTGGACATTTCTTTCCGGCACCGGAACAGAAACGACAGCAGCGGGCGTAAGCCCCAAACTCTTCGGCGCGCAGCCCGACGACATGGGAGGCAAGGTGCGCAATGCCGGGTTCCATTTCCCGGTGATGTATGGAAAAAAGGATGTCACCACCACTCAAGCAAGATGGTCATACACCTACTATGTCGTGACCAGGCTCGAGACATCAAAATACACAATCACGCCATCGCTTAGCGACAACTATAACGGCTATATCAAATTTAAGAAAGAAGATGATGACAACGGTTATTATGCTTTCACGCTGACCCGTGATGGCAATGCTGTCGGAAATGACGGCAGCGATGGCTCGGAAGAAAACGACTATAACTACTATATCGGCTCGCTGATTCTCTCAATCGAACCCATCTCACAAAGAGAGGCGCCCAAAATAGCCCCGAAATATGTGTTTGACCTCTACCACACAGGATTTTTCCATTACGATACCGGCAATCATCGCAAAGACAGCCACGAGACAGGCTATTACTATTACGAGGTACTGCCTGTAGACGGAGCCACAGGTACACGCACTCGATATATTCTTGACCGCAACCTTGGTGCGAAAGCCGCCGGCATGTATATCCAGACCGCCGACGGAAGCAACCACATAAGCTCTTCAGAATGGCCGTTCGGTCCGGGTGAAAAGTCGGCGGGCGGATATTATGAGGTGGCATACCAAGGTGATAATTTTACAGGACCGCAGATGTACGACGACGTGTGTCCTCCCGGCTACCGTGTGCCGCAGCAGCGCATGTGGGATGCCATCCGCAATTCCAATAAATTCACAACTGCGCAGGCACAGGCATCGGCATCATATTTCCGCGCCGAGTACAAGACTACGCTTGATGTGGAACGCAACGGCGTGACTGAGAAAGAGACTATATATTTCCCCAAGTCGCGGTATATGGAAAACGGCAGCATGACCGGCGATGCAAACGCAGGCTACTACTGGAGTCAGACCGAGGCAGCCGGAACCGAGAAAGACGAGATAGGGCGCTGGCTCAAATCGCTCCAGATAACAGGAGAAGTGACATCCTATATCAACGGCAATGTCGAGACCTACGGCATGTCGGTGCGCCCCATCAACGATATTGAGGATGAAGCCAACTACAACGTCACTTCCTTCAATGTCAAGGGAGCGACCCACGTATTTCTCTACACAGGTGACACAAAAGACAAGAACTATACGACCTCATGGCCGGGTCACGCCATCGGCAACTCCGACACCGCCGACAAGCAATTTTTCAACTTCGTGTATGAGTCAACAATCTACTCTGCTGCCAACCTGAAAGTAATCTTCAACTATGTCAAAGACGGCAAGATTACCACCATCAGCAAAAACGGCATCGATGGTCTACACGACGGCGACACCTGGGCTCAAGGCTGGGACGTCTCCACCCTCGACAAATATATTAAATGCGACAAAGATAAATCAACAAGCCATATATGGGTTGGCAATGATAATAATGAGAACAACATGCGTCAGCTGTAGGGGCGAATGGAAGTTCGCCCGCCCACATGCAAAGGGTCTCCATCCCGGGGACGCGGGCTTGCTCCCACAAGCCCCTACAGCTACGCGATGCAACCCTCCCTCCTCTGAAAACTGACAACTGAAAACTGACAACTAAACAAAACAACCGCGTCAGCTGTAGGGGCGAATGGAAGTTCGCCCGCCACTCTGACAACTGAAAACTGACGACTGAAAACTGAAAACTGAATATAATAAAACTGAAGATAGTTAGTTGAATTAGATTAGGTACTTATAAATATCACTTTTCCAGTGTCTGTCTCGTGTTGGTCACGCGGCAGGCACGCAACAGCGGCGGCCGGGTCTCTCCCGACTGCCGCTGCTTTCTATACCTCCTGTTCTGCTATCACCGACACGCTTCCCTAACGACCTTAAAGTCGTTAGAGCCATTAGAGTCCCATCTGAAAACTGAAAGCTGAAATCTGAAAACTCACGCCCCTTCCCCGCAAGGGGATAATCCGTTTGTAGCCGTCGGTTGAGCGCAGCGATACCAACGGAAAGCGAGCCGACGCGCAGATGTTTCCGGAGGAATCATCTCGGAGCAAGATTGATGATTCCCTGACGGGAAACATTTAAAAGGATGCCTTCCCCCGTGGGTTTCGCTTCGCTCAACCCACGGCTATTCATAGATTTTTCCTGCGGAAAAGTTAGAGGCATCAGGTTGACAGGCGCCCTTCCGGACGCCCCTAAAGCCCCCATCTGAAAACTGAAAACTGAAATCTGAAAGCACCGCTCCAAAAAAGTTCAAAAAAATTTTGCAGATTCCAAAAATCTCCTTACCTTTGCATCGCAAAAGCAAAAGAGCTGACTCCGTAGCTCAGTTGGTAGAGCAAATGACTCTTAATCATTGGGTCGAGAGTTCGAGCCTCTCCGGGGTCACAAAGCTAAACGGCAAAATCAAGCAAATCGCTGAAACTAAGACAGTTTCAGCGATTTTTGTAATGTCCCCATTCAGCAAAATAAAGCATATTGTTGTATCTCCACAAACGGGATACGGCTTAACAAACTTTTATGGTTTAAAATACTTGCTGCCTACTTCCACATCGTCCTTCCGAAAGAACGCCATTTATCCACGCCTTCACGAACTTTCATATCCATAGATTTGTTTTGCAACTAAAATTTAGTTACTTTTGTGCCAATATTATAAATGAATGGGAACAAAAGAAAAATTGATAGCCCGTTTCTCGGCGCTCCCCAATGACTTCACATGGGAGGAAATGAGGCGTCTGCTTGTCGCTTTGGGATATGTTCCGGGCAATAAAGGCAAGACTTCCGGCTCCCGCGTAATTTTCAAAGGTGAGGGAATGAAGCCGATAATGCTTCACAAACCGCATCCGGGAAATATCATCAAAGGATACGTTATGAAACAGGTTTATGATTATCTTAAAAACGAAGGACTGATATGAATACATTGAAATATAAGGATTTTATCGGCTCGGTCGCATTCAGCGAGGCCGACGGCGTATTTTTCGGCAAAATCGAAGGTATTGACGGTCTTGTGAATTTTGAGGGCGAAAGCGTAGCCGAACTCACCAACGCCTTTCATGAGGCGGTTGACGATTACCTTGCTTATTGCACCGAGGAAGGCATCGAACCCCACAAGAGCTATTCCGGCTCGCTTAACGTACGCCTTACTCCCGACATACACACCCGCGTGGCATATCTTGCCAAACAAGCAGGCGTTTCAATCAATTCATTCATACGCACTGCCGTTGAAAAACAGATTGCCGCCATGCTCTGACGGTATGATATTTTAACGCCATAGATGCTTGGTAATCGGCGCAAAAGCGTTAACTCTGCATTACCCCAATGGAAACAATGGGAAGAACATTGAAATAGTGCCGTGTGCAATTCGTGAACAACGGATATAACGACATTACAATATTCGGAATACTACTTAGTTACAACGATACACCCCGGTTTCTCCGGGGTCACAAAAAAGGTTGTGTCAATGGCACGACCTTTTTTTATGTGCCGGGCGCCCTTCCCTGCATCGCGGGCGCCCCTACAGCTACGCGCTGACAACTCGTTGCCCGACAGGGCAACGCCATCGCGCATCGCGGGTGCGCAACGCCGCATTGGGTAAACGGCTTTGTCGCTTTTGACTTTATGTCGTTCTGTATCTTTGCAGATGGTGGCAGGGCGTAAAATCTTGGGAGTCATACTGAATTATCGGAATGCATTTGCAAAATCGGGAATAATTATTTATCTTTGGACAGATTCTTTACAACAGTCGTGACAATTATGCCTGACGGTTGCCAAGCCTTTATCTAAAAGTGCTGACCTTAAAGGATTTACGAGAATAACACCAATTAGTTATAAATTTCATAAACGACAAAATTCATTTTGTCAAACGCTCGGACCGGATGGAGAAAGTACCTGACCATAAAGAGATTATCAACGCCATAATCGAATTCGGAAACACACCCGCCTCTGACACTCCGGATTATCGCGCCCGTCAGAATGAGCTGCTACGGCAGGTCGATGTCGACATAGAGCGCGGGCAAACCGGCATGTGGGTCTGCAAAGCGTTGCTTGAGTCGTGCCGCGACTGGTCGACATGCGAAATAACCTATCCCGACCGCTTCAAGCGTCTGCTACTCGAAGCGATAGATCACGGCGCCCTCGCTCCCGACGACATCATAGGCTGGGACTGGATGGATGTTGCTGTCCGCAACAACGATCCCGCGGAGTTCATGGACGACACTCTCCGCTTCTTCGAACTTCTCGCCGATGCCGGCGAAAACGGCATCTCGGGAGCATTTGACATCATGGATATGATATGGGAGCCTGAAAACTGCCAGGAAGAGGATTAACCATTACCAGAAAAATACGCTTGCAATGACCATAGACGAATTTTACACCCGGCTGATGTCCCTTACCGGTAACAGGGATAGGCGTGTCGAAGAGCGCATCGACGCGGCGCTTAAACTGCTGCAGCAGGCGAAGCCTGAGGATGAGGTGACGGCAGCCCGTTTTGAAAGCATAACCTACGGAGTCATCACATCCATGCTCGACAAGGAAAACTCCGGACACGCATACGACGTCGAGATGCTGCAGGCACTCACACTATCCGCCGAGTCGATGATAAGGGGACAGTTAGAGCGCTCGCTAAAGGATTTCCGCAAAGGCGTATATCCTCTCATCGACGGGGGAAGAGTGCCGTTTGCCACGCTGGTGGAAGCCGTCGGTCGCATAGTGGCGGCGCTTCGCTCGACGGTGTTCAACCATGACCGTTACGGTATTCTCGACGCGTTCATCCGCCATGCGGCAAAAGTAGCCGATGCCGGGGAGGAATATGACCGGGAAGCGGTTGCCGACATGTCGAGGGAACTATACCGGCTCGACAATCTGCTCTCCATACATGGGGCTGACGACGAAGCAATATTGAAATTTATCTCCGAGGAGGAGTTGCTGGAAATCAGAGAGCACCCGCAGGAGGGGGAACTGAAAAAGGACCGGGTCGAATACTCACGCCGATGGGAGGATGTGTATTACGATGTCGAGGACGAGCTTGACGAGATGTTTGCTGAGACACCCCGCCGGATGGGATTCTGCTTTGAATACTGGCAGGCAAAAGCCGACCTGCTCGCCCGTAAATACCGAATACTCTGGCGCAATCCCCATGAGATGAATCCCAATGTGATATTTGACTGAACTGACTCAAACGAAAAGAAATGACAACACCCAAACCCATATATCTCATACTTTCGCGTCCCTTCGAAAAGCTTCCGGCGGGAGCCTCGCGATTCTGGGGCAACCCCGACCTACCGGAGGTTGTCGACTACCCGATGTATATTGACGATGAGGGTGACGAATACCCTTACTTCTTTGTCTGCCAGATCAATCTCGCGCAACTCGCCGCCTTCGCTCCCGGGAATCCCCTCCCAAAGAGCGGTCTGCTGTCGTTTTTTGCAAAAATCGACCATAATCTCGGCATATTTGCCGCCACCGACGGCATACAGAGCCATTGCAGTGCGCCGGAAGACGTGAAAGTGCTTTATTTCCCGACGACCGACGACATGCGCGAGATGGTGATTGTCGACGACAACGACAATCCGACAGCACCAGAGGAGCTGGCTATAGGTTTCGCCGACAGAATCGAGCCGCTTGCCGACGACCACGCGCTCTTCGCCCTCCCCACCCACCGCGAGTGGGAGGATTGGGACGAGCCGTGTGAAGGGTGGCAGATACTGCTCCAGGTCGACTCGTTTGACGGCATGGACTTCAGCCTCAATTTCATGGACTGCGGAGTCCTCGATTTCCTCATCTCGCCCGAAGACCTCGCCGCCTGCAGGTTTGACAACGTACGCGCCATCATACTCTCCACCTGACCGATAACTATCCTCTAAATCCATGACAATGAAACACGAAGAATTGCCCGACTACGGGCCACGCGACATAGATGACGAATATTTCCAGGAAATCTACAGAGCCGACCGCGTTCTTGCGCGTGCGGAAAAAGGTGATCTTGAGGCTATGTACGAAATGGGGCTCCGCTTCTATTTCGGCGAAGGACGCCGGGAGAATTACCGACTGGCGCTCAAATACTTTCTCAAACCCGCCGATGAGGGCAACGCTTGCGCACAATACTATGTAGGCAGTATTTATGAGACGGGTGAGACAGAGAATGAGAAGGAATTCAGAGGGGTAAAGCAGAATCCCGAGGAGGCTGCCCTCTGGTTTGCCAAAGCCGCAGCACTCGGCAATGAAGATGCCGCAAAGGCTCTCGAAAGGCTGAGAGAAGCCGGACTCGTCAGCAGCGAAAAATAAAATCCCCAACAGATACGAATATAAGCCAATCAGCTATGAGACATACTTATACCCGCATTTGCGGCATACTCTTCATAATAGTGTTCACGGCACTGATAGCCGATGTCTGCACCTCCGACAATCAGGTCAGATTCTACGGACCGGTGATAGAGCTTCAAGAGCGGCAGAAACTGCCGGTTGTCATCGACGGCGACACCACATTTGTCACCCTCGCACCGGGCGACAGTGTGCGCGTTCTCGGATTTGACCGCAGGACCTCTCATCAGGACATACTTGTGGAGACCGCCGACGGAAACCGGGGCAAGCTCGATGCCTCGCAGCTGCCCATACGGCAACTGATTATCGAAGGCAAACACAAAGGTGACACTGTCGTCAGACTTGTGCCCGAGTATAGCGGCGCGACCGTTCATAAATATCTCGCCACGACCTCCAAAGGCGAGGAGCTGAAACTACGTGCCGACGAGATGGTACCTCTTGTGGAGAAATGGACCGACCTGAACCTTGACAACATAGCCTCCACATCGGTCGCCACCCGGAAAGGTCTGGAGAAGATGAGCGGCAAGACACTCGCAGATATAGAGCAGAAATACGGCATGGCATACAACATCCTCACCGGCAGGGACAGCACGATGAAAGCGGGCTTCCGCATCTATGCCTACGGCTCCGACGGGCGCCCTTACAGACCCGCCATAACCTTTGACAGCGAAGGCAAAGCCACGAAATTTTCCTATCAGCCCGTCACAGGGAAAGCCAATAACCGCTGGGCTCTCGCCTACGCACCTCTCGCGGGACAGATAACCGACATGCCGCTGACACGCGTCCTCACCCGCAGCAGCTCATACACGATGCCGAGCGACACCGGGAAGCCGGTGCCATGGTATCTGTATATCGCCGTCGTGGCAGTGCTCGCCGGCGGTCTCGCATGGTACTGCCTCACACCGTCGCTGGCGGTGCTTCTGATCGGCTGGCTGATAGCTTATCCGCCGGTGTTCAGACTGCTGAGCAACAAGACTCTGAAAGTCATCATATATGTGGCAGCCGCCGCAGGTTTCTATTGCTGGGCGATTGCGCTTATGGCGTGGGGCATGTACTGGTTCATGGTATTGCCGATTCTCCCCGTCAGCTATTACTGTGTGCGCTGGGCTACAGAATATCTCTCGGACTGCCAGCCCCATGAACGCTGCCCGCGCTGCAAACATATCCACACCATCAGGTTTGACCATGACGAGGTCACCGGCACCAAGTACATGAAGGGGAAGGATATCAAGCGCGACAAGCTTCTGAGCGAACAAGACGAGAAATACCAGTCGTGGCTCGAGGTCACGACCCGATATACCGACGGCACCCGCGTGACGCGCCGCGAGAATGTCCGCGACCACAAGCGTCGTCACCGTCTGTACAGCTATATCGACTATGAGGTCACCTATCTGGTCACCTTCTATCTCGACTATTACATCTGCTCCTGTTGCGGCTATGAAGAGACCGACACGCACCTCACGCGTAAGGAAGTCGACCGTCAGGAAGTAGGTATGCACACCGACATTGAATCACACGATGTATATTAACCCTATATCCTGACACCATGGCGATATTCTCACGACAACGCAATGACATGGCGCCCACCATGCGCCCGGCATCAAAAGCAATCATTTACCGCAGCGAGATTGACTTCATGTCACGCTGCATCCTCGACTACCCTGACATCGAGACCGGCGGGGAGCTGTTCGGGTTCTGGACTCCCGAGGGAGTTCCGGTGGTGCTTTATGCCGTAGGTCCCGGTCCAGGCGCGCGGCATCACGCAACCTCCTTCCTCCAGGATCCCGAATATGTCGACCGCTACGAGGCTGAGATGTGCCTCGCCACGCGCCTGCAACATATCGGGCAGTGGCACTCCCACCATCAGCTCGACCTTGCTCGACCCAGCGGGGGTGATGTCGCGTCGATGCTTCGCGGTGTCGGCAAGCCGGGATTTCCGCGCATGCTGCTCTGCATAGGCAACTGCACCCCGACGGAGACTACCGTCAACGCCTTCAACTTCTGCGAGGTACGGCCCGAGCATTATGTGCATGCCGCCTGGGACATCGTGGATATGGAAAGCCCTTTCCGTCCGGTAATAGACCGGATGTACAAGGGACGGTTCTACGAGCCTCAAGCCGGGAAGGCGTCACACGGAGCGATGCTTACTGTCGACGGGCAGCCAGTGACGGCTCCCGACCGTCCGCGTCAGCACTGGCTTGTGGAATGTGTGGAGCATGTGGAGCAGATGAAAGGATTCGTGGCTGACTGCCGCGAGTTTTTCCGCGACCCAAGCCCCGTCACCGAAATCACCGATGACGGCGAGCCGATCATCTCCATGCACGGCGAGAGACTCGAGATTATGCTCCCCTTCGGCTTCCCTGACAAATCCCCCGTCTATACCGTGGTCCACGGCATGACAATGCGCGAGGATGACATGCACAACATCGAAGCGATGAACGCATGGCACCGACTGGCGGCACATCCGCTGCCCGAGCGATTTTACAGATGGATACACATCACTGACCCCGATAAATCAAACACTCAATATTATGGACACTGAAAGACTGAATCTTGAAAAAGCCGTTATCGCCCATTACATGCCTAACTCCAACGCCTATGCGTTCGGCACCGAAAACGGAGTCACCTACCTGCGCATCGTGGCGCAGACCAACAACCGGCAGATGTATGTGATGCGCATAGAAACCCCGGGCTATCCCTACACCAAGCCCAATGCCTACGTGGAGTGCATGTTGCGCGACCATAACGGAAATCTCATGAACGAGGCAAGCGCATCCAACCACACGCTTTCGCCCCACCGCAACGGATGGACGCAGATATGCCATTATCACCCGAGCGCCTGGAAACCCAACATGTCGCTCTGGATGGTGTACGTGAGGTGCGTGCTGTGGCTCAACATCTACGAGCAGAGCCTCAAAAACGGCCGCACAATCGACTCATACCTACGTCACATGTCGGAAAACTATTCAAGGGAAGAATATCTCAATCATTAACATATAATAAACCACAGATATCATGGCACAACCACTTAGCCTCGACCAATTGTCGAATGAAATGCGTGAACGACAGTCCAACCCCACTGCTAACAAATCGGCGGCAGCCGGTCAGACCGTCTGGGACCCCGAGCAGGGAATGTTTGTCCACATCAATCCGGGCGAACAGCTCAAGGAGGGACAGGCACCCCTGAACACCCTCGCGAAAGAGCCATATTTCACATGAGCATAACCCCACAGCGCATGAGCATATATTATATCGACGGCGAGGAGATGAAAGGCTTCATCGCCTCAGGGCAGCGGCAAGCCGCCGGCATAGCCTACGAGTGGGAGGGCGAAGGTGTGACGCATCTGCGCTTCGCACCCCTCAGACATGCCTTCGGACGATGCCGCACGGTCAGTTTCGCCCTTGACGGAGCCGGACATGACGAAAGCGCCGACATTAAGGTTGATATTTCCTCCGGCGGCACAGCCACGGTTGAGGGTGCAGGCGCCGAAATCATCCCCCCGAAGGAAAGCATGTACAAGCGCGCCAAGGGACTTCTGGAAGTTGACGCCCTGTCGGGCAAGCGTGTGCTGATCATCGGACTCGGCAGCGGCGGGGCACCCATAGCCGTGGAACTCGCCAAAGCGGGCGTGGGACATTTTGTCCTTGCCGACTTCGACCGCGTGGAGCTTCACAACCTCCCGCGCCACATCTGCACGGTCAACGACTTGGGGCGCCTCAAGACCGACGCCGTAGCCGACGCCATTCTCGGCAAGAACCCCTACTGCGATGTGAAGCGGCTTCCGGTCAATGTCAACGAACATCTCGACATGCTCGACAGGGAGATTGCCGATGCTGATATCGTGATGGTGTGCACTGACAACAACACCTCGCGTTACAACATCTCACAGCTGCTGGTCAAAAACAGCACCGTAGGAATCTTCGGGCGTACGGTGACACGCGCCGAGGGTGGCGACGTGTTCATTTACCGCCCCGGACACGCCTGCTATTTCTGCCTGCTCGGCACCGACTGGTTTGACCCGCAGCAGGAGGAAATCTCCAACTTCGAGTCAGCCAAGCGCTCCGGTCAGATTCCCGCCTATGTGTCGGAAGCTGACGCGGAGGCATTCGTACAGGTGGGTCTGAGTTCCGACATAGAGCCTATCACCAACATGATGGTGAAGCTGGCGCTGACAGAGTTGTCACGCGGCACCGAAGCGGGCATAGCGTCGCTCGAAGAGGAGTTGTGTCAGAACTACTTCATGTGGGCAAACCGTCGCGAGAGGCAGTATGTGCAGTGGGGGTCGTTCGCCAATCCCCGCCGTCTGCCGACAATCATGAAGTGGTACGGTGTGGATGTGCCCCGCAACCCCGGCTGCGGTCTTTGCGGCAGTTCAATTCTTACCACCGACACCGCCGAGACCGATTTGCTCAATGAACGCATGGGCGACCTCGCCAACCTCAACCTCCCCGACATAGATATAAATTCAGCCCTTAAATAATGGATTTCTCTAACTTCTCCCAACCCACACTGCAAGCAATAGAGGCAGCGGCGGCATTCTGCAAACAGCGCGCCGCCTCACACGTAGACCTGCCGGGAATACTCGCCGGCATGTGCCGTGTCAACAGCCAGCTGGTGCGCGATGTGCTGGAAAGCAACGGGTACGACCTGAACGCCTCCATGCAGCAGGTGGCGCAGGCGATGACCGCCAGCGACGGCACCTCGCGTGACGGACGCGTCTACTTCGCTCCAGATGTCGAGCAGGTATTCGCCAAGGTCGCCGGGATGCCCTCCGTAGGCATCGACACGCTGCTCAACGCCATGATAGCGCACTCGCCACAGTTTGCCTCGCTCCTTGTCCCGGACCCGAACCGGCGAGCCGAGCCATCCGCCGTCCCATGCGCCACGCGCGATACGGAACAGGACGACAGGAGCACCGGTCCCACCGTAAGGCAGTACTGCACCAATATGCTTGCGCTCGCCGCGCAGGGGAAGATACACCATGCCATCGGCAGAGACGAGGAGGTTGAGCGCACATTGCTTATCCTGGCTCGTCAGACCAAGAACAATCCGGTGCTGGTGGGAGAAGCGGGTACCGGCAAGACCGCCATCGCCGAAGAGCTTGCTATGCGTCTTTACGAAGGCACCGTGCCCACAGTGCTCGCGCAGCTCAAGCTCTACAGTCTCGACTTCACCTCCGTGAAGTCGCTTCCCGATGCCGTGGATATAATGAAACGCATTCTCTCAGAGGCGACGGCTGATAACAGTCTGGTACTGTTCATCGATGAAATCCACATGCTCATCACCAACAACAGCAGCTCCGACAACGATATAGCCAATCTGCTGAAACCGGCAATGGCACGCGGGCAGATAAAGATTTTCGGCGCCACGACCATCGATGAATACAAGCGCATCGAGGCAGACCCGGCATTCGAGCGACGTTTCCAGCGTGTCACCGTCGATGAGCCTGACATGGAATCGGCGATTGAAATACTCAAAGGCGCCAAAAGCCGTTACGAGCGATACCACGGAGTCGAAATCCCGGAAGAAGTGTGCAAGGCAGCCGTGGAACTTTCGGCACGTTACATCACCAACCGCAAGCTGCCCGACAAGGCGTTCGACCTCCTCGACGAGGCGGCAGCCAACATCCGCATCGACGGCGAGAGCCGCCCCATGACCGCCGGCGACATACGCCGTGTAATAACCGACTGGACCGGTATTCCGGTGGCGGAGATGGACGCTGACGAGACCGAGCGCATGAAGCATATCGAGGAGGAGCTGCATGCCTCAGTCGTCGGACAGGACAAGGCTGTGAAGGCAGTCGCCGACGCCATCCGGCGCTCCCGCCTCGGATTCTCCGATTCCGGGCGTCCCATCGGGTCGTTCCTGTTTCTGGGGACTACCGGCACCGGCAAGACCGAGCTTTGCAAGGCTGTGGCGAAGTTCCTTTTCCATGACGCGGATATGATGGTGCGCATCGACATGAGCGAATACCAGCAGGAGCACTCCGTGCAGCGGCTCTTCGGCGCCCCTCCCGGCTATGTAGGTTACGAACAGGGCGGACAGCTGACGGAGGCTGTGCGCCGCAAACCCTTCTCGGTAGTGCTTTTCGACGAGATTGAGAAAGCACATCCCAAAGTGTTCGAGACCCTCCTGCAGGTGCTTGATGACGGGCGCATGACCGACGGGCAAGGCAAAGTAATCAACTTCAAGAACACCCTGATTGTCATGACTTCCAACATGGGTCAGCAATATATCCTGCAAAACCTGTGCGGGCGCACCGGTATCACTGATGAGGATGTGGCACGCTGCACCGACGAGGTCATGCGCCAGATGAAGACACGTGTGGCACCCGAATTCGTGAACCGCATAGACAACATCATCATGTTCATGCCGCTCGACCTCGACGCCATCCGCAAGATTGCTGAAATAAACCTCAACAAGGAGATCAGAAAGATGGCTGACAAGGGGGTGAAAGTGGAAATCGGACCGTATGTCACCGATTTCATAGCCATGAGGGGCTATCAGCCCGAGTATGGCGGCCGCCCCGTCAAGAGAGCCATCATCGACAATATAATCAATCCTTTAACCAACGCACTTATCGACGGGCAAGTCAGCAGAGAAATGCCTGTGCTTGTAAGCGTCGATCTGGATAAAATAGTATTCTCAAATGCCCCAGCTACCATTCGGATTTGACCCGGATTCCGGAACTTTCGCCAACGTCAAGCTCCCGCCTCCGCGAGTCAACAACCGTTACACCACCGCAAATACATTCACTCCAACGGCTGATACATCGTATCAACCCGGGACAACACGCCTCAACTGGTGGCAACGCTTCGACCGATTCATATCCAACATCGGCAACTGGTTTGCTGAAAACTACGATGAAGTCGTCGACAGGCTGAGCGCGTGGCTGTATATCCTCATCTTCGTCGGCGCGGTCATCGCCGTTATCGCTACATGGGTAAACTCCGGCTTCCTGACTGCCATAGTCGCAGGCGTTATAGCCTTTATTGCAATAGGTCTCCTCTACTACATCGCCGAGATAGTCCTTCCGATAGTAACCGGCATAACCATGTTTGCCGGAAGATTCATCTTCTGGAATGCATTCACGTTCCTGCTGTTCTTGTGCGCGGTCTTCGGCGGGTGGGCACACTCTGTGCTGAGACCCGCAGCTGAAGCTGCTCCGGTCGAAGAGGTCGCCGAGAAGCCGAATACCTACACCTGCACGGCGCGGACTCTCAACGTACGCAGCGAGCCTAACACAGGCAGCAGTGTCATGGGCGTTTTGCACAAAGGCGATGAAATAAAGGTAATCGAGAGCAACGGTGACTTTTCGCGTATCGAATACAATGGAAGCACGGGGTACGTAGCAACACGATACATCACGCCGGTTGCCGTAGCCCCGGCAGACGCATTGACAACCAATTAATACATCAATTTTCACAAGATATGGGAGACACGAACAAAAGAGGCAAAAACCGCTCCAACACATATACTGACCCGTCGGGACAGAATTATTCCGACCCCGTCGAGCTTAGCGCCGCCGTACTTTCAAACTATGTCGAGATGGAGGAGGAGATTCTTAGTCCCGATTCCGACCTGAAACGCTTTCTCCGGGACAGCGGTCTTGACGATACAGTTGATATGATGGAGGCATATATAGCTGACGGCTGCCCGTTTGAAGAAGACGGCTCAGGCGCCATAAACCGCATCAAGGCTTTCATGGCAGCTTACTATCTTGCCGTGATGCTTGACCCCGATCTCAACTATCCCGTTTGGACCAACGACGGCTGGGACTTCGTAGAAAGTGTCGACGAGCTTCTCGCCCGTCTCAGTGCCGGCAAGCATGATGACCCCATGCCGCTGGACATGATTAATCAGATTGTGCTCACTTGCCCGGCTTTGGCTGTATGGCTCTCCAATGTCAATCCTCAGCTTGCCGATAAAATCAAGGCACTTCATGATAACCGCTCCGACGAGCTGGATTCGGAATATTATAATTCCGACTCGGCATACCGCATAGCCTACGAGTTGAACCCTGACGCCGACTTGTTTTTCAACACTGACACGAACTCTCCGGAGCGTTGCTATACCATAGTACAGCTCGGCGAATTCCTGAACCGGAGGCTCAACCTTATGGCATTGGACAAAACCGACCGCGATGCTTTCCTCGGTGAGTTTTGCCAGATAGAAGATTTCCCGGTAGGTGACTTCTGCCGCGCCCGTGGCGGGAAATATATGGACTGTCTGCTCAAAGGGATGGTCTGCATGGACCCCGAATTGGAATATAACAAGAATAGGATAGTTCCTTACGACTATGTCATCGGCGCCTATAAGACAACGGCACTTTTCCTCGGTCATGCCCCAACATATCCCATCGGCGACAAACTCCTCACCGATGCCGCGCAGCTGAAGAATTATCCTCAGGAAAAAATCAGAGTGCTGATGAGCCCCAAGTCGGGCAACTCTTCCGCATCAAGAATATTGGAGAGCCTTGCCAACAAGCACGCCGGACAGGGGAAGACCGACCTGAGCAACCTCCCCACCGGTGCCGGGAAGCCGATGCCGTGGCTCTACGCATGGCTGAGCGTGATGTACCAGGAAAATCCCGGTCTTAACGTGGAGATACTGGGCACTTACGAGCGCGAGCTGGCAAAATACACCGAGTTTGTCGGGTCGCTCTTACCCAACGATTACTATTATATCCGCTATCGCCGCGCCATGGAAAAGATGAAGACGGCGGCAAATAAGTTGCGGAAAAGCACGACGGCGCTCAGGACGAGCATGATAGCAGGTCTGCTTGTCGGCGGAATCCCGACAGCAATAGTCCTGATTCTCTCCTGGTTCTTCGACTATCCGGCGGGCAACCCGATTAACGGACATTTTTCCACAGCGGCGCTGATATGCAGTGTGGCATGTGTCATAAGCCTCTGTTTCGGCAGTTTCGGCGGAGTGAAGATGGTTATCCCCGGAATCATTGCAGGGGTAGTCTGCGCAGGTCTTGCCTGGGCAGGATTCAAGTGGATGCCGTCGATATTCTATTTCCTTGTCGGGCTGGCATTATTGGCAAGTTTCGCAGCGGCATTCATGGCAATGAAGAAGAGTATCAGGCTTACCCGTGTGAAAACCGGCTCCAACCATGTCGACCCTTATGACCAGGACAATCACCGCACAGAGGCACTCTACTTCGCTTATCGCAGTGAGGAGCAGGATATTGACTGCGCAGCTACAAGATTTGCAGAACGACAGAGAGATTTCAACCGCACATCAATCAACGACATCAGGGATATCACCTGCCTGTGGGCTCCCGTCGCCTGGATGGTCGCCGTAATATGGTTTTTCGTCACTCCGGGTATCAGCGGCACTCATGCATGGATTGACAGCGGCGAGTCAGCCGGAGTGTCAAAAGTCGTGCCCGGTCAATGGGCTTTGGGTCGCTGGGAGGCAAAGTACGCCGCAGGAAGCACCCGCATCGTATGCAACATAGACTCTGTCGCCGATGGCAAAAATATCTTCGGCACCATGGAAATCGCCGGTCAGGCGCCGGTGAAAGCGAAAGGCGTCATACGCAGTGATAACGACACCATACCAGCCTCCCTGATTTTCTACCCCGCCGAAAACCACTCCGCCGGTAAACAGGAGATTGACGCGGACTACAGCAAATCTGACAAAGAGATGACCGGTTACTATTACGACCGAAAAGGCATAATGCATCAGATTAAATTTTTATCCACCCCACTAAACTCCCCTGAACCATGAAGAAAAAAGTCAAGGAACATATCAACGAACTGACCCACGACGGTACCAAAAGCATCGAAGAACGCATAGATGATGTGTTCGCAATACGCGAGCTGCACATGTCAGACGATGCCGCGAAGCAGATGGATGACGATGTGATTTACTTCACATCGCTCATAACCATGGCTCTTGAAGAAAACGGGCCTCATCTTTACGACGCCCACCTGCTCCAGCTATACACTCTTCTTGCCGAGATATATGTGGAACAAAGTGACTTCCGGCAGCTGAAACAGGTCGCAGAGGGAGTACTGGAGCTAATACGGTATGAGGTGACCGCCTGGGAGGCGATGGAGGAGACAATGCCCCGCATCATCGACGCGGTCGGGGAATCAGTCTACAACCACAATCTCTATGAACTTCTGTTGCATTATTTCCGTGCCGCTAACCGCGAGGGGAAGCTGACGGCGGAGATGAAAGGTCACCTGCGTAAATTGCTAAAGTTCAAAATCCTTCTGGAGGATGATTTCTGGATGAATCATCTGTTTGACAAAGAGCTGCAGAAAGCCATCGAGGGTCTTTTCTCCTCCGATGAGCTGCTGAAAATCATCATGCGCCCCGAAATCGGTCATCTCCGTAAAGACCCCGTCGAATACACACTTGAATGGGAGGAAATATATTATGACATGGAGGAGGAACTTGAACGGCGTTTCGCCAACGCTCCGCGCCACATGGGCTTCTGTTTCCGTTATTGGAGTGCGGAGAAGGAACTTCTCAAGGAGAAATATGACATCGAGTGGCGCTCTCCGTCGCAGATGAACCCGGGAGTAATGTTTGACTGAAACGACACTGCAATGACAACCTCTGACAAATTCCACACTTCGCCTGCCGAGGAAGAGAAGCGTCACGACGGGACAGAGGAGAACGCATGCCGCCTGAGCGACTATTACTGGGAGCGCATCGACCCGGAAAATCCGTCTGCCGACCCGGAGCTTGCCGCCCTGTTGTTCAAGTGGACATCGGCTGCCGCCCGCTGTCATCCCGATGAATACACTTACCGGCTCGGCACACTGTACACATGCGGTGTCGGCTGCACGAAGGACACCGACAAAGCGGTTGACCTTTTCGTGGAGGCATACGGCAACGGCGACTGGCGCGGCGCGCAAGCCGTGGCGGCGATGCTCGTCGATTTCCTTGACAGCAACCCCGATTTACCTGCCGGTGAACGTGACAGAGTCGAGGCAGAAATCGAGCGGTGGGCACTATGGGCGGAAGAGATGCGCCGGCAAGACCCGCTCTGAACCTTAAAATTACAAATAACCCGATGGAAAAAATAAAAATATTTTTAGTGTCCCTCCTTCTGGGCATTTCATTCACAGTCGGAGCGGAAGGTGACGGAATCAAGACCATGTTCCACCAAGGGCACCCGGTCAGCGACTTCGTGATAAGCTATGATGAGAAATACGTTCTTACCCGTTCCGAAGGTGAAGTGTGCGTATGGGATCTCAACAACCGTATGCTGCTGGCGACATTGCCAATCCATACGTTAGAGATTTATGCCCACCCTACCGACTCGAGGCTCTTTTTTGCCGATACCCGGTTAGGGTCGGCAGATGACATCACCGATCCCACCGTCAATGTCTTCGAGCTGATCGATTGGACAACCGGCAAAAAGATAGGCAAAATGTCAGCCGGTTATATGCCGAAACTTTATGCCGGCTCTGATTACACCTTCGCCACAAACAACGATCGGCTGCTGTTGTTTACCGCTCTTGACGAGAACGCCAAACCCGTCGGCACCATCGGCGGTCAAAGCCCCGGCATACGTAGCGCCCGCAGCAACAGCAACGACTCGCTGCTGGTCACCTCGGGGAGGCGTCCCTCTTTGTGGGACCTCCGCCATGCCAATCTTATCGGGAGTATTCCTTCGTCAGGCAAGGTCACTGAAACCTATTTCATACCGGGAACCGACGAGGTGATAATCACCGGGGATAATCGGATAGAACTCGGCGAAGGCAATAACATGCCCGTCCCGGGTGATAAAATTCATGCGTTGGAAATCTACGGTGACAATATCGTGGCTCTTGGTTACGAACACCTTTTTAAATCTGTTGCCGGAAAGCCCTTCTACAAGATGCCGGAATTCAGAAAGACTGCCAACGGACGTTTGTTCACCGTTCTGTCACGCCCGTACGGTAACGGGAAGTTCCTCATCGGCGGCAGTGATGTGGGCACACATGTCAAATTTGAGGGCATTTCGGTGGCTGAGGGGTCTTTTGATTCTGACACACCCCTGCGTAATGCCGAAAACAACTACCATAAAATCACTGACATAAAAATTGCTCCCGGAGATGACTACGCCGTAGTCACATCTATTTTCACTGATGTCGCCCTGCTTGACCTCAAGACACTGAAATACACCTCGGCGCTGACCGCCGATTACGATGACCTGGAGATTGTCACCGCCTGCGAGATTCTGCCTGACGGCACTGTCGTTTCCGGAACATCGCTGGGGAAACTTATCTTCTGGAAAAAGGGGCAGACCATATCCCACCGCAGCAGCCGCGACCATCACGCCGAGATAAAGTCCATCACCCTGTCGTCGGACTCCACGCGCATGTTTACCGCCGACATGAACGGACAGATTACCGTCTGGGACACAAAGACGCAGGAGCCGATTGTCTTCGTCTACCAGACTACAGGCGACTCGGGCAGCGAATATATCTTCCTGACGCCGGACCACTACTACAAGGCAACGCCGGGCATCAACCGTCACATCAACTTTGTCAAGGACGGGCAGCCCTATGCCTTCGAGCAGTTCGACCTGCGCAACAACCGCCCCGACATCATCTTGAGCCGCCTTGGAGGCGACCCTGCGGAGGTAGAACTGCTCCACAAGGCTTGGAAAAAGCGTCTGCGCCGCGCCGGCATCAGCGAGGAAAGCCTGTCAGCCGACTACCATGTGCCGACAGCCGACCTCAACCGGAAGAGTATTCCCCTCATCACCTCCGAGGGGATTCTGCCTCTGGATGTGGACTTCGCTGACACGCAGTACAATCTCAGCGATGTCACTGTCACCGTCAACGGTGTGCCTGTGCTCAGTCCCGACAAACGCCGTGTGTCAGGAAAAGCCTTCAAGCTTAAGGAAAACATCGCCTTGGCGTCAGGTAACAACGAAATCACCGTATGGTGTACCAATGTCAAGGGAGCAAGCTCGTTGCGCGAGACTTTCAACGTCACATACACCCCGCAGCATCCTGTCAAGCATGACCTTTACATAGTTGCCGCGGGAGTGTCAGGCTATGCCGACAGCCGCTATAACCTCGGCTTTGCCGCCAAGGATGCCGGTGACTTCGTAGAGGCTCTGAAAAAGCGCGCCGGGCAGAATTTCGGCGATGTCAAGACCCTCGTTCTCACCGATGCACAGGTGACCGCCGCAAGCATGGACCGTATCCGCTCCTTCCTTGCCACATCGAAACCCGATGATGTCGCACTGGTGTTCTTTGCCGGACACGGCGTACTCGACAGTGAGCTGGATTACTATCTCGCCGCCTATGACATGGACTTTGCCAATCCGAAAAATGGCGGTATCGCCTACGATGACTTTATGGGAGTATTTGACGGTGTGCCGGCGCTGAACCGCGCATGCTTCATCGACGCCTGCCATTCCGGCGAACTCGACAAGGAGGACTATCTTGCCGTCAACACTGTGGATATGCCTGCCGGAGAGGAACTGGTATTCCGCTCGGCAGGACAGAATGTGTCGGCAAAGGAGGATATCGAGCGCGTCAACACCATTCTCTCCGACATGTTCCGTGACACCCGCTGGGGTGTCGGTGCCACCGTGCTGTCCAGTGCCGGAGGCGGGGAACTTGCCGTGGAGAGTTCCGAATGGAACAACGGTCTGTTCACCTACTGTCTGCTGAAAGGAATCCAGGGCGATACAGCCGACTCCGACCACAACGGCAGCATATCGCTGAGCGAATGGATTGACTATACGCGCCGACAGGTGAGCAACTTGTCGGAAGGACGCCAGTCACCCACGCTCCGATCACAAAACTATCATTATGACCTCGAAATAAAATAACTAATGAAAACACTCATATATCCCCTTATACTTTTGTGTGTCAGTATCGCTTCGGCATCAGCTCAGGTCGGCAATTACGAAGCACGGATGGAGGAAATACTTATCAGCTACGACAATGCCAACAATGCGGCGGGGCGTCGCGTTGCCCTTGACTCCATGTTTACCATCGATAAAAAATACCTTGGAGAGGCTTTCAAAAAAATGTGGGCGGAATTGGATGAAAAGACAGCGACCGGTGCCGATTGCCGCCGTGTAGGAATAGCCATGGCAGCCGGTCGCGAGAAGAAGGCTCACAAGTGGTGTTTCAGAAAGGGTGCCGAGCTGGGCGACCCATATTGCGCCAACCGGGTGCTGATTGAGCAACTTGAGGAGCTGAACTATCCGGAGGCGGCACTATACCTATACCCAAAACTCAAATCATACACTTTGCCGCTGCTGCACAACATGGCGCTGGCACTGTATGTCATCGACACGCCGGAGTCGCGCAAGCTCGCCAAGCCGCTTGCCGAAAAGTTTTTCAAGCTCTATAACAACCCGGACACCAAGTTTAATGTCTACGACTACCGGGAGTATATAGACTACTTTGACACCGATATTCTCAAAGCGGCAGGAAAGTGTTGGCAAGTCTCACATTCAAAGCTACTTGTCGGTCCCAGCAAATATCTCCGCGACCGCCTCGAACAGGACAAATAACTCCGGATAGATCCGAGGCGGTAAGACTCACTGTGGTCATTTGATACTGTTAACCGGTGGGTGTTGCAAACGCCAAGATGTAGACATGCCTTTGGCGGCTGCACCGGGGTACAGCCCTACCATTGAGTAAACTCCAGATAACTTTTGTTGCTTCTGACTTTATGTCTATTTGTATCTCTGATGACATTTCGGGCGAGCTTCCACTCGCCCCTACAGCTACGCGCTGATTATCAGAGACATGTCCAATGTCAGCCGATGTAGGGGCTGCTGGAAGGCAGCCCACACTATGTCAGCAAAGATATATAGGTTTATGGTTGAGGAGCGTGACCGGTGGGTTTTCCGATAGGAAAAATCCTTGTGTAGCCGTCGGTTGAGCGTAGCGATACCGACGGAAAGCGGATTAAAGCACTGATGTTTCCGTAAGGAATCATCACGGAGCGAGACTGATGATTCCCCGTCGGGAAAGTCGTTAGTGCCTCCCTGTGGTCATTTGATGGGCAGTACGGTCATCTTATCCGTTACCAACGTGCGGTTTCCTGCCGTGCGGTCCATGTACCATACGCTAAGGGTGATGTCAAAAGGTTCGATGGCTTTCCCGTCGATGCTGTAGAGACTGCGGTCAAAAATGAGAGTGCCGTCAGTGCAGTTCAGTTTCTTGTTGATTGTCTCGCCGTTATAGCCATAACTGGCGAAGAAAAAGTGCGCGTCATCCACCGGAAGCGAGGTCTTAACAGCTATAGAGTCGAGCAGATAGTGCTGCTCACCTAACACGATGCCCAGTTCCATTGTATTGATGATTTCCCCCTGACGGGTAGAAAGTTGCTTTGACTGGATGAAATATGAGTTCATGTCTGCCGACTTGGTGCCGGAATATTTCTCGGCAACAACCAGCGACTGCTTTTTGGTTGTAGTATTAAGCACCTTCATTGCCTGGCGCGGTGCCGACCATTTGATAGGCGCATCTCCGGCGAAAACGTCACCGACTTTATATGTCTTGCCGCCGATAACGATGTCAGGCGTTGTCAGATAGAGGATCTTGAAGTTATCTGCCGAGAGGGCGAGAGCCGATGCTGCGATTACGGCAAGTGCGGTGATGATATTTTTCATATTCTGTGCTTCTGAGGATTGTTAAACAATCGGTTAATATATTTGACGGATGTGTGGAAATAACGCTTAATCGCATCGTAGTTATCTTTGATGAAATATATCGCGGTCAGCCAAAGAGTCGGATAGTAAAGATCGTAAATCACCCCGGTGCAGAGATACATGACGACATTGAGCGCCAGGATAACCGCACCGAAACTCAATCCGGAAACAATCACGTTCCACACCTTCGACTCGCCGAGATTCCCAGGCAACAGTTTCACCGGATCATATATGAGCATCAACGTGAGAAGTACATAAATCACGAAGAATACTCCCATCCACAACCAGTTAATGAGATGGTGATTTTGCTCCAGCGCTATCACGGCGTTGATCAGAATCACCGGTCCCGCCACAGTGCCGGTATAGGTGTCGTGGTCATCGCCTCCTGAATAATCGCCGATGACGACGGTCTTGCCTGACACCAGTTCGGCAAGTTCTTCCCGCGAGTACACATCCAGCAGGTCCGCGCCAAGGTTATAATAAGTTTTTTCACCTTCGGCGTCATATCCCGCCTCTATGCGGTAAGGCAACCGCAAGGCAAGAGTGCCCGAAGCAAGTCGTCCCCGGTCGGCAGGGAAATATCCGGCAAGCCTCACATCCTGATTGTTGCGCAGATTGTAAGTGGCGAGAGCCATATCCTGAATATCGCCGTGGTCGTAGCGGTATTTCACGAAGTTGCCTTCATCAAACGAAGTGTTGTACTCAGAAGATGCAAGCCTGTCAGGCTCAATCGCATTCTCGGCATCATCATCAGTGTTAGCCGACACAAGAATGCGCGGCATACTGTTGATAACCGAAAACAACAGGGAATCCGCCTCTCCGGCATCAGCCTTGAAGAACTGCACATCCACAATAACGCTCTTGTAATCGGCACCCTCTATCAGTTTAAGGAACTGTGCAAGACGTCCGCGGCTGACGACAGGGCGTTCACCCGCAGGGATTCCGAAATCATCGAGAGCCGTCACCATCTCACGGTCATACCCGATATTGACCGGTAAAAATTCCCTTGCCACTTCGGCAGGAACAACCGTACCATTTCCCACGAAATTGTCAACATATATTTGGCGGACGACATCAAGCTGCTTCATGAGTGTGCCCGTGCCGTTTTTATCGGTGGACAATGTGTTGCCCATAAGTGTCAGCAACACCAGAAGCAGCGCGTTGATACATATAGCAACAGCCCTGCCGATGACAGACCGATATTTTTTGGCAAACCGTTTCATTTCACAAAGTTAGCAAAATTATCCGTTTTCCCAAAGAATCTCATCTCTCCGCACCCAATAATCCAAAGCAGTACACCCATTTAGGCAAAGTTTATCATTTTGAATACAGAACGAGGGCAGTGTCTTAACCCTACATCGGCATAGGGTTAAGACACTGCCCTCGTTTTTCAATGAGAGGTGGATATCAGTCGTTGAAAAGGGAGGCGGGATATTCGCCGTTTTTGTGAAGCTCGGCAAACTTCGCCACAACACCGGGGCGGTCTTCGGCGTATGTCACGCCAAACCAGCGGGAATCAGTGTCGAGAACCTTTATCGTGGCTTCGCCGGACTTTATGAGCGCATCAGCAACATCCGGAATCACCTGCTCCGCTTTCGGAGTATTAAGGTCACGGTCAAGGAATTTCTTAAACTCCCGTGCGGCATAATCAAAATAGTCGGGTGTGAATCCCCACATATTCATCGACACCGGCACACCGGCATCAAGCGAGTGATTTACGCCGTCGGCATCAGTGTAAAATATCTCATGATTGTCACCATAACGGATATCCTTACACTCCTCGACAGAGGTAAGAAGACCCTCTTTTGTCTGACACACGCCACGGTTGACACCGCCATTTTCAGTCATTGTGTTTCCGATGCGGAATCCTACCATGCAGTAATCGCCTTTACGGTCGCGAGGACGCATAAGTTCGCGGGCAAGCACCTCAAAAGAGTCGCGCCCATAGAAATCATCGGAATTGATGACTGCAAACGGCTCACGGATTGCCTCCGCACCCATGAGCACGGCATGAGCCGGACCCCATGGTTTAGTGCGCTCAGCGGGGCATACAAAACCCTCGGGCAATTTGTCAATCGACTGAAAGACAACTTCCACGGGTATGTGACCTTCATATCGTGACAACACTTTATCGCGGAAATCCTGTTCAAAATCCTTACGTATGACAAACACCACCTTACCGAAACCCGCCCTGATGGCATCGTAGACGGAATAGTCCATGATTGTCTCGCCATTCGGACCGAGGGAGTCAAGCTGTTTCAATCCGCCGTATCTGCTGCCCATACCGGCGGCAAGTATAAATAATGTCGGTTTCATATATTGTATTGTTATTTTATATTTCTTACATGTTTCTCCCAAGCCCATGCGGCGCGCAATGTCTCGTCAAGAGAGCGCTCCGCTTTCCATCCGAGCATATTATTAGCCAGTGACGTGTCGGCCCATACGGCAGGGACATCGCCGGGGCGTCGCCCCACAATCTTGTATGGCAACGTGAGTCCGTTGACCTTTTCAAAGGTTGTGACAAGTTCAAGCACCGACACCGGTTTGCCTGTACCGATATTAAATATCTCGTATCTCTCGTCCATCTTGCCGGAGGTCATGCGGTCGACAGCCGCCACATGTGCCTTTGCCAGGTCGACAACGTCGATATAGTCGCGCAGACAGGTACCGTCGGGGGTATCGTAGTCATTACCGAACACGCTCAGCTCCTTACGTATGCCTGCCGCAGTCTGGGTGATAAACGGCACAAGATTGTTAGGCACTCCACGGGGAAGTTCACCAATAAGTGCCGAAGGATGTGCCCCGACCGGATTGAAATAGCGGAGAGCGATGCCGTTTACACCCTCGTAGGCGCGGCAACAGTCGCGCAGTATGTCTTCAGCAATCTGCTTGGTATTGCCATAGGGTGATGTGGCGGGTTGACGGGGAGTCTTCTCGGTCACGGGAAGATGCTCCGCCTCACCATATACGGTAGCCGACGACGAGAACAGGATATTCGGTCGCCCGAACTCCTTCATCATCTCCACAATGTTCATAAACGACACGAGATTATTCTGATAATACATCAGCGGCTGCGCCATCGACTCGCCCACTGCCTTGTAGGCGGCAAAATGAATCACAGTATCGAAAGGATATTTCTCAAACACCTTGCGCAACGCCTCTTTGTCGCATGTGTCCACAATCTCAAAAGCCACATCTTTTCCGGTGATTTTCTTCACTCCCTCAACGGCATCTTTTTCCGAGTTGGAAAGATTGTCTATAATCACCACATCGTAGCCGGCGTTGATAAGCTCCACGGCGGTATGAGAGCCGATGTAGCCCGCACCGCCGGAAATAAGGACTGTCTTGTTACTGTTCATTGTGTATTGACTGTTTATTAGTCTGCTGATTCAACCTTATGTGCGCCATCGCTTATCACCACGGGATATACCTTAGGCTCGTGACCGTATTTCTCCTTGAATCGAGTCTTTGCCGTAGCGATAAAATTGTCGAGAAGATTCTCCTTTACAAGATTGATGGTACAGCCGCCAAATCCGCCACCCATGATGCGCGAACCGGTCACGCCACACTCGCGGGCGATATCATTGAGAAAGTCAAGCTCCTCACAGCTCACCTCGTAATCGTCGGAAAGTCCCCTGTGAGTCTCATACATTTTCTTGCCTACCGTCTCATAATCACCTGCCACGAGAGCATCACAGACAGCGAGTACGCGGTCTTTCTCCTCGATGACAAATTTTGCGCGGAAATAATCCTCGGCAGTGATGTCAGTGCGGATGGATTTGAGCATCGGCATGGTTGCATCACGCAGAGTTTCAAGCCCAAGGCGCTTAGCCACGCGCTCACACGATGCACGGCGCTTGTTGTAGGGAGAATCGGCAAGTTCATGCTTCACTACCGAGTCAAGCAGCACAAGTTCATAACCTTCCGGCGTAAACGGATAGTATTCAAACTCCATCGACCGGCAGTCGAGACGCATGAGTTTTCCTTTCTGCCCCATCACCGAAGCAAACTGATCCATGATGCCACAGTTCACGCCGCAGTAATTATGTTCGGTCGACTGCCCTATCTTTGCCAGTTCAAACTTATCAATGCTATTATCGTTAAATAGGTCGTTGAGCGCGAAAGCAAAACAGCTTTCAAGTGCGGCTGACGAGCTCAGTCCGGCACCGAGCGGCACATTGCCGGCAAAGACGGCATCAAAACCTTTCACTTCGCCTCCACGCTTAAGAATCTCGCGGCATACACCGAAGATATAACGTGCCCATGACTGCGAAGGAGCATCCTCCTCGTTCAGTCCAAATTCGACATAATCATTTATGTCGATAGAATAGACACGCACCTTATCAGTGTCGTTAGGCGCGATTTCAGCCATAATCACCTTGTCGATAGCACCGGGAAACACAAAGCCGCCGTTGTAATCGGTGTGTTCGCCTATAAGATTGATGCGTCCGGCAGAAGCATAAAGTGTGCCTTCCCTGCCAAACGATTTCCGGAATTGCTCACGGATAGTTTGTTTCAGATTCATATTATTTAGATTTAGTAACTTTTATCTTAAGCGGATGCTGCATACGACACGCCTCATCCATAAGTATTTCTTTCCAACGGGCGAGATTTTCGACATCACCCTTGCTCCATCCTGAACCCCAACGGTATTCAAGCGTCCGGTCAAGCGGTAAAGTCGAGATTATCGAGCAATGTCCGGTAGCCTGTCCATGATTTTCCGGGAAGGGCAAAAAAACGGTACGTGCGGAGTTGTCATCAAGAAGCGCGCCTACATATATCTTCCCGTTTTCCTCACAAGGGGAATCGGTTGGGTCTTCGTAGCCGATAACCGCGACGGAGCCCGATTTGTCATATATCCGTCGGGTGACATCATCATCGTGAGTGACGATACCTATACACGCCTCCGATAAATCAGCATTTCCCGAAAACCTGACAACGGTATGATTAAAATGAGAGCCGGCATCAAGGCTTATCAGCCGTTCCTCTCCCGGATATATCAATCTTACCGTGAACCTCAAAGGACCGTTGTCCAGAATCTCGTAGCGGTCAAAACAGCAATTATAGACCGGTTGACCGTCATTGCCGAGCAGTGCCGCGGTACCGCCACCCAAGGTAGCGCCTACCGCGTATGCATCCATGCCGTCACCATGATTTATATGATATGATTTGTCCTCGTGCAGATGATCGTGATACCGGCGGTCAATTATAGGGTAACTCACATTTTTAGTCCACACATCATATCCATAGGCTTTCCCACCTTTTGTACAGGTTGCAGGTCCGTACGCCCTGTAAACCGTCAAATCATTCTCCCAGGCAAAATCGTCATCACGCTCCGGGACAAACCGCCCGCAGGCTGACGCAGGATAGTCGTGACGCAATCCCTTGACAATGGCGTACCGCGCAGTAGAGCCGGGCGACATGTTGACTGCAAATATCAGCTTGCCGTCATAGGTCACCTGCGAGGGTATCTCATTACCAACCGGGTCAGTGACAATCGTCTCCTGTCCATATATGTTATCTACGGAAACCATCTCATTCACCCGGTCAAGGTCACTGTCATTGACTATATCAATGAATGCGACCGCATCAGTGACCGTGGAGGCATGAAGCACGACTCCGGGCAGTCCGATGACGGAAATGAGGATAAGCGGGCGGAATAAACCCATCAGCTTAGAATAAATCCTTGGTCTGTATCTCATCTTTCCATAAATGATCTTTCGGGAACGGTTTTGAATTCCACGCCTTCTGCGAGGTCAATTCCGCAGGAGCATCAGTCCAGAAAGGATGAGCCGCCGGAAGCCCCAACGGCAGAAATGCCAGCGAGGTCATGTAAAGCGAGCCGTTGTTGGTGTACCAGTCGGCAACATTAGGCTGCCTGCCGACAAAGCCGATAGTCAGGAAGCCGCCCTCATTAAAATTCTCGCGATTGTCAAACATGCGGTGCATCACCGTAGTCAATGCGTTACGAACCTGCCCGTTAGTAAGCCCTTCGGGCAAATTCCCGTACCATGCCATCAATGCAAGGGGCTGCATGGTCGCCATGCGGTAAGGTATCGACCTGCCGAAAACCGGGAATGTCCCCTCGGGAGAAATCATGCGCTCCAACACGATACTGAACTTCTTGGCACGGCGGAGCGCCCTGTCGTAATATTGACCGTAATGTATACGTGTATATCGACCGGAATCTTTCATTGACTGAAGGGTCTCAAGATACATCGGGTGAAACACATAGCTGCTGTAATAGTCAAACGTAAAGAACGGTCCGTCGGCATACCAGCCGTCGCCCGCATACCATTCCTCCACCTTGCGGATTGCGGAATTGACGCGATACTCGTCGCACTCAGCCCCGGCTTTTGCGAGGAAACTTTCAATCACCGATGAAAACAGGAGCCAGTTGGTATAAGGAGGATCAACCCTGCGCAGTTGTGAAAACTCTTCCACATAACGGCGTTTGGTCACCTCGTCAAGAGGAAGCCACAGCGCATCATAGGCGCGAAGAAACGACTCGGCGACATAGGCGGCATCGACCAATGCCTGTCCGTGACCGCGCCATAAAAGATAATCGGGAGACTCGGGGTCAACGGCATTGGCGTAGCTGCTTAAGGCCCATTCGCGCAACTGCTTGCGCTTCATGCCCTCATCGGTATCGTCATCAGGGAGCGAAAGCCATGGGGCGATACCCGCCATCAGCCTGCCAAATGTCTCCATATATGTAACACCCTTGTCCCTGCCGTCCCAGTTGGGGCTGACCTCAACCTGCATGTTTTTCTTAAGATTGCCCCGCGCCATATTTTTCAATACCGGCTCAGCCATATTGTAAGCCAGACCGACCCAATACGCCCTGTCGTTGTTAGCATCTTTCTCAAGATAGCGCACATATTCACATGCCGCAAGCAGAAACGCCCCGGTACCGAAATTGGAGGTCGAATTGCGGTCGACCACCTGTCCCGGAATAGCTTTTTCACCGATGGGTTGCACATATCCTATCGACCCGTCTTTCTGCAAGGCAATTTTCGAGAGATAATCCCACCCCTTCATGGCGGCATCCCGATATTTGCTGTCATTAAGATAGCCGTTGTTTATACCCCAGAGCAGTCCGTAGGTGAAAAACGCGGTGCCGCTTGTCTCATATCCGGGAGCATGCGCCTCATCAAGCATCGACCTTGACCAGTAGCCCTCAGGCTGCTGACAGGCTACCACAGCATCAGCGAGACGCCTGTATTTGTCTTCAAAAAAGCCTCGATGCTTGTAATCGGCAGGCAAATCCTTAAGAACCTTTGCAAGCCCTGCAAGCACCCAGCCGTCGCCACGCGCCCAGAAATCTTTCTTCCCGTTGGCACTCTTATGCGCGGGATACACATATTTGCCGTCACGGAAATACAGCCCGGTCTCCGTGTCATACATTATGCTGTCACTCTTCTGAATATATTCATACAGTTTGTCAAGATAGGCGGGATTGGCTGTAAGCGTATATAGCTTTGTCATCACAGGCATCACCATATAAAGCCCGTCGGCCCACCACCAATAATCATTGCGCGGAGTCGACATCTCATATTCCATCACCTCACGCGCCCTCTTTATGCGGCGGTCATCGGGCAAGATGCGGTAGAGGTCGGCGTAAGTCTGGAAACATATCTGCCAGTCGCCAAACAATACATGGTCATCGGTCTCGCCGTAAGTATATTTCCATTTGTCACGGTCAGTGCCCTTGGCACCCTTCCACTCGTTATGTTCAGCCCATTTCTCTGAATAATCGCGCCATGAATCATTGCCGGTAAGGAAATAAGCCTCCATATTTCCGGTGTGATATGCCGCTTCATCCCAAAAAGCCCATGTCTCGGGGGAGTGGGTCGACTGCCAACGGTTGTTGACCTTTTCAATCATGCCGCGCACAGCCTGCGACTCTTTTGTAGCAGCTACTGCGGGTATAATACAGCTCACCGCTGCAACAATAGCAAATATATGTCTAATGATCGGTATCATAAATTATAGTTTATTTGTTTTGACTATTTAAATTAAAAGGGGTATTCTTGACATAGAGCCGGAAATTGCCGATACTTCCGGGGGCTTCCGACTCCATTCTCGGAAGATACTGTATCGCCGAGACGGTGCGTGTTCCCCCAAGGTCGATTACAAGCGAATGAGGAAATTCCACACCGGGGACGGTGCTCCAGTAAGTCGATTCCTGAAGGTCGAAAATCTTGTCGGCTGAATGGTTGCCGTTACCGGTCTCCTCGCTGTCGGCATAGTCAACCGTCCAAGGTTCGCGCGAAAGCCGCTCGCCATTGTTGTCAATCAGATAAAACTCGGCAATCGAGGCGATGTCGCCGCCATCGATAGCATCAAGAGCTTCTAAGCAGACGTATCTGCCCGTGCGCGGAGTTTCAAGTTTAAGCTCCTGCCAACCGTTGCCCGGATTAAACTTCCCGGTCAATACCGGCGACTCGCCTGCAAGATCAAGTGTCTCACCCTCGTTACGGTGTACGAGTCTTTTCTGATGCAACAGCTTGTCAAGCTGCGGCTCTTTTAGCCCTTTAGATTTAGCCTCACGCGGTCCTAAGATATCAAAGACTACAATCTCATTCTCTCCCTTGTTAAGCCAGCAACCGGGCATATACAATGTCTGTTGCGGACCTATCTCCCAGATGCGTCCGAGGGGATGACCGTTGACATATACCAGTCCCTTTCCCCATGACGAGAAATCGAGAAACGTGTCATGTGTATTCTTTACATTGAATGTGCCGCGATACACGCCGCGCGGAAGTCGCCCCGACTCATCGGCGACCGCCTCCGTCACCGGAAGGAAATCAACCGAGGCGTAATATTCGGGAGTATCCTCAATATTAAATACGGTCCAGTCCTTCAGATTGCATACAAACTCACGCCCGTCACGGGTCTCGGTAATGGTAACCTTATCGGTTATGCCTTTGAAATCCTTTATGGCGCGTCCGAAATTAATACGCCCCATCGCCTCCACAAGTATATCGAGTACAGCACCCTTTTTACAAGGAGGAAGCATCAACTCCTTATCGCCGTTTCGCCGGTCGAGTGTACCGATATACCTGCCGTCGACAAAAATCTGGGCAAAATCATGCGGATCGCTGACCGTTAGCATAGTCTCGGTCTTAAGTTCAGGCAATTCGGTGCGGTACAGTATCGAGCCGAATCCCTGGTCATACTCTTCCATTGTGCGGATATCACGGTCGGTTTTACCTTCCGGCAGATTTCCGAACAGAGGGGCATATTCTGTCAATGTAAATTCAGGAACTGTCATTGACTTTATCGTAGCGGGTACGCGCGCCTGTTTCTCACCGTCCATATATTTTGCCAGGGTCTTGCGCAATTCCCAATATTTAGGGGTCGTCTGCCCCGATTCGCTGATAGGGGCATCGTAATCATAAGAGGTGACATCGGGAGCGAAACCGGGTGAATTTGCACCTGCCCAGTGCCCCCAGTTGGTACCTCCGTGAGTCATATAGAGGCTGAATGAAATTCCTTTAGATAACATCTCGTCAATCCCCGCAACCATGTCGGCGGCAGGGCGAGTCTCATGATTGGCACCCCACTTGTCAAACCATCCGCTCCAGAATTCCGAGCACATCAGCGGAGCATCGGGGCGCACCTCGCGCAAGCGTTCAAACTGCTGGTCGATATTTGCCCCCGTACCGAAATTCACAGTCCAGATAAGATCATCGAGACCATTGTTAAGGAAATTGGATGACCAGTCACACTGAAACAGGGTGACTTTATCGCCGAAATTACGGCGCAGCATGTCACGTATATTGGCGATATATTTCTTATCGATGCCATAGGAGCCATATTCATTTTCTACCTGCACCATGATTATCGGACCGCCGTCGGCGACAGTCAGGTCACCTACCTCTCCGGCGACAGCTTTCTGAAACCTGTCGACCCGCTCAAGGAAATACGGGTCATTTTCCCGCAGACTTATATCCTTTTTCTTTAGCAGCCACCAAGGCAGCCCACCCATTTCCCACTCGGCACAGACATAAGGGCCGGGGCGAAGAATGACATTCATGCCGTTGGACTGACATAATTTTACAAACTCACGCAGATCATTCTGCCCCGTGAAATCAAACTCATCAGGTTTAGGTTCATGTGCGTTCCAGAATACATAGAGGCAAATAGTGTTCATGCCAAGCGCCTTGCACAACTTTATACGGTTATCCCAATAAGGACGCGGTATGCGCGGATAATGAAGTTCAGCCGCTTTCACCACATAGGGCTCGCCATTCAGCATAAATGACTTGTTTCCGGCTTCAAAACGTCCGGCGTCATCGCGTGTCGTCCCCGCGGCATAGCAATTCATGGTGTTGCAGCATAGAAGAGTGCTGCAGAGCAAAGTCAGAAGTGTCCTGTTCATGTCGGTTTTGTATATATGACTCTCTAAAGTTACTGCTATTTTTTATAACTTTCAATATAAGGCACATCATTTTCATCAAACGATATAGGCAACCATATATGGCGTGAATCGGCGAGATTATCAGGATTCCAGATATCAGCCATGAATATGCAGCCGTCATTCAGCTGCAATACAAATGTGCCCTGTCCGCCAAATGTAGTTTCCGCGCCGTCGCCGCGGCAAGGAGAAGGGTGCTGCTTCCACTCCCCCATTATCGAATCGGCGCTCATCAGCCTTGCCTCATTAGGCTGCCAGCCTGTACATCCCGATGTTATCATCCAGTATTTACCACCATGCCTGAATATCGCCGGAGCCTCATTGTGTCCTCCCGGGAATATTCTGATATACCTACCGTTGTGTCTTTCATAGGTACTGTCAAGCTCGGCTATATGCAGTGTAAGATTGTCTTCAGAAGAATATATGTGATACCCCTTTCCGCTCTCGGGGTCAATGTAGACAGTCATGTCCCTTGACATCTGACCGCCCGCGATATCACGCTTTACAAACATTCCGCGCCTTACGGCATCATACCATTCAGGTGTCCACCACTCGAGATTCTCCGGATATGTCGCCGCGAGGTCATCAGCCGACATGTTCAACGGGGCAATTCCGGCATTTACCCTGCCGGAATATTTCAGTTCAAACGGGCCAAGAGGCGATGCCGAAGTCGCAACCCCCGCGTAAGCCGCCCCGTAACCGCGCCCTTTCAGCTCATTGTGAAACCAGAGCACATACCGCCCAGTAGCGGGACAATACACTACCTTCGGACGCTCGATGATACATCCTTTCTGAACCGGGGAACTATCATCAGTCACTTTCAGCACTATTCCCCGATATTTCCAATCACGTAGATTTGCCGATGAATAACAAGCAACACCCTGCTGGAAAGATCCCGGAGTGCCGTCGCCGCGAAACTCGCCATACCAATAATATAACGAATCGGACACAAGTATATTCCCTCCGTGAGCGTTGATATGGTTGCCGTCGGTATCAGGCAACAGTTCTCCCATTATCACCGGTGGCACCTCATCTGCCAACACGCCGAAAGGCAACAATATCAAATATATAATGACGAGCGACATCATCCGGCGGTGGATACCCCCGGAAACGCGATTATAAAACGTATTCTTCATGCTAATTAACCTTAATCTACCTGACCCTGCTTAACCGGGCTTCCTCCAATGGAAGCCCGGGCAGCGGCAAAACCTTTAATAATCTTTTTTACCTTGACAAAAATACCTGACTTGGTCAATATAAGAGATTGTCTCAAACAATCTCTAAAAATCCGAACTATTTATTCTATTTATTACGGAATAGCAACAGTGTCCTTCCAGGGGATAGTAGGCACGCCACGGTCATCCCATTCTATCGGCAGCCATACATATCTTGAATCCTGTAAATCAGTTTTCTTCCAGCGGTCGAAAAGAGCGAGATAACAATCACTCTTTCCCTGTACTTTCTGCACATAGGTGCTTTGTGCATAGAATGTCTTATCGGCATCATTTCCCCGACACGGGTCGCCGATTACCTTCCATTCACCCATGATACTGTCGGCAACTGCTATCTGCGCGGAATTCGGGTCCCAACCCGAGCAGCCCGAGGTCAACACATAATATTTGCCGTCGCGCTTGAACACTGCGGGAGCCTCACGACTCTCGCCGATAAAATTTCTTGTAAACTTTCCGGTAGGACGAAGATAATCATCGGAAAGCTCGTTGATATACATAGTGGCATTGTTTTCCGAGGAAGCAAACTGATAAGCCTTGCCGTCATCGTCGACAAACACTGTCTGGTCACGGCTCATGGCATCGTTAGGACGAAAACTTCCCAGATAGGTGAACGGTCCGGTGGGGGAATCAGCCACAGCAACCCCGGCAGCCGCCTTGGAATAATCGGCACTTTCAACATGTGCCCACATCACGAATTTTCCGGTAGACGCATTGTACACAACCTTCGGGCGCTCAAGCACCTTGGAGGCATGCAGGTCGTGGGAAGGGTCATCGTGAGCCTTAAGCACCAAACCTTCAAACTTCCAGTTGCGTAAATCGTCAGATGAATAGCAGCTAACTCCGGTCACGTCGGTACGGTAACACTCCCAGGTAGCCCACTCCGGCAATACGGTCTCTCCTACCTTATATTCGCCATAAAGATAATATTTTCCGTCATGGAAAAGCATTCCGGCGCCATGTGCGTTTATCGGTTCGCCCGCGATGTCAAGCCATTTCTCACCTTGTACCAATGGTTGATAATCATTTTCAGCTTGATTGCCACGTGCATAGGATAACAGCACTGTCGCCATACAAATGACAGAAGTGATAATTTTACCGTTCATGATCATTTAATTATTTTCTGCGCACGATTACCGCTCACTACAATGTAAAGATTGCCCGTAGCAGGCACATTGTCCAATGTGTCGGCGACACGCACCCCCTGCAGATTATAGATGCCTGACACGGCAATATCGCCTGAATAAGTCACATCGGTTATGCCCGCAGATGTGCCGGCAATCTCAAAATAATTGCTCCTTGCACCGAAACCGGGCTTGTCGGAGTAGACATGGCTCCATGCCACATTATTGTCAGTGCCGAAATATTTGCCTGAGCCGAGATTCTTTATTATCAGATAACCCTCTGCCGACTCAACCTTAAACAGAAAATTATTGTCGGCAAGACGGTCGGTCTTGTCGGTCACATAGAGATTCCAACTGTCACGGTAGAGGTATTTTCCGTCTGCCGTAAGTATATTCATGCCTTTTGTCTTAGCCACACCGGGTGCTTCCGCAAACGTGAAGAGCTGGTTATAACCCGCTGCATCGTCATCTGTGATTATCACACATTCCTTCTCCTCAAACCATCCCGATGAAAGCGTACAGCCTGAGAGAAGATGACGGAAGCGGAAAGTGCCGCCATCGGCACACGGATTGATCATCGACTTATAAAAGTCGTCCATTGATTTCTGCAAAGCGTCAAGAGCAGAGTCAATGACATCATCGTCAGAAGAGCCGAGATATGTCTCAGCATCGGAAACAGCCTCCGACAAAGCGGCTATCGCCTCTGCCGTATAACTGCCGTTGTCACGATTTTCATCAAGCATCTTGCGCGCCTTGGATATACGGTAGCGCAACGCCGCATCATCGCTTTCGGGGACATACACCCTCACATAATCAACAAGATATTGAGCGGGGAATTCCGTCTTGTCAAGCGAGCCTCCGTTGTCGCCGCCAAGAGCGAGATTAAGCCATACGCCAAATTTATTCTCGGGGTCACGGTAAGGATTATATCCGTCGACATTATACCATGACTGGCCGGGATTGGGATTTACAGTGAGGTCGAGATCGGTCTCGTTAATCAGGCGGTCGTCAAGATAGATACGCAGACTGTTGTGGTCCCACTCTGTGCGCCAGATGTGGAAATTATCGGCGAAATCGCCCTCGAATTCATTCATTTTAGGTGCTTTACTCGACCATTTTGCCTGCCAGCGGTTGTTGGAACCCCATGCGAGGTTGGCATGGATGGCATTGCCGTAATACTCCATGATGTCAAGCTCGCCGTTGTAAGGCCACTCATATTTGTCGCCACATCCCCAGATTGCAGGCCAATAACCGGTGCCGACAGGAATCTTGGCGCGTACCTCATAGACACCGTAATGGTAGCGATAAGGATTTTTCAGGATTATTGACGACGAGGAATATTCGCCATACTGGTTTTTCTTGTTCCAGTCGCTTGAATAGCGCTTATAATCCGGATTTTTTACTTTTTCTTTACGTGCCTCTATTACGAGCATCCCGTCGGAGATTGTCGCATTGTCGGTCGTATAGACCTGGTCTTCATGATTACGGCGCATACCGGTCTCAAATTCCCATTTATCGGGGTCGGGAGTGACACCTGTGTCAAATTCATCGGCAAACTCCAACCTGTAGCCGGGATATTTGTCAGCCACATTTTCCTGTGCTGACAATGCAGCCGACATGCCGGCAAAGATAAGGACAGTTACTATATGTTTCATGATTATGATCGAGTTATGCACCCCGGGGCCGTAACCGGAAATTAATGTTGCAATCCCCGGGGTAAATATTATCAGCGGATTACTTTCTGTGAACCGTTAGTAGTGCGAACAATGAAGAAGCCCTTGCTGTCGCCGAGATTCTCCACCGAGTCAGCCACGCGGACACCTCTGAGGTCATACACGCCGAGAGTCTTTGCTTCGGCATCAACAGCGATTGATGAAATGGAAGCTGACTTGTTAGCTACATATTCGGCGTAGTCGGCGGGAGTCATGATGGCGATATCATCGATATCCATCCAGAAGCCCTCGGAATGATTGCCATCCCACTTTGTATTATTGTGAGTGATGCGCAGACGCACGTTACCTGAATCGGGAGCCTTGAACTCTTTCTCGTAAGGACACCAGTAGTCAGCCTCGGCAAGGGCATCGTCCTTGTCATCAATAATATTGGAGGCACCAAACTCTTCCTTGTTAGCATCCAACGGCATAAGTTCGATACGGAAATAGGGGTCGTCCCAGTCAACGGTGGTACCTTTTGAGAGGGCTATGATTGCACCGAGAGTGTAAGTTTCGCCGGGAGTAAGACCTGATACGATCTGCTCGATGCCGCCTGCCTGCCATCCGTTATCGTCGAAACGGTAAAGGTGAAGACACTGCTTGTTGTTGCCACCTTCAAATACATATTCATCATCGACCTCCGGCTCCACAAGCATGGCGAGTACACACCAGTCGTCAAGACCGTTGATAGTCCAGTCGGGAAGCGCCTTGAGATTGTGTTTTGTATCGTCCCAGTCCCACGGTGTGTTCTGCTCTACTCCTTCGGTTTTCTCGAAATCGCCGTTAGCTACGAAATTAGTCTGTGCGCACATTGAAATTGCGCTTGCAGCAACTGCTGCGGTTAGTAAAAATCTTTTCATGATAAAAAAAGAATTTGTGATTATGGTTAGTTATTTTTGCCCGGCGGCACGAAGGTGTGCCGCCGGAATTTGTTTACTCTTGCGCGGCAGTGCCGTTCATGATTTCCCAGTAGGGGTTCTGATAGATGGGAGATGTCTCGACGCTTACACCGTCGGCAGATGAAATCAGGAAGTGATCCACGGCGATAGGCGAAAGATAATGAGCCATGTGCCAGGTCATGCCGGAATTGTAATACTGGTTCTCGCTGGTGATGCGCCAGAGCGACAGATATTCGGCATTTCCGTTAAAACCGCCTTCAATGTCGGAAGGCGACGACACGTTATTGTCAGATTGCTTCGGCTGGTCGTATTTCAACCTGTTCTTAGGATAAGACGAGAGCATCGGACCAAATATCTTGGCTCCGTGAAGGAAGTATTTGCCACCCTTCAACTGGTCAAGTGCGCGCCAGCGGTAGAGGTCGTCAAGACGAAAACCCTCGCTCATCAATTCACAGCGGCGCTCACGGCGGATATTGTACAGCACCTTTGATGTGATGCGCTTTCCTCCCGAATAGAGGGCAAGGTCATGGGTGTAATACTCCTCTTTGTCAAGGTCGGTGGCGGCTATCGTCTTCTGGATGTCAGTGTCGACACCGGCTCTTGTCCTGATGGCTTCCCAGTATTTCCAGGCATCAGCGTCAAGACGGTCACCGTAACGCTCCCACGCGGCTTCCATGTAGATAAGGTATGCCTCGGCGGCACGGAACACTACCGACGCAGTCTCATCGGTGCTTGTGGAGGTGTACTTGGTTTCCTTGGTCATGCACTTACCTTTCTTGTATCCGGTAGTGGTGGCGTACTTGAATGAACCGCCCCTGACATCGGGCACATCAAATTTTGAGCCGAGACCCATGCGGTCGGTCGCATCGGAGTAAGGATATTCTCCGGGTGCCTTCATGAACAACCGCCATCTCCAGTCCCTGTTTTTCTTTGTATCGGTCACGAAATCATCGCCTGCATAGCCCGAATTGGGGTCATAAATCGGCAGTCCGTTATCCATAAGGAAGGCGTTGGCAAACTCCTGGGTGTAGCCTCGCGGCTGACCGGCGCGCATATACTGGTTAAGCGAATGTGCGCCTGCTTTCTCCCTGTCAGCGGCACGGTACATCAGCACCTCGTCGTAGCCCGACACATCGACCGAAGCAAACATGTCGTAATACGGATTGGCACCTACGGCGGTGGTGACACCTATCTCCTGCTTGTTATTGGCAGTGAGGACAGGATGGTTGTCGGCGACTTCCTTGGCGGCTGCAAGCGCCTGGTCAAGGAAATATGTCACCTCGGCAGCATTGTCATAGCTGAAATCGGAGTTATAATCTTTTTTCGCACCTGCCCAGCCCGATGCGGCATCGGGGACAAAGGGAGTGCCGGCGAAATATTTTTCCCAGGTAGCCTCATAGAGAGCCACTCTCGCTTTCAGGAGAAGTGCGGCATCACGGGTGATACGCGCTCTTCCGCCTATACCGTCACCGTTGCTGAGCAGACGGGCGGCAGAGTCAAGGTCCTCGATGATAAAACGCGCAACAATATTACGCGGGCTGCGCTTCGACGCGGCAATGAGTGTCTCCCTGTCGTCGGAAAGGCTCTCGGTGATGATAGGGAAGTCACCGAGCTTACGCAGGCGGAAGAAATATTCCTGTGCGCGGAGGAAATAACCCTCGCCGAAATAATGCTTTGCGGCGACATCACTTCCACCGATTTCCTCAGCCTCTATTTTCGGGCGCACGGTACGGATAAACCAGTTGAGGTCGTTGATACGGTCAAAATTCCATAGACCGCCGCTCTGACCTACCTTGTAATCCTGCCCCTCGTAATAGATGCTGCTTATCGCGCCCTCGTTGTCGGTAGCCCCGTCATCATGGATAAACGAAGTATAGTCGGAGTGAGAGGGAAACTGACCGCCTACACCGTTGGCATCCCATGCCGAGTAGTTGCAGTAATAGTTGAGGGTATAATATCCGAGCTGTTCGGCAGTGGTGAAATACATCTCGGGCGATACGCTTGACGGCGGCGTTACATCAAGATAGTCATCACAGGAAGTGAATGTCATCGCGGTGGCGACCGTCAATAATATATGTTTGAAAAATTTCATTGCTTGATGTTTATAAGATTATAATGTGACTGAAAGTCCGAAGGCGAATGTACGTGACAGAGGATATGAACCGCCCGCTTTCATTTTTGACACCTCAAGGCTCTCGGGGTCGATTACCTTGGTCATCTTGGTCCAGGTGTGGAGGTTTTCAGCGGTGAAGAATATCCTGAGATTCTGGATATAAATCTTTTTCATGAGACCTGCGGGGAAGGTATAGCCGATCTGAAGGTTCTTCAATCGCAGATATGAGCCGTCCTGAAGATAACGGGTCTGTGTCTCGCGGTTTTTGTTGGTGAAATAGAGCGGACGGGCATAATATGCGTCGTAATTTTCACCAAGAAGGCTTGTGTCGTCACGCCAGTAATCGAGATGCTCGTCAAAGAACAGTGATTCCCAACGTCCGCCTACGGTAGCACCCCAGAAAGCGGCACCTTTCTCTCCGGCACCCTGACCTCCGTAAGCGTTGAAATAGTAGTCGCGCTTGCCGACGCCCTGGAAGAATGCCGATACATCTATACCTTTCCACTGGGCATAAAGATTGAATCCTATCCTGTAGCGGGGCGATGAATTACCGATGACCTTGAGGTCGCCTTGCTCGTAAACGGTGCTCTGCTTGTGAATCTTGCCGTCACCGTCACTGTCGACATACATGATGTCGCCTGCCTGCCACAGACCGCCGCTAAGCTCGCTTTGGTCGACATTGGCAAGATGGGCATCCATCTCTTCCTGAGTGCGGGCGATGCCCTTTGTCTCCAAGCCCCATATCTCACCGGTGTACCTGCCTGCGATATATTTGTTCAGGTTACCTTCGCGGTTAGGATAATCGGTGATTTTCGTACGGTCGTCGGAAAGGTTGAAACGCACGTCGTAGTTGAAATCGCCTATCACCTGACGCCATCCCAGGGTAAGCTCCCATCCTGATGTACGCATCGACAACAGATTCTGGGCAGGGGGAGTAGTACCGAGTGTGGCGGGGAGTGACACGCCCGGGCCTACCATGTCTTTATTGTCGCGCCAGAAGTAGTCAAACGATGCCGTCAGGCGGTTGTTGAGCGCAGCCACGTCGATACCGAGGTTGGTATTGCGGATTTTCTCCCATGTAAGCGATGTCGAGATAAGTCCGGGAAACCAGGCGATATTGGACTGTTCGCCATCCACAAGCCACGGGCTTCCTGACGACTTAAGTCCCATCACGCGGTAAGTCGGATACCAGTTGTTAGTGTTCTGATTGGCGAGCTGACCGTAGGAGCCGCGAATCTTAAGCATGTCGACATACTCTCTTGCAGGCTCGAAGAAATTTTCCTGGGCGATATTCCATCCTGCCGATACCGAGGGCGACCATACCCAGCGGCTTCCGCGGCGGAAACGCGATGTGCCGTCGTAACGGAGGTTGACCTCAAGCAGATAACGGTTCATGTAATCGTAATTTATACGACCGAAAAAGCCGACTGTACGCCAGGTCTGGTATTGACCGCCGAGAGAATAATCGGTCTTGCTGTTGGTAAGGTCAAGCACCGGCAACAGCGATGTGGTGACATCGTTACGGCTGCCGTTGACAAAGCGGTCCTTGAAATTTTCAATCTGTGTACCGAGGAGGAACGTGAAATTGTGTTTCTCGTTCAACGACAGGAAGTAGTTGGTGAAAATATTTGCATTAAGATATGTAGACCTGTAGGCATACTCGCTCACGTATGATGTGGTACGTGAATAGTAAGTGGGGACATGCACCTTGTCGGGGTCTACCGCATCATGGGCATACACGGGGAAGCCGTCTTCATGAGTCCAGTTGCTGTTTATACGTGAATTGAACTCTCCCACTATGTTCCAGTTGGTTATCGGGGTGATTGTCACCTGGAACTGATTGGTGAACACATCGTTCTGCTCCTTGTGACGGCCACCGTTTTCAAGAGCTTCTATATAGTTGAAGTCGGAAGCGAGATAACCGTTGGGGTCATACTTCGGCGCAATCGAGATGGCACGGCGCATGAGGTTGTCATAAAATCCGCCGCTCATGGTAGTGGCGCGGTCATAATCGGTACGGTTCCAGCGGCTTGTAAAACCGATTTTCAACCATTTGTAGGGCTGTGCATTTATTTTTCCCATCAAAGAGAATCTCTGGAAATCATCTTCACCGTAGCGCATGAAACCGCCCATATCCATCCAGTTACCGGAGATGTAATAGTCAATCTTTTCATTTCCTCCGTTCATGGTAAGGTTATGTTCCTGGGAAAATGCTGTCTTACGGTAGTATTCATCCATCCAGTCGGTATTGGCATATACGCCCATAAGCTCGCTGTCGCCCCAGATAGAATGACCGTCTTCCCAGTGATAACCGTCGGCAACGACATCGCTTTCGCCGGTATAGTACTGACGCACTTTCTCTACATACTCGTCGTCGAAAGTGAAAGAGCCGGGAGAAGTGTAACGCTGCACATCGTTAAGGTAATTAACAAGGTGCCAGGAATCCATCTGATTGGCGATTTTCAAAGGCTGGCTGAAACGGAAACTGTTGTCGTAACGTATCTGGGTCTTTCCCTTGGAGCCTGACTTTGTGGTAACGAGAATCACACCGAAAGGCGCGCGTGAACCGTAAATTGAAGATGAGGCGGCATCCTTCAGCACCGATATATTTTCGATATCCTGAGGATTAAGGGAATTAAGGTCGCCCTCCATACCGTCGATAAGGATAAGCGGGCTTCCGCTTGAACCTTCGCCGATAGTGGCTGTACCACGTATATTAATACCCTTGCTGGCGTTAAGCTCACCGCCTGAACTTGAGTTGGAAATATTAAGACCGGGGATTATACCCTGAAGTGCCGTAACGGCATCAGACACCGGGCGTTCGGCGATATCCTTGCCCGAGGCGGTACCCACCGCACCGGTAAGATTAACCTTCTTCTGTGTAGCGAAACCTACCACAACCACTTCGTCAAGACTGATATTACTGTCTTCAAGCCTGATATCCATCGGCGTGGATGTAGCTTTTACTTCCTGCGTGGTACATCCTACATAAGAGATTACCAGGGTCGATCCTGCAGGCACGGTAAATGAAAATCTTCCGTCAATATCGGTAGATGTGCCGGTACTGGTTCCTTTTACAAGAATTGTGGCTCCGATCACAGGCTCTCCGTCTGATCCGGTCACTTCTCCTGTGGCGGTGATGGTATTAGCCTGGACAGGCGCCGGGGCAACCGCCCCTGCCGGCTCTGCAAACGCCGTACCTGTCATGGTCAATCCCCCGAGTACGAGTAGCAGCCTTGCCGCCCAACGTATTTTCCACGATTGTTTAGGGTTCATTGTGTGATTTATTTGTTTTTGGTTTATTAATGTGTCAATGGCATTCTTTTGCGACGGTAATCAACATCGCCGGTTGTGTCCTTAACTACACGATGCAAAAATAGATTGTTGTCGCTGTATGCAAGAGTAATTTTTCAGTCAAAAAAGGAGGGATAAATCGTATTTATCGAATAAATCTGTCGCATGTACCGTCAAAATTTCGCAAATACGAAAAACACCCCTCTTATATACGAAAATACGGTCATCGAAAATAGCGAAAAACACCCCGTTTCTATAAGTATTTACTAATTTTGCCTTCATTAATAGAAATGACACTCATTTTTCAGAATGTCATCAAACTCAACCAAATCGAATAATATGCCATACCGGATGACACAGAAACGAATTCTTTCCATTTTAATATTCGTATTCCTATTGACGGGAGGAGCTTCGGCGATTCCGCAGCCAAGCACAGCCCACATCAAGGTACTGACCATGAATGAGGGACTACCCGACAATTCCGTGAATGACCTTGCTGAAGATAAGTACGGATTCATCTGGATTGCGACATGGAACGGACTGGCGCGTTACGACGGCAAATATGTGACCACCTACCGTCATCATGAAAATATGGAAGGGAGCCTTTCCAATAATATGGTGAGGAGCATAAAACCGGATGACAGCGGACTCTGGGTAGGTAGCGACGCCGGACTGGATTTCTTCCGTTATCTTGACTGCTCTTTTCATCCGGCATATTATGTAACCGATGGAGATGATTCAGAAAATCTCCTTAACAAACGAGTAAGCCGCATATTAAAGCACGGAGAAGATATTTTTGTGATTAACGGCAACGGGGAGTTGCTGCGACTTGACTATACGGATTCCGAAAACGGCGATTTCCGACCGGTATTCCGGACATTGCCGAAACCTGCAAACCGCAATTATGCCGATGTGTCAGGTTTCTGTGACGACCGGCTTCTCGTACTCTCCAACGACGGAATCATCATTCTTTCGGGCAACGGCGAACAAGAGTTGTATCACAACGCCTTGACATATAATTATGACCCCAACCTGAACCTGTTTTTTGACAGCAGGCAGATGACAGTTACAATAGGCGGAGGCATCGGCTCCGAGACACAGGAATTTTTTATCGACAGAAACGGCAAAATGTCAGTCAGCCAACATTCGGAGCCATACTCCAACCTCATGAGCATGACACAAGACGGCAACAATATTTATTATGGCACCGATGGCAACGGCTTGTTTATAAACGACGGTGAGAAAATAATTCAGTTCTTACCCGATAACTCATCGCTCCCGTGTGACGCCATATACAAGGTGTTCACCGACAGCAATCATAACGTATGGATAGGCAGCTACCGGCACGGAGTCTTCATGCTGTCACATAATCTGAACTCTTACAGCATCATGGATAAACATTCCGGGATGCTTTGCTACGACATCGTGACTGCGGTGATTCCCGACGGCGACACAATGTATCTCGGACTTGACGGAGGCGGCCTGGAAATATTGGATACCAAGACAGGAAAATACCGGCAATTCAACAAGAAAAACTCTCAGCTTCCAGCCGACAACGTGGTTTCGATTGTAAAAGAGGGCAATACATTATGGGCGGCTGTGTACGGCACAGGATTGGTGGAATGTGACCCATCTACCGGCAGATTCCAGACTTACAAGGCAGACAAACAATTTGAGCCGGGCAACAAACTATGGGTGATTGCCGACGGAGGCGACAACAATCTGTGGGTCGGAGGCAACTCCCTGAGCGTATTCAACAAACACACCCATGAATTCACGGTCATCGAGGGCACTGAAAAATCCGATGTACTATCCATGGCTATCGATGACAACAATGTCATCGTATCGACCCGTTGGAGCGGCATATTGCAGGTTGACCGCCGTAACCTTGCCTTGGCGGAACGTCACGGCAACAGTCCGACAAAGGGAGGCATCCGTCTTCCCGGCAGGCGCATACCGTTTGTATTCGTTGATTCCCGTCATAATTTATGGGCCGACATAGACAACACCATGCTATGTAAAATTGACCTTGAGAAAAAAGCCGTTATCAAGACTTACCGTCACCGTTCGGGAGAAACCGGTGTGCAAGTTTTGTCAATGGCAGAAGACCCCAATGGCAATCTGCTCATAGGCACCAACCGGGGACTCCTCCGGTATGTCAGGGAAAAAGATGTGATTATGCCACTGAATGATGAACGCATGCCCCGGATGTTCACGTTCAATGCCTCAGCGAAAGATGCCACGACAGCCTATTTCGGTACAACGTCGGGACTTCTGTGCTACCCCTTCGAGCAACCCCGGGGAAATAAGAAAATATACTCCCCCATTTTTACCGGACTTGAAGTATTCAGCAACGGCGGGACCTCAATCCCTCTATTCAGTAAGGGGGACAGCATTATCGAACTTGACAATTCCCAAAACTACTTCAAAGTCAACTTTACCGTGCCGGAAATGTCAAACCCCGAACAGATTAAGTTTGAGTGCAAGCTTGAAGGATTTGACGACGGATGGCGCGATGTGACGGAAACGCGTTCCGCCACCTACACCTATGTACCTACCGGAACCTATCACCTCCAGATACGTCATACGATGCCCGACGGCAGCTGGAGTGAAATATGCACCCTGGACATAAAGGTATCTCCCCCGTGGTATGCCTCAACCATATTCATATTTATATGGATATTGCTTAGCATTGTCATTGTCGCGCTGATATGGCTCTTCTGGCGTAAATATGACAAAAACCGCGAAAAAACCGCACTTGCCGAACTTGAAAGAGACTCGGCAAACAGGCTGAATGAGGCAAAACTCGATTTTTACGCCAATATCACCCATGAACTCCGCACACCGTGCTTCCTCATCTCGGCACAGATTGAAGAGATGTATGACTCAGGACGGCAATCAATCTCTGTCAACAATCTTGGCGGAATCTACCGTAACTCGGCGAAGCTGAATAAACTGATAAGCCATATCATAGATTTCCGGAAAACCGACACCGGGCATCTCGCCCTCAATGCGCGACATATCGACCTGACAGCATTGCTGGGCGAACTGTCGGAAGACTACGTGCAACTATGCCGTCAGAAATCACTGACATTCAACTTCATACATAGGGGGGGAACGCCCGTTATTGCCGAAGTTGACCCCGACAAGGTAGAGCTGATTGTGACCAATCTCATATCCAATGCATATAAATACACCCCCAAAGGAGGATATGTCAACCTGGAGCTTAACGATACCGATGAAATGGTCGAAATACGTGTAGTCGACAACGGTATCGGCATCATGGAAAAACTGCATACCACCATTTTTGAACCGTTTACCCGGACTGAACGCGGGCAGAAAGTGAGCAGCGGCGACGGCATAGGGCTTGCGTTTGTAAAAGAGCTTGTAGAGCTGCATCAAGGCACAATTACAGTCGACAGCAAGATTAACGAAGGATCATGTTTCACGGTAAGCTTTCCGAAACACCGGCAATATCTTCCGGAAGTCAGTGCCGCAAGTGTCGTACCGGAAACATCTGCCCACAAAACCGAACTGTTCAAGAACGAGAATCCGGAAACGGCGGAGTCCGCCCGCATTTCCGACCCTACAGCCACCCGATCCATTCTTCTGATTGATGACAATCCTGATGTACTGTCGGTATTGGCAAAAGCTTTTGAAAACAAATACAAGGTGACCGAAATGAGCGATGCCCGTGCTGCAGTCGAGCTGGCACGTAAAGGAGGGTTTGATGTCGTGATTACCGACCTTATGATGCCTGATTACGACGGCCATCAGGTACTGAAAGACCTGAAAGGCGACAAGCGCACACGCGACATAAAAATCGTGATATTCTCGGCATTGACATCCGAGAGCGACATGCTCAAGGCATTAGACGAGGGTGCCGATGCCTATATGACCAAACCTATTCCTCTCAAGGTGTTGGTAAGGCAGGTTGAGCGCCTGTTTGAACAAGATAATACCGAATCGTCCATTTCCGGTTCGTCGGCAGGCAATTATAATAGGGAAGAACAAAAATTCCTGCTCGAATGTCGAAAAATTATCAATGAGTGCATGACCGATGAAGATTTTGGAATCGGAATGCTTGCCCAACGGCTGTCAATGAGTCATTCGGCACTTTATAAAAAGATTAAAAGCATGACAGGAATGTCTATAATCGATTTTATAAACGAATACCGCATCTACAAGGCGGTGCAGCTGTTTAAAGACGGCAACACCAACGTACAGGCTGTCGCTGAAATGTGTGGATTTCATGATGTAAAAACCTTCCGCGAAACATTCAAGCGCAAAATGCAGATGCCTCCGAAGCAATACATGATAAAACTTCAGGAAAAATAAGATTATGTGCCTCCTTATTTGTAATAGATTTTAAAATAAGAAAAGAGGGTGCATCAGAATTTTGATACACCCTCCTGCACAATCTTTTTTATCTTTACCTATGGAAACTATTTGCGTAGGATTACTTTTTCAGTTTTTGAACCTTTCTTACAGATGAATATGCCGTTGACCGGATTTTCAACTTTAACGCCGGTAAGCGTGTAGTATTCAGCCTCGCAATCATCATTTGACATCACTGACTCAATTCCTACGGTGCCTTTCTTTGTTATTGAAATCGTATTATCTTTTACATCTACGGTGACGGTGTAAGTTCCTGCCTCCTCAATAGCCCACTGGAGGTCACCTTCCTGATTCAAAGCGATTTTACCGCTATTGTCGGCATCGCGGAAATACCAGTATTCAGGATTCCAGCTGCAGGCTCCTTTGAGAGCAGTGGCTATTTTAAACGTGCCCTTCACCAGGTCAATCCCCGAGGCTGTAAGCACACATGGATTATCTTTCTCCTGATATAGCGGAGTGCCGTTCATCACGTCCCATCCGCCGGGAGTAGCGTCACCGACAAGGAACAAAGAGCAGAGTGTCACAGGTGATTCTTGATATGCCGACTTTTCTATCGTGGCGAGGAGAGATTCCGTGTCGACGGTTATGTAATAATTGGCGTCTTCCGCTACCTGGATTTTACCGTAGCCGGTGTCGTCAGTACCTTTTGCAAGAGTGATTTTACCATCGTTCAAAGCAGCATCGGGAGCGGCGCCATATTCCTCATTGCCCCACTCGGGAACTGTCATAAACTTGAAATCCTGTCCACCCTTGAGAAAAACCGTACCGGTGAAAAGCGTGTTGTCATCGGGGAGCGACAACAAAGCGGTAGCCTTGTCGGTATCCCAACCATAAGGGAGAGCCTCACCAATGAGCCATAGCCTGTCGGCATTAGCGGCGTTGCCACACACTGCGGCGAGCGCGCATAACATTGCGAATTGTTTAAACTGTTGCATGATTTTAATGAAAAATGAGAATTATAACTGTTTGATTGAAATTGCGTAACCTCCTCCGGGAGCAGCCTTCATCTTAAGGCGTGTCTTGGCATCGACCTTCTTCTGTGTGATGGTGTAAGCCTGGGGATTGGTTGAATAATGAGCATCAGCCGCATCGGCATAGATTGTTGCCTCATATTTCTTGCCCGGTTCGAGGAAGTCGAGTGCAAGAGTCGACTCATAGCCGTCTTCATTGGCGGTACAGCCTACATACCAGTCATTGCCGCCCTTCTCCTTGCGCGCAGCCACGATATAGCGACCCGGCTCAGCCGCGAGATAACGACTTTCGTCCCAATCTACGGGCACATCTTTTATAAACCGGAAAGCATCCATGAAACGGTCGTACACCTCCGGCACGTCTGCCGCCATCTGAAGCGGGCTGTACATTGTCACATAAAGGGCGAGCTGGCGGGCAAGAGTACTGTTGACATGCCCCTCGCTGTTAGGATTCACCTTCTTCATATCCATCTCGAAAATACCGGGGGTATAATCCATCGGACCACCCTGAAGGCGTGTAAACGGCAGCACGGTCGTATGAGAGGGTTTGTTGCCGGCAAACGACTCGTATTCGGTGCCTCTGGCACTCTCGTTACCAATCAGGTTGGGATATGTGCGGCACAGACCTGTCGGGCGTACAGCCTCGTGGGCGTTGACCATGATGTGATGTTTCGCCGCCTCAGTCACGGCATATAGATAATGGTTGTTGAGCCACTGTCCGTAATGATGTTCGCCACGGGGAATCATATTGCCGACATAACCGCTCTTCACGGCATTGTAGCCATACTTGTCCATCAGCCTGTAAGCCTCGTCCATGTGACGTTCGTAATTTCTTACCGAACCGGAGGTCTCGTGGTGCATCATCAGCCTGACACCCTTTGAATGGGCATACTCGTTTAGCATCGCTATATCAAAGTCGGGATAAGGGGTCACGAAGTCAAATACATAATCCTTAGAGTGTCCGAACCAGTCCTCCCAGCCGACATTCCATCCCTCGACAAGCACCTGGTCAAAACCATGTTGCGCGGCAAAGTCTATATATCGCTTCACATTGTCGTTGTTGGCGGGATGCTGTCCGTGAGGTTTTGTCTTGGAGTAATCCAACTGATTCAGCTTGACAGATGGAAGATCATAGGTATATGACCATTGCTTTCCACCGCCTATCATCTCCCACCAGACTCCGACATACTTCACCGGCTTAATCCATGACGTGTCATCATAAGCACACGGGTCGTTTAGATTCAGTATGAGATTTGACGAAAGCATGTCGCGGGCATCGTCACTGACCATCACCGTGCGCCAAGGCGAATGACAGGGTGACTGCAGGTGACCTTTGTTGCCCTGCGCATCGGGAGTGAGCCATGACGTGAACACCATGTTCTTGTCATCAAGTTCAAGGTGCATACATGAGTAATCGACCAGTGCCGCCTCATGGATATTGATATACAATCCGTCATCGGTCTTCATCTGCAGTGATGTCTGGACACCTGTCGGTGAAAACTGTGTCTGGGACGCATTGCTGCTGATTGCGCCCGCCATCTTGTCGCGGATTTCCGACAGACGGCACTCCGTATAGTCATATTCCTGAGTGTCATAGTCGCCGGCAATCCACCATGCCACATGATCGCCCGCCATCGCAAACTGTGTCTTCTCCTCTTTGATGATAAAATAGGTCAACACTCCCTCCTGCGGAAATTCGTAGCGGAATCCTACCCCGTCGTCATAGACGCGGAAACGCAGATTCATCTTGCGATAATGCTCCGGTTGGTCGAGATTAAGAAGCAGCTCATTGTAATGATTGCGTATGCTGCTGTTTTCACCCCATACCGGATGCCAGGTCTCGTCAAAAGAAGATGTCGATGCCGACACCAATTTAAAACCGTCGGTCATATCCGGACCATCGGCGAGCTGCAATCCAAGCTTCGAAGGCTTTATCACCGGCTTACCCTTATAGGCAACACTATACATCGGCACCCCGTCAATCACATCGGCAGAGACAGTCACCGCACCGGAGGGAGAGCTGATTTCAGCCCCCTCCGCCTGCAACGAGACAAGGCTCGCGCTTGCCACGGCGAATGCCGCAGCCCACAAATACTTATATCCCATCGTTTTATATACTTATTTTGACAATCTTACTATCTTACATCCATGAGCTGCAACAGTAGCCGATATTGAAGTTACGCTTCCCTCATCGGCATGACGCCACAGGTCACGCATTTTCCATTCACCGCTTATCCCCAGGTCGGAGAGCGCGAGCGAGTAAGAACGGGAACTATCATCGCGGTTGAACAATCCTACAACATAATCGCCGTTTGACATCTGTCCATACCATACCTCATTGTTCTTGTCGCCAAGCTTGTCGCTCAACGGACGACCGACAAACCTGTCCTTATTGAGTTCAAGGAGTTCGGTATTGGTGTAGAACTTGACATTATCACCGATTGTATTGTACTGGTCGGCAACTGTCACGGGACCGCCCGCCATAAGCTGAAGTGACACTACTGTCTCGCGCTCGGCATCGGTCTCAAATGTGTTCAGGCGTATAAAATCACCGTCAAGAATCACCTTTTCACGACCGGAGATATGTGACCAGTAAGTAAAGCCGTCAAACATGTTCATGCAGTTGGGCCAGGTGGTGTATGACTTTCCCTTGTCCTGCGCAGAGCAATGCCACCATCCTCCACCGGCGGTATCACACACGATTCTCACCATGTTGCCGTATTTTGCCTCGACCTCGGCATCATTGTAAAGATGCGGCATCACAAGAGAAGTGAATATGCCGTACTTTTTTGCCGACTCGGCGATATAAGAAAGCGCCCTTGCGTAAGACTCTCTCCCATATCCGTGACCTACGATACCGATATTGCGGTCTTTACCATCCTCATACCATGAAAGGAAGTCCATGCGTATGTAATCTATACCGAGGTCATGATAATGCTTGAAAAAGCCGTCGATAAACTCCTTGGTGCCGGGATTCTCGGCGACAGCCCAGTTAAACCACATGTTTTCAGCGGTAGGATTCATGATGTTGCCGCTATGGTCGTAATACAGCTGGCCGAAAGTATAGTCGGTACCTTCGATTTTTGTCTCGTTCGGGCCATGAATCCACAGAGGGTTGTCATACACGCCCACCTTCAATCCTTTCGCCTTGCACTTTGCGACAAGATCTTTAAGCGACATAGAGCCGTAATGGGTCATATAGCCCGTGGCATCGTTGGCAAGCATGGGGATAAAACCGTCGGTACACACCATGTCGTAGCCGTAAGGCTTCAGGTCGGTGGCAACCCAGTCGATTATCTTATCCCATTCCTCGGGGGTTATATCCATATCCTCGTTTGCCACACCATTTTGGTTCTGCTCATAGCAATATTCATACACGCTCCAGTATAAGGGAGCCTTATAGGAATGTATGCCCTCAACCACCGGCAACTCCGGAAGCTCGAACTTAGGAGGATAACGCATCTCTATCTCATCGCTACATGAGCCTAAAAGCATAGAGGCTGTCAAAGCAACTGATAATATTGTCATTTTATTCATTTTATCGAGATATTAGTCGAGACATTCAGCCTCGATGGTCCATTTTTTAAGGTTGAAAGTAATACGGTAACGACCCGCACGGGTAATTTTCCATTTAGGGTCGGAGGAATCCTTGTCATACACAAACTCCGGTGATGCAACGCCGTTTGCGTCAATGACACATCCGGCGGAAAGCGGATGCAAGAACGGGCAGGAGAATGTGCCGTCGGGCTGCAGGCAGGCTTTCATCTCTCCGGTATTGAGATTTCCTTCCCATGTAAATACGTATGGATTGGATGCATCGGGAGTAAGTGCAGTAAGATTATCCATGCTCCAGCCGCCGGGAGTTGCATCACCTATCATGTAGAGGGTCTCGGTTTCAAGCGGGGCTTTCTCATCATCGCCCGGAGTGTCACCTCCCGGATTTTCTGACAGGGACTTTACTGAAATCGTCCAGTTCTCGAGGTCAAATGTAATACTGTATCTTCCTGCCTCGGTCACTTTCCACTGGTCGTCGGGAGAAGTGGTATATACGAAATCGGATGAAGCTACGCCACGTGACGATATCTCGCATCCAGCTGATGCAGGGCGCAGGAAGGGGCAGGAGAATGTGCCGTCAGGTTCAAGACACGCCTTCATGTTGCCCTCGACAAGCTCGCCTTCCCAAGAGAAGATATAGCGGTTGTCGGGTGACACGGTGAAAGCCGTGGCATCATCCATGCTCCAGCCGCCGGGAGTGGCGTCACCTATCATATAAAGCGTAGGTGTTTCGATAGGATTTTTCTCGTTGACAATATCTTCCTTAAAGACAGCCTCGATAGTGTAGTGTTCAAGGTCAAAAGTCAGGTGATAGATACCTGCGTCGGCGACATGCCATTTGTAATCGGGAGCGGCACAATACATGAAATCAGCACTCTCGACACCGTTCTTACCTATTATACAACCGTCGGTGAGCGGGCGTACAAACGCTACATCCCAGCTGCCCGAAGCGGTGCAAGCCTTGAAATCGCCTGCAGTCAGCGCGCCTTCCCATTCATATATGTAATCAGATTTCTTATCAAGGGCGACCGGCGCATCAATGTTCCAGGCTGCCGGTGTGGCATCGCCGACAATATAAAGTGCTTCAGCAAGAATAGGCTCAATCACAGGCGCGTCCTGTCCGCGCAGATAACTGCTGCTCATGGTCCAGTCGCGGAGATTGAACGTGAGATGGTAGACTCCTGCCTCGCTCACGCGCCATTTCTCGTCAGGGTCGCCGGCGTGCATCTGAAATGTTGCATTGACAATATCAGCCTTGCCTATCTCCTCTCCGTTGTTGACCGGGCGTATGAAAGCGGCATCCCAGCTGCCGGGGGCGAGACAAAGTTTCATCTCGCCGGCATTGAGACTTCCCTCCCAGACAAATACAAGCGGGTCATCTTCAGTCGCTTCCAGCTGAGTGGGAGCATCGATGCTCCATCCGTTAGGAGTGGCATCGCCCACCATATAGAGCGTGGAGGTCTTGATGGGCAGGTTGCCTTCGATTATTATGAGGTCTTTTTCACCCTCACAGCCCGTGACGGCTGCACCAAGAGCCAGTCCGGTCAATGTATATATGACATTTCTATATTTCATTTTAATCGATATTAGTGGTTAACTTTAATTGCTGTAACCGGGATTCTGCACGAGTTTGGGATTGGCGTTCAGAATAGGTCGCATAATCGGGAAAATACATGTATGGTCATCGGCATCGGGAGTCTTGTCCCACCATGTCCCCTTACAGAACTTGCCAAAGCGGATGAGATCAATCCTACGGCGACCCTCGGCAAAAAACTCACGTCCCCACTCGGCAAGCATCTCGCGCTCGTCAAGCTGCGCCTTTCCTTCGGGAGAGTAAAGCACATCATTCAGGTTTTCAGCCGGATAATTGCGTTTGCGCACACTGTTAAGCAATTTTGCTGCCTCGCTCTTTTTTCCTGAGCGGAGTTTACATTCGGCAAGCGAATAGATTATCTCGGGGAGACGTATCTCCGTGTAATCGCTTTCCATCTGATGAGCATCATCATCGCTATAGAAAGGATATTTGGCAAAATGCCATCCTGAATTATGGTCGCCGTTCTTAAGGTTGCTGTCTTTGTTAGAGGGCCATTTGTCGGGAGCCATTCCCTGAAAATTGCCCACGGCATCGCGGATATAGAGGTCATAAGGCTGCTCCGGTGCTCTCACACGCGCCGTTTTTCCGTTTTCGTCGACATATTCAAGATAACCGAACAGGAACATACCCTCACGGCGGCTTCCACCGAGATTACGATACAATTTCATGCGTTCGTCGCCGGGATACTTGCGGAAATTCTGTACAGGCATACCAAGCTCATAGGTGTACAGGTTACCGTTGAGGTCATAAGATGGGGAGGCGGCATACTTTGTGTTATGGTCACCGCCCTTCGACTTGGCATCATTGAAATAATATCTGGCACGTGCCGGTGTAGTCCACCAATAGGTATCGCCCTGATACAGCCAGTAGGAATAGCCCTGCGAACTGGGGAATCCGAAAATCACCTCATCGCAAAGGTCATTGTCCCAGTCAAACGCCGCATCCCAGCGACCGGCAATCTCATAGGCTCCATATACACCGTTAAGTATATCCTGCGCCACTTTCTCGCAGTCATTGTAACGGTTTTCGCCGATATATACCTCCGCATTCAGATACAAGCGCACCAGAAGAGCGGCAGCACCTCCCTGAGTCCACTGACCCTGAAGATTGGCACCGGTACCGAGCGCATCCTTCTTCGCAAGAAGCTTAGTGCAGTCAATCAGCTCTTTCTCGATAAACTCAAATATCACCTTAGGCTCTACCTGTGTCTCGGTATTAAGGGATACATCGTTGTAACTCACAGCAAAAGGCACATTGCGGAAAGCATCGAGAAGACGCAGATAAAACCATGCACGGAGGGCGCGGCACTGCGCGTTAAGGTTGTCAAACTCTGTCTGTGAGAACCCGAATTTCGCGGGATCGAGGCGGGCAAGGTCCTCGATGACATAATTGCACTGCATTATACCCTGGAAACATCCGTTCCACTCGGTCTGTGCGTCGCCACCATCCTCAACATTCCATTCATGGTAATGCAGACGGCGCCACTTTCCACCATCATCCCACCAGCCGTCGCGTGTAGGGGTGATGAGCTGGTCGGCGGTAAGCTCGTTCAATACATGGCGGCTGCAGATGCTCCAGTAAGCATGCTCGAACGGACGGAAAGCCGCACGGATTACGTCGCTCTTCGTATTATAGTAGTTTTGCGTTCCGACCTGGTCGTAGAGCGTCTCGTCAAGATCGGTGCAGCCTGTGAGGGCAAATGTGCATAAGGCTGCCGACGCTATATATTTCAAAAATTTCATTGTTAAAAGATTTGCCGGTTATTAGAAATCAAGCTGCAGACCGACGATAAACTGTCGGGTCGAGGGATAATACTGACGCGAGCCTTGTGCGCCGGGGGTAAGACCGTTCACCTGATATGTCGAGGGGTCCACTCCGCTGAATTTTGTGATTGTAAACACATTTTTAACGGTTCCCGACACTCTTATCCGGTTAAGGAAGCGACAATTAGGCAACGGAAGCGTATAGCCCAGGGTGAGCATGTCAAGCTTGAAGTAATCACCTCTTTCAAGGAAGTAGTCGCTTACCACAGGGTTGGCGTCGGGGCTGATGTCAAAGTTCTTTCCGTAAGCCTTCTTCAATACGTTACCGGTGAAATTGCGTGTGCCGTAATAGAAATCATGGATATTAAAGATGTCATAATCAAATGCACCACGGAAGAAAAGCGCGAGGTCAAAATTGCGGTAACGGAAATTATGGCTCGTCGACATGGTGAACTTAGGCATGCCGTTGCCGACTACCTGACGGTCTTCATCAGATGCCTGCGTGGCACGGATGATATCACCGTCTTTGTCATATACGAGCCATTCGCCCGAGCTGGTTATACCGGCATATTTCCACATATAGAAATTACCGAGCGACTTACCTTTCTCGATACGCTGCAGGCTGTAGAAGGGATAGGGATCGGAGGTATCACATACATTGTAGAAATCCTGCCCTACATATTCAGAGTTGCTGAAATCGACAAACTTGTTGCTCATCACCGTACCGATGACGTTGAAGCTATAAGAGAAATCCTTTGTGTTTACCGCGTTGAAATTCAAGTCAAACTCGAAACCGGTATTTTTCATCGTACCTACATTGACGAATGTCTCGTCGAAGAGATACGGGGGTACCGAAACCTTATAGTTGCCAAGCAAATCCTGCTGACGGCGGCTGAAATAGTTGAGTGAGCCGTAGAAACGGTTGTCAAACAACGAGAAGTCCACGCCGACATTCCAGTTTTTACCTTTCTCCCATTTCAGGTCAGGATTCACATTTTTGGATGGACCCCACACCTGATAATACTTCCCGTTGTAGAAATAATATCCGAAGCCTGTCATTGTGTTCAACGAAATGTAGCTGCCGAAATCCTGATTACCGGTAACACCGTAGTCGGCACGGATTTTTAAGTCATTAATCCATTCAGCACCTTTCATGAATGATTCTTCCGAGATACGCCAGCCGGCGGATACAGCCGGGAAGTTACCCCATTTGTGGTTGGCTCCAAACTTTGACGACCCCTCGTGACGCAGAGAAGCGGTGACAAGATACTTGCCCATGAAGTCATAGCTTACACGACCGAAGAATGATATGAGCTTTGAGTCATTCTTACAGCTGCTCATAAGCACCTCACCCTCTTCCTTGGCAAGAGCGCCTGAACCGAGATTGTCGGCTCCGAGACCGTCGTTGGGGAAATCCTTGTTTTCAGCATAAAAATCGGAATATTGCGTGTATTGATAGGAATATCCTACCATAGCCTTGATATTATGCTTGTCAGCGATATGTGTGCTGTAGTTTGTGAGCCACTCAACTACATACTGGCGGTCTTTTGAATATTTCCTGCTTGCCTCGCCTTCATAACCGTTATTGATAGCGAGAGTGCTTGTGGACGGACGGAACCATGAATCGTTGTTGCTGTACTGGTGGTCGGCAAACATCACTTGAGTCGAAAGGTTATGTATGCTCGTGCCGCCTTTCGCAAGAAGCGGGAGGAGATTCAGCTTGATTGTGCCGTCCCAATCAAGGAGCTTCGTGTCGGAATGGTTTTTCTCCAGTTTCTGAAGTTCGACCGGATTGCTTCCTACAACCTGTCCCTGAAAATTATAGTAACGGCTCGGATTTTCCGGATCCATCAGCGGAGTGGTAGGATTTGCCTCTATGGCGTTGCAGAACACACTCCAGTCGGCATTGTCACGGTATATTATACGCGGAGCTACGTTAAGGTTAATGGTAAACAACCCTCCTTTAGTGGTGTGCATCACCGATGCGCGCGCACCGTATTCCTCACGGTTGGAACGGAGATCAATACCGTTGGCATCGCGGTAATCGGCACTCACGCGATAATTGCTGCGATCGTTGCCTCCGCTCACTGTCAGGGTGTGCTGCATCGCGAATCCCGTGCGGGTAGCTTCGTCAAGCCAGTCGATGTTGCCGCCGAGGTCAACGCCACGGTCGCCCCAGCCAAGGCGCACATCACGATATTCCTGAGCATTCATCATGTCAAGTTCTTTCACAATCTTGTCCCATGACAAGGTGGCTGAATAAGTCGTGTGGGTATTACCGTCCTTGCTGCCCTTTTTGGTCGTTACGAGAATTACACCGTTTGAACCGCGTGTTCCGTAGATTGCCGATGCCGCACCATCCTTAAGGATATCAAATGACGCGATATCGTTAGGATTTATATTGGTAAGATTTCCACCCGGCACACCGTCAACCACAATCAGCGGACCGAGACCTGCCGAACGTGACGACACGCCACGTATCTGTATGCTCGCCTGATTGTTGGGGTCTCCGGCACCGGTATTAGTGATTGAAACGCCGGGCACCTTTCCCTGAATCATCATCGAGGGGTCAAGCGAGCTTACGGTAAGGAAGTCTTTTTCGCTTACATGGGATATCGCCGAGGTAAGCTCCTTCTTATCCATTGTTCCGTAACCGATGACGACCACTTCATTAAGAAGTTCGGCATTTTCTTTCATCTCGACATTGATTACGCTCCTGCCTTTGATTGCCTCCTCGACCGTCGAATAGCCGACATAAGAGAATTTGAGCTTACCTTTCGCATCGGCATCGATACTGAAATTACCGTCGATATCGGTAGATACGCCTGTGCGGGTATCCGGCACTGTCACGCTCACCCCGATAAGAGGTTCACCTGAAGGATCCGTGACTGTTCCCGTGATGTTTATCTGCTGAGCCGATATCGTCTGATAACCGGTCATTAAAAACAGTGACAGGAACAGCGTCTGAATTTTTCTGTTACTTTTTGCCATTGATATTATGATATTAAGATTTCGTTCAGTAGTTGCGGTTAACTATCCTGTTGCAAATTTATATATAGTATCGAGCCTCAACAACGGCACATATCGAAAATATAGTGTGTTTTATAACTTATTTTCCTAACCGTCAGCCACATATCTCAGTAGACCATGAAGATTTAAGTAGTATATCTAAAGCCGGTTTCGACAAAAAAGACACTTTTACCGGCAAGATTTATATGTTTAAATATCAAATTTATTACACTGCTACTCACCCTGGCGCCGTGATTTACCTATTTTCAATACTTCAGTATCAAGGGAATTTCTGTCGCCTCTCGCCTTGTTTCTTACCTTGGTCCGGTAATTATAAATGGTAGTGAGTGAATATCTCAGAAATTTGGCGATCTTGTCGCTGTCGGTAATGCCAAGCCGTATCAAGGCATAAATGCGCAGCTCAGTATTAAGCGCGCCTTCCTTCTTCGGCAGAATCGCCTCTTCCGGTAACAGAAGGCTGTTAAATTCCTCGACAAATGTGGGAAACAGACTGAGGAAGGTCTTGTCAAACTGGTCGTAAAACGCTTTCAATTCATCATCGACCACAGTGGATGACTTCAACAGTGACTTTAACTCGCTTGTCTTACCGGAATTAACCAGTTTACCCATGGTCTTGCGGTAAGTGTCAAGTTTCTCTATGTAAGTAAGACACTGGTCCATATATCTTCCGATATAAACTTCCTTAAGTTCCGATATCTCGGCGATGGCGTTGTTGGCATCGGTAAGTTTTTCATTTGAGGCACGAAGCTCCTCGGTGAGCTTGTTCTGACGGTTGTACGCTTCCTCGACTTCCCTGCGCGCCTTGGCGATTTTCACCATCTGGCGACGCATATAGAAAAGCATCCCCACAAGCAACAATGCCATCACGGTGATTATGGCGATATAGCGTTCAAGCGACTTTTTCTGATTTCTGACTGTCTCCACATATATCCCGTTAATCATCGGATATGTGTCATTAAGTTCGATTATACGTTGCCGGGCATTACACTTTGCCGCATCCTCCACGGCGATGGTCATGAATTCATACGCCCTGTCGAGATCACCTTCCTCATAGAGCACCAGAGCAAGCTGGCGCAGTGAGATATATTCCCTGACCGACGATTTCAGGTCGGAGATCGCCGATATGAGCAGATTTTCCTTTTCCATTGCCTTGTCACCGGTCTTTTTATATGCCTCTGACAAGGTCCAGGCACAAATAGCCTTCTCATGTTCCGACAAATCATTGCTTGCCATAAACGATTTCATGAGTTCAATCGCCTCACCCGGTGCACCGTTGACATTCAGATAATCGGCTTTGGTTATCACATGTGCGAGCGATGCCGAATCGTTAACCGCCATTATGGAGTCACGGTAGGAATTAGTCAGATTAAAATATCTCCGTTTGTCGGAGGGGAAAGCAGCATAATCCGACATCCTGCCATAAACCGTGCGCTTTATATGAAAGTAATAGGGATGAAGATAGTCGGGAATATCCGCCGGGTTCAATGAATCAAGCAGCTGAAGACACTCATGATACATCCCCGTCGCGCCGAATATATTGGCACGGTTCAACCTTGCATGCATGATCATATTCCTGTCACCGAGTTTTTCAGCTATCTTTTCCTGACGCAGACTCATGTTATATGCCGAATCAGTATTAAATGAATGGTATTCGTCATAAAGGTGCAATAACATGTCGAATCGCGCCATGTCATCTTTTGCCGACAAATATTCGCGATGCAGCGCCGAAAGCCGTCCCTCTTTATTTTGCAGATAGGCACCGCGCCGGGCGATGACGCTATCCAGCTGCTTCATAAGAGAATCGGTAGACGCTTTTCCCGATGCAAAAAGATAGCAGACCAAGAAAAGACAAAAAAGTAATATCGGTTTATTATTAGATTCGGTCATACTAATTACAAATTTAAAAATAATTTTGTCAACAAAACAACGCAAACTGTTAAAATCGATAACAATATTTTATATCAACTAAAAACGAATGAGACTGCATTCAAAAATTTTGATACAGCCTCATTTCGAAATCATCACAAAAGGTGACACTAATCTCTGAAAAAAATACTAATGTACTAATTTGATTACATCATAAATAGATTTAGAATTAATATACCACGGATACTTCGGTACGGGCAGTGCAGGATGTCTCCGGGACATCAACCGACAACATGCGGGTGGCGGCATCATATCGCCATGCCGAGGCATCCACAGTGGTGCCGTTTATCGTCACCTTCCGGGGCTGCGTGGCATTATGGATATTTAAAGTCCATCGGCGGTTTTCGGGCAGACCGGTTACAGTGCCTTCACGAGGCTCGATAACGTAAGTTTCTGTGTCGCCGGTCACAGTGTGATTAAAACGAGTGGTAGAATATACTGTAGCGTAGTCGCTGTTGTCGCCGCTATCTTCATACAGTGAACCGTTTCCATCGGAACCCGCTACGACGTTAAGAAGCAGCGAGGTCATTGGAGCGGTGACATTTTTAACCGTCGGAGCGTTGAACGGGATTACTGCGCCTGCTCTGAAGAAATATGGTATTTCATCGGCTTTGAAGTCCAGAGTCATGACACATGAACCTTCGATAAGCTCATGGGTTGACATGCTCCACCATGCCCCTTCAGGAAACCATATCTCTTTTGAGCTGATTTTACCGTCGGGTGCGCCCTCGGTTATCGGGGCCACCAATATGTCATTACCGAAGAAATATTCACCTTCATATCGGTAAGCCTCTTCCTGACCGGGATATTCGTAATACAAGGGACGGCACATGCCGATACCGGTATCGTAGGTCTCGCGAGCCATAGTGTATATGTAAGGGAACAGGGCATAGCGTAGCTTCACGGCATCAAGCATATCGGGGAAATTAGGGAATTTCCATATGCGTCGCTCGATTCGGTCGTCCTTGGTGGCATGGGTACGGAATATCGGTGTAAACACTCCGAACTGAATCCAGCGCAATACAAGTTCCGGGTCGTTCACGGTCTTCTCGTCAGTAAAGGCGTGACCGCCAAGATCATGCCCCCAATATGCGTAGCCTACATTGGAAGCGGTAGCCGTGAAATAAGGCTGAAAAGCGAGTGTAGGGAAGTTTATGAGAGCGTCGCCGGAGAAACCGATCTGATAGCGGTGACTGCCAAGCCCTCCCCAGCGATGGAATATCACGGGACGACGGTCGGGACGGTTTTTAACCATGTCATTGTAAAATACATGATTGCACCAGAATGTCTGACCAAGACCTGACGTGTACGGACTGGTAAGATGCTGCTGCCAGTCAAGCCACCAGAAATCCACACCTTCCGATTCATGGTCGCGTATCACATTTTTGAAAAATGACTTTGTGAAATCAGGGAAATCTAGACTCCATGCGATATTGCCGTTTTCATCATATTTACCGCCAAGTTCTGATTTCATGGCATTGTAATATGCGGGCGACTCATGGCTGTTAACGCCGTCGGCGGGATGAAGATTAAGCGCAATCTTGAAATTTTTATCATGAATCTCATCCAGTAGTTTTTCAGGCTCGGGGATAAGATTGGTGTTCCATGACCAGCCGGTCCAACCTCCTATGCCGGCAGAGGCGCTGTTGGCATCGCCGTTCCAGTGCCAGTCCATATCAAGAATCATCACGTCGGCGGGTATGCCGTTGCTCTCAAGGTCAGCCATTATCTGACGGTAGTCATCCGAAGAATAAGAAGCGTATTTACTGTACCAGTACCCAAATACATAGGCGGGAGGCAACGGGATTTTTCCTGCTATCTTCGTAAAATCGGCTATTGCCTTTTTATATTCCCGGCCATACCCCATAAAATAAAGGTCGAGGGCATGGGAATCTTTTCTGTCGGTCCACCAGTCGTAACCGACCTCATCATTGGGTTCGAAAGCAAACGACCGGCTTCCGTCGGCGCGGGGAGCCGACCACGAATCATCAATCACAGCCCAGCCCGACCGGGAAATGAGACCATATTCAAGTTCGGCTCGTTTATTATCGCCATTACTTCCATCAAGTGTTCGGCAAGTACCTTTCAAGTTCAAAGGGTCAGGTTTTCCGGGATACCACGTAACCGGTTTTCCGTCATGGTCCATTGTGATTGTCAGATTACGGGGCGATGCGGGGAGTGTTTTGGGATTAGTCCCCTTGCGGTATTTAAGATTCAGTTTATCGGTAGAAATGTAGAGATAGTCGTCATCTTCATTTTTAACAAACTGAGGCACACTGCTCATCTTGCGATTCTGCACCGTAAAAGTAGCACGATCCTCGAATACGCCCTTATCGCTGTATTCGATGCGCACCATTTCAGGTGTAAGGATTGTAAAACGCGCATTGCCGGAAACAACAGTCGCTTCCGGTGATGCGACCGGACTCTGCGCTCTCAGCGAGAAAAGTGTCATGCCCATACACAGACTACAGGAAAGCCGGAAAAGGCTATTCCGTAAAAATGATGTTTTTTTCATGTTATTTATGATGTTGATTTTGACATTAAAGCCCCGTTGCCTGACTCTATATATCCACCGATATTATGTGTCGATATATTGCAAAGTTAAAGGCGAGAGCGCGAGCAGTCAATCCCGGGTATCTAAAAAGTAGTGGGACTTATCTTTATTGCTCTACAAATCAACAAAATAAATAAACGCCATCCATAGGTAAATGTAGCTAAAACCCAGTAATTACCGATGACTAATTATAGCGGCGACGGTAGTCAAGAGGGGTGCATCCGACTACTCTTTTGAAGGCGCGGGTAAAATATTGCGGATACTGATAGCCGAGGTAGTAGGCAATTTCGCTTATTGACTGTGCGGCATCAAACAGACGCTCTTTTGCCACTTCCATTGTCTTACGCTGTATATATTCCTGTGCGGTCGTGCCGGTCTCCTTTTTTATCAGGTCGCCGAAATAATTTGCAGAGAGATGCAGCCTGTCGGCACACCATGCCACCGTGGGCGTACCGTATTCCTGAGCGTGTCCGGAAGTGAAATATCCGTCGAGGAGTTCCTCAAAACGGGTAAGCAGGTCTTTGTTTACTTTCTTGCGGGTGATAAACTGCCGGTCGTAAAATCGCAGGCAATAGTTCAGAAATAGCTCTATCGCCGATGCTATTATCGTGTTGCTGTGTTTGTCACCGCCGAAATTTATCTCATCGTCAATCTTCCGCATGCAATCAATTATGGTGTCGCGCTCACGCTGTGAGAGATGAAGCGCTTCATTGGTGGCATAAGAGAAAAATGTATAGTCCTTAATATGACGCCCGAGCGGGGTGCCGTGGAGCAGTTCGGGACTGAAATATAGACACCAGCCTTTAGCCTGATATGTCGAGCCGTCGGCGGGATGTCCGAACACCTGTCCGGGAGCCGTAAACACAAGGGTGTTGACCTGATAATCATATTCCTGTCGCCCATAGGTAAGATAATCGACACACATCACATCCTTGAGAAATATGACATACATCCCCATGTTTTTGCGACAGTTGGGGATAGGTCGTGTGACCTGTGAGCCTTCCAGCACATTGACATAAGGATGGCGCGTCGCGACACCCCAATGGTCGTTGTAATCTTTTACGGTAGGAATATTGACAATCTTGTCCATGATACTGATTATTTGTGTTTTGCAAATTTAAGCATAAATTGCCAACCGTCAACGACTATCGGTAAAAGTGATAATCAAATCCGTAATGCGTATAAACCCATTGCCTGTAAGTCATAGTAATTTTGCATCGAAGAAATCTCCATATCGACATGATGACCATTGATACATTCAACAGGCTTACCGGACAGGAAACTCTTCACCCTCTTGTAGGAATTGCCGACCTGACCGCCGACAGCCTTGACCATGACATAGACAGTCCTTGCAACTTCTACGCGCTACTCTGCAACGGGGAGAGACTCCGCCTCATAATCCCCGGGGAAATCTTCAGGATACCGGCGGCAGTACATAAACGAGAATGCGGCTACACCGGTGTACTGTTTCACCCCGACTTGCTCTGTGACACTCCGCTCGAACGTGACATCAACAAATACCCATGTCGCTGCACCTGCCACAAGCCGCTATGTGACAGCGATAAAAATGCTATCTCAGGGTGCATATCGCTGATAGCTCATGAGCTGGAACACTCCATTGACCGCTATAGCAGCACAATCATTGTCTCGCAGATAGGGCTGCTCCTCAATTACTGTACCCGCATTTGCTGTAATTAATATAAACTTTCAACGACATGAAATACCGACATGTAATCGCCGCACTTGCCATGATGCTTTCTGCATTTTACGGCGGAATAAAAGCCGATGAGCTTTCATCACTGTCACCGCGACAGAAAGCAATCACCGAAATCGCATCGCTGACCGCGAAGACCGACTTACAGGCGCTCACCGTGTTGCTTGACCAAGTGCTTGACAGCACCCTGACCGTCAATGAAGCAAAGGAGGTAATGGTACACTCCTACGCTTATTGCGGTTTTCCGAAAGCTCTGCGCGGACTGCAGACACTCGTGGAAGTAATCGATAGCCGTACTGCTGCCGGGAAACCGGTGGTCATGGGACGGGAGGCATCGCCGATTGACGACACGCGGAGTAAATATGAACGCGGACGCGCCATTCTTTCAGAAATATCGGGAATGCTGACCGATGCGCCCAAGGCGCCTTACGCAGTGCTTTCACCGGAGGTGGAAGTGTTTCTGAAAGAGCACCTTTTCTGCGACCTGTTTGAGCGCGATGTGCTCACCTACGCCGAGCGGGAACTTGCCACAGTCGCAGTGATTGCATCATTAGGTAAAGGGGTGGAACCTATGTTACGCTCACATTCAGGAATCGCGAAAAGACTCGGAGCGAGCGACACCCAGATTGAAGAAATAATCATATTTGCAAATAAACCCCAAACCGCAACCGCCAAAACTACACGACAATGAAAAGATTATTTACCACTGCAATCGTGTCGCTGATGCTTGCCGCGCCCGCGACACAGGCTAAAGACCTTGTTGCATATTTCTCAGCCGAAGGTCACACGAAAGCTGTTGCCGAACGTATAGCCGAACTGACCGGTGCCGACATCTACCGTATCGAAGCCGCCGACCCGTATGCCGCCAACCCATACGATGACAGCGACCGTATTCAGAACGAAGCTTATAATGACCTGCGTCCGGCTGTCGCCAATCCTCCCTCGCAGGAATGGCTTAATCAATATGACCGGATATATATCGGCTCTCCGTGCTGGTGGCATCAGCCCGCGATGGTAGTATGCACGTTTCTTGAGACATACGATTTAAGCAACCACATCATAATCCCGTTTTTTACTTACGGAGCGACAACTTATCTCAACGAGTCGATGCAGAAAATCTATAAGTGTACCCCCAATTCAGTCCATATACCCGAAACTTTGCCGGAAGACCTTGATGCCGATGACATAACGCGCCCCGGTCGCCCCGACGATGCCGGAATAGATATGCCCGGCAATGCCAATGGTGTAGAAGGCTGGCTTACCCGGCTCGGTCTGCTCGGAAACTCAGGAATTACCACCATTACCGGTGACACAGCGGGAAATATGCGTGTCTACACCGATTCATCCGCAATCCATGTTGAGATAGGTGCTGACATAAGCTCTAACACCGTCGAGGTTTACAATCTCGACGGCAAACTTCTGCACCGCATGTCGAATCGCCCCGCTTACTCATTTCCCGTCACCGCAAAATCAGTCTATCTTCTTTCGATGACGTATGACCACGGCAGTAAACGCATAAACAAAAAACTTATCTTACAATGATGATACATAAGATTTATTCACTACTATTGGCAATTTTGGCATTCACTTTCGCTGCCTGTGGCAGCAAGCAGGAAGAAAACCGTGTTGCCGACACTCCTGAGGAAAGCACCATGTTTAACCAACCGAAAAAAGAAAAAGCAGGTCCCAAATCAGTGCTGATACTCTCGTCAAGCCCGCGTCGCGGCGGCAACAGCGAGCAGCTGTGCCTGCAATTCAAGAAAGGAGCTGAAGAGGCAGGTCATACAGTAGAGATGTTGAACCTGAACGATTACAATATCCGCTATTTCGACCAACAGGAGTATGACCGCACAGCCTCGGCGGCAGAAACCGATGATGCAGCGGCGATTATCGCCAAAATGAAAGAGGCTGATGTAATCGTACTCTCCTCCCCGGTATATTTCTACAACATGACCGCGCAGCTCAAAGCCCTTATCGACCGCACCTACGGACATGAAAAGGACCTGAAAGAAAAAGAATTTTTCTATATCGCCACATCAACCGACCGTGACGAGGAAGCGACCGATGCCGTATTCGAGACATTCCACGGATTTGCCCGCTGTCTTTACGGCTCGATTGAGAGAGGCATCATCCGCGGCAACGGTGCGCGAAATCGCGGAGACATAAACTCCCATCCTGCTATGCAGCAAGCCTACGAAGCGGGCAAGGATGCATAGTCACCCTTGACAAAAATGAAATCTTCGCAATAATCAACACCATGATGCGCAACCCGCAATAACACCGATTATCAAAACTGATTTTTGCGGAATTTTGTGGGCGACATGCCGTAAGTAGAGGTGAACACACGGATAAAATGCGGAAGGTCGTTGAAGCCGACTGCAAAACAGATTTCCGAGACCTGTTTCTGTGAATTTCGCAAAAGGTCACAGGCTGTCGCCAGACGGTATTGTGTCACGAAACGTGGAAGCGGAAGAAATCAAAAAGATTGTAAATGCCCCGGAAGGATATGAGTTCATATGCCTGCTTACAATAGGATATCCTGCAGAGAGAGCATTTTTACCGAATCAAAAAGAAATCGACATTAACAAAAAGATTCACCTCAACAAGTTTTAAAGATGAGGCTGTAGCATAATTAACGATTGCTGTCTAACATGGCAGAAATTAGGGGGAGATTTTTATTACTCGGTGTCAATACCCTCAATAAACATCAAAAAAGAACACCGCTAAGCAAACTTTATAAAATAGTGATGAGTGAATATCGTGAAAATAGTCCGTAATTCGATATAAAAAGAGTTATAATTCGTTTTTATGACAACTCTGAGATGAAATATCAAATTACGGCTGTTTCATACTAATTTGATATAGTGGGGTTCAATTGGATAAATTTATTTTTGTGAAAGTTTTTTCAACTAATTAACCAATAAATCACATGAATAAATTTATCGTGACAATGGCTATCGCTGCTATAGGATTTTCATCGGCAGCCGCCATTCTACCGGGGACACCTTATCGCCTCGAGTTAAAGGACACCGAACTCTGCATTTCGTCAAACGGGGAAGGAGCAAAACTTACACAACAGGCAATTGGCGATGCTGCCTATGAACAGACATTCGTATTTGTTGAAGTTCCGGAAGGCGCTTCTGCCGAAGGATACAATATAAAGACGGAAAGTGGCTTGTACATAGATTGCACAAGTAATGCTTGGGATATAAAGGTTAAAGCCGCAGCTGACCTTAAAAAGAAAGACAACATATTTATCATAGAGGAAGACGGCGACTACATTAAAATCAAATGCCGCAAGAATGACAAATATTTCGGCAAGGACAAAACCGCTGCAGGTTCAGGTATTTACTGTGACAAGAACGGCGGTTCTACAATGATTCTTAAGGCATCGCCAATAGACGCAGCATCGGTAAAAGCCGCCCTGGAAGAAAGCATCGCATCGGCAGAAAAGCTATTGGAGGATACTGAAGAAGGGGAAAATGAGGGACAATATCCGTCTGCGGCACGTGCGGCTCTACGTAGTGCCATCGATAATGCCAAAACGGCACTTGACGGCGACCTTGACACTCTGACAGCAGCATCGGCAGCTCTCGCCAAAGCCGTAGCGGCATACAAAGATGCCCGCGTTCCCGCTGTATTTGCTGAGGGGTGGTACATGTTCCGTACAATCTCGAAAACATACGAGAACGGTTATCTGGTAAACGGCTGGCAAGCTAATTCATGGGAAAGCTGGAATGTTATGTCTACCGGTCTGCTTATCAATGATAGTGAGACCGCAGGTTACAACAAGATTTTCCATGTCGAGAAATCGGGATCGGAAGCAGAGGCTACCGGTTACACGATATGTGACCGCGACGGCTACTATATGAAAAGCAACTCTAATAATGAATTTGTATATGACGAGGGCGAACAGGAACGTCCGTCAGCCAAGAAATACATTTTCCAATTTGAGGAAGCCGGTGAAGGACAGTGGAAAATCAAGAGTACTGCCACGGGAGGTTATGTAGGTCCCGTCGATGGCACCGACGGCTGGAGCTGGATTCATGTAGGAACTAATCATAAGGGCGACAAGGATGCCTGCATATTCATTGCCGAAACATATATCGCAGATGCCATGGAACGGCTTCAATCCATAATATCTGAAGCGGAGACTCTTCTTTCAGGAGCGACAGAAGGCACAGCGGAAGGGGACTACCCGGCAACAGCAATAAACGCCCTTCGCGATGCTATCGATGCCGCCAAAGCTGTAACTGACGAAGATGACGCAGAAGATGCCTGCTACGACCTGCAGGAAGCCATTGAAGCGTTCAAACTACATCAAGTCCCTGAATTTTTCGCTGCCGGTACCTACAAGATGTATAATCTCGGACAAGATGGCTCCATATTCGTAACAGCCAACCATGCAAACAGCTGGGAGACCGGGAACAAAGAGATGACAGGCATGATTCTTACAGAGACCGAAGCGGAAGAGAATGCCTACAATGTAGAGTTCAAAATCGAGGAGGCATCTGACGGCGCGGCAGCCTCAGGTTACACCATCGCTGACGGCTATGGACTTTACCTGAGCAATGCCGGTGGCAAGCTATATTGGGGTGACAACTACAACGGCACCGACTTAGGCTCCATATTCCTTATCAATAAGGTTGAGGACGACGTCTACACAATAACTAACCGTGAAACCAATAAATATGTAGGTCCGGTCGACGGCACAGCCGGATGGAACTGGATTCATGTAGGCACCACCCATAACGGTGACAATAAAGGTAATCTATTCCGATTTGTAAAAATTGGTACTGTAGGAATATCCTCGATAAGCGACAACAACAATGTAGTTGTAGAAGCTAACGATGGCATGATATCGGTACGCGGTGCAGAAAGTGCCATCGTCTACCGCATAGACGGCAGTGTACTGACAACAGCTACCGGCAACGCGGATATCGATGTTATCGGCGGTCTGTATATCGTGAAAGTCGTGAATGGCAATGACACCAAGACTGTAAAAGTACTGGTAAGATAGAAATAAATTACAACAAATAAGACACGGGCATACCGAAATTTCGGTATGCCCGTGTCACTATTATAATATAGGCGGAATTAATTAGCGGGCGATTTTCATCACGCGGTGCTGAGAGGGAGTGGAGACGTTCACGATTGTAACACCTTTGTTTTCAAAGCTGATATTCATGAAGTCACTGCCATTACCGTTAAGCGATTTCAGCAACTTGCCGTCAATAGAGTAGATCTCGACAGCGATGATGCCCTCAGGAGCGGAGATGCTGATACCGTCGGCAGAACCCTTGACAGAAATATCACCGGCAACAATATCCTGAATACCGACCTGACTTCCTGACCCGTCGTTGATTACCACATTGTCAATGGCGAGATGATAATCAAACATGCCCTGATATACCCATCTCAGACGAATCGATGAAGCATCGCCTACATAGTCAGCCAGAGGCACTGTAGATGAGACAGGATTGAATCCTCCATCCTCGGCAGGCTCGTACCACTCGAGGACCTCGACCGGCTCCCACTCACCGTTGCCGTCTCTTTCAATTTCAAGCGTTCCCACTGTATCATCTGTGGATGCCGCGAAATCATACACGTATGACACAGCCAGCTGGTCAAGATTGCAATCTTTCACGTTGACAGGAGGGGTGGCAATACCACCGATAAGATAATAGAAGCCGCTGTTCACACAGTCAATCGAGGCAAAGCCCTTATCAAAACCGTCGCCGGTGACATTGAGCCCGTTGGGATCGTCGAATTGCCAAAGCAGATTGTCGGGAGTCGAATCGTAAAGGTTCATCACTTCCCAGTCGGCGGGGAGATGGCATGAATCGAAATTCTCAGCGAACATCATAGCGCGTGGAGCACAATCGCCGTTGTCTACATCAAGATAAGCAGGTATCGACTCTTCTCCGTCGGCAAACACGGTATTGACATAGTAACGGTATTTGCCAGCCGGGACACCAGTGTCGGTAATAGACAATTCCTTGACTTCGGTACTGATACATTTCTCGCCTCTCCACACTACATAATGTGACACCTCGACATCACCCTTTTCGGGAGCCTCCCAGCTCAGGACAATATCTTCACCGGCGAGGTCGGCTTTCAATCCGTGGGCATTCAGACGCGTGTCAATCGCGATACGGTCGCCTACAGGCTCCGATTCTCCGTCGGGATTCTGATATACCGCCGTCACGCGGAAATCATATACACCCTTGGAATAGCCCCATGACTCAAAAGAAGTTTCTTCCAGCATTTCAGCCATTACAGCACCATCGCCATAGATATTATACCCTATAGGCTCGATCACGCCGCCTTCAGGAGCATCCCAACTGATTACAATATTATGAGAGCCGTTCATGTCGTCGTAGTAGCTGTCAACTTTCACATTGACGGGAGGCAGAAGCTTGATATCGGCTATGGTGACTTCAGCTGAGGCAGCGGGTGAAAGTGTCTCCCCCGACTCGGCGAATATCTCGTAACAGTGAACGCCCGCACTCTTCGGCGATACATCCATATATTCGAGGCTCTTAACATGTTCGGCAATTTTCTCGCCGTCGAGCATTATAGTGTAACCGTCAACAATCTCCGACCCGGAAGCCGACGGGAGCATCCTGACATCATCCAACGCCCAGAGGAAATAGACATTCTGCGAGTCGGCACTGAACGACTCAAACGCCACCATGGGCTGTCCCTCACCCTTCAGCGGGAGGGCAAGGCTGTGCCATCCGAGCGCCGGATGAGCCTCATAGCGGGCATCCCAAAGGGTTTCCCAGGTCTTTCCCTCATCATAGCTCACCTTAACGTAATAATGGTCGGGGAAAAATTCATCGGCGCCATATTCAAGCACTGTGGGGTCGATAAAGTAATACAGCTCCAGATATGAAGCACCGTCAACAGCAGGGGTCATTAGCCACTCATCCTGTGCCGGGTCATGGTCGCCCTTCATAGCGTAAATGTCGATATACGACATTGCACTCTTTTCACCTGTGTGAATGTAATCCTCCCAGTTATTTGTCTGCTTGAACTGGTCACTTGGATAATGAAACCATGAGCATAGATAATCATAACTGTTGGTCACCTTTGCCGACCATCCTTGAGGCGGAAAAGCATCATCTTCAAATCCACATTCCAAAAGCGGAGTGCCGGCATCGCCGTTACTCCAGGATAAATCCACGCGTGTGCCTTCCACGACAGTCTTTATACCGGCGGGAGCGGCAGGAGCAGCAAGCACGGAGACAGCGGCAGACGCCATTGCAACGAATGCAGCCGCACATAATGTTCTGGTGTAAGCAAAATTCATATTAAGATTGATTTAGTTGTTTGACTGCAAATGTAGACAACGCCGCGCGAAAAAAGCCATTGAATCGCTAAAATAATTTCAATTTCGCGAATTTATACGATTTTTGACATAAATTCTGCGTTTTAACAAATCAAAAGGCAACTTAAGCGCGTACTATTTTAACAGAATGTAAGCACGACCGGTCACGATATCAGGAGTTTTATTTGGGTATTCGGGGCAATATGATTACATTTGTCATTATATCGGTGACACCGGCATCATACCTGCCGCGACACCTGAAGCCTTGCAAATAGAGATGAACCGGATTTTATTGAATATCATTTTGCTTGTTACGCTTTTATGGCTTTCCCTACCGGTTGTCGGTGGTAAAAGTCCCGACATCGCGTTACAGTCGCTAAGCGCGCTGCCCATCGACACCCTTTTCAAGAAAGGAGAGGCGGCAATCGACAGCGGCAACCGCGACGAGGCAATACAGATTTTCACATTAATCTGTTCGGCGGACGACGGCAACGATGACCGGCGTCTTTTCGCCAAGGCACACCAACGTCGCGGCTATATGCTTTACAGCGGGGAGAATTTCGCCGAGGCGATGCAGGATTACCTGCAGGCGCGAGGCATAGCGGAGCGCAACGGATTGCGCGATATGCTCCCCGGGATATATACCGACATCGGCAATGTATTTTCATCGACCAACGACCTGGAATCAGGTATAATGTTTTACCGCAAGGCTCTTGCAACCGATGCCGCGAGGGAAAACCGCGACTTGCTCCCGATACTTTACAACAATATGCTCTACGCCTATTATCTCAAGGCGGAGGGCGACTCCGTGAAGAAATATTTCACCCTTTTCAGCGATGTTAACCCGACCGACCTGCGCTCCCGCTACGACCTGCTCATGAACCGCGGACTGCTCGACGACATTGAGGGAAATCAGGAGAAAGCGGTGGAGATGTATCACCGCGCTGCCGGGTTTGCCCGTGACTCACTTAACTCGCCCGACTGTGAGGCTGCCGCCAACTCAAATATAGCACGCAGCTACGAGCGGCGCGGTCTTGCCGACTCGGCGATGTACTACCTGCAGATCAACGAGCGCATGGCGCGGGAAAAAGGCTACAACAACCTGCTTGTGGAGTCGCTGCGCGACATGGCGCGCATACATGACCGCATGGGACATAAGACCGAGGCGCTGCAATGCAAATCGGAATACCTGTCACTCTCCGATTCGCTCTTCAGCCGCGAGACCATGAATCTGATAAAGAACTCGCAGGCACTTTATGAGCAGAACAGCGATGCCTACACGATACGCGCCCTCAACGACACCAACGCGCAGCAGCGCGGATGGATCATGACGCTTTTTGCCGTCCTGGCGGTAATCGCGCTTCTGTCAGTACTGCTTTGGCGACAGAAGCGCAAACTTACCAATGCCTACCGCGACCTCTACGAGCGTAATGTCACGCTGCTTGAAGCAGAAAGAAAATATGCCGAGCGTATCGGCACACTCGAAAGCCGTATAACCGCATTGACGGAAAAGAGCGGTGCCGACACAGCCGACCTGCAATCAACGCGTAAGCCCCTCATCCCCAAGGAGCAACGCGAACTGCTGCTTGCAAAGATAGGGAAAGTGCTTGAGTCACCCGCGTTTTACTGCGACGCCGACTGCAGTATCGACCGTCTCGCGTCGGCTATCGACTCCAACGCGCGCTATGTGTCGGAGGTGATCAACACCGAATACGGTATGAATTTCCGCAGTTTTATCAACAAATACCGCGTCAAGGAGGCTATGCGCCGCCTGGAGGACGTGGAGCATTACGGCCACCTCACCATCAAGGCAGTAGCTGAAAGCGTCGGCTACAAGTCGCAAGCCACGTTCATCTCCGTGTTCAGCAAAGAGACGGGACTTAAACCAAGTCTATACCAGCAACTTGCGTTGCGCCGTCGCAACAATGCAACCAACGAGCCCGAATAAGCGTTATATAGGATAACAAGTGTTAAAAATGTCTGTATACCTACTATGTACGATCTGGTTATAATCATCGCACTGATACTACTCAACGGAGTGTTCTCAATGTCGGAGGTAGCACTTATCTCCGCACGAAAATCCAAGCTGACAGCCGATGCAAAAAACGGCAACCGCAACGCCGCCACAGCATTGAAGCTGCAGGGCGAGCCTGACCGCTTCCTGTCGACCGTGCAGATAGGCATCACTCTTATCGGTATCCTTACCGGTCTCTTCTCCGGTGCCACCATAGCCACCCGGCTCGGCGATTATCTCGCCGGACTGGGCGTAGCTCCTCATCTGGCGTTGAACCTTTCCAAAATCGTGATAGTCACGGTGGTGACCTATCTGTCAATTGTAGTCGGGGAACTTGTACCGAAACGCATCGGCATGGGCAAAGCCGACACCATCGCCAAGATTGTGGCGGGACCGATGAAGCTGCTGTCGGTGGTGACCTATCCCGTCGTGTGGCTGCTATCGGCGTCGACTTCACTGCTTGTCAAGCTGCTCAATATCGGCGACACCTCGTCGAAAGTGACCGAGGAGGAGATAAAATCGCTTATACAGGAGGGTGCCGACTCAGGAGAGGTAAGGGAGGTCGAGCAGGATATCATGGAACGCGCACTCGTGATGGGCGACAGCCGCATCGACGCTATCATGACAAGCCGCAAGGATGTCGCGTCGCTTACGGTAGGCATGGATGAGGAGAGCATACGCAAGGTGCTTGCCGACGACCTGCACTCGTCCTACCCCGTGTTTGACCGCGACAAGGAGGAGATATGCGGCGTTGTGTCGCTCAAACAGCTTATTCTCACCCTCGGCTCGCCCGGCTTCGACATCGAGAAGGAGCTGACCGCAGGATTATGCCTGCCCGACACCATGACATTCTACGACGCGCTGGAGACATTTAAAAGTTCCAACGAGCACTCCGCGCTCGTGTACGATGAATACGGAAATTTCCAGGGTATCGTAACCCTCCGCGACATACTTGACGGGCTTATCGGCAATATCACGCAGGGCGACGACGGCCCGATGATAGTCAAGCGCGCCGACAAGGAGGAATGGCTTGTCGACGGTCAGTGTCCTGTCTACGACTTCCTGGAATATTTCGGCAGGGAGGACCTGTACAAGCCCTCGACCTATACCACCATAGGCGGACTGATAATCGAGACGATGAGAAAAGTGCCGACGGAAGGCGACCTCATCACATGGAACTGCTTCCGCATCGAAGTAGCCGATATGGACCGTGCGCGCATCGACAAGGTCGCGGTATCCCGCATCGTCGCCGAATAACAGCGAGAGTTGTCAGTTTTTAGCGCGTAGCGGTAGGGGCGAGGGGAAGCTCGCCCGAAATGTCATCAGAGATACAGATAGACATAAAGTCAGAAGCAACAAAGTTATCCAGATTTTACGTAATTGTAGGGCTGTACCCCCGGTGCAGCCGCCCCTGCCAAGGTGCCCACGATGCAGGGTAGTGTTGCCCGTAGGGCATCCTCTGTTTATAGCCGGGGCGTTGAGCGCAGCGATACCCCCGGAATGATGGCTTTCTCTTTGAATGTTTCCCGACAGGGAATCATCATAACAGTCTGATTGCCAATCCAACATCGCAAAGCGATGTCCCTACATTGAGGGTTGGCAGTTTTCGGTTTGGGGGTCTTTAAGGGCGCTAAGGACTCTAACGGCTTTAAGGTCATTAGAAAACCGAGTGGCATAGTCCTACTTCTTTGACCTGCGCCAGGAACTAAAGCTCCATACAAGACCGATAGTCGCACTAAACATCGCGGGTGCATGAATCGACTCGCTGGAGGACTTGATTACCGCGCCATTATACGCATCGGTTACCGAATATTTAGATTTCATAGTCCCCATAGATATGGAACACCCTAACGATGCACATATTGCAAGATTAATCTTGTCACCGAAAAAATACATTGCTGATATACGGGGAACTACTGTGAAAAAATCTGAACCATGTACAGTATATGACATGCGTCTCGCGTAATTATTCCCCTCGTTTTTACACAAAAACTCAAAACTATCGGGATCATTCCGCATCATTATCCCGAACCCGACCTCTCCTGTCAACATCACACGCTTGATTGCCACGCGATAAATCGGGGAAATAGTAAAATAAGCCTGACTGGGAGAGTTGTCCTCTGATGCCTCGACATATCCTTTATCAAAGCCAAAATATTTGACAGGCAGCGCTTGTGTATATCCAATGTGACCCATTGTATCAAAGCGGGCATTAACCCCCCAGTGCCGTGACGGGAACCAAAAAAATCCCAAATCCAACACGAACGCCGATTCACTCATATCGGTCAATACATATTTTGAAATTTCCGAGAGACCGTGATTTATCGATTCTCCACTGCCAAGGCTACAATAGACACCAAATCTGTCATATAGAGACCGCGTAGTATCAGAAGCCTCGACCGTCATCATTAATGACAAAAATGCCATAATTCCCACTACAAATATACGTTGCATAATCATGAGGGATTTACTAAATTTATACTATCCGACATCGCCACCAAAGCTCTTCCGCTTTCAAACATCAACATCACTTCAAAGCGGTATATCCCCGTAAGCGGCTCGCCATCCGGAATATAGGCAAGATAAAAATCCTCTCCGTAAGGCACATATCGTATCGGCTGTGTAAACCGTTCACCGCTTTCATCAAACTCAAAATCAATTACCCCTATCATAGGTCGGGGAAGGGTAGCGAGACATTGAAAATCTTTCATAACGGTTTTATTGCCCTTGACATCGACTGCCGTAATCCTGATTCCGGTCATAGCGTCAGTCAAATTAAAGCTATACCAAGTTTCGTCATTCATCATATCATATCCCTCCCAATACAACAGCATCATTATCACCAGCGCATCTGACGGACAAGTATCATCACAATATTTTGGAAACTCCGTGGAATTATTCCTCAGCATTATTTCAATCCCGGTAACCGGAGCAGTGACATCTTCCTCACGGATGCAATCAACCGAAAGCAGCAACAGCGCCACCACACTTAGCCACAAAGTCTTTAATTTGAGAAAAGCTCTAATCATCTAATTTATATTTATTAACACATTGCTCACGAGTGTATTCAAGTCTCCGCAACGTACTTTTACTGCTGCATTTCCCGGCAAACTCAAATTTTCCGCCTCTAATGATTGGAAATATTGTTGCAGAATACTGACCACACTATAATATATCTTGCAATCATCAATAGGCGGAAAGATATTTTGCAACATGTCAAGCCTATATATCTCTTTGCCGATTTTTAAACACAAAACTCCATCGTTATCCTTCAATATGCTTATTTCCAAAGTATTGCTTTTATCAGATGTCGCAATAGACTCATTTAGCAGTTCTATCAGTCTCGTCTTTAACGGATAATACCAAAAGTACACATCTGTCCTCCCTATATTATCATGAAAGTCATATCCTCCATCAAAATAATTGTCGCCGGCTCCATCTTTAAGAAGCCAGTCACAACCGAGTTTAAAAATATTGTCGTGAACAGTGACCATGGAGCCAAACTGACAATCAATCGACCCGACGAATCCATTGAAAATGTTATATGATACTTCAATCTCTGATTCGTTATGACCTCCGTCTTCCCACCAAACCTCCGAGTGTACAATATTTCTCGAAAAAGTCAATCCGCCGATAAGCCAGGTTGCACAAAGATTCAATTCCCCGATGATACAGCTGTCTATAGTGACCCTCTTCTGAAAATTCACCGCCGACAATGACAATCTTTCTATCCGGCAATTGATTATCGTAAGTTCCTCATTCAGAACCGAGCTGTCAATACCCAAGTCCAGCAATGCGATATCTTGATTCTTCACTGTCATGTCAAGTAGCGTCACTATTCATACACAATCACCCATCCGCATGAGTCAAGCTGCTCACGAGTATATTCGCGCCGCTGCAATACAATGCTATCGTCATAGGGGATGGAAACGGCATATACTGCCATAGGAAAAATTTTTAAGGAGAGTTGCATGATAATGTTGATTTAATGTAATTTTAATGATTTTCACAAATATATGCAATTTTAATCGCAAATCCAAATAATATTTTGAAATTGTTTGAATTTTCGCATTTTCATGCGCAAAAGGTTAATATGGCTTTTTCGACAGGGAATCATCAACCGCGCTCCGTGATGATTCCTCCGGAAACATCCTCGCTTGGCTCGCTTCCCGTCGGTATCGCTTCGCTCAACCGACGGCTAAACATGGATTATCCCCTGACGGGGAAGGAGTTGTCAGATTTCAGATTTCGGATGGGTGCGCGTAGCAGTAGGGGCGTCTGGAGAGCAATGGCTCTAACTTAAGGATTTTGCCCGGAACGGGCAAGATAGAGTTTACCGCGGGTAGCCCCGAACGGGACACCCGTGGAATGTAAACCCCACCAAAATATACAACCCTGAAACGGGTTGCATAAATATATGCTAATCATACGCCTGTGCAACCCGCTCTCGGGGTTGAATCAAGGAGAGAGGTGCCTGAGCCACGGGTATGCCTTCGGCATTACCCGCGGTTAGCGGGATGAATCCCATTGCGGGGATTTTTGGCTCTTGCAACTTAAGGTAGTGACATTGCCAGGGAGGGCGCCCGCGAGACGATAGCTTAGGCTATATGATTAAAATTTTAGTTGGGGCAGAGAAAAAGCGATGGCATTATTTGCTTTTAAGGCTTTTAATCTATAACTTTATGCGTGAAAAACTTAAGATATCCACAACAAGCCAATCATAATAATGACGCGACTTTTACAGTCTCTCTATATCACACTTATCTCAATCGGTCTGTTTGCCGTGCTTGCCGCCATCCTTCCGGGAATCGACATGTTTGAGCCTGTCAGCAGGGCTTTGAGCGAGGTGACAATCACCGACCTCCATTACTCGTCGATGCGCGATGCCGCGCCGATGGAAAATGATAAAATCCTGATAATCGACACATCGACGAGCGACCGCGGCGAAATTGCCGATGCAATCGAGCAGGCGGCGACAGCAGGTGCCTCGGTGATAGGCGTAGACATAATATTCAGCGACCGCGATGCCGACCGTGACGCGACATCAAAGCTGTGCCGCACACTATCGGCGTATAAAGACCGAATAGTAAGTGCCATCCACCTCACGCAATGGGATGAGAAAACGGGCGCATACATTTCAACCGTCACAACCGCAACCGACTCCCTCCCGCTTCAGCAGGGCTACACTAATCTTATCGACGCGAGCGACAACAGTTATATCCGCAACTATTCAGCCGCCCCGCAAGGAATGACACCATCTTTCCCGCAGGCAATGGCTGAAATGTATCGCGCCTCTTTCGGCGACACATCGCCAACTGAGGCAACCGACTGCGGAATCATCGATTTCACACCGCAGGACTTCAAGACCCTGCTCGCCTCCGATTCTGCCGGCATAGCGGCATATTCCGATGGAAGGATGGTGATTCTTGGCGCACTTTCAAGCGACGAGGATTACCATTTCACCCCGACAGGACGGCAGAGCGGCGCGATAATCCAGGCATATTCCTTAGATACGATACTCAATGACGAGACAATACAAACACCGGGATGGATTACGTGGATTATATGCTTCGTCACAGTACTCATCGCGTCATGGGGATTTGTAGAACTGCGCCGCAACTTCGAGCACCGCAACCCGACCGCCAACCGATACACTTACGCCGTGTTAGGGTTGGGCAATATCATGTATCCCACGGCGGTAATCCTGTTGACAGTATTTGTAATTGGATTGATATACGTACTTTCCTCAATATATATCGCGCCACTGGTAATAATGGGTTCGCTCGCGTTTATCCCCGTAGCATACGACCTTATGGGCATCGCAAAGGAAGTGTTCAGAAAGAGCGCGCGCACCGCCGCCACTTCGGCACTAATGATATTTGCAGCAGTCAGCGCAAACGCAGCCGGAAATGCCGCTACGCCTACAGCAAAAAGCGGAGAATTTACCGCCGTCTGGGAGGAGCATGGGGTGGAAGTCAATGGGAAAAAAGGAATGAATATTAAGGTGTCATTTAATGTCAATGGAATGAAAGGGAAGGAAGGACATCTCAAAGCTTTTTTCTGTGATCAAAATGGTAAGGATATAATTGTAAGCGACTCAAGATTTCAAGCTATTCCTGGCATCTTATACAGCGAAAAACATTTTATCCCAAGATATGACCATTCTATATATTCGGATATAACATTATTTATTCCTTATGAAACCATTCCTTTAACAAATGACGATACAAAACTATTGAAGTATTTTCTTGTAATGTTTGATGAAAATAACAATGTCTTGAATCATAGTATTTGGCATCCATTTTACTACTCTATAAAAACGGGAAGTCAACCTTACTTTATAAACAGTGACGTAAGCGGCAAAATCAAGTCTTTCTCAATCAAAAATAATGAAACCAAAAATGGGAAAAAGGGGATAAATGTCGAATATAGTTATGTAGTAGAAGGAATAGATAATGAAAAGAATCACATCACTACTCTTTGCAATATCTATGACGAACAACTAAATCCACTTTTAACAGAACTCTCTGGACATTTTTATTTAGATTCCATAAACGAGAAAACATCATTTAAAGAAACCGTAGAATGTTTTTTCCCATATGAAGATTTACAGAAAGTTTTGGGTCAAACGACATCTTTAAAAGTAGCTGCAACAATATACGACTATAATTATGATGAAATATGTATCAGTGAATATCTGAATATAGACTATTTAATAGATAACATAAACAAGCCATCAATGAGCACACAGAAAATGTTTGCGACAGGCAAAGTGACCGATGACAAAGGTGAGCCTATAATCGGAGCATCCGTAATAATTCCGAATGCCCAAAGAGGAACAGCTACCGACATTGACGGAAATTTCCGATTAGATGTCGAAAAGGGTACCGACCTTAAATTTTCATATATAGGAATGGATGTGGAAACCGTGAAATTCACAGGTGAGGTGATGAACGTGACTCTTTATGAGGAAGGCTCTAAACGTAAAAAGAGCGATAAAGCAGCGTCAAGTCCCGATAAAGAGCCAAACATCCCCACGTTCACTACCCTCTCAACTTCTAATAATTCCACAACAACTGCTAAAGGCAACGGAAATAATACTAAATCGGCAAACAGTAGCACCAAACCGTCAAGCAGCACAACCGCCGGCGCAAAACAGGCGGTGAAATTCACCTTCCGCACACCTGACAATACGAAATTCAGTGACAGCAACTTTAAAATTTCATTTGTCACCAATTCCAAAAGCCTCACCTACCGTATATCGGGACAATCGGAACAATACTCCATACCTGCCGCCGACATATCGGCAGGAGTACATACCATACGGCTTCCAAAGCGGTCATGCGAACTTACCATAATCGACGAGGCTCAAAAGTTTCATGTGCTCAATTTTATCTATGACGAAGACCGCGACCTGCGCAAGTCATCCACACTGCACATACTTGCAATCGGTGTAAACGACTACCCGGCGCAGAATCTAAACAGCCTCAAATATGCCGAGGCCGATGCAAAGGCGGTAGTCGATGCATTTGTGTCACGTCACAAATATACTTTTGGCAACATCAACAAGACCATACTGCTTGGGAACAATGTATCGTGTCAAAGCATCGAACGCGAAATCGACAAGATAGCCGACACGGCAAAAAGCAACGACCTCGCGATAATCTTTTTTGCCGGTCACGGTCTCGTCGACAATCTTGACAAATACTATCTCGCGACAGCCGAAACCACCGATGGCGAAACGCCGAGAAAAGGCAGTTTCTCAGCCAGTAGCTTTAACGAAAAAATCGCATACATCAACTGCAAGCTGGTGATATTCATCGATGCTTGCTATTCCGGCAAACTGGTCGAGGGAATGAGGAGCGGAGGTATATCCAATGCCCAATTCTTCAAGGAGCTTAGGTCGACCAAAAACGGCACAAACATCTATACTTCCAGTGGCTCTACTTCCCAGTCAAAGGAGGATTCCAGATATGGACATGGAGTGTTCACGCAAGCACTTATAGAAGCATGTGACTTTAAAAATTCTGACGTTGACAGCGACGGCAGAATCACCATCAAGGAAATACGCAATTACCTTGAGCGACGAATACCCGAACTGACCAAAAATCAGCAGAAACCGATTCACAGAAATCTTGAAGAGATTGACTATCCCCTATTTGTGAAATAAGATGAACTCACTCAGACACATCATATTAACGGCATTTACCATAATTGCATTGATGGCTTACGCGGAAAGCTATACCGTGTATTCCGTGCATGGAAATGTCATGGAATATACCCCGGAGGGCAATGTGCCGATAAATATCCGTGACAGCCATCTTACCGACAACTCGCAAATCATAATAGGCAAAAACAGCTCGCTCACCCTGTATATGGAGGGAAGCAAAAAACTTGTGTCGGTCAACGAGTATGGCAAACAACGCCTGTCAACCCTGATAAGACGCAACAAGGACAAAAGCAGCAGCGCCGTGCGTTGGGTAAAATCGCTGGTGACATCGCTGCTCAATTCCGACACGCCCGAAAACACCCACAGGAGAATGCTTCAATCGCAGGGAGGCTCTCATCGTGGCGATGACGATGACAAGGCTCTGCTGAATGCTTTTGCCGGTTTTTACAAATATGGATATTCCGCCGGTGACACTCCGGTAACTTTCAGGCTTGTCGACACGTCGGGGAAAGAAATCAGGAATTTCCATGACTATGACGATGCAGCCGTTGCCGAGATTACAAACAGGTCGGACAGCTACATGTTTGTCAATATCGTCGCCTGCTCCTCAAACAGCCGTGAACTGATTTTTCCGGTCGACACGGATATTGAAAACAACTGTTGCGCCCACCTCTGTGTGCCTCCCTTCTCTACGGTCACATTTAGTGAATTGAGCTTTTTCCCGTCGCTTCTACCCGTCGACTCGCGACTGATACTTGCAGCATCTCCGGTAGAGGTTAATTTCACTGTCTTGTGTTCGCCTGAACTGCATTATAACAGCGCGGTCCGTTCCTCTGCCGGATTCTTTTCATTATAGCAATTTCGGGTGATTTGTGTCTTTTTGTCAACGATTTATCGCACACTCTTACATCAGGTGTGCAAGAATGTCATTTTTAGAGCAAAATAAAAACTCATTTATAAAAAGTTTGTTTATCTTTGCGAGTGACCGAAAGTTAAAACTATTCACGACAACGAAATTTATCTAAGGTAGATATGGATCATATAAAACAAGTAGCCAAAAGGATGAAAGGGCTGCGCGACGCCGTCGACATGACTGTTGAGGAGATGGCGGCAGAGTGCGAGATTGACGTGGCTCTCCTGGAAGCGTATGAAAGCGGCACATCGGATATTCCGGTAAGTTTTCTGCATCGTCTCGCCACGACATTCGGCGTGGAGTTGACAGCACTTCTCTTCGGAGAAGAACCGAAAATGAACTCTTACTACGTGACACGCGCCGGAAAAGGAGTGAAAGTTGAGCGCACAAAGGCTTACAGTTACCAAGACCTTGCGGCAGGATTTCAGCACAGGGTCATGGCTCCGTTTATCGTGACTGTCGAGCCGGCACAGCATGACACAAAGATGACTCTCAACACTCACGACGGACAGGAATTCAACTATGTGCTCGAAGGAGAGCTTGAGATATCGGTTGCAGGGAAAATAATAACACTTCATGAGGGAGACAGCATAATGTTTGACGCACGGCGCCAGCACGGTTTACGCGCGCTTGGCGACAAGGCGGTGAAACTTATCGCGATAATATCCTGACCCGACAGAAAATCCAAGTAACTCGCAAAAATTAGCTTGAAGTATTTTTAAGAGTTACTTTCTACAGTCTATAAAAATCACAGCAATATGCTTGAAAAATTTCTTGATAAGACCAAGTTTGAGTCCTATGAGGACTTTATGGAAAATTTCCATGTAAATGTACCGGAAGATTTTAACTTCGGTTATGATGTGGTCGACGCGTGGGCTGAAAAAGAGCCTGACAAACCTGCCTTGTTATGGACCAACGACAAAGGCGAAAAAATACAGTTTACATTTGCCGACATCAAACGCGAAAGCGATAAGACGGCATCGTTTCTGCAGTCGCTCGGCATAGGAAAGGGCGACATGGTGATGCTCATACTGAAGCGTCATTACCAGTTCTGGTTTTCAATCATCGCGCTCCATAAGCTCGGCGCGACAGTGATACCCGCCACTCACCTCCTAACGGAAAAAGACATCATCTACCGCTGCAAGATGGCGGGTATAAAGGCTATAATCTGCACCGGCGACAAAGTTGTCGTTGACCATATCGAGAAAGCGATGCCACAATGTCCGACAGTCAAATCGCTCATCTCTACCGGGCCGATTGTCCCTGAGGGATGGTATGACTTCAACAAGTCCATCGCGGAAGCCGCGCCTTTCGTGCGTCCGGAAAAGGCAAACAGCAACGACGACATATCGCTGCTATATTTCACATCGGGCACCACAGGCGAGCCTAAGATGGTGGCACATGATTTCACATATCCGCTCGGTCACATAATCACGGCAAGCTACTGGCACAACCTGTCGGAAGAGAGTCTGCACCTGACCCTCGCCGACACAGGCTGGGGCAAGGCAGTGTGGGGCAAACTATACGGACAGTGGATAGCGGGTGCCAACGTGTTTGTCTACGATTTCGAGAAATTCGAGCCGGTCGACGTGCTCCACATGATACACAATTACGGCATCACCTCGTTCTGCGCACCTCCCACTGTGTTCCGCTTCCTGATACGCGAGGATTTGTCGAAGTTTGACCTCTCGACATTGAAATACTGCACCATCGCAGGCGAGGCGCTTAACCCGAAGGTATATGAGGAATGGCTCAAGCTCACCGGCATCAAGCTGATGGAGGGATTCGGACAGACCGAGACCACGCTTACCATCGCCACATATCCGTGGATTGAGCCGAAACCCGGCTCGATGGGGAAGAAGGGTCCGCAGTATGACATTGACCTTATAGCTCCCGACGGGCGTCCCGTGGAAGATGGCGAGCAAGGAGAAATCGTGGTACGCACTCACGGAAAGAAACCGCTCGGACTTTTCAAGGAATATCTTCACGACCCCGAACTCACCTATGCCGCATATCATGACGACATCTACCACACGGGCGATGTTGCCTGGCGCGACGAAGAGGGATATTTCTGGTTTGTCGGCAGAACTGACGATGTAATAAAGTCATCGGGCTACCGTATCGGTCCGTTTGAGGTCGAGAGTGCGCTCATGACCCATCCGGCAGTAGTGGAATGTGCCATCACAGGTGTGCCCGACGAGATACGCGGACAGGTGGTAAAGGCTACCATCGTGCTTGCCAAGGATTATCTTGAACGCGCCGAACACTCTGCTGAAGAGCTAATCAAGGAGATACAGAATCATGTCAAGCGAGTGACCGCGCCTTACAAATATCCGCGCATAGTCGAGTTTGTGAAGGAACTTCCCAAGACTATCAGCGGAAAAATCAGACGTGTCGCCATCCGCGACAACAATAAGGAAAAATAACTGTTGTCTTAGATATGACACGACCCGTTTATAAACGCATCGCCATAAAGATAGGCTCCAACGTGCTTACACGCCATGACGGCACACTCGACATCACCCGCATGTCGGCACTCGTTGACCAGATTGCCGAGCTCCACCGCAAGGGCATAAGGGTAATCATGATTTCCTCGGGTGCCGTGGCATCGGGACGCAGTGAGTTGCATCTCGGCGACAAACTCGACTCTGTGTCGGCACGTCAGCTTTATTCGGCTGTCGGACAGGCGAAGCTCATCAACCGCTATTACGAGCTGTTTCGCGACCACGGCATAGCCTGCGGTCAGGTGTTGACCACGAAAGAGAATTTCTCCACACGCCGCCATTACCTGAACCAGAAGCACTGCATGGAAGTGATGCTCGCCAACAATGTGATACCGATAGTCAACGAAAATGACACCGTGTCGGTGACCGAGCTGATGTTTACCGACAATGACGAACTTTCGGGACTCATCGCCTCGATGATGAACATGGAGGCACTCATCATCCTGAGCAATATCGACGGCGTGTATGACGGCGACCCGGCTCTTCCCGGGACAAAACTGATTACCGACATCACCGAGAATGACGATGCGTCGGGAGGCATCACCGACACCCGCTCTTCATTCGGGCGCGGCGGCATGGCAACGAAATACCGTATAGCGACAAAAGTGGCGTCGGAAGGCACGGCAGTCATCATAGCCAACGGCAAGCGCGAAAATGTGCTTATCGACCTGCTGACACCCGATGCACCGGTGCCGCATACCCTCTTTCACCCGTCGCAGGAAGCAGCCTCGGGACTGAAAAAATGGATTGCCCATAGCGAGGATTTCGCCAAGGGTAATATCACCGTCAACGAAGGCGCTGCGGAAGCGATACTTTCACCCGTAAGGGCAAGTCTCCTCCCAGTCGGTGTCACCGGCGTAGAAGGCAACTTCGAGGAGGGCGACATCGTGAGTGTGAGCGGTCCCGACGGCAAAATAATCGCCTGGGGCAAAGCAGGCTATGACGCCGACGGAGCGCGCGAAATCGCCGGGGCGCGTGATGCACGTCCACTGATACACAGCGACTATCTTTACATCGACTGACAACCATTTACTAACTGACTATATGAAACGCTTATCACTTTTAATGATTGCGCTGACAATACTGTCAGCAACGGCTTTTGCAACCGAAAAACTCATCGAAATAAACGGGGTGAAATTCGGCTGGAAATATGACCGCTGCGATACCGCTCTCAGCAATGTCCAAAACAGACAGACACGCACGGAAGGCGAAGAGACAAAACTTTCCTACGGTCCTGCCGTATGGGGACATATCGAATGGACAGGCAGCGTCCTCGACTTCTACCGTGACAAACTTTACCAGATCGGTTTTTACAAGACATCTGATACCGACGACATGACCGCTTACGAGCAGACAAAGACACGGTTGTCGGCAGCTTACGGCAAGTATGCCCAGCTCAAAGGGGAAGACGAGAAACTGATGTGGCGCGCCCGTAACGGGAATCTCGCAGTGCTGCAATATGCCGAAGAAACAACACCTGACGGCAAAAAGCAGTATGCGACCTATCTCTTCTTTGTCGATCACAAGGAAGTACTGAAAAAGGCTAAAAATGTTGAAAAGGAGCTTCGTGAGCTCATGTATGGCAAATAAGTCATGGCTACCATAACACCAATGCTTGAAAAAGCGCGTCGCGCGTCACGTGAAATAGCGTTGCGCACTCCTGAGGAGATTGACGCATTATTATTGAAACTCGCCGACGCGACTGAATCGGCAATCCCCGCGATTCTTGCCGCCAACGCAAGCGACATGGAGCGGATGGATGCAGCCGACCCGCGCCGCGACCGCCTGCAGCTTACCGAACATCGCATAAAGGATATCGCGTCAGACATGCGCGCCGTCGCCTCCTTGCCGTCGCCACTCGGAGTGTCGTTAAGCAAGACCGTGCGACCCAACGGCATGACAATAGAAAAAGTCACCGTACCGTTCGGGGTAATCGGTATAATATATGAAGCGCGCCCAAATGTCACGTTCGATGTGTTCTCCCTCTGCATAAAAGCAGGAAGCGCGTGTCTGCTTAAAGGAGGCAAAGATGCAATTGCCACAAACGAGTGTACGGTAGCCATGATGCGCCGGCTGCTTAAAGAAAACGGCTGGGACGAAAATTGCGTGACGTTGCTTCCTGCCGATCATGATGCAACTACGGAAATGCTACATGCCACCGGCATGGTTGACCTGATAATCCCACGCGGCTCGAAGCGTCTCATCGAATATGTGCGTGACAACGCGCGGGTACCGGTAATCGAGACCGGCGCCGGAGTATGTCACACCTATGTGCACACCTCCGCCAATCTTGACATCGCGCGCGCGGTGGTTTTTAACGCCAAGACACGCCGTGTAAGCGTGTGCAACGCGCTTGACACGCTCGTGGTGGATACTGCATTGTTGAGCGAGCTGCCATATATCTGTGCGCCACTTGCCGACAAACATGTCGATATATATGCCGATGACGCCTCCTATGCGGTGCTTGACGGTCTGTATCCTTACCTGCACCATGCGACAGCTGAAGATTTCGGAAGAGAATGGCTCGACTACAAGATGTCGGTTGCCGCAGTCAACGGTCTTCGTGAGGCAATTGATTTTGTCGATGCACACACATCTCACCATAGCGAATGTATCATCGCCGAAGATAAAGCGGCGGGAGAGGCGTTTCTGCGCGAAATAGACGCAGCCTGCGTGTATGTGAACGTGTCAACCGCGTTCACCGACGGAGGTCAATTCGGCTTTGGCGCGGAAATAGGCATTTCGACCCAGAAACTGCATGCCCGCGGACCTATGGCACTTCCCGAAATCACTACTTACAAGTATCTGATAACCGGAGAAGGACAGACCCGCAGCTAAAACAACGACACCGGTTCTGCCGGAATATGAGAAGACAATATCCGCCACTGCTGCGGGTATAAATTATTGGCGCGTCGCCCGAGATTTTTCACAAATCCGAGCGGCGTGTCTTTGTATGTCAGCAGTACATAGCCTGTCGGTGCATCTTGCAATGTTACCGCCTCACGGCGCAGATAGCCTATTGCCGACATATAGTCAACTTCATATAGTGAAAATGCCTCACGGTTAAGCACACGCGACATTGCAAGCGACTGGGCAGGCAACAGGTCACGCCCTTTCAACCGGGCGACCTCCACACCTGCATGTATTACATCCAGTGTCTTCATTATGCGACTTATGTCATGAGATGCGGGAAACGCGACAATCCTGTCGCCATCTACCGACCATACAAACTTGTCGGGTGACTGAATATAACCCCGGCATTGCTGCGCTGCCGGATTAGGCTTGGTAGCCTTGACAGGCTTCGCAATATGTGGATGATATTCCCCTTTCTTATGCAAGACAGCCACAGTCAGTCCCTCTCCGCGTATTCGCCCCGGAAGAAAATGATGACAGCCCTCACGCTCGACAATTCCCCATTCAGGAGGAAATCCGGGGTCAACCAGCTCAACATCATATTCCGAAAGCATCCACTTCACCATCTCCTCATTCTCCTTGCGGTTGAAGGTGCAGGTTGAATAGATAAAATACCCTCCGGAACGTAAAGCTCCCCAAAGATTGTCAATAATTTCTTTCTGACGAGCTGCACACTCGTCAACGAGCGCGGGTGTCCACTGCGCCACTGCCTCCGCATCCTTCCGGAACATTCCCTCGCCTGAGCATGGTACGTCAGCGGCAATTATGTCAAATTCATCATTTAAACCGCGGAATTTCCGCGTATCGCCCTTTGAGACTATAATTCCTTCACTTCCCCATTTCACGAGATTCTCACGCAGTATTTCTGCACGTAAGGGCACATATTCATTTGCCACCACAAGCGATCCGACAGGAAGCGCGTCAATCGCCGCCGTAGTTTTACCGCCCGGTGCGGCACAAGCATCAAGGTAACGCACCGCATCTTTCCCCTCAGTCAGCCTTCCTACGATATGGGAATATACCATCGAGGAAGCATCTTGGACATAGTAGATACCCTGATGAAGCGCAGGGTCAAAAGTAAACTGTACCCTACCGGCGAGATAGCGACCATACCCACACCAAGGAACAATGTCATCACCCGGAAGTGGAGAAATAGCCTTTGCCTTATTAAAACGCACACTCACTTCCGGCTCGTTGCAAAGGGCATCGGTCAAGCCGTCAAAATCAGTTGTAAAACCGATGGGTAACATATATGGAATATAATTTTATTGTTTCTTATGATGCGGGCGCCCTTCCAGGCGCCCCTATTGCTACGCGATGATTCACCAGCCGGTGTAGGGGCGAGTGGAAGCTCGCCCGAAACAATGGCAATGCGGTGGCTCGCCATCTGCGTTGCGCGATCTTGGTGTACGGGTAAAAAAAAGAGGCTGCAAGGGATGCTTGCAGCCTCGAAGGGGGCGGTTACCTACTCTCCCACTTTCGCAGTACCATCGGCGTGGCGGGGTTTAACTTCTCTGTTCGGAATGGGAAGAGGTGGA
>QAMW01000026.1:0-38152 GCA_003150235.1 Bacteroidales bacterium
CCCTCCGTTTTCAGGAAAAGCGTTGCAAAGTTACAACCAATTTTTCATTCCTGCAAACTTTTCGGTGAAAATTTTTGTTTTACCTTTTCCGGCGCTCTCGCCGCAGGTGCTTCTCAAAAGCGAGTGCAAAGGTAGACACTTTTCACGTAACCACCAAACTTTTTGCCGACTTTTTTTCAAGAAATTTTCAAAAGCCCGTAAATACACATTATTATATAATAGGGTTTAGAAGGAAACGGGAGCGGGCGAGCTTTCACTCAATGCCACTAACCTAAGGATTTTGCCCGGAATGGGCAAGATGGCGGTAACCGCGGGCAGCGCCGGAGGTGCGCCCGTGGAGAGCGCTGCCCCCACAATAACACAACCCTGAAACGGGTTGCATAAGCATGTGCTAATCAGACGACTATTCAACCCGCTCTGGGTTGAGCCGAGGAGAGAGGCACTGGAGCCACGGGTATGCCTTCGGCATTACCCGCGGTTAACCGGCGGAATCCCCGCAAGGGGATTTATGGCTCCCTGCACCTTAAGTCAGCGACTTTGAGCCCCCACTCGCCCCTATCGCTACGCCGATTGGCAATCTTACGCCGCAAAGCGATGTCCCTACGGTTTATGCAGGGAATTTTGCAAAGTCAGTTATTCGACTTCGCGGAGCAAGAAAATTTCAGTGGGAAAATGGTCGGAATATCCGTTCAAGAATTTTCCTCCGGAGTAAGTACGATGAGGATAATTCTTATATTTTCCGCTGCGAGTGCGCAAAAACGGCTTGTTGAACACCGTACATTTCCAATACTCAAGTCCGGGTATCGACCCGTCAACAAGATTGCCGGAAACAATTATCTGGTCAAAAAGATTCCAAACGCCATTATAGCACAAAGAGCCTACCCCATGGTCAAGAATATACCAGAACGGATTATAAAATCCATGATTGGCTACATCCTCACGATTGCGGACCGCACCAAAAACCTTTGCACATGACTTATTGAACGGGTCGTCATTAAGGTCGCCCATCATCACAATGCCCTGCGACGGATTTACACGCCAAAGCGAGTCAGCAATCTCGCGTGACAGCCGCGCCGCCGCCTCACGCATCGGGCTTGACTGCGCCTCGCCGCCAAGGCGAGAGGGCCAATGATTCACTATGAAGCTAACCGGTACATCAAGCAATGATCCGCTGACACATAACTGGTCACGCGTAAGGAAATCAGGCTCATCAGGAATCACGAGACGATGATTGGTCACATTTTCCGGTGCAAAATAGAGCGGATTATAAAGCAATCCCACATCTACACCACGACGGTCGGGGGAATCATGATGCACAATCTGCAATCCCCACGGGTCTTTTCCCTGCGCCACGAGAGTCGAATCAACAGCCTTCACGAGGTCTTCGACCACACCGCGGTTTTCCACCTCCGCAATTCCGATAACAGCAGGGCCGACAGGAGTCTCAGCCGTAGGCAAAGATGTTATGGCACGGGCAAGATTACGAAGTTTCATATTGTAACGCTCAGAAGTCCACTGTCGCGGGCCTTCGGGCGAAAATTCATAATCAAATTTGCCGTTATCGTTAATCGTGTCAAAAAGATTTTCAAGATTATAAAACGCCACTCCCGCGACGAGATATTTCTTTTCTTCAGCACCACCCGCAGCAGCGGAAAGCATCATAACCGCCATCAAGAGCGGGACAAAAAGCAATTTACGCATAGCACTCAACTTAAGTTTCTTATTTCCTACAAAATTAATATATTTTCCCAAAACACAAACACATCACCGACACACCGACAACTTTATAAGCGATAATTGCGAGAAAACGCGAATTTCTATGTAACTTTGCAAAGTTATTAGCTAATAAGATAATGAATATCACCATCATCAATGGACCCAACCTCAATTTGCTGGGCGTAAGAGAACCGGGCATTTACGGCAACGAAGGGTTTGCGAGCTATCTCACAAGGCTACGCAACCAATATCCGGAAATAGCCATCGAATATTTCCAAAGCAACCACGAAGGCGCAATAATCGACAAACTGCACGAAGAAGGATTTGGAAAAAGCGACGGCATAGTCCTTAACGCCGGTGCTTACACCCACACATCACTTGCCATCGCGGATGCAATAGCGGCAATAACCACCCCCGTTGTCGAGGTACATATAAGCAATATACATGCGAGAGAGGAGATACGCCATCACTCGATGATAAGCCGGGTGTGCGGTGGTGTTATCGCGGGATTCGGGCTTGACAGCTACCGCCTTGCGGTGGAGGCGTTTGTCAAGTAGTTTATAGTTTAGGGTTTAATGTTTAGGGTTTAGAGCCTGCAAATTCACTTATATATATGAAAAAGTTTACCAAGATTGTTGCGACAATATCTGACAGACGCTGCGATGTAGAATTTATCCGTGCCCTATATGAAAACGGCATGAATGTAGTGAGAATGAACTCGGCACATATCCAGCTTGAAGGATTTCGCCGTATTGTAGAAAATGTACGCTCGGTATCACCATCGATAGGCATACTGATGGACACCAAAGGCGCCGAGATACGCACCACTACCAATGCCGATGACCAAAATATCGAATTTCAGCCCGGTGACAAGGTGACTTTTATCGGTGACCCCGCAGGAGTGACCACTAAAGACACCATATATCTCAGCTATTCCAATATAGCCCACGACGTGCGTCCGGGGGTGCATTTCCTGATTGATGACGGCGAGATAGACTTCCTTATCGATTCCATAGACGGTTACAAGATACACGCCACGGCTCAAAACGGCGGCGCGCTCGGCTCACGTAAAAGCGTCAATGTGCCGGGCGTAAGCATCGACCTACCCTCGCTCACCGACCGCGACCGCACAAACATCGGCTACGCAATGGACCTTGGCGTGGACTTCATCGCCCATTCATTTGTAAGGAGCGCGCGCGATGTACTCGACATCCAGGAGATACTTGATGCCCACAATAGCCCTATCAAAATCATATCCAAGATTGAAAATCAGGAAGGTATCGATAATTTCGACGAGATACTTGACGTGTCATACGGTATCATGATTGCCCGAGGCGACCTCGGCATCGAAGTGCCGGCAGAACGCATTCCGGTCATCCAGCACACGCTTATCAACAAGTGTATCCTGCGACACAAACCGGTCATCGTAGCAACGCAAATGCTTCATTCGATGATCAACAACCCGCGTCCGACCCGTGCCGAGGTGAGCGATATCGCCAATGCCGTCAATCAGCATACCGACGCGCTGATGCTCAGCGGCGAGACCGCCTACGGCAAATATCCGGTTGAAGCAATCGCCACAATGACACGCGTAGCCGCCGAAGTGGAGAAATCGCTCATCAATACGCGCCCGGCTCCGCTGGTAGAACCTGACGTGACATCCTTCCTGTCGCGACAAGCTGTGATTTCATCGGAGGTACTCTCCACGAAAGCTATTATCACTGACAGCTATACCGGCAGAACCGCGAGATATATCGCATCTTACCGAGGAAGCTACCCCACTCTTGCCATCTGCTACTACCCTTATGTAGTGAGACTACTCGCCCTCTCTTACGGGGTGTTGCCTGTGTATCAGGAGCGCATGGAGTCGTCACGCATCTATCTCCAGAACGCCCTCTTACACCTTATAGAGAGCGGCAGACTAACCAAAGAGGACCGCATCGCTTACCTTGGAGGCGCGTTCGGAGAAGGCCACGGAACATCATTCCTCGAAATCAACAATGTAGGTAAAATCATGGATAATTTCCAAAGCTACAACCTGCCGAATCTCGAAGAGACCTACAAATGACTGAAGAATTAGAGCATTACATCCTCGCGCACATCGACCCGGAGCCGCAAAATCTTGCACGGCTCAACCGCGACACTCATGTCAACTGCCTCTATGCCAACATGTGTTCGGGTCATCTACAAGGGAGACTGCTAAAGATGTTCACGCGCATGATCAACCCGAAGCGCGTGCTTGAGCTCGGCACCTTCACCGGATATTCGGCACTGTGCCTTGCTGAAGGCATGAACGATGACACCGAGCTGCACACGGTTGAAATAAACGACGAGCTGCAAGACTTCATCGAGGCACACTTCGCCGAGTCGCCGCTACGCGACCGCATACACCTGCATATCGGCGATGCCCCGGAGGTGATACCGACACTGGGTGGCGACTGGGACCTTGTGTTTATCGACGCCAACAAGCGCAACTATGTCGACTATTACAAGCTGGTGTTGCCTGCGGTAAGACCGGGCGGATTCATAATCGCCGACAATACCCTCTGGTACGGCAAAGTAACCGATGCATCAGCACATGACGCACAGACAGCCGGCATACTCGAATTCAACGACTATGTAGGCGCCGACACGACGGTCGAGAAAGTGATGATACCGTTGCGCGACGGGCTCACCGTAATCTACAAGAAACCGCAAACTCTTGCAAAGTAGACTTTCTGTTAGTAACTTTGCGAAGAGTTGCGTGTTAATACATAAAAGTCATTAACCAATAAAATTCAAGATTATGGAAACAACCCGTCAAGCCAAAATATCAAGACTGCTACAGAAAGAGCTCAGCGAAATCTTCCGCCAGCAGACAGCAAAGACCCACGGGGTCATAATATCGGTCAGTGCCGTAAGGGTATCGCCCGACCTCAGCATCGCAAAGGTATATCTCTCTGTGTTCCCCTCCGAAAAAAGCCAGGAACTGCTCGAAAGCATCAAGCACAGCGCCAAGACCATCCGCTACGACCTTGCGCAGAAAGTGCGTTTCCAGCTCCGCAAGACCCCTGAACTCGCGTTTTATCTTGACGATTCGCTCGACTACCTCGAAAACATCGACAATCTGCTTAAATCCTGATGCTGACACTACGAGTCGCGCTACGTTATCTCATTTCCAGGAAAAACCATTCGGCGGTCAATGTCATCTCGCTCATTTCGATGACGGGCGTGGCGGTCGCCACGATGGCTATCGTATGCGTATTGTCGGTGTTCAACGGTTTCACCGAACTCGCCAAATCCAAAATATCACAACTGTCACCCGACCTCCGTATCGAGAGCCGGGAAGGCAAGGTGATACACGGTGCCGACTCGCTCACCTCCATTATCCGCCGGTTGCCGGAAGTCGCCACTGCCGCCCCGACCATAGAGGAACACGCCCTCGCCATCTACTCCGGTCGCCAGATGCCTGTGGTGATGAAAGGAGTCACCGAGGCATATGACACCATCACCGAGATACGTCCCATAGTGAAAGATGACGGCACATGGATACTCAGCGATTCGGTTTACGGCGACTTTGCGACACTTAGCGTGGGAGTCGCAATCACGCTTGAGGCTCATCCGGGATTTTACCGCAGTCTTGACCTGTATGTTCCGCGACGTACCGGGCGCATCAACCCGGCAAATACAGCCGCATCGTTCCGCTCCGACTCGCTCCTTGTCGGCGGAGTGTTCCAGACCGAGCAGGCTGAATTTGACACCGACCTGATACTATTGCCGCTTGCCGCGACCCGGCGTATGCTCGATTACACCGACGAGGCTACAGCAATCGAGGTCAGTCTTGCTCCCGGCATAAGCGATTCAAAAGGAGCAAAAGCCCTGCGCCAGATGCTTGGCGACAGCTTTTATGTCAAAGACCGCATACACCAGCAGGAGCAGTCGTTTAAAATGATTTCCATCGAAAAATGGATTACATTTTTCCTGCTCGCCTTTATCCTCATAATCGCCTCATTTAATGTGATATCGACACTCTCGATGCTTATTATCGAGAAAGACGACAACATACACACTCTCTATGCGCTCGGCGCGTCACGCGGCATGATATCGCGCATATTCATCCTTGAAGGATGGCTGATATCGCTTTCAGGCGGCATCATAGGCATAATCGCCGGTGTCGCTCTGTCACTGGTACAGCAATGGGGCGGATTTATCAAGCTCGGAGGCGATCACGCCGCCATGACAATAGACGTGTATCCGGTAAAAGTGGCAATCCCCGACCTGATAGCAGTCATTGCGCTCGTGGCACTTGTGGGATGGCTCACATCGGCACTCACGGCGATAATCATGCGCCAGAGACTTCATAAATAAAAGCCACGCCTACAGTTAATCTTTGTTAAATATCTAGCTATATATTCTGCCGTGACTACGTAGCAAAACAGTTTATTTGCATAGGCGGCAAATATTTATTATCTTTGCGACAGATTCGACAACCGGAGGGGGCGACAGTCCCCTCCGACTTGTATAAACCCGTTCAATCAATAATTCAAGATGATAGACCGCCAATTACTTACAACGACAGTAGAGGATGCGATAAAAGACACCCCGCTGTTTATCGTCGACATAACAGTCACCCCCGACAATTCGATTACAGTGGAGATTGACAGTCCTGACGGGCTTGACATCGATACTTGCGCGGAAATCACGCGAAAGATTGAAAGCGTCTTTGACCGCGACATCGAGGACTACTCGCTCGAAGTCGGTTCTGCCGGACTTACCGCTCCCTTCAAGGTGCGCGGACAATACCTTAAAAACGTGGGCAACCAAGTCGAAGTGCTCACCAAGGGAGGAGTAAAGCTGAAAGGCACTCTCACCGCCGTCGGCGACGATGACTTCACGGTAACCGTGGAAAAGAAGGTAAAAGAGCCGGGAGCCAAGCGCCCTGTAATTGTAGAAGAGCCTGTCAACATGAAGATGGCTGACACTAAATATGTAAAATACCTAATTGATTTCAAATAAAAAACTACAAATATCCCAATATGGCTAAGAAAGAGGAATCCCCCAATATGGTGGAAAGATTTGCCGAATTTAAGGAACTTAAGCATATCGACAAGACAACGATGATTTCCGTGCTTGAGGAATCATTCCGCAATGTTCTTGCAAAGATGTTCGGTACCGATGAAAATCTCGACGTCATCATGAACCCTGACAAGGGTGATGTGCAGATTTTTCAGAACCTTGAAGTCGTGCCCGATGGCGAGGTGACCAACCCCTCCACCCAGATATCGCTCAGCGATGCCCGCGCCGACCAGAATCCCGATGTCGAGGTAGGCGAAGAACACACCCGCGAGATTGTTTTTGAGAAATTCGGTCGTCGCGCCATCCTCAATCTGCGCCAGACTCTCCAGTCAAAGATTCTCGACCTGCAGAAAGAAGCCATCTACGCCCAGTTCAAGGGTCATGAAGGCGACCTTGTCACCGGAGAGGTCTACCAGACCTGGAGCAAGGAGACCCTGCTGCTCGACAGCGAGGAAAACGAGCTTCTTCTCCCCAAGAGCGAGTCAATCCCCGGCGACTATTTCCGCAAGGGAGAGAATGTAAGGGCAGTCATCCTCAAGGTTGACAACAAAAACAATAATATCCGCATTACCGTGTCGCGTACATCCGACGAGTTCCTGCGCCGCCTTTTCGAGCTTGAAGTGCCCGAAATCCACGACGGACTCATCAACATCCGCGCCGTGGCACGTATCCCCGGCGAACGCGCAAAGATTGCCGTGGAGAGCTACGACGACCGTATCGACCCGGTAGGTGCCTGCGTAGGAGTGAAAGGCTCGCGTATCCACGGTATCGTGCGTGAGCTTCGCAACGAGAATATCGATGTAATCAACTATACGTCTAATCCCGAACTGTTCATACAGCGCGCACTAAGCCCGGCGAAAGTATCATCGATACGTCTCAACACCGAGGAAAAACGCGCTGAGGTGTTCCTCCGCCCTGAAGAAGTGCCACTCGCCATCGGTAAGGGCGCACTCAATATCAAGCTTGCGTCAAAGCTCACCGGATATGTCATTGACGTTTACCGTGACACCGGCGAAGAGTTTAACGACGATATATATCTTGACGAATTTAAGGATGAAATCGATGCATGGGTCATTGACTCACTCAAAAACATCGGTTGCGTCACTGCCAAAAACGTACTCGCGATGCCGCGCGAACTTCTCATCGAGAAAGCTGACCTCGAAGAAGACACCGTCGACAATGTGATCGCGATACTCAAGGCAGAGTTTGAAGATTAATTTCCTTTGACAACCACCTAATTCATAATATGCCGATAAAAATAAGCAAAGTAGCAAAAGACCTCAACATCGCATTGCCGACCGTCATCGATTTCCTGCAATCGAAGGGCATAAATGTCGATATGAACCCTAACACACGTATCGACGACAATGCCTATAATATGTTGGTGGCACAATATGGCAATGACAAGGTACCGGCAAAGAGTACCGAACGTCAGGGCAAGACAACCACACCCTCATCAGCCGAGAAACCGGCGAAACAGGCGGCAGAGTCTCAGACGGCTTCCGAAACCCACGGACCGAGAGTGATAGGACATATCAATCTCGACCGACATGGCAATCCAATCGCACCTGAGAAGCCCAAGGCTGCCGCTCCGGAGCCTAAACCGCAACCCAAACCGGAACCAAAACCCGAGCCTAAGCCGCAGCCCAAACCGGAACCGAAGTCCGAACCCAAGCCGCAGCCCAAGCCCGAGCCTAAGCCACAGCCTAAACCCGCGGTTGATACCAAAGCGCCAGCGACTCCAAAGCCCGCTCCCGCCACGCAGCCCAAGCCTGCGGAGGTCAAGCCCGTCACGTCTAAACCGGCGGAAGTAAAACCGGCGGAAAAGCCTGCTGTACCGGCTCCGGAAAAGAAAGAAGAGGAAATTTTCACGACCGGCCCCGTAACCGGCGGTCCGCAGCTTAATGTAATCGGCAAGATTGACCTCTCGGCAATCAACCAGTCGACGCGTCCCAAGAAAAAGAGCAAGGAAGAGCGTCGCAACGAGCGCATAGCCAAGAGCAACCAGGCTGCCGCAGGAGCGACTTCACAACAGGGCGACCGCAAAAAGCGCCGCCGTATCGGCAAGGAAAAGGTCGACATTGAGAAGACATCCAATCAGCAGCCCGTACAGCGCGGCGGTGAAGGTGGTGGTAAAAACAATAACAACGCATCGCAGTCGCGCCATGACAGAGGCAAAGGCAAAGAGCGCAACAAGCGCCCTGTCCACACCGAGGTCAGCGAGGAAGATGTTCAGAAGCAGGTAAAAGAGACACTTGCGCGCCTTATAAACAAAGACAAGGGTCAGAAAAAAGGCGTCAAGTGGCGTAAGGAGAAACGCGAGGCGTTCCAGTCGCGTGAACGCGAGGCTGCCGAGATGGAAGCAGCCGAGAGCAAGGTGCTTAAGCTCACCGAGTTCGTTACTGCCAACGACCTTGCCGTAATGATGGATGTACCCATCAACAACGTCATCGCCACCTGTATGAATCTCGGCGTTATGGTGTCTATCAACCAGCGTCTTGATGCAGAAACTATAAATATCGTGGCTGAAGAGTTCGGCTACAAGACTGAATATGTTTCGGCAGAAGTTGTCGAAGCGATACACCAGGAGGAAGACAGCGACGATGATCTCGTAAGCCGTCCACCGGTTGTAACCGTAATGGGTCACGTCGACCACGGTAAGACATCGCTGCTCGACTACATACGCAATGCCAATGTTATCGCCGGCGAGGCAGGAGGTATCACCCAGCATATCGGCGCCTACAATGTGAAGCTTGAGGACGGTCGACGAATCACTTTCCTTGACACCCCCGGTCATGAGGCGTTCACCGCCATGCGAGCACGTGGTGCAAAGGTCACCGACCTTGTAATCATCATCGTCGCTGCCGATGACAATGTGATGCCACAGACCGTCGAGGCAATAAACCACGCTTCGGCAGCCGGTGTGCCCATCGTGTTTGCAATCAACAAGATTGATAAACCGACAGCTAATCCCGACAAAATCAAGGAAGAGCTTGCGGCAATGAACTACCTTGTAGAGGACTGGGGTGGAAAATACCAGTCGCAGGATATCTCGGCTAAAAAAGGAATCGGTGTCAACGAACTTATGGAGAAGGTGCTTCTCGAAGCCGAGATGCTAGACCTCAAGGCAAATCCTAATCGCTCCGCCACCGGTTCTATTATCGAGTCGTCGCTTGACAAGGGACGTGGTTATGTGGCAAACATCCTCGTTCAGAACGGTACACTTCATGTAGGCGATATCATACTTGCCGGTACTCACTACGGTAAAATCAAGGCTATGTTCAACGAGCGTAACCAGCGCATACAGGAAGCAGGTCCTGCTACTCCGGCACTTATCCTCGGACTGAACGGCGCGCCCACCGCAGGCGATACATTTAATGTAATGGAAACCGAACAGGAAGCCCGCGAAATCGCTACCAAACGCGAACAGTTGCAGCGAGAACTCGGACTCCGCACCAACAAGCGCACAACCCTCGAAGAAATCGGTCGTCGACGTGCCATCGGAAACTTCCATGAACTCAATATCATCGTCAAAGGTGATGTCGACGGTTCTATCGAGGCGCTTTCCGACTCGCTTATCAAACTATCGACCGAGGAAGTGCAGGTCAACGTGCTACACAAGGCTGTCGGAGCTATCTCCGAAAGCGATGTCACCCTTGCCGCTGCATCCGATGCCATCATCATCGGCTTCCAGGTGCGCCCCTCGCAGGCAGCACGTCGTGCCGCCGAGCGTGAGGGTGTCGAGATTCGACTCTACTCTGTCATCTATCAGGCAATAGAGGAAGTCAAAGACGCAATGGCAGGTATGCTTGCCCCGGAATTCAAGGAAGAGGTGGTCGGAACGGCAGAAGTACTCCAGACCTACCACATCTCGAAAGTCGGCACTATCGCCGGAGCCATCGTGCGCGAAGGCAAAATCAAGCGTTCGTGCAAGGTACGCCTTATACGCGACGGCATCGTGCGTTATACCGGCGACCTCGGTTCGCTCAAGCGTTTCAAGGATGATGTCAAGGAAGTGCTCACAGGCTATGACTGCGGTCTCAGTATCACGGGCTACAACGACCTTCAGGAAGGCGACCTCATCGAGGCATTCGAGCAGGTTGAAGTCAAGAAGCAACTCTAATCCGACAATGACTGCATAGCCATGACAATGGCTTACATAAATATCGGCTCTAATCAGGGCGACCGCAAGGCTCACATCGACCGTGCGGTCGCTCTGATTTCCCTTTTAGCCGGTAGCAATCTCCGTTGCTCCGACTATTTTGAAAGTAAACCCTGGGGCTACGATTCCACCTCCCCTTATCTGAATCTCGGAGTTGCATTCCCTACAACCATTCCTCCGGAAGAGCTACTCGACAGATTATTGGCGATACAAAATTCCATATCACCCCAATCCCATCGCGATGCGGCAGGCAACTACGTAGACCGCATCATCGACATAGACCTCATCGCAATGGATTCACTGATTGTCAATACACCACGTCTCACACTCCCCCATCCACGTATGCACCTCCGCGACTTCGTGCTCATCCCCATGTCGCAGCTCGCACCCGACTGGCTCCACCCACTCCTTCACCTAACCCCCTCACAGCTACTCGACAACTGTGCTCGCTTCAGCTGAAGCGAAAATTTCCCATTTGTACATCGAAAAGGCTTCAGGCAATAGTATCTTTGCACCATAAACCGTTTAATACTATACGCCATGAAAACATCTGATCTTGTCGTTGCCGCAACAATCGCTACAGTCGAGGCGGCAACCCCCGTAAGGGCAAAGGAAGCATTGAGTCATTTCACCATAAATGAACTAACAAGAAGCGCCACGGCACGGCGATTCGGCATAGACAACACGCCGCCACAATGGGCAATCAGCAATCTGTCGCGTCTTGTCGACACAGTGCTTGACCCGGCGCGTGAACTGCTCGGCGCACCTATTTATGTAAACAGTGGATATCGCTGTGAAAAACTCAACAAGGCTGTTGGCGGCGTACCGCGCTCATACCATCTCGCAGGCAGAGCCGCCGACCTGACAACAGGCACAATAGAAGGAAACCGTCGCCTCTACCAAATCCTAAAGACTCTCCCCCACACAGAACTAATCTGGGAACGTGGAGGGACCTGGATTCACGTCGCTTACTGACAGCGAGGGCTAATCATCTCTCGGCAAGAGAGCATTATTCTGCGACAAATTTATGATATTTGCCTGATAAATACAATTTTTGTTGCAATTTTTTGAAAATCTGCGTTCTTTGTTACACAGTTTTTCAATAACTGCTCCGAAAAATCCCCGTCGAGGGGATTCATCCTGTTATCCGCGGGTAATGCCGGAGGTATACCCGTGGCTCAATTCTCTCTCCTTGGTTCAACCCCAGAGTGGGTTGCATAGCCGCTTGATTAGCATATATTTATGCAACCCGTTTCAGGGTTGCGTCATTGTGGGGGCATCGCTCTCCACGGGTGCCCCATCCGGGGCTACCCGCGGTTACTGCCATCTTGCCCTTTCAGGGCAAAATTCTTAAGTTAGTGACATTGAGTGGAAGCTCGCCCGCACCCCGGAAGTCAATATGTAAGTATTACCTTGTATTGTCAGTGTAGGGCAGTCACACAATTTTCGTATAAACAATTAGAAGTAGTTAAAAGTGCCGGGATGTTTTGCAAAGGAAATTAATGGTAGCTGTGTATCAAGGTGTTGCCGCCTGTAATGCTCTCTTGCCGAGAGATACTAAACACTACATCACACTTAAACCAGATTTTTTTGCAATGAAACGATTAATTTTGCCGGTGATTATAGGTCTCCTATTTTCACTCACCACCGTATCTTGCGGCTCAAACAAGGTCGCAAAAGCATCCTATCCCGAATATACCGCAAAGGGTAATACAGGCACCCGCACAGTCACAAAAGTCAAGGAAGAAATTGACGAGTGCGAGCAGGAAGCTCTTAACGCACCCGCCGGTGAATTGCGCGCCTATGCGTCGGCAGTCGACGAGGACCGTGATTTCGCCCGTCAGCAGGCAGTCCTCTTCGCAAAGGCTAATCTTGTCGACCAGATTGAGTCGCTTGTGCTCAACGTCATGAAAGGCTATCGCGGTAAAATCAAGGCTAACGGCAAGTCAAGCAGCGAGGCTGATATCCGCCAGGATGCAGGGTCGATGGCTGAACGCGTTGTAGAGAACTGCCGCATAATCTGCTCCAACCGCTACCGCATGTCGGATGGCACATACGAGTGTGTCGTATGTATCAGCGTTCCCTCCGACAATGCCGAGAAGGTTGCTGGTGCCACAGCATTGTCCGACGATGAACGACTTGGCGTAGAGTTTCACGAGCAGGAGTTCCGCAACTCTTACCGCGAAGAGCTTGAACGCTTCCGTGAAATGCAGAAAGAGCGCAAATAATCCTGAATAAAAGAGTCACTTATGTTATCCAGGATTATACTGTCACTGATTCTTTTGCTTTCCATCGCGGGGAGTGCCGGCGCTAAAGAGAAGTCCGACAATATGAAACCGCGTTGGATGACCTCATCGCTGCCCAAGCCCAAGAGTCCAGGTTATATATTCATATCGGCGCAGGGTACAGGTTCGTCACTTGAGGAAGCACGTCAGAGAGCGCTTGTCAACCTCACCACAAAGCTTGAGCATGAGCGCGGACTGGTGATAAACAGTTCCGTAAAAATCGACAAGGAGGCATCGCGCATAGCGGGCAGCCGCTCATCGGTCAGCCGTCAGCAGTTTCAGATGGAATGTACCGAGCGTGGCAAGGAAATCACCCTCACCTGCCGTGTAATCGATGAATACTGGGAGGCAAGCCACGGTCATTATACAGTGACTGAGCTTTACACCGTCAACGACAACAAGCAGCCCGGCGAAGGCAGCTATAACGACGATATCCGGCTTACCACCTCCTATGGAGCCGCCCCGGTGTTTTATTCTCTAATACCCGGTGTCGGTCAGTTCACAAAAGGCAGCTATGTGAAAGGCGGTCTTATGCTCGGCGGAACAGCCGTCGGTGCGGCGGCAATCATCCTTTGCGAGAATCAGCGCGCCGACTACGCGAAAAAGATGCGCGAGAAACCGCAGCACTTCGACTTCTACCGCAATAAGAAATCAAAGTGGGAAACCGGGCGCAATGTGGCTATCGGCGTGACGGCAGCCCTATACGTCTATAACCTTATCGATGCCGCCGTCGCTCCGGGTCGCCGACGCGTTGTGGTCAAAAATCGCAGCTACAATTATTCCCTTACCCCCGTCATATACGAAAACGGCGCAGGCGTAGGTCTCGCCTTCAACTTCTAAAACCCTATTTCTTACAAATATAAACCAACCCAATCAATCTATGATTAAATTTATCAAAATGCTGTCATTTGCATTGTTTATGGCAGTATCTTTCATTTCTTGTTCAGAGGAACCCGAAGATTCAACAGGAAGCATCACAGGGTATGTTACAGAACGGAACAATGGCACCGAACCGCTTTCAGGTGTAACAGTTACGATTTCATCCACTGGTCAAAGTGCCACCACAGGAAATGACGGGCACTATATGTTCGCTAATTTGCAACCTGGCAATTATTCCCTCCAATTTTCAAAAAGCGGTTACACTACTACTACCAGAAATGTATTAGTGGTTGCCGGTGTTGAGTTCAAAGCCGATGTACAACTTGAAAGGCGCAATGAGACTGCGGAAATAACCATCAATCCGTCATCACTAAATTTTGGAACTACACAAACTGATATGAGTGTTACAATCCGAAACAATGGGAATGCCACTGCTGAATGGTCAATCGATCTCGGTAATAATCCTTGGCTTTCCGCATCACAACTCGGAGGATCTATTCAAGCTAACCGCACACAGAGCATCACATTTTCAGTAGACCGTAATTATCTTTCTGAGATTCGCACTGTGGTTGTAAATCTCCAGGCATTTGGTAACTCGTATCCTATCACTATTTCTTGTGCACCACGCAATACCGCAAGCAACATGATTATTGAGCCCTCTGTACTTAACTTTGGATCAGAAGCAACTCAACAAACATTTACCATACGCAATACAGGTACATCTGTACTCACTTGGCATGCGTCCGGCATAACCAATCCGGCTCTATCCCTTTCTGCGACTCAGGGAACCGTTGCAGGTGGTGGTAATACTGTTGTTATCGCAACGATTGACCGCTCGTTAATTTCAGGAGAAACAATTTCTACATTCGTTATCTCAGACGGTGTCAAAGATGAAACAATTACTGTTAACATAAACAAGAATCCTGACACTAATCCTGATGACCCCCAGAATCCTGGTGGTATAGTAGTTAAAACCGGATTATTGGTTTATTTCCCGTTCAATGGTAATTTCGATGACATTAGTGGGAATGACGTTTATGGGTACGGTTCTCCTGAGCCGACATTTGCCGATGATGGTGTTGTATCCGGAACAAAAGCTGCTAAATTTTCCAAGACTGAGCAGTCGTCATTCATAGTCAGTGACGGACTTGTTGATTCACGTTCTATGAGCATTTGTTTTTGGGCAAAAGGAATTAGCGAAGGAAATATTTTCTATGTGACTTCATCCAACAAAAATGATGGCGGTGAAGAAATGATGTCTTTTACATATAGAGATGGGCACTTGAAATATGTGATTTCAAGATATTACAATCATTATGGATTCAGTAATGCCGGCAATTTTTCCCATGCGTCTATTGAAGATGACAAATGGCATCATATCTCCCTTGTATCAGATTTCAATAAAACGTCTTATGGCAACGCAACCACCCTTCTCTATATTGACGGACGTTTAATGGATACTATAACGGAATCTATAAATCCATTTAGTGAAGGAGAGCCAAGCAATGCACATTATGGAACTGGGACAAAATTCATACTCGGCGGTAAGAATGTTCCCAACATGCAAATTGCAAATCTTAGAGTTTACGATGCACGTCTGTTAAGTGCGCAAGAAATCAAGGAGATTTACAACGCACAGCAGTAATCCCCTCCGATCTCACCCATATATCCCGTCATCTCCGATAGCATAGAGACTGTCGGAAATGACGGGATTTATCAACATTAACCATATATCGATCAACAATGAAAAAGACCATAGTCACCACACTGCTGCTTCTATCGGCATTGACATTCCATGTCGCCGCTCAGACATCATCGGGCAATTTCGAGAAGTTCAGGCGCGAAAAGACCGAAGAGTTCAAAAAATGGCGACACGACAAGCAGACGGAGTTTGAGAAATACCGCCAACGTCTTAACGATGAGTTTGCCGACATGATGGAGCGCAGCTGGAAAAACTATGGCTCCTCCCCTGCCGAGAAACGCCGTGAACGCCCCGAACCGGTAAAGCCACTCGATGCCGACAATGTGAAACTTACCCGCCCACAGGAACTGCCGGTCGATGTAGTGACCCCTCCTGAACGTCCCATTCCTGACATTCCCGTTACCCTCCCGCGTGTAACCCCGGGAAAATCCGTGACTTACCCCGTCAATTTCACTTTCTATCATACCCCTTGCGGCATAAACAATTTCGACACCTCGGCACTCTCCTTTGACAACCTATCGTCAAAGTCACTTGCCGCCGCATGGCGCCGTCTCAGCAATCACGCCGACAGCGAGACACTCCTTGACGACTGCCTGCGACTCCGCGAAGAGCTGAACCTCTGCGACTACGGCTACATGAAACTTATCGAGGCGATGGCGGCAAAGCTCTATCCGCGTTCTGCCGACAAGCAGGCGTTTCTGACCGTATTTCTCCTGAACCAGTCAGGTTACGACGCAAAACTTGCCAATCGTGGCAACCGGCTCTGCACCCTGTTTCATCCGAGCCATCAGATATATTCAAGACCATTTTTCACGCTCAACAATAAAAAATATTTCGTCAGCGGCGACCTTGCCGAAAGTACCGCATCGCTAAATGTTTGTGATCTCGACTTCCGCAGCGGCGCCACTCCGATAAGAATGGTCATGAACCGCATACCGGCTTTCGCCCCCCGCGCCGGGCGACAACCCTCCTACTCGTCTGCACTATGGAAAATGGCTCCTCCTGTCAAGGTCGAGGTCAATCCTTCCGTGATAGAGTTCATGAACGATTACCCGCTGCTCGACTGGCAGCTATACGGACTCTCGCAGCTGAGTGCTCCCATAAAATCAAGTATATGTCAGGCACTCGCAGTGATTACCGAGGGGATGAACGAGGTCGAGGCGGTCAATACCTTGCTCGACTATATGCAGTTCGGCTTCAACTATATGACCGACGGCGACCAGTTCGGATATGAGAAGCCTTTCTTCTTCGACGAGAATTTCTACTATCCCGCCAACGACTGCGAGGACCGCGCCATATTGTTTGCCCGGCTTGTGAAATCGCTGCTCGGTCTTGATGTGGTGTACCTCAACTATCCGCGTCATCTCGCCACCGCCGTGAAATTTTCTTCCGACATCAAAGGCACATACGTGCTTGTCGACGGTGAGAAATACTTTGTATGTGACCCCACATGCCTACACGGGAAGGCAGGCACTCTTGCCGCCGTCTACTCCAACTCGCGCCCGAAAGTCGTTAAAATCACCGAATGAAAAAGCTCTGCCGTAAAATAATGTCATTGCCGCTATGGCTCAGAGGCATCGTGGTCACGCTGCTGGCATTCCTCATATCCTGGATTGCGGTCTATGACCTTATGTCGGTATCTTTTTTCTCCCCGATGGAGAAAGCCGCCGATTTCCGCTTCAGCGATTTCTATACTCTCGTGGCTAATGACCGCGCGGTAAAGACACTCCATCCCTCGATAGTCATCATCGCAGTTGACGGGTGCAACCGTCGCGAGATTGCCGCCACGCTTGACGACATCAATTACTGTATGCCTGCCGCCACAGGACTCGACATCGCCTTTTCAGAGCCGCGTGACACTCTCGATGACCCGCTTGCGGAGGCGATAGCGTCATTTCCCGGAATAATATTACCGGTATTCGCCAAGGAGACCGCCGATGGTGATTACACCGTATCACATCAGTCTTATTACGACCGCTTCGCCCCCGATGATGCCGTGTTTGCCGCCGTTAACATCGAGGGAGAAAAAGAGTCGCGGTTTACAGTAAGGGAGTTTCTGCCACTCTTCCCCTCCACGGCTGAGAACGATGCAATCCCCTCTCTTTCCTACGCCCTTGTCACCAAGGCGTCACCCGGTATTGCCGGTGAGATGAGCCGCCGCGACTTCGGCAGCGAGGCTCTGCGCTACGCATCGCGTGAATTTGAGATACTGTCGCCCGATGAGATTCTTGACAATCAGGAGATGATTGAGGGAAAAATCGTGATTGTGGGGAAAGTCCGTGATGCAGGCGACCTTCACTCTACACCGCTCGACAATTTCACTCCGGGTGTGCTTATCCACGCCTGCGCGGCGGCGACAATGCTTGACGGCGACTTCACGCGCCGCCTCACCCCTGTGGAAAGCTGGCTTATCGCCACAGTCGCCTGCTATCTTGTAGTGCTACTCAGCCTCTATCTGGCAAGCCACACTCTCGGTGACCTTATAGTCAGGGGAATCCAGCTTGCCGTCCTCTATCTGATGATTTTGACCGGCACACTGACGTACACGCGCTTCAATATCGACCTCGACTTCGCCAATGCAATGCTCATGACTTCGCTCGGGGTCGTGGCTTGCGACCTGTTTAACGGCATTTTTGCCGACGACGGTATCCTTGTGCTCGGTCAGGAAAAAATCCATGGATTGATAATACACACTAAACATATCACGAATGAGTTTTACAAAAAATACATTTTTAAGAGTGTTGCCGACTCTTCTGCTAATGATGACGGCAGCATCGCCCGTCCTTGAAGCGGCATTAAAAGTTTACAAGACAAAGGGCGATGTCACGCTCCGCGCCGGTAACCGGTGGACCGCCCTGCAGAGGCGCGCCGAAGTGAAGCCGGGCGACATGCTGCGCATACCCTCGGGAGGCGCGGTGGATATACTCGACACCGACACCCGCCGTCTATACTCCTCCCTGTCGTCGGGTGACATCTCTGTCAAATCACTGATAGAAGCGGCTGTAAAAGATGCCGCCGGTGTCACGCGCAAGACCAACAACAGGATTCTCGCATCGGTCAGCGAGAGCGGCAATGCGCGCAAATCACGTTTCGGAAGCGCCGGACTGTCGATGCACGACACCGATGCCGGGACAAGCGCACTGACCGCACTTGACCCGTCGGTGCCATATCTGCGCCGGCTGATGAACCTCCCCGCCGATGCCCCCTATGATGATTACAGCGACATCATACTTATCAGGCGCGACATCGACGGCAGCGACGAGTCGTTTAATTTCGCCGTGTTCAATACCCTCGACTCACCGCTCTTTATTAATATAATCGACCAGAACGACGACGGCGGCATCAACTTTTATTTTGACGAAAATCCACTTGTCAGCCCGCGTGGCGAGACCGTAATCCGGGAGTACAGGTATATTCTCCCCGAAGACCGCACAGGATATATCGTCATCGCCTCCGACCGGCAGTTTACCGCCGGTGATATCCGCACAATCCTGAAAGGAGAGTCGCCCGCAGCCGGAGGCAATTTCTTCTACTCCCTTCTCCGCATCTAATACCGTATTTACCAATCTTTAAACATACAAGACAATGACAATCAAAAAGTTTGACTCCAATTTTGACATCGCGCTATGGATTATCTTCATAGCCCTCGGCATCGCGTCATGGTTTCTATGCAAAAACCTCAGCGCGCCTGAATATGAGCGTGTCGACAACCCGATAGTGAAAGCCTATACCTATACCGATGACGACGGCGATGTTGTCGAGTCGCAATACGAGGCGGTGTGGCATCATAAAAACTTTTCATCACCAAGCATAGTCCTTTACGATGGAAGCCGTGACAAGGCATTCGAAATCAAAGATGAATATCTGCCGGAATATGAGAGTTTAATGCCGGAAAGCCGCTACGGCGCGTTCTTTTACCGGTGGTTCTGGGTGATGTTTGCTCTCTTTGTGATTGTTGCCGGATTGGTAGTCTACTATGTCGGCGGTGCTTTGCGCGACACTATTCTCTATAATAAAATCAAAAGCAACCCGACATTTGCCGATGTCGCATATTTCCTTTATACCGACCGTGTGTGCAAGCGCGATGACGTGAGAGCTCTTATCCCCGCGACCATCGACAGTTATATCAAAAATCAGATACCTCAACTGGCTAAGAAATATCCCCAATCGTTTGTAAATCTGGTTATCAGTCTCCTTTGCGAAATCAAGCGTCAAAATGACACAAAGATTAAATTTTTCCTCCAATATCTTGAAAACACAAAAGACCAGCTTGAATACCTGAAAGTTTTGTCGGCATACTGGGCATCACCCGAAAGAACTCATCCCGATGCAGCAAAATATCGCGAAAGAGTGGACTTCCTCCGTCAGAAGAAATATATAAAGATTGAAAGCACAGTCACTCCGCAAGAAGTGGCGGAGATTGTAACCCGACAACTCAACAAGCTCTTCACAGATATAATGGGCAGCGAAGTATTCTCATTTCAAGCTTATGAATCCACAATGCTCGATAATTTCAAGCTTAACGGCAGCATATTTGTAAAGGTTGAGACGGAAAATACACCGCGCACCTTCACTTGGAGCGGCGAAGGATATAAGGATATCGAATTTCCGGGCATAGACATTAGAGTCACAATATATCATTACGTACAAAAGGAGAAAAAGATTCTTTGGAATAAGTTGCTTGAGCCTAAATGTACTTACGAGGCTGAAACCCTGAAAATCTCCGACCTTTACGACAACATGATTAAAAAGACCCTTGAATCATTTGACGAAGAATTAAAAAAATGAAAGCACCTGCTATTTTCCTGCTGCTTCTGTCATTCCTGTGCGGAAATGCCGGAGCCACAATATCGTTTACCGATTCCATTACGGGTGTCACACTGAACCTCCCCGACAGTGCGGTTATCAAGGAATCGTCCAAAGTCGCTTACAAGAAACTGAGTGTCGAACTGCCCGGAGGCGCATATCTGTCCGCATATTCTGTCCGCAATCCGAAAGACGAGACCTATACGTGGTCTTACATGAATGATTTCGACAAGTCTTATGGCACTCCATTCAAAAAAGAAAAATTGTCGGGTGATGTCGACGGCTGGAGGAGAATATACGGCTTCAAAACCGCCGACGGCACTCCCTACGTGCGTTGCGTCACCCTTATACGTGGAGAGAATTACGCATTTTACATTGAGGAAAACGCTTGGTCGGCAGATAAACTCATCTCGCCCGAACTTGTCCAAAATTCCGTATTCCCTTCCGCCGTTGCCAATAACGTCAAGGGAGGGAGACGACATGAAGCCTATAACCATTTTAAAGATTACATCTGCATAATCGTACTTGTCCTCTTAGGCATAGCTCTCCGCTTTGCACGTGAATCTTTATCCCATGTGGTAAAATGGACAATCATCGTGCTTTTCGGAATAATCCAGCTTATAGTCGATTATAAAATTAGCTATATCACGCTATGGATAAGTATCTGCTCGGGAGTGACATGCTCGGCAATCACCTATCTGCTCCTATATTGCCCCACATGGGATGACTTCTTTAACCGCCTCGAAAAAATCATTGGCAAAGCCGACTGACCCCAATCAGTCTATAAATCACCGCGTAGCCGTAGGGGCGGCTGTAATGCCGCCCGCTACCACGCGTGACCCTCAACACCTAAAAATCAATCTGTCGCTTCTGACGCTCTGTCCTTCTGTATCCTTAAATCTCCGGAAAATTTCTATCTTTGCAAAAAGCATAGTTATGAAAGGATTAAATGTCTGTTTAGTGAGTTTATTGATGATTGCCATGAGTCACATTGCCGCAGGTGCCACCATTCCGGTGCGCGGTGTCGTTTATGATGTAGGTTTGAATTACTCCGGTACCTTGTCGGTGGCTGAGTTTGACTCGGCGCGTGTAGCCTATGATATGGGAGTGATTAGGAATATACTCCGATGCAACTCCGTGAGAATAGAAGGCGAGGATATCGAGCGGCTTGCAAGAGCCTCGGAGATTGCGAGCGCCAACGGACTGAAAGTGCTGTTCAATCCTTGGAAAATGAATGCCGGTGCCGATGAGACAGTGCGCTATATGACTGATGCCGCTAAAACCGCACAAAAACTGTTGGAGAAAAATATCGACATTGTTTTTGTGGCAGGATGCGAATATTCGATGTTTAGCAAAGGCACCATTCCCGGGGAGACGATGATGGAGCGGATGCAATGGCTCATGTCGCTCGGACAATCGCCGGAAACCGCACAGGCAAAACTCCAGGAAATGTCTGACCGCCTTAACCCTATTCTTGCGGATATATGTAAAGGTGTGCGCCGACATTTCACGGGATTGCTCACATACGCGTCGCTCCCGATGGAAAATGTCGACTGGAATCTGTTTGACATCGTGGGAATCGACTATTACCGAACCTCCGAAAGTGCGGAAGAATATGTAGCGGGGATTGACCGTTACCGCCTCGGCAAACCGGTATGGGTCATGGAGGTAGGATGCTGTGCCTACGAGGGTGCGGCTAAATTAGGAAGCGGCGGATTCGCCATTTTCAAAGGCACTGATGCCGAGGGTAATGCAATTTACGAAGGAGGCGTGACACCGCAACGAAGCGAAAACGAGCAAGCCGATTATGTAGAGGAACAAATCACGCTGCTTGATCGCGCGAAAGTCGACGGTGTATTTATATTCGTATTCTCTTTCCCGGTGTATCCCTACGATGCAGAAGGCATTGACTACGACATGCTGTCGTTTGCGCTCGTGAAGTCATTCCCCGCCAGCGACCCTCACGGGAAACGCATCCCGTCATGGGTGCCAAAACAGGCATTCTACCGCCTCGGCTCCATCTACACCGCAATGGACAACTGAAATCTGAAAACTGACAACTCAAAACTCAAAACTGACAACTCCCGACTGACAACTCTTTCCCCGTCAGGGGATAATCCAAACTTAGCCGTGGTGTTGAGCGTAGCGATACCCACGGAAGATTGCGCATGAAGGATGGTTTCCAGAGGAATCATCTCAGAGTGCGGGGGATGATGCCCTGCGGGCAACACCACCCTCGCAACGCGGGCGCCCTTCCAGGCGCCCCTACAGCTACGCGCGACGAACTGAAATCTGAAAACTGACAACTCTTCTGTCCTTCTGTATCTCTGACAACTCAAAACTGGCAACTCAAATTTTTGCCTTTTCACAAATAATTGCTAACTTAGCGAGACTTAATAACTTTTACTTAATTGGCATGATTGATATACATCGCTATTGCGTAATTATGTGCGGAGGTATAGGCAGCCGTTTCTGGCCGTACAGCCGCTCCGAACGTCCTAAACAGTTTATTGACTTCTTCGGCACAGGAAGGTCACTTCTTCAGATGAGCTATGACCGTATATTGCCTATAGTCCCGAAAGAAAATATCATAATCGTAACCAACGACCAGTATGCCCCCCTTGTAAAAGAGCAGCTTCCGGAGCTTGACGAGTCGCAGATACTTCTCGAACCGGCGCGCCGCAACACCGCTCCCTGCATCGCGTGGGCGGCATATCACATTATGGCACGTGACCCGGAGGCATCCATGATTGTCACTCCGAGCGACCACCTCATCACCCGCGAAAACGAATTTATAAAAGCTATCGAGCAGGGATTTGAATTTGTCGAGACCCACGATGCACTCCTCACCCTCGGCATCAAACCCACTCGTCCCGAAACCGGCTACGGATATATCCAGATCGGCAAGCCGGTGAGTGGTGACATATTGAAAGTCAAGACATTCACAGAGAAGCCCGACCTCGACCTTGCAAAGGTATTTGTCGAGAGCGGCGAATTTTTCTGGAACTCCGGCATATTCCTCTGGAGTGCCAAGTCGATACTTAACGCCCTTCACGAATACGCTCCCGATCTCACCAATACATTTGACCGCGGTGCCGATGCGTTCGGCACTCCGGCTGAAAAAGATTTCATCCTCAAAGAGTTTCCCGGGTGCGTAAGTATCTCAATCGACTACGCCGTGATGGAGCGTGCCACCAACGTGTATGTAGAATGTGTGAGCTTCGGGTGGAACGACCTCGGCACATGGAGCGCACTTTACGACAACTCGCCTAAAAACCGCGAGGCTAACGTAACACAAAACTGCCGCGTACTCGCCTACAACTCCACCGGCAACATCTTTGCCGTGCAAGGCGACAAACTTATCGTGGCAAACGGACTGAAAGACTACATCATAGCCGATGCCGGCGATGTGCTGCTGATATGCCCCAAGGCTGATGAGCAGACCATCAAGCAATATGTTAACGATGTAAAACTTGCCTATGGCGACAAGTTCCTCTAATCCGAGAGTGCCCGTGCCGGAATTTCCCTTCCGGCACGAGGTGCCCTTGCAGATACGCTTCAACGACATCGACCTGCTCGGTCACCTCAATAATGCGGTATATATCCAGTTTTTCGACCTCGGCAAGAGCCGCTATTTTCAGGATGTGATGCCTGAAGGTGTCGACTGGCGACATATCAACATAGTTGTCGCCAACATAAACTGCGACTTCTTCGCGCCCACATATATCACCGAACCGATTGCCGTACTCACCACTATCACTCACATGGGAGAAAAGAGCTTCGCACTCGAACAGCGCATTGTCAACAGCGACAACGGCGAGGTGAAATGCATCGCCAAGACCATAATGGTAGGCTTCGACATGACTACCGGAAAGTCGGCGCCCATCGATCCCAAATGGGTGGAAGCCCTTGAGAGACACGAACAACGGAAGCTCTGACGCCACGGATGAAAACCCTATATGTCAGCGATCTCGACGGCACATTGCTAACCCCAGACAGCCGGGTAAGCGCGCGTTCGGCGGAGATATTGTCACGTCTCTCCGCGCAGGGAGCGCTTATCACCGTCGCCACGGCACGTACCCCGGCAACAGTCGAGCCGTTGCTTGCCGATGTAAATTCGACGCTCCGCGCCATAGTGATGACCGGTGCATCGCTATGGGACAGAAAAGAGAAGCGCTATGTCGACACGCGCTTTATCGATGCCGATACCTCCCGCATCGTGCGCGAGACCGCCTCCCGTTACGGGGTAGATCCGTTCACCTACACGCTTGGCGACAATGGAATCCTGGAGATATACCGAAATGGAGTAATTGCTCCCTGTGACCGCAAATTTATCGACGAGCGGTCCAATCTGCCGCTTAAACATTTCCATATCGACACACCGCAAGGTGATGACTATGCCCTGCCGCGTACAGTGCTCTTTTTCGCCATGGGAAACCCCCACAGGATATTTCCCCTCGCCGATGAGCTGCGCGCCACCACCCAATGCTCGGTAAGCAGTTATATCGACATATTCGGCGATGACACTGCGGTACTGGAGGTACTTGCACCCGGACTCAGCAAAGCCGACTCCGTAAAGAAAATCGCCCGGCAATACGAAGCTGACCGCATAGTAGCTTTCGGCGACAACCTCAACGATCTTTCGATGATGAAGATAGCCGATGTCGCCGTTGCTGTCGGCAATGCCCGCGACGAGGTGAAAGAGGTAGCCGACACGATAATCGGCACAAACACGGAAGATTCCGTGGCGCGTTTCATAGCGGATGATTTCAACGCCATGCAATAATAGGCTTCAGCATCGCGTTAATCATGAGTATGGCAAACATTTACGACACCCGGCGCTATGGGACGATGGCTTTTCTTGTCATCGCCATCGCTTTGGTATCGGTGTTTCTTTACATCTCCAACCGCATAGTCCGTGACCTTGCCTCACAGGAGCATGAACGAATGGAAATATGGGCAGACGCCACAAAGGCAATCATAACGATGTCGGATGACGATGCCGAAGGCGGTTCGCCCGGCAACCTCGACTTCCTGCTGCGCATAATCGAGGGCAACCGTACAATCCCCGTACTGCTCACCGACGACGAAGGCACAATATTGATGCACCGAAATTTCGAGCTTCCGGAGCCTATAGACTCGCTCAATCCTCTATTCATATCGGACCGCAACGCCGAATATCTTGAAAAGAAGCTTGCCCGCCTCCGTAACACATCAAATGTAATCCACATAGTCATAGCACCCGGTGACTCGCAGCATCTCTACTACGAGGACAGCCGCCTTCTGCGCCTGCTCAACTACTACCCCTACATCCAGATTCTTACGATGCTCATATTTGTCACCGTGGTCTACTACGCCCTGATATCTACAAAGAAAGCGGAACAGAATAAGGTGTGGGTAGGACTTTCAAAAGAGACCGCCCATCAGCTCGGCACCCCCATATCATCACTGATGGCATGGATGGAACTTCTTGAATCGCTCGGCGTCGACAGCGACACCGTAACCGAGATGAACAAGGATGTACAACGCCTGTCGACAATAGCGTCGCGCTTCGGCAAAATCGGGTCTAAACCTCAGATGGAGTGTACCGATGTCAATCGTCTTGTAGAAAAAGCTGCCGGTTATATGTCATCACGCATCTCAAAGCGTATAAAAGTGACTGTTGTGACTGCAGGAGAGCCACTCCCCGTCAATCTTAGCGACTCCCTCTTCGAATGGGTTATGGAAAACCTCATCAAAAACGCCGTCGATGCCATGGATGCCGACGGGTCAATCACCATCACCCTGCATAAAGAACGCGACTGCGCCTGCATCGAGGTGACCGACACCGGCAAGGGACTCCCCAGAAAGCGTTTCAAGACCATCTTCAATCCCGGCTACACGACTAAAAAACGCGGATGGGGTCTCGGACTTACGCTTGCCAAACGCATCATCGAGCAATATCACAGCGGCAAAATATATGTTGCCTCGTCAGAAATCGGCATCGGCACCACATTCCGCATCGAGCTTCCACTTTGCGATAAAAAAGCCTGATAAATTAACCTTCTGCCAATTACTTTGTAGAATATTTTTTTGTACTTTTGCGACTGTGACACATTATTTTTAACATCACATTGCGTATGAAAAAATTCTACTCCCTGTTTCTTGCGGCATTGCTTGCCTGCTTATCGGCTACCGCCACTGGCAATATAGTATCGACACTATCATTCACCACTCCCGGCAAAGACGCTCACGCGCCGAAAGCCCCTGTTGTTTCGCGAGCTGATGACGATGATACTTCATGGACACAATGGCTTGACATGGGTACGGTAAATGTGACCTATTGCGGAGCAATATACCAGAACATAAATCCGGAACTCCCGATACTGATGCGCGCATCTACCGCCGACGCCAACCACGTGCAGTACCGTATCGACGGCTATCTGCTTTCCAATATAAATTCAGCGTCGTCTCGCCCGCTCGTAATCGACATTATCGACGGCAGGCTCTACGTATATCCCCAGGAACTCCCTAAGCTGAAAGTCAGCAATGCCGACGGGACACCATTTGAAGGGAAACTGTATGTCACCGATGCATCAACTTACCTCGACATGGTCGGATTAAGGGATTTTTATGAATTTGACACCGAAAAACTCAATTTTGACCTCTGGCTCACTTATTACGACGACCAAGGAAATACTCTTGGTGACGGAGAACACATAATAGAATATGTCAAGTTCAATCTGCCCGCCTGGATAAAACCCCCTGTGATATTCACCGTGGGAGGCAACACCGACACAGCTACCATCCCCGTTGAAATCGGCGAGGCTGTAGACCATTACGACTATGCTATCGTGAAAGGTGGCGGATATGATGCCGACGACCGCTTCCTCGGACAGCGTGTAGCCGACAAAGATGAAACGCTCGATATCAAGACAAGCGCACCCGTAAATCCGGAAGTAAAATTCACCGAGGGAGAGGGAAGGTACACCATCGGATTCACCACCTACGATGCCGACGGAAATGCACTCCACATGTCGACCGGAGTGATATACTACATGCCGGAAGATGCCGCCAACTGGCAGTCAATCGGCAAGCGCAAAATCACCGACGGCTTCCTCCCCGATGTGTACGGACATGAACCGATACCCTACGAAGTGGAGGTCGAGAAGAGTCTTGTCACCGAAGGGCTGTACCGCGTAGTCAATATGTACGGTGACACCCATCCTTACGCCGCTGAAATATGGGAACACACCCTTGACTTCCCCGTCTACACCTATTTCCATTGCGAAGACCCCGAGGCTTGTTACATATCAGAGACTTCCACCGGAACAATATTCGACGCAAGCGGTGAGGTGACGATAAGTTCCGTGCCCGAAGCATACTTCGTAAGACACGGATATGACATGGAAGCCGCCCGCAAACTCTATCCCGACGGATTCGGCAAACTCACCGGAGGCACATACACTTTCCCCTCAGGCTCGCTAATCGCCTCCGCGTTTGTACTCCTTGAAGCAAACTACGGCTGGCTTGAGGTCGGGAAAGGCAATCCTCTGACCCTTCAGATTGACCCCGAGGCATCAATCGACACCGTGCAGGAAGAAATTTCCGACGAAATGCCGGAATATTTCAACCTTCAGGGCATGAAAATCGTTAATCCCGAGACCGGAAACATTTACATTATACGCAAAGGCGGTATATGTAAGAAAGTCATCAAATAAAAACCATTGACAATGAAGAAAAAACTCGTCATATCCACAGGTGCCGGAATGAGTGCCGAAAGCGGCATATCTACATTCCGCGACAGCGGCGGTCTATGGGAGCAATACCCGGTGATGGATGTCGCCAGCGCCGACGGCTTTGCCCGTAACCCGCAGCTGGTACATGAATTTTACAACGCCCGACGCAAGGACTTGCTGAAAGCGCAGCCCAACGCCGGGCATCTCGGACTGGTAAAACTGGAAGAGATGTTTGACACCTACATCATCACCCAGAATGTCGACGACCTCCATGAACGCGCCGGCAGCCGTAATGTGCTGCATCTCCACGGGGAGCTGATGAAGGTACGCGCAATTGATGACGAGACCAAGGTATATCAGCTCCGACCGGAAGCATTGGAGACTACTCCCGACACCATAATCGACGGTCACCGCGTACGCCCCCATATTGTATTTTTCCAGGAAGCTGTGCCGAATATCGAGCCTGCGATTGACCTTGTACAGGAGGCTGATATATTTGTAGTTATCGGCACATCACTTAACGTATATCCGGCTGCAGGACTGCTTCATTATGTACGCAAAGGAGTGCCCGTATATTATATCGACCCCAATCCTGCAAGTGTATCCGCCGGAGTGACCGTACTGAAAATGGGAGCCTCGAAAGGTGTCAAAAAGCTGTCGGAACTGCTCAAGCCGTTAGCATAAATTTGCATTTGTAAATAAATCGATAATATGAGACCCCGGGCAATTTTTCTGTCCGGGGTCCTTTATCGGTTATGCACTTGACTTTTATTGACACACTGTTGATAATTTATTGTAAAAAAAATAAAATTTGAGGATGTAAATTATAGGGATTTTTCATAACTTTACAACCTAATTTTCCCGTAAAATATCTACGAATATGTCGCCCGATGTCTATCACATACCCGCTCTTCTGAAAGAGACCATCCAAGGACTTGATATAAAGCCTGATGGCATTTATGTCGATGTCACTTTCGGTGGTGGTGGACATTCCCGCGCAATCGTAGATGAGCTTTCCACAGAAGGACACCTCTATGGATTTGACCAGGATGCCGACGCGCGGCAGAACGCGATAGACGACTCACGATTTACATTTGTATATAGCAACTTCAAGTTTCTGCGTAACTTCCTGCGTTACTACAATGTAGACGGCGTTGACGGCATACTTGCCGACCTCGGGGTGTCATTTCACCACTTCGATGACCCGGAACGCGGCTTTTCCTTCCGCTGGGAAGGACCACTTGACATGCGCATGAACCGCAACGCCGCGCGCTCGGCAGCTTGGTATGTCAACAACTGGAGTGAAGAGCAGCTTGCCGACGCATTTTATCTCTACGGAGAACTCAAAAACGCCCGTCGCTTCGCCACCGCGATTGTAAAAGCGCGCAACGAGGCTCCGATAGAAACCGTCGAGGCGCTTCTTGCCGCTGTCAATCCGCTCATAAATCCGAAAAAAGAGAAAAAAGAACTCGCACAGGTATTTCAGGCACTGCGCATAGTGGTCAACGGCGAAATCGAAGCTCTCAGCGCCTTTCTCCAACAGTCGCTCAAAGTGCTCAAGCCCGGCGGTCGACTCGTGATAATAACCTATCACTCCCTTGAGGACCGTCTCGTGAAAAATTTCATGCGCGCCGGCAATCTTGAGGGAAAGGTAGAGCAGGATTTCTACGGCAGGCGCATGTCGCCGCTCAAGCTGCTCACATCGAAACCTATCGTCGCATCGGAAGAGGAGGTCGAACGCAACCCGAGAGCAAGAAGCGCCAAGCTGCGCATAGCGGAGAAAATCTCGTAACCCAGACATAAACCGACATAAACAATAATTCATCACCACCCACACAGCGACAAACAACACGCAATGGCACAACCTGCAAAAAAGAAAAAATCTGACGACAACATACTGAAGAAAGTAATCTTCGGGCGCATACTCTCGCTCGATTTCTTCAAAAGGCATTGGGTATCCGTGTTTGTCGTGATGGTGGCGATACTTATCTACATCACCAACCGCTACCAGTGTCTTACCCGCATGGAGGATATCAGAAAGCTCGAACAGGAGCTGGAGATTGTCGAAACCGAGCGCATACGCGAGCGGAGCACCTACATGAGCCGCATACGCGAGTCGTCGATGCAGGAAATGGTAGACACGATGCATCTTAATCTTAAAATCCAAGACCAGCCCCCCTACAAGCTGACTAAAAACGAATCATCGCAATGAAAAAAGAAAACCGCACACATATACTGTTCCGCTATCTCGTAGTGATAGGCGCGCTCATGATACTTGTGGGTCGCGTTGTCTATTTCGCCCTCGACAACACGGTGCTGTCAGCACCTAAATGGAACGCCAAGGCGATGGTCGAACTGTCGCGTACCGACACCATACGCCCCGAGCGCGGCGACATACTCGCCGACAACGGGCAGATTCTCGCTACCAACCTATGCTTCTACACCATCCGCATAGACTTCCGCAGCGAACGGTTTCTCGAAGGGCGCTACCTTCTCGCCCTCGACTCTCTCGCCGATTCACTTGCGCTTCACTTTCCGGTGCGTACCCGTGAGGAATGGCTCAAACGCCTGAAGAAGCCGATGGATATCGCCGACAAGAAAAAGCGTCCGCGCGCCTATAAGATACTTTCCAACATCTCTTACTCACAGTATCAACTACTCCGTACTTTCCCATTTTTCTGCATCAAAAACCCCAATAAGAACGGGCTTACACGCGAACGCGTCAATCGTCGCGTCAACCCTTACGGCGCAATGGCGCGACGAAGCATCGGCGGTGTCGGCATAGACTCCATCACAGGTCAGACCCACGGTATCTCCGGACTTGAGCGCGCCCTCGACTCCCTTCTTTACGGTAAACCTGGCATAGCGAAAAAGGTGCCCCTCACAAAAGATATCGTCAACTGGACCGACATACCTCCCACACCGGGCTACAATATACGCACCACTATCGACATCAACATGCAGGACATCGTGGAAAACGAGCTTAACAACGTGCTCACCACCTGCAATGCCGACTGGGGTGTAGCGGTGTTGATGGAAGTAAAGACAGGCAACATCCGCGCAATCTCCAACCTGGAGAAAAGCCCTTATTCCGATGAATATATCGAGGGCATGAACCGCGCCGTGCTCGGCTACGAACCCGGATCGGTGGTAAAGACCCTTTCGATGATGATAGCCCTTGAAGACGGCATAGTGAAAAATGTCGACGACGTGATTGAGACAGGGCATTCGTTTGCTTACGCCGGAGGAAAACCTATAACCGACTCACATGGCGCACCATCGATGTCGATAAAAGAAGTAATCGAGCGGTCATCCAACATCGGAATGGCAAAAATCATCACGTCGCGTTATGGTGAAAATCCGGGCGCATTTTATTCGCGGCTTAAAAAACTCGGTTTTCTCGACCCGATGCACACCGGCATTGCCGGCGAACGACCGCCGCACATCGATTCAGTGGCAAACAACCGTGGCGGCAGAATCGCGCTCTCACGCATGTGTTACGGATATTCCACCGAAATACCGCCGCTCTACACCCTGTCAATCTACAACGCCATCGCCAACGACGGCGTGTATGTCAAGCCTCGTCTTGTCGAGGAACTTATAGGCGAGAACATCGACTCCGTGCTTCCCATATCCTATATGGGCGACGGCAGGGCATGTTCATCGAAAAATGCCGCATTGATGCGTGACATGCTCACCAATGTGGTGTGGGGCGAACACGGAACCGGTAAATTGCTAAAGAACGACCGCGTGAAGATAGCCGGAAAAACCGGCACATGCTACATTATAGAAAGCGGCGGATATAACACGAGCAAGAAACGTCTTGCCTTCTGTGGATTTTTCCCCGCCGAAAACCCGCTATATTCCTGCATAGTGCTTACCTGCTACCCGAAGCAGAACATGTTTGGCGCTGCAAGCACATCGGGCACGGTACTAAAAAACATCGCCTTGAAAATGTATTCGCGCGGAATGCTTGAAAACAGCTCCGACTATCACGACGGTACGCCAAAGGATACGCGCCCGACACTCTATGCAACGGCAAACAACAACCGCTTCAACCATCTTCGCGACCGTCTTGAAATGGGGCCGATGCGTTACTATGAGCCGCGCAAGACCTCGGGCGGAATGCCAAGTGTTGTCGGCTACAATCTACGCGATGCAATCCACCTGCTTGAAAAAGCGGGTGTAGATGTGAAAATCAACGGTACAGGATATGTAGTGGCACAATCGCTGCCACCGGGGTCAAAAATCACACCTGGGCAGCGCGTAACCCTCACCCTCGCCCAATAACCCCATATAAAAACTGAAATTTGACAACTAAAAATTGAAAACTAATATGAAATCTCTCACGACACTCCTTTCCTCGATAATGGTGGAAGAAATAATCGGGTCGGATGACAAGGTCATCACCGATGTAGTCAGCGACTCTCGAAAAGTCACCACAGGCTCCATGTTTGTCGCCGTGCGCGGAACCAATGTCGACGGACATTCCTTCATCCCGCTACTGCAATACAGCGGCGTAGCGGCAATAGTGTGTGAGGAATTTCCTGAATTTCTCGAAACCTCGATCACCTACATAAAGGTAAGCGACTCGGCTGTCGCTCTCGGATATCTCGCCTCGGAATGGTGGGACAACCCTTCGCGCAAGCTGAAACTCGTAGGCGTAACCGGCACAAACGGCAAGACCACAACCGCCACGCTCATTTACGAGATGGCACGACTCATGGGCTACAAGGCAGGTCTGCTCTCGACTGTATGCAACTATATCGAGACCGAGGCAATCCCGACCACACAGACCACTCCCGACCCGCTCACTATCAACGCCCTCCTTCACCGCATGGTCGAGGCGGGATGTTCTTACGCGTCAATGGAGGTAAGTTCCCACGCCGCCCATCAGCACCGCATCGCCGGGCTTCACTTCGCCGGTGGCATATTCTCCAATCTCACCCGCGACCACCTCGACTATCACAAGACAGTCGAAGCTTATCTCGCAGCTAAAAAATCATTCTTCGACGGTCTGCCGGCGAGTGCGTTCGCCCTTACCAACATCGACGACAAGGTAGGCGAAGTAATGCTGCAGAATACCGATGCAAAGAAATACACCTATTCACTCCGTACACGTGCCGATTTCAACGGACGCATCATCGAAAGCCGTCTCGATGGTACGACGATGACCTTCAACGGACGCGAAGTAGAGGTGCTTTTCACCGGTAAATTCAATGCCTACAACCTTACGGCTGTCTATGGAGCCTCGGTGCTTCTCGGCTGGGATGTCGAAGAAATTCTTGTGTGCATGAGCCGTCTCGTGCCTGTAGCCGGACGATTCCAGGCGTTCCATTCGCCGAAGGGCTATACCGCCATCGTCGACTATGCTCATACCCCCGATGCCGTGGTCAACGTACTGCAGGCAATCCGCGAGGTAGTCGGCAACCGGGGCTCAATCATCACCGTTGTAGGCGCAGGAGGCAACCGCGACAAGGGAAAACGCCCCATCATGGCAAAAGAAGCATCGTTACGCAGCGACCGCCTCATACTCACATCGGACAATCCACGCGATGAAGACCCGCAGGAGATACTTCACGACATGGAAGCCGGGCTTGAAATAGAGGGAAAGAAAAAGACACTTAGCATAGTCGACCGCCGCGAGGCAATCCGCACGGCAGCCGCCCTCGCCGGTCCCGGCGATGTAATCCTCATCGCAGGAAAGGGACATGAGGACTATCAGGAAATAAAAGGAGTGAAACACCACTTCGACGACCGCGAGGTGGTCAAGGAAATATTCGCCACTGAAGCATAACCAGAATTTGACATGTTATATTATCTATTCAATTATCTCGGACAACTCGGATTTCCCGGCGCGCGACTGATGGACTACATCACGTTCCGCTCCGGAGCCGCCCTCGTCTTGTCACTGTTTATAGCCATCGTGTTCGGAAGACGTATAATTGACCGGCTGCAGCTGATGCAAGTCGGCGAGATTATCCGTGACCTCGGACTGGAAGGACAGATGAAAAAGACCGGTACCCCGACAATGGGCGGCGTGATAATAATCATCTCCATCCTTATCCCGTGTCTGCTCGTGGGCAACCTGAGCAACGTCTACATGCTGCTCATGATTGTGGCTACACTGTGGCTCGGCACACTCGGATTCCTTGACGACTACATCAAGGTGGCGCGTCGTGACAAAGACGGACTGAAAGGGAAGTTCAAGATTGTCGGTCAGGTAGGTCTCGGACTCATCGTGGGACTAACCATGGTGTTCAGCCCCTCAATCACAATGAGGGAAAATGTCGAGATTGAGAATATCGAAAATCACGAGATAACGGTAGAATACAAGGCGGAAAACATCAAGTCGCCGCAGACCACCATACCTTTTGTAAAGAACAACAACTTCAACTATGCCTATTTCACGCAGTGGATGGGCAAATATGCCGCGACAGGCGGATGGATACTCTTCGTGCTTGTGACCATATTCGTGGTCACGGCAACCTCCAACGGCGCAAATCTCACCGACGGACTTGACGGACTCGCGACGGGCACCTCGGCTATAATAGGCACCGCACTCGCCATAATGGCATATCTCGGAGCTAATATCATCTACTCCTCCTACCTCAACATCATGTATATCCCGGGGTCGGAAGAGCTGGTGGTATATATGGCGGCATTTATCGGTGCCCTTATAGGTTTCCTCTGGTACAACGCCTACCCCGCACAGGTATTCATGGGCGACACTGGCAGTCTCACTCTCGGCGGCATAATCGCGGTATTCGCCATTCTCATCCGCAAAGAGCTGCTGTTGCCGATACTCTGCGCCATATTCTTCATCGAGGACCTGTCGGTAATTCTGCAGGTGGCTTACTTCAAGTACACCAAACGCAAGACCGGTGAAGGGAAACGGGTGTTCAAGATGACACCGCTCCACCATCACTACCAGAAACCGGGGGGCACGATACAGGCACTCATCCAGCGACCTTACACGGCAATCCCCGAATCAAAGATTGTCACCCGCTTCTGGATTATAGGCATATTTCTCGCAGTAATAACATTTGTCACTCTAAAAATAAGATAATGACTCAAAATCGCATAGTAATATTAGGCGGCGGTGAAAGCGGCGTAGGTGCCGCGATACTTGCCAAGGATAAAGGATTTGATGTGTTTCTGTCCGATTCCGGCTCGATTCCCGCCCATTACAAAGAGCAGCTCGACAAGGAAGGTATCCACTACGAGGAAGGGGGACACACCGAGTCGCTCATCCTCAACGCATCGGAGGTAGTGAAAAGTCCGGGCATACCTCCGACAGCACCGCTGATGCAGAAAATCACGGCACTCGGCATTCCCGTAATCTCTGAAATCGAGTTTGCCGGACGGTTCACCGATGCGAAAATGGTGTGTATCACCGGTAGTAACGGCAAGACTACTACCACACTGCTCACCTACCATATACTCAAAAACGCAGGTATAAACGTGGGTCTCGCCGGAAATGTCGGCAAAAGCCTTGCGCTTCAGGTAGCGCGTGACCCTCACGACGTGTATGTAATCGAGCTCAGCAGCTTCCAGCTTGAAAACATGTATGACTTCAAGGCTAACATAGCCGTGATGCTCAACATCACGCCCGACCACATGGACCGTTACGATTATAAGATGCAGAACTACATCAACGCCAAGTTCCGCATAATCCGCAATCAGACCCCGGAAGACGCCTTCATATTCTGGCAGGATGACCCTGTGATTACAGCCCAGCTGAAAAGTATCAAGACAGAGGCGAAGCTTTACCCGTTCAGCGAGCATTTCGAGCAAAACGCCGATGCCTACGTGGATGAAAACGGTGAGCTTGTGCTTCATACCACCCACACGTCACTCACGATGCCGCGCAAAGAGCTGTCGCTCCATGGACTGCATAACCTATACAATTCAATGGCGGCAGGACTTTCGGCATGTCTGCTTGACATAAAGAACGATGTAATACGTCATGCACTTGAGGATTTTGACGGCGTTGAACACCGCCTCGAATATGTAGACACCATAAAGGGCGTACGCTATATAAACGACTCGAAGGCAACCAACGTGAACTCATGCTGGTATGCGCTCGAAAGCATGCCGGAGTCACGTAACACGGTGCTCATTCTCGGAGGCAAGGACAAGGGCAACGACTACACTGAAATCGAACCACTTGTAGAGCGCAAAGTGAAGGCTATCGTGTGTATGGGCAAGGATAACAAGAAATTGCTCGATTTTTTCTCCGGGAAAGTGCCGGAGATTTACGATACTCACTCCATCGAGGAAGCGGTAGACACTTGCGCATTGATAGCCACCGACGGTGACACAGTGTTGCTGTCGCCCTGCTGCGCGAGCTTCGACCTCTTCAAGAGCTACGAAGACCGAGGAGAGCAATTCAAGGCTACCGTGAAGAAGCTCGACAAATGAATTTCATAATATTATATTGAAAAACACTTTATAGAAAGATATGGACAATGAACGATAACGATTCATATATGTTCGGCACTGCCGAGGCAACGCCGTCGGGAGCGTCTGCCGCCGCAGCAGCGGCGCCTGCCCCCGCTCCCGCCGCAAGCGCCATCCCGTACAAGCGTCATGGCGACAAATCCATCTGGGGAATATTCATCATGCTATGCCTCATATCGGTAATCGAGCTATATAGCGCGTCAAGCCGCGAGGTAGCGTCGGCGGGTGTCTACGGACCGATACTCCGTCACTGCATCATGCTCGGTGTCGGTGTAGCAATCGTGTGGACTCTTGAAAAGGTGCACTACAAATGGTTTTTCGGTCTCACATGGATACTGGCTGGACTCAGCCTTCTTGCCATGATATACGTGAGCGCGTTCGGCGAAATCGTGAACGGCGCAAGGCGCAGCGTGAGCCTGTTTGGCATCACGCTCCAGCCGTCGGAGTTCATAAAGATGTCGGCGGTGCTCGTAGTGGCGCGTATCATGGCACGTTCCCAGAAAAAGAGTATCGGCGTCAACAACAGCGGCATAATATGGTCGGCGCTGTGGGTGCTTGCCTTCGGCGCTGTGTTGTTCAAGCAGGGTCTCACCAACACGATTCTGCTCATGATGATAAGTGTAGCGATGATGGTGCTCGGAGGCACGGAATGGAAAAAGTTGCTTGTGGTTGGACTCGTATATTCTGTTATTGCCGGAGGTGCCTTCCTGCTGAAAGACGCTTTTTCCGACAAGGAGCCGGCAGCGGTCACAGCGGTCACCAACGCACCGGAAGATGTGGCAAACCAGCGTCATCACACCTGGGAGGCGCGAGTGAGCCGATACTTCTCCTCAACCCCGAAATATGAGGAGCCGATAACCGCCACCAACCGTCAGGAGCAGTACTCCTACATGGCACAGGCAAACGGTGGTCTTATCGGTGTATTTCCCGGTAACTCGCGTGAGACGGCACGACTTCCGCTTGCATTCTCCGACTATATTTTCGCGATAATCCTCGAAGACCTCGGTTTTATCGGCGGATTTTTCCTGTTGCTGTTATATCTCGCCCTGCTGGCACGTGCCGGCGTGATAGCGAGAAAATGCCACAGGGCATTTCCTGTGCTGCTTGTAATCGGCATGGCGGTGATGATAGTGCTTCAAGCACTTTTCCACATGGCTATTACCACCGGCGCATTTCCCGTTTCAGGTCAGCCACTCCCGCTCATATCCAAAGGAGGAACGTCGATACTCGTCACTTCGATAGCATTCGGAGCGATGCTAAGCGTAAGCCGTACGGCAGTTCAAAACGGCTCGAAGCAGGCAGTCAAAGAAGAGCTTAGCGAGCTTCCCGAAGACCTACGAGCCAACAATCCCGTTCAATTCTAACG
>QAMW01000026.1:38237-156677 GCA_003150235.1 Bacteroidales bacterium
AATGCAACCATATAAAATACTCATAAGCGGAGGCGGCACAGGAGGACATATCTTCCCGGCACTTTCCATAGCCAATGCCCTGCGTCGCCGTGACCCTAAGACCGAAATCCTCTTTGTCGGAGCCGAAGGGAGGATGGAGATGGAGCGTGTACCTGCTGCAGGTTACGACATCATCGGTCTCCCCGTGAGCGGCTTCAACCGCAAGAAACTGCTGAGTAATGTAAAAGTAGTATTTCGGCTGCTGAAAAGCATGTACCGCGCAAAAAAAGTGCTCAAGGATTTCCACCCCGACATAGCGATAGGAGTGGGTGGATATGCAAGCGGTCCTATGCTTAAGGAAGCGCAGAAACACGGCATACCTACATTGCTCCAGGAGCAAAACTCTTACGCCGGAGTCACCAACAAGCTTCTCGCAAAAGAAGCGAAGGCAATATGTGTCGCCTATCCCGACATGCAGCGTTTTTTCCCTGCCGACAAAATCATACTCACAGGCAACCCTGTACGTGACAACATACTCAACACCGATGTAAGCAAGGAAGAGGCGCGCCGCCTTCTCGGCGTGCCGGCCCACCGCAAACTTGTGCTCGTGATAGGCGGAAGTCTTGGCGCACGTACCATCAACGAGAGTATCGCGAAGGCATTCAACAAGATAGAAAATGCCGGAGGCTACGTACTCTGGCAGACCGGTAAGCTATATGCCGATGAATGTCGCAAGATTGCTGACAAATACAACAACGTGGTCAAAGCCACTCCGTTCATATCGTCGATGGACCTTGCCTACAAAGCCGCCGATGTGGTAGTGTCACGTGCCGGAGCGGGTACAATCTCGGAACTTCAGCTGCTCGGACTGCCCACGATACTCATTCCGTCACCAAACGTGGCGGAGGATCACCAACGCAAAAACGCCGAGGCTCTCGTGCAGTGCAACGCCGCAGTCATGATTCTTGATGCCGAGGCGCCCGACAAGCTTGGCAACGAGGTCGTAACGCTGCTCAACGACCCGGACCGCTGTGACCTTCTCTCCGAAAACATTAAAAAGATGGCACTTCGCAATGCCGATGAGAAAATAGTGGACACTATCTATAAAATACTTTCTGAAAAAGAATAATGGAGAAAAACAAGATATATTTCGCCGGTGCGGGTGGCATTGGCATGGCAGCTCTTGAACGCTATTACCTGTCTCGCGGCTGCCGGGTCGCCGGATATGACCGTACACCCACCGACCTCACCCGCGCCCTTGTCAAAGAGGGCGTCGACATAACTTTCGATGACAGCGTGGAGGCGATTCCCGCCGATTTCCGTACATCGCCCGAAGAGGTGCTGGTAGTGTACACGCCGGCACTACCCGACAATCATCCGCAACTTCAATATTTCCGCACCCATGGCTACGAGGTGGTTAAACGCGCCGAAGTGCTGGGGCGCATAACGCGCGACAGCAAAGGGATATGCTTTGCGGGGACCCACGGCAAGACCACAACGTCGTCAATGGCAGCGCATATCCTGCACACATGCCCGACGGGATGTAATGCTTTCCTCGGGGGCATACTCCGGAATTACGACAGCAACCTCCTGCTGAGCGCGACATCCCCCTACTCGGTGATAGAGGCAGATGAGTATGACCGCTCGTTTCATCACCTGTCGCCCTACATAGCCGTAATCACGGCAACCGACCCCGACCATCTGGATATATACGGCACAGAGGAGGCTTATCTTGAGAGTTTCGCCAGATTTACCGAACTGATACGCCCCGACGGCTCGCTGATAGTGCATGAAGGGCTGAAACTCGTGCCGCGCCCCGGAAAAGATGTAAAAGTCTATACATATTCCCGCGATAAGGGCGACTTCCATGCTGAAAACATACGCCACGCCGACGGGGAAATCATATTTGACTTTGTGGCTCCCGACATGGTGATACGCGACATAAACCTCGGTGTACCAGTGGAAATAAACATCGAGAACGCCATCGCGGCACTTGCGGCATGTCACCTTACTGGCGACATGAAAGCTGACGCGGCAAAAGAAGCAATCGCCACATTCAAGGGTCCGAAACGCCGCTTTGAGTTCTGGCTGAAAGAAACCTCCCCCGTCAAGGCGATTATTGATGACTATGCCCATCATCCCGATGAGCTCAAGGCATCGATCAACTCCGTTAAGGCACTCTATCCCGGAAGAAAACTGACTGTGGCGTTTCAGCCTCACCTGTATAGCCGCACACGCGATTTTGCTCCGGAATTTGCCGAGGCGTTATCGCTCGCCGACGAGGTGATATTGCTTGACATATATCCCGCACGTGAAGCACCGATACCCGGGGTGACCTCAAAAATTATTTTTGACCGCATCACCGCGCCTGTCAAGACAATGATTACCAAAGATGACTTGACAGAGACAATAAAAAATTGTAACTTTGAGATTTTATTAACTGTGGGAGCGGGTGATATATGCAATTACCTTCCTGAAATTGTAAAAACCGTCAAACGCGACTGATGAAAACCGTACTGCGCTGCATAATTTCAATCGTGCTCATCGCCTACATAATAGTGGCGGTGGCATGGTCACGTATGCAGGCATCGGCAGCCCTATGTTCGGGCGTCGAGATTGTTGTCAACGACTCAGTGCGCTCACGGTTTGTCACCGGAAAGGAGATAGCCAGGGAAATCGGGGATTTGCCCGTATATGCCGACAGCACCCTTCTGTCATCAATCAATATTGACAGTATCGAAAGGATATTGTCGAAGATTGATAAAATCGAGGATGTCAACTGTGTAGTCACCACCGGCGGCAAGATACGCATCTCGGTCAATCCGCTACAACCGGTGGCGAGGGTATTTGACGGCACAGGCTCATATTACATCAACAAGATAGGCAAACGGATTTCAGCGACAGCGCGATATCATTCCGACGTACCGGTAATAACGGGACATTTCGACTCCGTATTCCAGCCGAAAGACCTCCTCCCGCTGGTAAACTACCTGAGCAATGACTCGGCATGGAATTCACTGGTGACCTATATAAAAGCGGAAAATCCTCGCAACATAATACTGATTCCACTCATCCACGGGCATGTGATAAACATAGGCGACATGAATAACCTTGACAACAAGTTCTATCGTCTGACACGCGCCTACAAGGAGGTATTGCCGGTAAAAGGATGGGACTACTACGACACTCTGTCGGTAAAATGGAGAGGACAGCTTGTCGCGACACGACGTGCCAAGCGACTGCATCAGGCGGTAAACCCCGTAGACTACGAAGCCGAGCAGGAAGCGCCTGATGTAGGGACAATGCTCTCCGGTGACACAGCGGGGCAGGTCAACAGTTCCGCTATAGGTGTCCCGGAATCTCCGGAGCCAATAAAACAAAATTAAAAACAATCTGTTTCATCATCATGGAAGAAAAATATATCGCAGCCATTGAAATAGGCAGTTCCCATATCAGAGCCGCAGTCGGCACTGTCGATGACACCGGTGCCCTCACATTGCTTGCAGTCGAGGAAGAACATGCTGTCGATGTCGTACGCTACGGCATCGTTCAGAATGTGGATGAAGTAAGCAATCGTATCAAACGCCTCATCTTGCGTCTTGAAAACTATCCGTCGATAAGCCCCCGTAAAATAAAAGGGGTATATATCGGCATAGGCGGACGATCGACAGCAAGCACTTCACGTGAGGTAATCAGGCAGTTTGACGAAGAGACCGACATCACGGCACATATCGTCGACCAGATAAAGGAAGAGGCGAAAGCAAACGGATTGACCGAGCGCACCGTGATTGATGTGCTACCCAAAGACTTTATTGTAGACAATCTTGAATGTCCCAATCCTGTCGGCACTCTCGGCAAGAGTATCCGCGCCGACATCAACCTCATCACCTGCCGTCCGAAAATATTGCGCAACCTCGATATCGCAATCACCGAACGCCAGCAGCTCGCCATAAAGGACCGTTTCGTGAGACAGATTTCCATAGCCGACCTCGTGCTTACCAACGACGAGAAGAAACTCGGATGCATGCTTGTGGATTTCGGAGCGGAGACAACCACCGTGTCAATCTATCGGGGCGGTTCGTTGCGGTATCTTGCAACTCTCCCTCTCGGTTCACGCAACATCACCCGCGATGTCATGATGCTCAACAATATCACCGAGGAAAGAGCCGAAGAACTCAAACGCGCACTCGGCGATGCCATGAACGAAGAGCCCAATTTCCGCAAAAGCGACTTTGACGGCGATGCCACTAAAGTGAACAGCGGCATCCGTACCCGTGCCGGCGAGATTGCCGTAAACATACTTGAGCAAGTGAAATATGCCGGATATTCCCTCCCTAACGATATTGCCGGCGGCATAGTAGTCGTCGGTGCCGGTGCAAAACTGAAAGGCTTTGTCGACCTGCTTGCCGACCAAAGCAAAGTCAAGGTGCGTCTTGGAGCACTGCCGGCGACGATACGCATCAGCGATTCGCGGCTACAGAACACCGGCATGATAGACATTATCGCCCTTCTGAATGCCGCTGCGACACACAATCCGGTAGAATGTATGGAAAAACCGGTTTCTGTCAACCCGACTCCCGACCCGTTTGTCGACGGGGAAGATGACGGACCCGGCATCAAGCCGATGAAGGGCGGTAAAAAGCAGAAAGACAGAGACGACAAACCGCGTGAAAAAGGTCCGTCGCGCATAAAGAGAATTTTCGGTTCCATTGTCAGCGGTTGGGATTCACTCCTTGACGACCGTGAGTCGGATGAAGACGATGAATGACAATAACCTATTACAAAGCACTCTATAATATAAGAATACGATGACAGATCAAGACAATATACCACCTATGTCGGAAGCAGGGTTTACCGATGGGAAAGCGCGCCAGCCCATCATAAAGGTGATTGGCGTAGGCGGTGGCGGCAACAATGCCGTAAGCCACATGTATGAGCAGGACATCAACGATGTGTCTTTTGTGATTCTGAACACCGACCGTCAGGCACTCGAACACTCGCCGGTGCCGACACGTGTACAGATAGGCAACGGACTTGGAGCGGGAAACAAGCCGGAAGTTGCCCGTGAGGCTGCCGAGGCAGCCGCCGACAGGATACTCGAGCTTTTCGAGGATAATACCAAGATGGTGTTCATCACTGCAGGCATGGGCGGTGGTACCGGTACGGGAGCTGCACCTGTTGTGGCACGTCTGGCACGTGAAAAAGGGCTTCTCACCATAGGTATTGTCACTATACCGTTCCTGTTTGAGGGTGTACGGAAGATTGACAAGGCTCTTGCGGGTGCCGACGAGATGAGTAAATTTGTCGATGCGCTCCTCATAATAAACAATGAGCGTCTTAACGTGATATACCCGGACCTTAACTTTGTCAACGCATTTGACAAGGCTGATGACACGCTGACTACTGCCGCGCGCTCAATATCCGAACTCATAACAAGCGAGGGAAAAATCAACCTTGACTTCAATGATGTCGACACCACACTCCGCAACGGCGGTGCGGCAATCATCTCAACTGGCTACGGCGAAGGCGAACATCGTATCACAAAGGCAATCGATGATGCGCTTAACTCTCCCCTTCTCAAAAACCGCAATATCCTCACTTCCAAGAAGTTGCTTTTCAATCTCTATTTCAATCCCGATGCAGAGACACCGTTGAAAGCGGGCGAAACCGACGAGCTTACAACTTTTATTGGAGGTATCGACTCAAACGTGGATGTAATCTGGGGTACCGCATACGACCGCAGCCTCGGCGACCGCATAAAAATCACGATACTTGCCGCGGGATTCGAGCTTTCCATCGACACAATGAAAGGTGGAAAGAAAGGAAATGAAACTTTCAAGTTCGGACCCAACAAACAAAATAATCCCGCAGGGAATGATATCACAGAGAAAATCGGGAAAGAGTATGGCGAGAGTGCCGTGATACGTATGCAAGGTGACCAGGCTAAGGCGCGTTATATCGTTATCGAGCCGTCGCAGATGGATGACGACGCGTTTATCGATGCACTTGAAAAAAGTCCGACACTCAACCGCGACAAAAAGACATCGGATGAGATTAAAGAAATAGGCAAAACCAATGTTGCCGCGAAATCGTCGTTCACAGAACATAAACCGACCCCGTCAACAGGCGCAGGCAACACCATCCATTTCGGATAACTTGATACAACTACAATAAAAACAGAGGGATGTCGAAATTCGGCATCCCTCTGTTTCACTATAATAAAAGTTTTTATTGCTAATAAGAGTTTTATTATTTTCCAAGAGCACTCTTAACCTTATCGGCAGCCTGAGAAGCAGCGTCAGCAGCTTTTGTCTTTGCGTCGTCGGCAGCCTTGGCAGCCTTTGCCTTAGCATCGTCAGCAGCCTGTGAAGCAGCAGCCTTTGCAGCGTCAACCTTATCGGAAACGGCATCACCTACAGCACTTGCAGCAGAAGCCACAGAATCGCCGGCAGCCTTAACTGCGTCAGTTGCATCGCTTGCCACTGAATCAGCAGCAGCTTCAATCTTTTCAAATACTGATGCTGCGGTAGGATCTTTAGCCGCTACAACGGGAGCCACTTCCTTAAGATAAGCCTCTGCTTCCTTATCCTTGCCTTCGCTCACCAGCTTGTCGGCATACGCCTTTGCCTGGTCTACATACACCTTCAGGCTGTCAGGATTGGTGCAGCTTTCAATCTTAGACTTCAAATCGGCACCTTCATCTTTTGCCTTTTGTGTAGAAGAACAAGAGGCAAACATCATTGTAGCAACTACTGCCACAGCTAAATAAATCTTTTTCATAAGTCCTTAGTAAATAAATCCATTTAAAGCAATAACACTTTTAAACAAAAAATGTTTTTGCAATTTTCAGATGTATTGCACAATTTTAATCCCGATTTTATTAATCATACCAAACAAAATCCGCAAAATCCCATTTTTATTAATCATACCAAACAAAATACACAAAATCCTGATTTTATTTGGTACGATTAACAAAATTGCATTTTATGTTGATAAATTTTATCACTCGGCATTAAATGCTTATTTTTGCACATTAAATAATAGAGATTTATGAAGATAGCGCTTATCGGCTATGGAAAGATGGGCAAAGCCATCGAAAAGATTGCCATGGCAAGAGGACATGAGATAACTGTACGTATCGACAAGGACAATCAGGAAGATTTCGAGTCGCCGGAATTTGCCGCCTCGGATGTAGCGATTGAATTTACCACCCCCGCCACGGCGTATGCCAACTATTTGCGTTCATTCAGCCACGGTGTTCCCGTGGTATCTGGAAGCACAGGCTGGCTTGCCGAAATGCCGAAAGTGAAAGCGATGTGTGACCGTGGCGAAGCCACATTCTTCTGGACTTCCAATTTCTCACTCGGCGTCAACATATTTTTCGCACTTAACCGCTATCTTGCAGCCATGATGGAAGGATTCCCCCAGTATCGTCCGTCAATGACCGAGATACATCATATCCATAAGCTCGACCATCCGAGCGGCACAGCTATCACTCTCGCCGAAGGCATAATGGCGAAAGACGATACAATCAAGGCATGGTCGGAAGCCGGCGACACTCCCGCCGACACCGTGCACATAGAAGCATTGCGCGAAGGAGAAGTACCGGGTACACATATAATAACCTGGGAGAGCGATGTAGACTCCATCACCATTGAGCACAAGGCGAAATCTCGTGAGGGTTTTGCACTCGGGGCTGTTGTTGCCGCCGAATGGACTGCCGGAAAGAAAGGATTTCTCACTATGGATGAAATGATGCACACCCTTGTGCAGCAATCCTCCCTACTTGACATAGTAAAATAATGCAACACGAAAATAATCAAAAAATGTCGTTTACCGACGACCTCCTTCGTCGCATAAAGGAGACCAAGACGACACGCTGGATACGTTTCACCATCGTGGCTCTAATATTTATTGCCTGGGTGGCATGGCTCGGAAGCTGGTGGGTACTCATATTCCTGCTTTTACTTTTTGACATCTACATTACCGGCTACATTCCCTTGACATGGTGGAAAAAGAGCAAAAACAAGACTGTCAAAAGCGTGATGAGCTGGGTCGACGCGATTGTCTACGCACTCGTTCTGGTATATTTCGTATTCACCTTCGTCGGTCAGAACTATCAGATACCCTCATCATCGCTCGAAAAATCGCTTCTTGTAGGCGACTATCTTTGGGTCAACAAGATGGCTTACGGACCGCGTGTGCCGATGACACCTGTACATTTTCCGCTTGTTCAGAACACATTCCCTATTATCAATACCAAGAGCTACACCGACTTTCCGCAATGGAAATACAAGCGTCTGAAAGGCTTTGGCAAAGTAGAGCGCGGCGACATAGTGGTATTCAATTTTCCGGCAGGCGACACCGTGACCACCAAAGTGACCAATCCCGACTACTATACCCTTGTGACAATGCTCGGCAGATTCGCCGTACACAATAACAAGGAGCAATTCGGCGACGTCATATATCGTCCCGTCGACCGTCGGGAGAACTACGTGAAGCGCGCTGTCGGTCTTCCCGGTGAACGCATAAAAATAGTCGACGGCGTAATTTATATAGACGGCATGGCTCAGCCTCAGCCCGAGAACGTGCAGTTCAACTATTTCTTTCAGCTCAACAACGGGGCACTTACGGAAAAAGACTGGGAAGAGCTTGGCATCAGCGTAGCCGACCGCAATATCGTACCGGTCGACCGGGGCGACGTGCAGAGCGTGGTAGCTAACGGCTTCACCATCCTTCCCGACGGGACTGTACCACCTATCTACGCATCGCCACTTACTCCCGCAATGGTAGAGAAACTTGAGGCTGACAAGCGCGTGGCAAACATCATGCAGGTACCTGCGACAGAGCAGGTGCCACTGTTCCCCGCCGGAGTTTCGGAAGGATGGACCCGTGCCGACTACGGCGAACTCTGGATACCGAAAAAAGGCGCTACAATCGAGCTGACCCCGCGAGCCTGGGCAATCTATAACCGCTGCATACGCAACTACGAAGGTCATAATGACGCATATATCGATAATAACGGCACAGTGTATATCGACGGAAAGCCGGCAAAGACCTATACATTTGACATGGACTACTACTTCATGATGGGTGACAACCGCGACAACTCCGCCGACTCCCGTTACTGGGGTTTCGTGCCTGAAGACCATATTGTAGGTAAACCATGGAAAGTGCTTGTGTCATTTGACAAGGACAAGAGCCTGTTTAACGGCGGCATCAGATGGAACCGCGTACTGAAAAACGCAAATCCCGATAAATGACCTGCCATTCGCCACTTGTACGCTATCCCGACTCCACTCTTGCATTGCCGCCGGCATATTGCGGCAGCATACGGCGTTATGCCGCGATAGCAATGTATGGCAACACCGTCACTGACACAGAGCGGAGATTTAACAAACGCGAAAAAGATTGTCACCGGTGTGTAATCGAAGGCTCTAACGGGATTCAACGACTCACCGTGCCGCTTGAAAAACCGCAGGAATGGCACAGCACACGCCTGAAAGATGTACGCGTTTCCACTCATGGTAAATGGTGGCACGTACATTGGGAAGCAATCTGTTCAGCCTACGGGCGTACACCATTTTTCGAATATTATGCCGACGATATCGCCCCGGCTTTCAGCGGCGACATCGAACTGCTTGTGGAACTTGACGATAAAATAGACCGTTTTTGCCGTGAGGCACTTGGTCTGCCACAGCCCCTCTCCTCAGATACCGGCATGACCGTCGCGCGACAAGTAGAAAATATCCGCGACGTGGAATATTATCAGATATGGGCAGAACGCTTCGGTTTCACTCCCGGACTCAGTGTGCTCGACCTCATCTTCAACATGGGTCCCGAGGCACCGCTCGTACTACATGCCATGACCCGATAATCCCGTAAATTAACCAATTTTAAGACGCGTCGCCCCACAATAACTAGATTTTTAGTTGTGCAACTAAAAATTTAGTTATACATTTGCGTCATAACAAAACTCCCTCGACATGAAGCAGAAATCTAAATCACAGAAACTCACCGACGGCGAATTGCCGATCATGAAGGCATTGTGGGCAAACGGACCACTGTTTGTAAGACAGATAGTGGAAAGTTACCCGGCGCCACGACCTCATCAGAACACAGTCGCTACAATGGTTAAAATACTGGAGGAAAAAGGTCATGTAGGACATGAAGTGGTAGGCAACTCCCATTGTTATTACGCCATCACACCCAAAGAGGAACTACGCGACCACTCCCTGCGCACGCTTATCGGCGATTTCTTTGAAAATTCCTACAAAGGGGTAGTATCTACTCTCATCGATGAGAAAAAGCTCTCGGTAGAGGAGCTTAAGGAGATAATAAAAATGGTGGAAGAACGCGAAAAATAAAAGTCATGAGCCAGCTCTTTGCCTATTCAATCGTATCGGCAATAGCACTCGCCATGCTATATCTGCCCTACAAATTATTCATGTCGAAGGAAAACCGCCCCGATATGAACCGAGGGATAATATGCGCCATCTATCTCTCCGCACTCTTATTCCCGGTAGCAATCAAGTTAATTCCCGGATCGCATGCAACCCACGGAGCCGATATCGCAATCGGCGAACTGCATGTCACAGTAGCCGACACACCGGCCGTCACCGACACTCCTGATATAATGGCGACACTCATCATCCTGTATATCGCAGGCGCGATACTGTTCACCGCCAATATCATTTACTCTTTGGCACGTATAGGCAACATCCTCCGAAACGCCAGTCAGCATCGTATCTACGGCACAATGGTTGATGTGACCGCCGACACGCGCATCGCACCGTTCAGCATCTGGGGAAGAATCGTGGTATCGGAAGCCGACCTTGATTCCGACATCGGACTTATCATCGCTCATGAACAGATACATGTCGACCGTCATCACCATCTTGACCTTCTCCTCGCCAATTTCACGCTCATCCTGCAATGGTACAATCCGGCTGCTTGGCTCATGCTCAAGGAGCTGCGCAATGTCCATGAATATCAGGCTGACAAAGGGGCAATCGCCGTAGCCCCGAGCCGTAAAGAATACCAATTAATGCTTATAAGAAAAGCTGTTGGCGTCAGATTCCACTCACTCGCCAACAGCCTGAATCACAGTAATCTTAAAACCAGAATCACTATGATGTATTCTAAAAAACCGACCGGACTGCGGCGTTTGACCCCGCTTGTCCTTGTACCGGCTCTTGTAGCCGCAGTTTATGTAACCGCCATCCCGGCAGTAGCGTCAGTCATCAGAAATGCGGAATCAACCGCACTGACAGAGGACAAAAGTAACAAAAATCAGTCATCCGGGCAAACTACCGGCGACAAGATCGAAGTTGTCGCCTACGCAGCCACAGTAGAATATGCGGCGTCCAAGCCGGAAGGCGAAGTGTATGATGCACCAGAGACATTGCCCGAATATCCGGGTGGTATAGAGGCTATGATGAAAAAACTTGGCGAAGTGCTGAAGTATCCCGAGGAAGCAATGAAAGAAAACCGCCAGGGACGTGTAGTGGTCAGATTCATTGTCGACCGCACCGGCAAGATCTGTGACCCGACTGTAGTGCAGAGTGTATCACCCGACCTTGACCGTGCGGCAATCGATGCCGTCATGCAGCTTGACAATTTCACTCCCGGCACAGTCAAAGGGAAACCTGTAAATGTATATTTCAACCTCCCCGTAATGTTCAATCTACGGAAAGAAACTCCGGAAACAGGTGACGCAAAAAAAGTAACGACTCTTACATTTTCCGGTGGCAAAGACGCTCCTGCCGTGATGCTGAACGGAGAGATTGTAGATATCAGCGACGCACTGGATATTGCGGTAGATAATATCGAGGATGTTACGGTAATCAAAAACGCCCCCCAATATCCCAACGGTTTGGTCAAAATCAAAATAAAAAATCTCTATAAAGCCACCTGGACACCGGTTCAGGAGTAGCAGACCGTCAACCTTCCTCCCTTCCATATCCGTGCTTGCCGCCACTCGATGATACTTGACCTAAGAGATTGTCTAAATTTATATAATGCTTTTTAGTAGAGTTATATAAATTTAGACAATCTCTTAATAATTCATTGATATTATTTTAGTATATACATGTATGTCACATAATGCAACATTATATCGAATGTATATTTTCAGGAGATTAATTTGTTTTATTAAAAAAGCTAAGTAAATTTGTAATTGCAACAATAGAAATTACAGAAATGCTCCTAAAGACCGAGAAAAGCTTGCCTTAACCAAATCAAAAACCAATGAATATAACCTCAAACGACATATATAAGCTAATTCATCAGGGAGAAAACTCTTCGGTCGAGCTCAAAAAGTGTTCTGATAAATTACCTCAATCAGTGTGGGAAACCTATTCTGCCTTTGCCAATACCCGTGGAGGTATTATACTTCTTGGCATAACGGAGCACAAAAAACAGCCAATTGAGTCGCGATTTGAGATTACAGGAGTCTCTGATCCGGATAAGATAGAAACTGACTTTTTCAACATCCTGAACAATCGCCAGAAAGTCAGCCGTAATATCCTTTTTGATAGCGATTTCAGACCTATTGAAGTCGAAGGTAAGACTGTAATATATATTTCTGTTCCTGAGGCAGATTATCATAAGAAGCCAATCTTCATCAACGATAATATTGTAGATGGTTCCTACAGACGGAGCCACGATGGGGACAGGCGACTCGACCGTGAGGACTTGGCAATGATGCTACGAGACAGCACAGACGACATTGACAGTCAAATACTGGAGCATTATGGCTTAGATGACATCGATGAAGGAACACTACAAGGCTATCGTCAGGTTTTCAATACAGCAAATCCCGGTCACGCGTATAAGAATCTAAATGACAAAGAATTCCTCTATCGAATGGGTGGTTATGATTATGACCGCCATAAGGGAATTGAAGGACTTACACTTGCCGGATTAATGATGTTTGGCAAAGGTACTCCTATTGAAAAATGTTTTCCTTTGTTCAGGATGGACTATCTGGACCTACTGGGAGTAACATCCGGTGGTGATCTTAAATGGAATGACCGCCTGACGTATGATGGACGCTGGGAAAACAACATCTATAATTTTGTCACTATGACTATGCGCAAACTTCTATTTACCCTTCCTTCTGAAGGCAGGATAATCGGGAAGGTTCGTCGCGATGGAGGTCCACTATACGACGGAATACGAGAAGCAATTATCAATTCAGTCACCTATTCAGATTTTCAGACAGAAGGTGTCTTGCGTATTGACCGACGTGATAATGAAATCATCCTGCGTAATCCCGGCTTGCTAAGGATTTCTGCCGAGCGGATATACAATGGAGACTTTACTCATGCACGCAACCGTAATATTCAAAAGATGTTTCGCATGATCGGATACGGTGATAATATTGGTTCAGGTTTCCAAAAGATTCTCTCAGCATGGAATACTCTTGGATTCATACGTCCTGAACTCAAGGAACTTTCCGATGTCAAAGAAGTATGGCTTACGCTTCCTCTTATACAAACATTCAGGAAAGTAGGAGGAACATGCAGCGAAATTTCAACTGTAAATTCAACTGTAAATTCAACTGTAAATTTTCTCAACGGGACTTTTGGGAATATTGAATTATCTGATACTCAAGTCATATTACTTCGAAATATGATTGAAAATCCGATTATTACAATCGCAGAACTTTCAACTGTAACGGGACTTGATCGCAATGCGGTGAATTATCAGTTGAAAAAATTAAGAACGATAATCAACATCAAAAGAGCCGGCTCCAATAAAAAGGGACAATGGATAATATCTCTGAAAGAGCAAATTTAGCACCAATCACAGCAAATGAAAACCGGCAACTCCGCGTTGCAATACGAGGGTGTTGCAAACCGTCATGATGTAGAATGCGCTTTGGCACGTTTGCATAACAATCTGATTAACAATCTTACATCGCAAAGCGATGTCCCTATATTGATGGCAATATATGACGGGGATGGGTCAGCGGAAGAGGAGGAGGTATTTGCCGGGGGCGGGGGTGGTGACGCGGACAGGGTGTACGGTACCGGTTTCATCCACGAGGGTGATGTCACTGACGGGAGCCGATGCCTCTATCATTATTCCGAGCGAGGGGTTACGGGCAATGTCGGCGGCTGAAGCGCGCACAAAGACCTTTTCTTCATCGGCAAGATACACGTAGTCAAATTCAAAATTATGGCGACCAATCCAGAAATCGCCGTAATCCTGAAAATTGTACAGTCCCGATCCGGAAAGATCCATCATTTCGACCAACATTTTCTCAGCCTCCATCTTCCACTTGCGGTTAGGATGAATGAGAATGATGGATGACATATAATTACCGCGCAGTTTATTAAATATGTCATACCATATAGCAGGTTTCTCATGCCAGTTATCCTCAGTCATCTTGTCCTTACTGAACACATCGGAAAAATGTAGCGGCATCTGAAGAACATTAGTCAAGTCACCTGTCCAGTCATTACTCTTACGGGTGAAAAACGGGGTGCTGCACATGACATCACCGGCTGTATAACACGATGAAAAATCATAATCGCCGATTGACAGTGCCTCCGGGATATGCTTGTTGACACAGAGATGACCGGAACGGAATGAGCGCACATTGTTGCCGAGGTCTCGCTCCAGAATCTGCTTTGACAAAACAATCTCAGCCCATGTAGAGCCACCTGTGGTGATACCGGTCGTCTCGTCATGATCGGCAGTGAGGGCATACTCTTCCTCAGTCACCACATTAAGCGGGAAACGCTCAGACTTGCTGAAATCGGGAAAATGCCCTATCGAATGGCTGCCGACAGTGTGACCCTGCGACATCAGTTTTTTCGTAAGTCCGATATTTACATCATTATAAAATTGCGACATATAACCTTTGTCGCGATAATAATGCACGGTGAGAAAATAATGTCCGTTAAGTCCGAGACTGTGTTCATAGTCACCCATCCAATACATCTCCTCATAAGCGGTGCTTGAATCGCAGTCATGAGTAGGCACCAACACGGCATCATAACCGTCGGGGACAGTATATTTCCACGCAGCGACAGGATGAGCGGCAACATAGATGGCACGGACAAAAAGTGAATATATGTCGGCACCGGGCACAAACACATTTGACGACGGGTGAGAGCTGTCATCTTTGTTGAGATGCGGGCGCTGAATGACATCACGCCATCTCAGACCCACAGTATAGGCAGCCCCGTCGCCTACGCTGTTTTTCACCACCGCAACCGTACCGTCTTCATAAGAAGCCAGTGACACAGCATTGTCGCCGGGCATATATTCAGTCGCATTAATCAACTTATTGCATATATTGACCTCACGCTCCTCCGGCTCGTCAAAGTAGACAAGCTCCGGATGCCGGTCGGCAGTCCAGTTCAGAAACGAATGATTCTTCTTATATGGCTTGATTTCGCTGACACCAAAAAGGTCACGAAGTTTACCGTCAAGGGTTGAATCCAGAGCAGGCGCCACAATCACGCCTCCCGCAGCTACCCAGTCGGCAAGCGCATCAATCTCCTCTTCTGCAAAAGAGGGCTGGCGCCCACCCTTTACCGGAGAAGAAAGAAGCAACATATCGGCTCCGGCAAGAGCTTCGCCAAGATTATCGGTTGTAAACGATGGGAACCCCGCTATTTCAGCCATATATTCTATAGAATAAAGATTGCGGCTGTTTTCATATCCCGCCTCGGTGTCAAGATTACGGCTGTTCATATCAAACAGAGCCACCCTGCTAACCTTTTCTTTGGGAAATGATATATCAGTTCCCGGTGATGACTGCGATACCGGATTATGCCATAGTCGCTTTATTTCCTCGACAGGGTAACCGCCAACAAGGAAACTTTCGCCGGCAACAGACACCGTAGCATCACTTACCGCAGTCACCGACCCGTCGTGACGCTCAATCATAAATTCGCACCGCGCAGCGCTCCCCACAGAGGCGACCAACATTATTAATATAAAAAGACGCTTCATTTTTTATAGAATTTTATTGCCGGACAGCCGGCAGACAAAAGATAATACCCCGATGACAGCGCCGAAACATCAAGCACGACAACATTTTCATCACCGGCAACCGATTTAAGCATGCATCTGCCGTCGGGCGACATTACAGACACGACCGACCGCGGCGAAACTCCCTTCAGGGTTATCTCCCCTCCAACACCATCGACATCAAACAACAGGTCATCGCCCGGCGACATTATCGCCGAATACACAACCTTTTCAAATTTAAGATTTTTAACATCGTCGACAGCACTCCCGTCGGTCAACACCACAGAAAAGCAATCAGCCCCGTCATGCGAGGCAAGGAAGCTTATGCGTGAAAGCTCGATGCTCTCGGCGCGGTCAGTGACGGCACACCACCGCGATTCTGTTGCAACAGCCATTAAAAAGCTTGAGAATGTCAGTATCAGAAAAAGAAAGAATTTCATAGCAAATTATTTATCGCCCACAAAGATAGTGATTATTACGAAGTTATCAATGTAGAAATGAACAAATCACATTTCCTGCAAGTTAAATTTAATATAAACGACAAATAACTCTGAAAAATGAATACGGCAGACTACTTCAACAGAATGGCGGAAAAATGGGACACGATGTTCAAGACCGACACAGGTGTAATCAACCATATCCTTGATAAAGCCGACATAGAGCCCGACAACATAATACTCGACTGCGGTACAGGGACAGGCATACTCATTCCTTACTATGCCGAGCGGCTGACCGGAAGCGGATGGGTCGACGCCTACGACATTTCCACAGGGATGCTTAACAAGGCACATGAAAAATATGCCGACACCCACAAGGCGAGATTCATACTTGGCGATATCGAGCATGACACGCTTTTCGGTGCCTACGACCGTATCGTAATGTTCTGCATGCTTCCCCATCTCGACAATCCTGTCGCAGCGGTGGCGCGCCTTGTCGACTCCAACCTGATGCCCGGCGGCAAATTGCTGATAGGGTTTTCATGCAGCAAGGAAAAGATAAACAGCTGTCATCGCGACATCACCGGGATGCTACACAGCCATTTTCTTGACTCAGCGGAGGAACTTGCCGCGAGGCTGCACGATGCCGGTCTTACCACCGACTATATCGAAGACAACGACAGCTGCTACATAATACGCGTCACTAAACAGTAATCGTGGTGCAGATGTGTGACAAATATTGCCGTTAATCCTTTTTATTCGTACCTTTGACGGCAGTGAACATAAATATGCGATAATGAAAAAGAGAGGGGCATTGCTATCAGCGCTGCTATGCGCTGCACTCCTCCACGCAAGCGACGTGGAGCCGATAAAATACGGTAATTTTGAAAACTGGGTAACTCGCAATATCCCGGAGTCAAAACTTATCGGAGGCAAGACAAAACAGGTCTACGAAATCGCCCCTAACGCAGTCATCAACGGAGCCAAGCCGTATCACAACATGGGAGGGTCGCCCTGGGCGACATCCAACGTGATGGCTAACGTGATGGGCATAATCAAGGCAAGCAACACGGTATTTCCCGACGCAAACCCTGCGGGGGGAAGATGCTGCAAGCTCTGCACTATGATCGAGCAGGTGAAAGTGCTCGGCATGGTCAACCTGAAGGTGCTTGTCGCAGGCTCAATATATCTCGGATATAACCTTGAGCCTATACGCAACACCTCAAATCCCTATTCAAAGATGGAAATGGGTGTGCCGTTTACAAAACGCCCGAAATCACTGCGCTTCGATTATCGCCTCGAAATACCGGAAGGAGTCGAGCGAATACGCGCCACCGGCACCTCGTCAAAGCCTCTTCCCGGGGTAGACAACGCCGAGGTCTACATACTGCTCCAACGCAGGTGGGAAGACGCCGACGGCAATATCTATGCCAAACGCGTGGGAACCGGCAGGGAGCGTTACGCCAAATCAACCTCAGGATGGGTGCTTCAACACGACATCCCCGTATTTTACGGTGACATGACATCCCACAAGGATTATAAGGATTACATGGGACTTATACCCGCTTCGCGAAGCTATTACGCCAAAAACTCCAAAGGGGAAATGGTACCCGTCAAGGAGGTAGGCTGGGACAGTCCTGACGCCACGCCGACCCACATGCTCGTCATGGCGTCGTCGGGCTGCGGAGTGGCATACGAAGGCACACCCGGCATGACGCTGTGGGTCGACAACATGGAGCTTATATATTAAAAAAACTTCACAATAGGGCATTATAAGCCATTTTATTGAGTTAGTTTTGTGATATTAAAGGAAAAAAGAGTTATATTTGCACCTTGAAATTTTAGACACAAAAAATTTTATAACTTTAATATCATTATTAACTAACACATGCAAAGCAAAGGTACTACCGGAAGTGTAATCTCCGGTGTGATAGCAATCTTCTTGGTGCTCGTGTGTCTGTTTTACCTCTCATTCAGCTGGGTGACATCCCGTTATGAGAAGAAAGCGGAGACATACGCTTTGGTTATCGCTAACGGCGACGCCAACGGAGAAGCCTACAAGAAGGCCTACAAGAGTTACATCGATTCAATCGGTAAGGAGAAAGTTTATCCCGTATTCGGCTATACGTTCAATCAGGTTCAAAAGATGGGCGTAGGTCTGGGTCTTGACCTGAAGGGTGGTATGAACGTGATACTTCAGGTGTCAGTGCCCGACATCCTCCGTTCAATCGCCAACGCCGATGACAACAAGACATTCAACCGTGTCCTCGCAGCCACCGACTCAGTGGTAAAAAAGACCAAAACGAGCGATTACGTTGCCGCATTCTTCAAAGAATATAAGCGTATCGACCCGACAGCCGACATGGCAGTGGTGTTTAAGAATGTCGCAAAACGCGGCGAGTCGGCAGCACAGGTTGAGACAACCGTAAAGCAGGAAGTAAAAGACCGTGTGTCAAGCTCTACCAATGTGCTCCGCAACCGTATCGACCAGTTCGGTGTCGTTGCCCCCAACATCCAGGAACTTGAAAAAGACGGACAGATACTTCTCGAGCTTCCGGGCGTAAAGGAGCATGACCGTGTACGCGAGCTTCTGAAAGCATCTGCCAACCTTGAATTTTACGAAGTCTACACTCTCGATGAGATACAGAGTCAGCTCATGGCGCTTGAGACCGCCCTCCGCGGCGACTCTCTCGGCGTGGCAAAGACCTTCTTCGGCAACTTCGACGGACAGGGCTATTCAGGCACACCCATCGTGGGTATGGCAACCCAGGCTCACCGCGAGGTAATCGACTCTATCCTCGGTACCGCGACAGCAGCACGCATACTTCCTTCCAACCTCAAGCTCCGCTGGGAGGTGAAGCCGCAGGAAGTACAGTACACCGACACCGCGACCAACGCAACCCGCAAAGCCGAGCTCTTCTCGCTCATCGCCCTTAAATCAAACAACGGCAAGCCTGCTCTTGGCGGAGATGTAGTGGTATCGGCATCAAGCGACTTCGACACCATGCAAGGCAACTATGTGTCGATGAACATGAACAGCGAGGGTTCAAAGGCATGGGCGCGCGTAACTCAGAACAACCTCGGCAAGCCCGTGGCAATCGTGCTTGACGAGCATGTTTACTCTTATCCGCGCATCAACTCGGTAATCGAGGGCGGCCGCTCACAGATTACCGGTAACTTCTCGGTAGAAGACGCAAAAGACCTTGCCAACGTGCTCAAGTCAGGTAAGATGGCAGCCAAGGTCGACATCATCAGCGATACCGTCATCGGTCCGTCGCTCGGTAAGCAGGCTATCCACGACGGTTTCATGTCGTTTATCATAGCCCTCGTGCTCCTTATGATATTCATGATGCTGTTCTATGGCGTCATCCCCGGACTCATCGCCAATATCGGTCTTGTATGTAACCTCTTCTTCACTATGGGTATTCTCGCCTCCTTCCAGGCAGTGCTTACCCTGTCGGGTATCGCCGGTATCGTGCTTGCACTCGGTATGGCGGTCGATGCCAACGTGCTTATCTTCGAGCGCACCAAGGAAGAACTCCGCGCCGGCAAGAATATCCATCAGGCTATCGCCGACGGTTACAGCAACGCATTCTCTGCTATCTTTGACTCTAACCTCACGTCAATCATCACTGCAGTAATCCTGCTTCTTTACGGTACAGGTCCTATCAAGGGATTCGCGACTACACTTATCATCGGTATCGTCTGCTCGTTCTTCACGGCAGTGTTCCTCACCCGTCTGGTGTTCGTGGCATTCGGCAAGACCGCTCCCTTCAAGAAGCTCACCTTCACGACCTCGCTGTCGCGCAACATGCTTAACAACACCTCGTTCAACTTCCTCGGCACCCGTAAAGTATCATTCCTCGTGTGCGGTATCTTCGTTGCCATCGTGGTTGTTTCGCTCTTTGCCCGCGGCATGAACCAGGGTATCGACTTCTCCGGAGGACGTAACTACATCGTACAGTTTGACCATCCCGTGAAGACAGCCGAACTCCAGCAGAAACTTGCCCCGATGTTCCCCAACTCTTCTCTGTCAGTAATCACCATTGACAATGACACTAAGGTACGTATCTCCACCAACTATAAGATAAATGAGGAAACCGACGGAGTAGACGCTGAAATCACTGAAATCCTTTACAAGGGTCTCAACAGCGAGCTTGGCGGCATGTCGCTCTCCGACTTCTCCACAACCAACGAGAATGTAGGTATCCAGAGTTCGCAGAAGGTAGGACCTACCATCGCTGCTGACATGAAGAAAGACGCTTACGTCGCAGTAATCCTGTCGCTGCTCGCAATGTTCCTCTACATCTTGCTCCGATTCCACAATGTAGCCTTCTCTGTAGGCGCACTCGCTGCGGTTGCATTCACCGCATTCACCATCATAGGCTTCTACTCTCTCTTCTGGGGCATACTTCCCTTCTCGATGGAGATTGACCAGTCGTTTATAGCGGCAATCCTTACCGTGATCGGTTACCAGATTAACGATACGGTGGTTGTGTTTGACCGTGTACGCGAGAATGTCCAGCTCTATCCGAAGCAGGATTTCTTCACCACCATCAACAACTCAATCAACAGCACCCTTGGTCGTACAATCATGACATCAAGCTCGACACTCCTTGTGCTGCTCTGTATCTTCATCCTCGGTGGTGATTCAATACGCAGCTTCACTTTCGCAATGCTCTTCGGTGTAATCACCGGTACATTGGCAACAATCTATGTTGCCGCTCCGGTAGCATATCTCACCGACCGTCGTCGCAACGCAAAAGTGAAGAAAGCATAATCCGCAACTTAAACATTACCATAAAAAGGGGGCTGCGTTTTGAACGCAGCCCCCTTTTTATGCTCGTATATACCGCGCGAGCTGCGCGATGGAGCCGAGGGGGAGGACCTGACGACTACCATCTCACTACGGCTACGCGCTATTTCCCCGGCAGGGGATAATCACTATGTAGCCGTCGGTATCGCTACGCTCAACACCCCGGCTATAGACAGATGATGCCCTGCGGGCAACATCGCTCCCCCCGTTACGCACTAACAGCTTTTCCTTGAAAATATCGATACAGCCCACTACGGGGTGAGGAATTGAGAGGGGATGGCTTGCCTCGGACACACCTCCGGCACCGCCCGCAGAACGGCATCTTGCCCCTTCTGTGGCAAAGCCTTTATGTTAGATGACGATGTCGCCATGGCTGTGTACACTATTAGCGGGAGAGGCGATTGATGAGCTGTGTCACGTACGGTGTAGCGCGGATAGAGTCGGCGTGACGGAGATACCGGAGAGCCTGCAGGGTATCACCTTTCATGTCGTAATAATTACCGAGCACGAGTAGTGTCTTGTAGTTGTCGGGATGATATTCAAGCAACCGCTTGTAGGTAGCTATGCCCTCGGCATCATTTCCGTCAAGCATATAGCCCATGGCGAGATTACCGAGATATTCGGCGTTTTCAGGCGCTCCGCTAAGCATAATCTTGCTATAACGGATTATCTCAGGCGCATTGCTGCGAAACATGTAATAGCGCAACAGCTGCTTCTCAATGCTGCGTGTAAGCCACGGCTGACGTTGCTTCACAAGCAAAAGGAAATTTTCATATAGCGAGTTATGCCCCATTGCGAAGCTCACCTTCTGAACGCCGTGAAACACCGAGTCCATCGGTATAAGATTTTTCTGTGCGCGCTCAAGGAGCGACATCTCGTAGTCGGGCATATTGCGCATTCCCGCCACAGCGATGGCATGAGCATAAGTGTCAACCACTTTTGCACTGTCCTCAAGCATAATCTCATACATTGCGGCGGCATTAGCCCACTCCTGATACTTGAAAAAACGCGCTGCCTTTGCAGCTGTCACCGCATAATCGCGTGTAACGGCACCGCTGGCCGACATAGGCAGCACTGCTATCGAAAGCCCCAACAAAACATTACGTATGGAAAATGACAAATTAGACATCTCTTTAAATTTGTTTTTATTATCTTTGCTAAATTAAAAACAACATAAATATACAATTTATCGAGATGAGAACAAAATATAAGCGCATATTATTGAAGCTAAGCGGCGAATCGCTTATGGGCGAACAGGGTTACGGCATCGACACAAAGCGTCTTAACGAGTATGCCGCACAGATACATGAGGTGGCTGCATCAGGAGTTCAGGTGGCAATCGTAATAGGCGGAGGCAACATATTCCGCGGACTTTCCGGCGCATCAAAGGGCTTTGACCGCGTGAAAGGCGACCAGATGGGTATGCTTGCCACAGTCATCAACTCGCTCGCGCTAAGTTCGGCACTCGAGGCGGCAGGACAGCCCGCAAAAGTATTCACGGCAATCAACATGTTTCCCATCGGCGAACATTACAGCAAGTGGCGCGCTATCGAGGCGATGGATGGCGGAGCCGTGGCAATTATCTCCGGCGGGACTGGCAATCCGTTTTTCACCACCGACACCGGCTCGGCACTCCGCGGCATAGAAGTGGAGGCAGAGGTGATGCTCAAAGGCACACGTGTCGACGGCATCTACACCGCCGATCCGGAAAAGGACCCGACAGCCACCAAGTTTGCTGAAATCACCTACGATGAAGTGTATAACCGCGGACTGAAAGTGATGGACCTCACCGCAACCGCACTTTGCAAGGAAAACAAGCTACCAATAATCGTGTTTGACATGGACACCCCGGGCAATCTCAAAAAAGTGCTTGAAGGTGAACCAATCGGTACGCTCGTTTATTAATCAAATTAGATAAAGATACATAAAGACATAAGTACAAAAGAAACAAAATTTAATCTCTAACTTTTGACCATTTGTCCCTTTGTATCCAATACCTCCCTGAGTTTACGAAATTTAAAAATATAATAATTATGACTGACGTAAAGACTTATCTTGACCCCGCTGAGGAGAAGATGGAGATGGCTGTTGCCTATCTTGACGAATCGCTTGCCCATATCCGCGCCGGTAAGGCTAATCCCAAAATTCTTGACGGCATCCGTGTCGAATATTACGGCAGCGCAGTGCCCATCGGAAATGTGGCAAATGTAAGCGTTCCCGATGCCCGTACTATCACCATCACCCCGTGGGAGAAGGCGATGTTCAAGGAAATAGAAAAAGCAATCATCAATTCCGAACTTGGCATAACCCCTGAAAACAATGGCGAAATCATACGCCTATCCATACCCCCGTTGACTGAAGACCGCCGTAAAACTCTCGTAAAGCAGTCGAAGGGTGAGGCTGAAAATGCCAAGGTATCTGTAAGAAACGCGCGTCGCGACGCCATCGACGGGCTGAAAAAGGCGGTCAAGCAGGGTATGCCCGAAGATGTCGAAAAAGATGCCGAAGCTCAGGTTCAGAAACTTCACGACAAATATCTGAAGAAAATCGACGACCTCTTTGCCGCCAAAGAAAAGGAAATACTCACCGTTTAATACCCCGCAGAAATGGAAATTGGAGACAAGTTACCCGAGTTGCTCGGTTATGATGCAGAGGGAAAGGAAGTGAAGGCTTCCGATTTCGCGGGGAAACCGCTCATCGTGTATTTCTATCCGAAAGACAACACGTCAGGATGTACCGCCGAGGCATGTTCGCTGCGCGACGGTTATGCCGAGTTGCGTGACCTCGGGTATGAAATCATCGGTATCAGCAAGGACTCCGCTGCAAGCCATGCCAAATTTGCCGACAAACATTCACTTCCGTTCCTGCTATTGAGCGACCCGGAAGGCAAGGTCAACAGCAAGTTTGGAGTATGGCAACTGAAAAAGATGTGTGGCAGGGAATATATGGGTACGGTACGCACGACATTTGTCACCGATGCCGCCCATGTCATCACCCACATAATCAAGAAAGTTGACACTAAAAATGCCGCAGCCCAGTTGCTCGACATAGTAAAATAATATCCGATGCAGAAAGTAAGACCTAAAAAGGCTCTCGGACAGCATTTCCTCACCGACCTGTCGATTGCCGCGCGTATCGCCGCGACACTTGACGGGTCGAAAGGATTGCCTGTGCTGGAGATAGGTCCCGGAATGGGAGTACTCACCCGGTTTCTACTGGAAGAAGGTCACGATGTGAAAGTGGTGGAAATTGACAGCGAGAGCGTCGAATATCTTACTGACAATTTCCCCGACCTCAAAGGACGAATCATCGAGGGCGACTTCCTGAAGATGGATCTTGCCGAGCTGATGGGCGAGAAACCGTTTTGCGTCATAGGCAATTATCCCTACAATATATCCTCGCAGATATTTTTCAAGATTCTTGACTACAAGAATCTCATACCCTGCTGTTCGGGAATGTTGCAGAAGGAGGTTGCCGAGAGGCTTGCCGCCGCTCCGGGGTCAAAGGTCTATGGCATATTGAGTGTGCTTCTACAGGCATGGTATGATGTGGAATACCTGTTTACCGTCGATGAACATGTGTTCAATCCGCCGCCAAAAGTAAAGTCGGGCGTGATTCGCTGCACACGCAACAACGTCACTGACCTCGGCTGTGACGAGCGTCTGTTCAAGACTATTGTGAAGACCGTGTTCGGTCAGCGCCGGAAAACACTGCGCAATTCCATCCGCGGGCTTCTTCCACCCGGCTGCACCCTTGACGACAACCCCGTATGGGCACAGCGCCCCGAGCAGCTCAGCGTGGCGCAGTTCATCGATCTCACCAATCGTGTCGCCGCTTTACGCGACGCCGCAACTGATAATTAATGAAAGAATATACACCAGAATATCTTGACTTCCTCCGCGACATCATCAACCGGCGCGACGAAGAGGCGGCGCGTAAGGAATTGACCGCCCTTCATCCTGCCGATATAGCGGAGCTGTATCAGGATCTTGACCTTGACGAGGCGGAGTTCCTCTATCGGCTGCTCGACGACCAGACTGCCGCCGACGTCCTGATGGAACTTGACGAGGACGACCGCCACAAGCTGCTCAGTGCGATGTCGACCGAGGATATCGCCCGTCAGGTAATCGACCACCTTGACACCGACGATGCCGTCGACATCATCCAGGAGCTTGACGAGGAAGACCGCGATGAGATTCTCTCTCACATTGACGACGTGGAGCAGGCAGGCGATATCATCGACCTGCTGAAATATGACGAAGATACCGCCGGCGGTATCATGGGCACGGAAATGATCGTGGTCAACGAAAACTGGAGCATGCCGCAGTGTGTCCAGGAGATGCGCAAGCAGGCTGAAGACCTCGATGAAATCTATTATGTCTATGTAGTGGACAATGACTACCGTCTGCGTGGCGTGTTCCCGTTGAAAAAGATGATTACCCATCCCTCGGTATCAAAGATAAAGCATGTCATGGAGGTTGACCCCGTATCGGTCAAGACCGACACCCCCGTTGACGAGCTGACTCTCGACTTTGAGAAATATGACCTTGTGGCAATGCCTGTGGTCGATTCCATAGGCAGGCTTGTAGGGCAGATTACGGTCGATGATGTCATGGATGAGGCTCGTGAGCAGAGTGAGCGTGACTACCAGCTTGCATCAGGTCTGTCGGGGGATGTCGAGAGCGACGACACCCTCTTTGACCAGACCAAGGCACGATTACCATGGCTGCTGATAGGCATACTCGGCGGTATCGGCAACTCGCTCATCTTGGGTCATTTTGAAAGCGGATTTGCTGTCAATCCCGCAATGGCGCTCTTCATACCGCTTATCGGAGGCACCGGCGGCAATGTCGGCATACAGTCATCGGCTATAATAGTCCAGGGACTTGCCAACGGCTCGCTTGACGTGAAAGGCTCTGCAAAGCAGTTGTTTAAGGAACTCGGTGTCGGGCTTCTAAATGCCTGCATCATCTCGCTGCTTGTGTTTGTCTACAACATATTTGCCCTGGGTCCGACGCAAGTCACTACCATCGCCGTGTCATTGTCACTCTTTGCAGTGGTAGTGTTTGCATCCGTATTCGGGACATTCGTGCCACTCACCCTTGAGCGCTTCAAGATTGACCCTGCGCTTGCGACAGGACCGTTTATCTCGATTACCAACGACATCATAGGCATGGTTATATACATGTCAATCAGCTCCGCGCTACTGTCGGCAATGCTGCCGGGGGCATAAATCTTTTTTGGCGCGGTTTTTGTTATATACTAATAGTAAATTAATATTGTAAGATTATGGAACAGATCAAACCCGGCAAATATGTCGAAATGGTATATGACCTATATGTAGAAAATCCCGATGGCGAACAGCTTGTACACCAGGTTGATCCGGAAAATCCCGAGCGCATCGTGTTCGGCGTGACTCGTGGTGTAATCGCGCCGCTCGAGAAAGCACTCGACGGACTCGCTGCCGGTGGTAAATTTGACGTTAAGGTCACGGCAGCCGATGCTTTCGGAATGCCGGACCCCGAGCAAATTGTCGAACTTGACAAAAACGTATTTGAAATCGACGGAAAGTTTGATGCAGAACACATCAAGCCCGGTGCCGACATACCCATGATGACCGCCGACGGCTTCCGTCTCAACGGAAAGGTGCTTGAAGTGACCGATGATAAGGTAAAGATGGACTTCAATCATCCTCTTGCCGGCAAGGATGTACGCTTCAAAGGTAAGGTTGTCACTGTGCGTGACGCTACCCCCGAAGAGCTCCAGCCCGCTCACGGCTGCGGATGTGGGTGCGACCACGACCATTGTGGCGACGGCAACTGCGGTGACCACAGTTGCGGTGACGGATGCGGTTGCCATTAAACCGCGGGCACATCGCTTTAGATGAAATCAAAAGAGGATATTCCGGAAATTCCGGCATATCCTCTTTCTTCGTTATAACAGCTTAATCATTATACCTTACTCTTTATAACGAGACTATCACCTGTTTTCGTAATTCGCGGCAATGTAATTAATAGTTTTTAACATGGCTACTATTGTATTTTGCCCATTTTGTGTTGTATATTTGCAATATCAACCATATAAAATCTAATCACCATGAATACCCACACCCTCTCACCCCGACGCGACAAAGACTTCCTCGAAGCATGTCAACGACATGCCGGCTGGCGCAACAATGCGACTCAGGCGGCAATAGAAACAGCTACATTTTCACAAGCGCCACGTTATTATGTGGATGTAGACTATGCTTACCGCCGCATCATCGACATGCGCAAGAGTGGTAAAACGCCAACCCGCAGGATGTCACGGCGGCTTTGGACCGAGATTTTCAACAAAGTCGCCGTAAAGGTCGCCACGTCTCCCGGCATAACGCTCCTTGATGCCGTCACCGAAGTAATTTCCAGAGAAAAGGCATCGGCATTTTTCATATCACCCGGATATGCCGTGAAAATAGCGCGCGGATACAACCGCTATCGTCGCAATACCCCACGTTAACCACAAAAACACATCACATCATGCAACATCAGTCAGTCCACATCTCGATTTCTATCGAAGCAGTGGCTAAAGAAATTTATGCCACCTCAGCACTCCGCAATCTGCTCTCCTCCGACAACGCCCCTACACCGTCGCTCCTCTCACCCGATAACCGTAACGCACTTATTCCGGTCATACGCAGTTCATTTCTAAGAGTTGTACTCAATTCTGTCAGCAATATCGAGTCAATCCATCCGGGCGAGAATGACGACACGATAATGCCGCTTACGATAAAAGTGCGTAGGGGCACTACCGATGACACCATCCGCGCTGTACGACATGCCATCGAGTGCGCCATCGCCTCCGACACCCTTGTCACCTGTTATGTCGGTATCGACCCCGGAGCCGCCTCCGAGTTTGAGGTTCATCTCAACCGTGACCTCACTACAATCCGCTCCCTGCTCGCCACGAATCTCACCCTGTCGCGCATCATCCCCTATTCGTGAGAAGGTCGTTAAAGACCTTAGAGACATCAATGTCATTAACGACCCTCAGAAAACTGAAATATGAAAACTGAAAACTAAAATCCCACTTGTATATTCCGATGGAGTTGAGTAAATTTGCGGAAATACCATAATAAACCAATAACATTAACTATGTCAACAAAACCTGAAATCACCCGCGAAGAGGCTCAGAAATGGGTAGACAGCCGCGAATGGGCAAACGGTTGGAACGCAAATGCCGACAAATCAATAGACGCAGTGGAGTTCGCCACACAATATAAGCTCAACAAGCCCCTTTGGGACAAGCTGTTCAAATATCTCGCAGAGACCGACCCCACGACCCTTGCACCGGGCAAAATCGTGCTGGAGGAAGGCAGGCTATGGATTAACGTGCTGGAATATACTCCCAAGAGTGCCGACGACACAAAGATCGAGTCACACGAAAACTTCATTGATCTTCAGTACACCTATGAAGGAAACGAGCTTATGGGTCTTGCCCGGCATGTGACACCGATAAATGAATATGACCCGGTAAAGGACCGCACCAACTACAAGACCGATGAACCGATTGACTATGTGGCTGCCGCTCCCGACCGTTTCTTCCTCTATTTCCCGAAAGATATGCACCAGCCGTCGGTTAAGGGTGAAGGCAATGCTGTGGTAAGTCGCAAACTCGTGGGCAAGATTGAGTACGCGAAGTAATAGGGCTTCCCAAGCCTAAAATAGTATAAATACGGGGCACGATGAAATTTTTCGGCTCCGTATTTGTTATATTAGATAATAACCAAAATTCAAGATTATGAATGAAAACCATAAATCAGGATTTGTCAACATTGTGGGAAATCCTAATGTAGGCAAGTCGACCCTGATGAATGACCTTGTGGGTGAGCGCATAAGCATCATCACCTCCAAAGCGCAGACCACACGTCACCGCATCACTGGCATAGTCAATACCGATGATTATCAGATAGTATTTTCCGATACTCCCGGTGTGCTGAAGCCTAACTACAAGATGCAGGAAGCGATGAGGGAGTTCTCCGAAGGCGCCCTGACTGATGCCGATGTATTGCTATATGTAACTGATGTCGTGGAAGACCCGACCAAAAACGCCGACTTCCTTGCAAAGGTGGCAAAGGAGAAAGTGCCCGTACTACTGGTAATCAACAAAATCGACCTTCTTAAAGGCAACGACGAACTGGAAAAAATCGTTGGTCGCTGGAATGAATTGCTCCCCAATGCAGAAGTGTTCCCGACATCGGCAAAACTCGGATTCAATGTCGACACACTGATGCGCCGCATCATCGAGCTTCTGCCTGTGGCACCCCCATATTTCGGAAAGGACGCTCTTACCGACAAGCCTGCGCGGTTCTTCGTCACTGAAATCATACGCGAGAAGCTGCTCACCAACCTTGACAAGGAAGTGCCTTACTCGGTAGAGGTGGTCGTGGAAAAATTTGACGAGAAAGAAGACAGCATCCACATCATGACCGTAATCTATGTCGAACGCGACTCTCAGAAAGGCATAATCATAGGTAAAGGCGGTTCGATGCTTAAGAAAATCGGTACGGAGGCACGTAAAGATATCGAGAAATTTTTCGACAAGCATGTATATCTCGAACTTTTCGTGAAGGTCGAGAAAGACTGGCGCAACCGCGAAAACAAATTGCGCTCATTCGGTTACATCGAGTAATTACTGTCAGCGCCGACGCACAAAATCGGCAAAATGATACGCTACACCGCTGCGTGGATCGGTGAAAGAGTCTGATTGCTCTTTCTCTATCCACGCTTCGCTGTCTATAGCGGGCATGAATGTGTCGGCATCGGCGACATCTGCATCAATCATGGTGAGACGCAGCTCATCGGCAAGAGGAAACGCCTGCCGGTAAATTTCACCCCCTCCTATTATCATTGCCTCGTCCACTCCGGCAACAAGCTGCATTGCCTCGTCAAGCGACGCGGCTGTCTCAACCCCCCGCGCAGAGTAATCGCGCTGACGGGTGATAACGATGTTGCGCCGTCCCGGGAGCGCCCCGTTGGGAAACGACTCGAATGTCTTGCGACCCATTATCACCGGCTTCCCCATCGTAATGGACTTGAATCGCTTAAGGTCGGCACTGATATGAAAAAGCAAATCACCCTTCCTGCCGATTGCGCCCCCTTTGGCGACCGCGGCTATGATTGTAACTTTTGTCATACGGCAACCGTGGCTTTGATATGAGGATGCGGGTCGTAACCTTCAAGGGTGAAATCTTCATACTTGAAGTCAAATATAGATTTCACGTCGGGGTTGAGTTTCATCACGGGAAGCGGACGCGGCTCACGAGTAAGCTGCAAGTCGACCTGCTCCATGTGATTGCTGTAGATATGGGCATCGCCGAGCGTATGCACGAAGTCGCCCGGCTTCAGTCCCGTCACCTGTGCCACCATAAGCAGCAGCAATGCGTAGGAAGCGATGTTGAACGGTACGCCGAGGAATATGTCGGCAGAACGCTGATAAAGCTGCAGGCTCAGTTTCCCGCCGGCAACATAAAACTGGAAAAATGCATGGCAGGGAGGCAGCTTCATGTCGGGAAGGTCGGCGACATTCCATGCGCTGACGATGATTCGACGCGACTCGGGATTATTTTTTATCGTCTCGATAGCCTCGGTTATCTGGTCGATGTGTCCACCCTTATAATCTTTCCACTTACGCCACTGGTAGCCGTAAATCGGACCGAGGTCACCGTCTGCGTCAGCCCATTCGTTCCATATTCTCACGCCATGCTCCTGCAGATATTTCACGTTGGTATCGCCCTGCAGAAACCACAGCAATTCATATATGATTGATTTCAGATGAAGCTTCTTTGTAGTAAGAAGAGGGAAACCGTCTTCCATGTTGAAGCGCATCTGATAGCCGAATACACTGTGTATGCCGGTGCCGGTACGGTCATCCTTGTCTATACCGTTTTCTTTCACATACCGGAGAAGGTCGAGATATTGTTTCATTGTCAATCGTTTTTCTTTTTAGTCATTGTATCGGTCATGCCTGTCACGGGAGTGCTTGCCGACGCGCTCGGGGCACTTACTTTCGGGGGTAATAGCCGCTGCATCATAGGCAGTGACAGCTGCTTGCTTGTCGGGCGATAGAATATGGCGTCGTCTGGACACACGTCGATGCAGTCAAAGCAGTTGACGCAGCGTGAACTGTCTATTACATGGTCGTTGAGATTGATGCACGATGCCTTGCAGGCGTACTCACACTTGCGGCAGTTGGTGCAGAGATCGGTGTCGATGTCGATATGCCATATCGAGCGTGACGACGCGATACCGAGCACAGCACCTACGGGGCAGATGCTGTTACAGAATGTGCGCCCGTAAAACCACGCCGGGATGCTTATGCCTATGAAGGTGACTATGGATAATATGACTGCCGCGATTGATGCCTCGATATATCCCACATAGTATATATCCCACCAGCCGGTACTGTTGCCTAACGCGGCAAGCTCGTTGTTAATCCATCCCCACACAGGTTTCATCACATTGATGACAAACCGGCTGTACATCGTGTATGGCTCCATTACCACCGGTATTATGGTGATACCGGCAACCATACTCACGGCAAACACGGCGAGACTTATGTAGCGCCAGCGGGTCAAAGGGGGCGAATAGCGATAGTCGCGCGCCGGGCCTTTGCGCGACTTTTTGCCAACATGTCCCACGATGTCAAGCCATGTACCTACCGGACACACTGTCGAGCAATATACCCTGCCGAAAAGCACAGCCACAAGGAGCCAAAATGCAATCATGCTCACCGACAGCCCTACTGCAACAGGAAACATCTGTATGTGAGACACCCATCCGAGAGGGCGAAGAAACAGTTCGCTGTATTCCACCCAAAGTAACGTCACCATCACGAAGATAGCGACGGAGATGACTATGCGCCACCGTCTAAGTCCGGTCCTGGATGAGGGTCTTTTGCTCATATTCAACAAAATTACAAAAATCCACGAATAAAATTTCAATCAATATCTTATTATTAGTAATTTTGCGTAAGTAACTCGCGAAAGTTGCATAATTTAAATACGCATAGCAAATGGATTTATTTGACAAAATCAGCTCCGACATAAAGTCGGCGATGCTCGCAAAGGACCGCGTAAGGCTTGAGACTCTACGCGGCGTCAAAAAAGAATTTCTGGAAGCAAAGACCGCTCCCGGTGCTGACGGTGTGCTTACCGACGATGCCGCAATGAAGATACTTGTAAAGATGGTGAAGCAGCGCAAGGAAAGCGCCGAAATCTATAACTCTCAGAATCGTGCCGACCTCGCCGGTGATGAAATGGCACAGGCTACAATCATAGAAGAATATCTTCCGAAGCAGCTCACCGAAGAAGAACTCACCGAGGAACTCCGCAAAATCATCGCCCAGACCGGTGCCACATCGGCAAAAGAAATGGGAAAAGTTATGGGTGTAGCCTCCAAGGCTCTCGCCGGCCGTGCCGACGGTCGCGCCATTTCCGCAAAGGTAAAAGAATTACTCGCTTAATAACATCTTATCTATATGCTTACAATACAGCAAATCAAAGAAGACCCCCAACGCATCATCGAGCGTCTTGCCGTGAAAGGTTATGACGGCACTGTCACCATAAACAAAATACTTGAACTTGACGACAACCGCCGCAAGACCCAGCTGAGCAACGACACGAAGGCTGCCGAGCTCAACAAGCTCGCCGCATCCATCGGCAAACTCATGAAAGAAGGCAACAAGGAAGAGGCTGAAAAGGCAAAAGCCGCTGTCGCCGCGCTTAAAGACGAACAGAAGGCTATCGCCGACGAGCTGTCGCGCACCGAGACAGAAATACGCGACATACTGCTCACCATCCCCAATGTCCCTTGCGACATGGTGCCTGAAGGCAAGACCGCTGAAGACAACGTGGTGGAAAAGACGGGCGGACCGATGCCCGACCTTCCCGCCGATGCGCTTCCCCACTGGGATCTTGCAAAAAAATACAATATCATCGACTTCGACCTCGGCGTAAAGATTACCGGCGCGGGATTTCCCGTGTATCTTGGAAAAGGCGCGCGCCTGCAACGCGCCCTTATACAGTTTTTCCTTGACGAGGCAGGCAAGGCGGGATACCTCGAAGTGCAGCCTCCCTATGTTGTCAACGAAGCATCGGGCTACGGCACCGGACAGCTTCCCGACAAGGAGGGACAGATGTATTATGTCAACGAAGACAACCTCTACCTGATTCCGACAGCCGAAGTACCGGTCACCAACCTTTACCGTGACGTGATACTGAACGCCGACAGTCTCCCCATAAAGAACTGCGCATATTCGGCTTGCTTCCGCCGTGAAGCCGGAAGCTACGGAAAAGATGTGCGTGGTCTTAACCGCCTCCATCAGTTTGATAAAGTGGAGATAGTGCGCATCGAAAAGCCTGAAAACTCTTATGCCGCACTTGAAGAGATGAAAGACCATGTTCAGGGATTGCTCGATAAACTCGGTCTCCCCTGGCACATACTCCGTCTCTGCGGCGGCGACATGTCGTTTACCTCGGCAATCACATTTGACTTCGAGGTATTCTCGGCTGCGCAGAAGCGTTGGCTTGAAGTGTCGTCGGTATCCAACTTCGAGACTTATCAGGCAAACCGTCTGAAATGCCGCTACCGTGGCGACGACAAGAAGACGCGCCTCTGCCACACCCTCAACGGCTCGGCGCTTGCCCTCCCGCGCATCATGGCGGCTATCCTCGAAAACTATCAGACCCCCGAAGGAATAGTCGTGCCTGAAGTGCTCCGCAAATACACCGGTTTCGACATCATCGACTAACCACCGTAATATCCCCACAATACAGCGAGGCTGTGTCAGTTCATTTGACACAGCCTCGCTGCATTAGTTTATAGGGTGTGGTTATTTGCCGAATTTGTCTTTTATAAACTCTTCGGCTTTTTCCTTGACCGTTTCAACCACTTCCTTGCCCTTTTCCGTCTTGATAAACTCAGTCGCCTTTTCCACGACTTCCTTTACTGTCTCGTTATCCATAAGGCCCGCAGCCTTATCTTTCAGTTCGTCTAACATAATCTTGTTATTTGGGGGTTACTCTTTAAAATAACACTCATCTCCCCCGAAGCGTTCATACGCGGTCAGACAACTTACATTTCCGGATAAACAGAAACGGGGTCGTGCCGAAATTGACACAACCCCGTATGATAGAATTATCCGGATTCTTTCGTTATTTAACGTATTTAGCAGTCTTTCCATCGCAACATACAATGTAAAGACCTTTTGCAAAACCGGCGATGTCGACATTGTTGATACCGCTATAGACACGATATCCTTCTGCACTATATATATCGACAACAGCATCTTCGGCAGCGCCATTAACGCTCAGGATATCCCCGCTGACGCTAACTGCAAATTTGTCAGACGCGATAGAATTGATACCGGTCGTTGCCGCTTGCTTTACGCGTATACGCGCCTCCGCACCGCCATTTGACAGATAGACTGTCTTTGAACGCTGTTTCTCGGTTGCAGAAGCTGTGAAACGTACGGCATAAGAGCCGTCTTCTTTTGTCACAGGAGTAACGGTAAGCCAGTCGTAAGCAGTACCCTCAGCGACCAGCGGCAGACGTGCGTCATTATCATCCTTGTTTACAATCCACCAGTTTTCAGGAGCATTTGTTGCGGAAGCCGTCACCTCTACCGAACCGGTTTCCTCAGAAAGCTCTATGATTTCTTCATCAAGCTTCAATACATGGAATGTACCGTTGAGGCTTATATAAAGTGCCGACGAATAATCCTGTAATGCCTCAGACGCAGGGTAAAGACTCAACGCCCCATTAGGCATCTTAAACATCATGTAAGCGGAATTATGATAAGCGTCATTATGCATTGACTGAGCGCAGGCTGCCAGAGTTTTGACCTTCGCATCGTCATATCCTTTCACCATAATAAGAGTCATGCCTGTCATTTCGTAAGGCTGTTCAAGGCGGAAGAATACATTATAGAATCCCCAGCCATCGATATCCTTGCCAAGCACTGAAGAGGTGGCGACGGGACTTTCGCTGACAGTACCGTAATCATCGACAGTATATATCTCGAGTGTCAGCACTGCATCGTCTTCTGCCTCAAATTCTCCGAGGGTCACCATCACGTCTTCCACCGTCAGCGGAGCGGCGGGAGCCATGAAGAGCTCACCAAAGCCGATTTGCTCTATGCCTTCGCCCCATGTATTCGGGCTACAGGTACCAAAACAATAATCGACATAATTACCGAAATGGGGAGCAACAAGCCTTTTATGCTGATAATCATAGTTGCCAAGATATACGACTTCGTCAGCTATTGCCGGGACTTTTCCACCGACAAAAAGACCGCCCTTTTCCTCGTCATCCCGGTCAAATGAATATGCATCAGTGCCATTACCGTTTGAAGCGGTCAGTACAGGATAAGGATATGCCACACCTTGACTCCAGGGATAGGTGACACTGACGGTTTTGCCTTCAACCACATCATTCATCTCCTCGGAAGCGACATTATAGAATGCCCACGAATTTTTCTCAGTGTATGCATTTGATTCTGCAGTCCAGGATATTTCAGTATCAGCCGGAATTAACGCATAAGATTCAGTATAAGCGTGCAAACCATCGCTCACACCTGCGTACAGAGTGCCGGCAGGCAACTGATAGAACGCTTCGGGCATCGGGGCTGCCACTGTAACGGCATCGACTGCCATAGAGTTACCCCAACCTACACTTAAATCGTTAATATAGCGGAAAGCGATTTTAACAGTTTTGCCTCTATAATCGGATAGAGAGACATTATAAGTATAATAATTCAACTCAGCCATGGCATCATACATCTCCGAGTCTGACATCCGACTGCATACATCATCACTGAGTTTCCACAACGTCGTCCAGTTTTCACCGTTGTCGGTTGTTATAAGCACCTCAAGGTCGGTATCGATTATGTCACGGGAATACGTCATGGTGTCCCAGTCGAAATAATAAACCGAGCCCAAATCCGCCTCGGCAAGGAAATAAAGGTCATCGGCTGCTCCGACAGTTATTTCAGGGGTTATCAGCCATTCATCCTGAGATGCGGCTTCACCTGAAATTTCCTCTCCGGCATCATTTTTATAATTCCATTTGTAAGTGAAATGAATCCAACATTCTTTCCTGCCGTCAGGAGTGATTGCTGTCCAATATCCGTCACCGGTATCTTGTCCCGCCCATGAATTATTGATATTATGACGGCACATTTCCTCGGTAGGCTTATTTTCGGGAGTATTTACCTCGGTCCATCCTTCGGGAAGCCAGTCAAGTTCATCGACATGTCCTTCAAAACCTTCATAAAATGTAGCACCGCCGGGAGCCTTTGTCACAGGGCGTATATTCTGACGGCCCTTTGAAACGACTCCGTTCTTAATCATGTCGGCATATACATAACCCTCTTTGTCGCGCACGAGACGCTTGACGATTCCGGGTGCCATCTCTTTTTGCGAAAGCACTGTACGCTGACTGTTGACGGCATTTAGTTTTGTAGATTTGACTTCTGCATGAGCTTTGGTCTTCATGATTGCTACAGTCGGAGTAGCGGCTGTAGCCATACCAAATGCCAAAGATAAGCATAATGAAAATGAGTAAAATTGCTTCATAAAAGAAGTAGTTGTTGGTTAAGTTACTCGTCTTGCAAACAAGACTCTTTAAAATAATTTCTCATAATCCCTTTTTACAAGGAACATGCAAAGTTATATATTTCCATTAACATATCCTAATATTTTATACATTTTGTCAATAAAAATAAAAAAATATTTGCCAATTAGCGCACCATATTCCGCATTAGGCTATCATTATGCGCCAATTTCATGAAAAAGCAAAGCGTGGCGATTACTGCCAATATCATTTAGCCGTAATCATTTTCCCGGCTATATCATGCAGTATTTGTGACAAAGGACTATCTTTATATCGTGAGCCACGACATAAACATCGACAATTCCACCCTTGTCAAAGGGTGTCTTAAGGGTGATAAGGAGGCATTAAGCCTCTTTTATATCCGTTTTGCGCCTAAAATGATGAAAGTCGTGCAGCGATATGTGACTGACATGAAAGATGCTGAAGATATACTTCATGACGGTTTCATTGTGGCATTCACACGTCTTGATTCATTGCGCAACCTTGACCGGGTTGATTACTGGCTCGCGACAATCATGAAAAATCTGTCGCTACAATTCCTCAATTCGCAGGATTTAGAAGACATACTCCATGAAGTACCTGATATCGAAGATATATCCGATATTGAAGATATCATCGATTTGGACACACTCGAATCGCTTATAAAACAGCTGCCGGAAGGGTACAGAAACGTGTTCCGTCTTGCAGTGCTTGAAAACAAGTCGCATAAGGAAATAGCCAACCTGCTCGGAATTGCACCTAACAGTTCTTCATCACAACTGTTTCACGCCAAGATGATGATGCGCAGACTAATCACAGACTATCGCCGACAAGCAGGCGCCCTTTCGCTGCTTATTCTGGCGGCTGCCGGTGTATTTCTGTTGTTACGTCAAACCAATGATCACGGGATTACTCTGAGAGAACCGATTGTGACAGAAACAAACGGTCACGATGCCACACCACCAACCCTGACCGACATACGTGAGGAAAAGATTACAGCCAATAGGGACACAAGGGGTGGAACCACACCCTTAAAATCTCCAATAGTGGCAAGTAGACATGATAACGATGCTGACTCTACGGAAACAATTGCACACTCCGCCACGGCAAAGCAGGAAAATGGATTGCCTACTTCCACTGACACCACCCATGCTTCCCCGAAATCAAAGATAATAGATATTGACGAGACCTATCTTGCAGATGTTGATGTCAATTACAGAAAACGATACCATGCTCAATGTTGGGCGTTAAATGTAAGGGTCAATGCGGGATTATACAATTTTAATAATTCCGCCGACAGGTCAGATTATATTAATGACGATTTTAATTCATCCACCAACCCGAATGACCCGACAGACGACCCGCTCAACCCCACGCCACAACGAAATGCCGCGGCGGACTACAAGGACTATAATAATGTATCACATCGACATTCAATGCCCGTATCGTTTACCGTATCGGTAAATAAATCACTCTCGAAGATGTTCAGTGTCGAGTCGGGACTGACATACACATATCTCCATTCCACTTTTGAAAGCGAAAGGGCTAAAAGCGATTGCCGGTGGCACTATCTGGGAATACCGTTGAAAATGAATTTCAATATATATTCGACTCAACATATCAAGTTTTATGCCTCGGCCGGCGCAAGGGTCGACTTCCCTATATCCTCTTATGCGACAGTCACAAGCCAGTCAGGCAATCCCGATCTCCGGGCAGGCAAATTCAATTCTGCGATAGTATGGTCGTTAACAGGCAGCTACGGGGCATCATTTAAATTATCTTCCCGTATGGAGATATTCGTTGAACCTACATTGCAATATCATTTCAGTCACAATCAACCTGTGCCTGACATCTGGACTGACAACAGATGGGATTTTTCACTCCCGGTAGGCTTCCGTCTCAACTGGTGAAAATATCACGATGCTTCATGCAGTATTTTCCATAGACATTCATCATAATAATAAAACTTATCTAAATTGCATCAATATGGTTTCTAACTTTTCATCCTTTTTATCACGCATCTGTGCGGCATTTATCACATTGCTTGGTTTCGGCTGTTCTTCTGATGAGCCGGGCGATGAAAGCGGCTTAATCTGTATGTACGGATGTCCGACCGGAACTTTTGAGATAAAAGGGAAGGTCAGTGCCGGTAATGAAAACAAACCGGTAGAGGCAGTAATAAAAGTCACCGAGCCAGCATGTAATTCCGGCGCACTTTACTTTACATCCGTTCAGACCGGTGTCAGCGGAAAATATGAGGCAACATTAAGCGGCTTCGTATTTGATGAGGTAAAAGTGGTGTGCCTGCCGATTGACACACGCTTTGAAGCAGACTCTACGCTTGTGTCCCTGGATTACATAAAGCAAAGTGACGACCATAACGTATGGTCGCTCGGTACTGCAAAAGCGACAATAAATTTCAATCTTAAAGAAAAACCTGACAATCAATGAAACCTTTGTCTGTAAGACAGCGGATTGCCCTTGAACTGAATCGCCACATAAAAAATGAACGCCGGAAGGCGCATGTTCTCCGTCAGCTTTTCTGGGAGTGCACATGGCGTTGTAATTTGTCATGCCGACATTGCGGAAGCGACTGCAAAAGCATGTCGGATATTCCTGACATGCCTGCCGATGACTTCTTAAAAGTCATCGATTCACTGATGCCTCATGTCAATCCTCATAAAATGAATGTCGTGATAACGGGAGGGGAGCCGCTGGTAAGAAATGACCTGGAATATGTAGGGCGTCGATTATATGACCGGGGGGTTCCATGGGGCATTGTCACTAATGGGCTGCTGTTGACAGAGCATAGACTTGACAGCCTCCGTAGCGCAGGACTACATAATATCACCATAAGTCTTGACGGCTTGGAAGACACACATAACTGGATGAGAAATCATCCTGAATCATTCAAAAGAGCCCGCAATGCCATAAATGCAGTCGTGTGTGCCGGCGACCTTAATTTCGATGTTGTGACTTGTGTAAACCGCAAGTCACTGTATCAACTATGCGAGCTAAAGAAATTGCTCGTCAATGCCGGGGTGAAACGGTGGCGGTTATTTACCATTTTCCCTGCCGGAAGGGCGGCGCGATATCCTGAATTCCGGTTGTCAGGAGGAGAAGTCCAGTCCCTTATGCAATTTATCGTTAACACCCGTAAAGAAGGAAAAATACACGCATCTTTCTGCTGTGAGGGATTCCTTGCAGGATATGAAGGAAAAGTGAGGGATTATTTCTTCGACTGTCAGGCAGGCATAAGCGTTGCCTCGGTATTGCTTGACGGCGGCATCGGTGCATGTCCGAGTATCCGCTCCGACTACCGGCAAGGCAATATTTACAAGGATGATTTCTGGGATGTGTGGCAACACCGCTTCGGCCAGTACCGCAACCGTAACTGGATGAAACGTGGCGAATGTGCCGACTGTTCTTTTTGGCGCTTTTGCGAAGGTAACGGCATGCACCTGCGCGATGCCGACGGCAATCTCATGCACTGTCATCTGACTGCCAAGTGACAGGACAGTGACCATATGCTATTTGTGCGCCTTAATCCACTGGGATATGCGGTTTTCGTAGATATCAAATATCATTTTGACATCATTGCGGTTTATCTGACGTAAACGATTAATCCACACATTTATGTCGACCGGTACGGGAGATCCCTTGCTGCGATGGCTCAGACGTTTGAAAGCCTTGACAATGCCGGCAAGCCTTGACAAAATATCCTCATCGCTGGTAATCATCGATGACTTGCGTATCATGACTATCGCCTCGAAACCGTCTGGGAACACCACGAATGCCGGAACAGCCATGGAAGGATAATACAAATGGAGATTTTCAAGCATCCTTTTAAGGACAAGCCCGGAAGTGGAATATTTCATCACGCCATCAACTATCTCACCGAAATCCTGCCGCTCCAGGACCGTGAGCATTGTAACCCAAAACACGCCACTGAAATTATTCCATGAAAACAGAATGTTTTCATACTTGAAGAGAGGGAAACGGCTTTTCATGCAGGTATATGGATAAGGGATTTGATTACACGCAAATATAACCTAACTGCATGAATTAACCAAATTTTTAATAAACTATTTTATACTTTTATATAAAATTCTTTTATTTCCTCACCTATTAGACATAAATATCAATTTTCAGAGCCGGGATAATAGCTCTGAACCGGTCATAACATCCATCTTGGAGAATGCGAACAGCTTTTTGCCAAGGTCTTTGAGTGAATGTCCGATGTGATAGACTTCCTCATCGATTATCAGGAAGCGGTCGTGAGCCTTGTTGTACGCATGTAAAGTCGCTCCGGGATACTGAGCGTTATGTCGCGCGACATCCTGACGAAGTTGTTGTGAGATCTTACCTGCGTAAATATCCACAGTCACATTAGGGCTTCGTTTTGACATCTGGATCAACACCGTATCGTCTATATAGCTGTCAAAGACCACAATCCTGTGTTTTGCCTTGCGAATCAAATCGGAAATGAAAGCATAGGCATCAAAAATCTGTCCATTGAAGAAAATCCCTTCTTTGGGAGGCAAGGATGTCCTGACAAAGAAATCGACCTTTTCATCGAGTCGTTTAAGATGACTGTCTTGCTCTGCAAAATGTTGATCATGGAGGGATAAGCGTCGGTCTATATGATCCTCCAATTGCAAAAGACGTTGATTTATTGCATATCCGGAAAGCAGGTATTCTTTAAGCACCTTATTTGCCCATTGACGAAATTGAATACCACGTACTGTGTTTACCCTATATCCTATTGAAATTATCACGTCCAGATTGAAAAATTCGATGTTTCTGGTCACATTACGATTCCCTTCTTGTCGAACTGTTCGGAAATTCCGAACAGTTGCATCCTTTGCAAGTTCTCCCGAATCAAAAATATGTTTGAGGTGTTCACTGATATTTGCTTTGCTTGAACCAAATAATTCTACTATCTGAGACTGCGACAGCCATACGGATTCGTCCTCAACCCGGACATCAAGCCTGAGAGTTTCGTCAGGCTGATAAATTATTATCTCGTTGGTTCCCATGGTATATGGATAAGGGGTTTGATTACACGCAAATATAATCTAACTACATGAATTAACCAAATTTTTAATAAACTATTTTATACTTTTATATAAAATTCTTTTATTTTACAATTTTCAAAGGTTGCTAATATGAGCGGAGGAAGTCAATCAGGCTGGAGTCATTGAAATGGGGGACATCGTTGCCCGACATTTTGCCCTGCCGGTCGATAATATAGTATGAGGGGAATCCGGCGAGATTAAGCATAGTCATTATTCTGTTTGACGTGTCATCATCGGGGATGAAAATGTGTACAGCATTGTGGATGTCGGGCACAAGTTTTGACCATGTCTTCATGTCGGATTTCAGCCACAGGACAGCGAAGACAACATCCTTGTCTTTGAAAAACTGCCGCGCATCCTCTCCGGCGGCAAGACCGGCACGACATGGTCCGCACCAGGTGGCACTCACATCAAGATAAACCGGGCGTGACGGGTAACGTGACTTAAGCCACTCGACGGGATTTACATTGTCGACTTCAAATACGGTGTCGTTTTCCATCACGACCATGGCTCCCGGTTTCAGGACAGAATAATCAATCGAGGCAACATTATCGGCATACACTCGGTCATAATATGCCGTGTCGGCAAATTCACTTCTTGCAGGCACCTCGACATCGTCATGAGCGGCGGCGTACATCATGTCACGGATGACACTCTTAGGCACACTTTTCAGATAATCGGGACATGAGAACATCAATGCGCTCAGGTGATAGGGAAATATCATCACCTTCACATTTTTCTCATTCATGATGTCAAATATCGGGTCAGTGAAAAATGCCAGCGTCTCGTCAGGCCCGTTCCCCCTGAAACCTATTGCCTGATTGGCGATACAAAAGATATTATCGAGATAAAGAAGCTCGGCGGTCTCAGGCGACAAAGAATTGTCGGAGATATATTTTTCGACCACTTTCTTCGTGCGGTCAACCTCGCTTTTGAATGTCGGCATATACTCCGAAAGCGCAACAGTGTCCGGCAGAAGTGTCACGTCATAATATATCCCGGCAAGATCGCAGAAAGCATGGGAATATTCCTCATTAAGCTGCGAATGGTCGCCTGAAAGATGAAATTCGATCGGAGTCCGCGATGCGTCGATGCTCACAAAAACCGAATCGCCCGGCTCAGCATAGGCGTTGATAAACAGCTTGCGGTTATAATTTATCGTGAATGTATGCCCGCGATAAAACGGCACGACCACATCGAAGCACCCTGAAGAATCAAGCTCGGCGATACAACGCGAGCTCTTCTCATAAATGTCACATTCGTTAACCACGAGAGTGCGCGAACCACCTTCCGGAATACCGCGCACGACACCGGAAACCTTTATCGAATTGACCGGCGATGCTATTGCCGACAATGTGAAAACTACTGCAGTAGCTAATGCCGTGAAGAAACCTTTATACATGACATGATGAATTTTGTACTGCTACAAAAGTAAACAAAAAAAGATATCCCGCAAAAGAGTTCCCCACAAATTCCCCTTCAATCCCAAACAATCTTCCTCTCATCGCACTTCGGGATAACGGATCGACAAATTGCATATTTTTAGAGCCGGGATAATAGCTCGGAGCCGGTCATGACATCCATTTTGGAGAATGCGAACAGTTTTTTGCCAAGGTCTTTGAGTGAATGACCGATGTGATAGACCTCTTCATCAATTATCAGGAAGCGGTCGTGAGCCTTGTTACAGGCATGCATAGCCACGCCGTTTTCGGTGAAGGCATAAGGTAGGTACCTAGCTCCACCTCTCCCTTTGTTTGAGGTCACAAATTGTGACCTCAAACACTCTTCTTTTGTCAACTGAAACATAAAGTCGGGTGGAAAACGCTGAATATTACGCTTAACTGCCTGATTAAGTACCTTAGTCTCAACGTCATATAACTTGGCTAAATCACTGTCGAGCATCACCTGCTCATCGCGCACGACATATATCAGAGATTCAATGTTAATAGTTGCAGGCAGTCGGTCGACGGGATTCCCTGCGGGAGGCTCATTAAGATTTACGGGGCGTTCTTGCATGGAAATATAAATTTTTCGTGCTAAAATATTTCCGCTAATATACAAATATTTTCAAACACACACCTGATTAGTAAAATAATATCGTTAGCGATAGATTGTTACCAATCACGTCACCAGGCGGCAAGAGTCAGCAGTGAAATAACTTTTTGAGATGCACGATTATGAATTTGTCAAGATTATGAATGAGGAAACTGAAAAGCAATGTGCCCCCAACAACCGCCCCCACATAAAGACCGCTCATCAAGTCGGGAAACAGCAGCAGAACCACAGAAGATACCATGCCATGACTCAGATAAGTCTCATACGAGATATTTCCCAGGAATCTTGTGACCGGATTGTCCAATCTGATTTTTACAGTAGTCAGGAAATAAAATATGATTATACTTAACCCCAGCACTATCTTTAGCAGATATTCACCCCATAACCATACCTCCTTGTTGATTTCATACGCTATACCCAATATCGCCGCAGCAATAAGAGAAATCACCCATTTAACCGGCTGCTTCTTCATGAGCCACTGCTTTATCCCGGCAAAATGACGTATCAGAATAAGCCCCCACACAAGTCCGAGACGCTCATAACACCATCCCAACTGAGCCGACACTACATCGCCATCCTTGGATAAATAAAGATACAAACTGCTCAGACAAACCCACAAAATGAGTATCACATCGCCGATTACGGCTCTAAAATTGAATTTCCGGGATAAGAGGTTGACTATATAAAACAGCAGGCAATACTCCAACAAAATCTTGATATAGTCATTGACACCTAAAATCTGGCTTAATCCTACGGATTTTCCAAACAGGCAGAGCACCAACACAATAGCTATGTTGACAACAAAATTCGGCACAAGTAGCGATACAAGCCTATTGACGGGGAAAGTCTTAAGATACGATTCTTTATGCTCGACTCCATATTGCATACCGTAAGCTGAAATCAAAAAGAACCCGGTTACACCTATATAGGCAAAACTGCCGAGAGCATCCTGAAGAAGATTCTGTTTATCTACAGGAATATGCACAAAAATCACGATAATCGAACATAACCCCTTCAATGTATTGGTGTACTCCTTATCGAAGAAGCTCTCGCCATGCTCCGACTTTTTACTTTTCCAGATTACTGACAAAAACAATATCAGTATAATCAGAAATGTCAATAAGATATTTAACATAGATAATTAGCCCGTGATTCGTTTAATGTAATGCAAACCAATGAAACCGAGATTGACATCTTCGTGACTATCCTTTAATCCGACCTCGACATCGACAAAGCCATAGCGGGATGCATCATGCGACACAGCCCGATAACGAGCCGGTTTATTCTCCGCCTCGTTGAACGTGTCTATGATTCTATTCCAAAATGACATCTATTTTTAAACAAGAATCCCAAATAGCCGGGTTAAGTCAAATCAGCATATGGCTTATCTCAATCTTCTATGCGACCGCTTTCCGGGATGTCGGCAAGCCGCTCGTTGACATACTCTATGTCCATCATGGCATCATCGACCCATGCCGACAGGGTATTGAAATTCTCGAATCCGAAGTTTTCGGCAAGCTCTTTCTTCTGCCGGGAAGTCAACTTATCAGGAGCGCAGAACGCTTCCCTCAACCGCAAGTAGGTCCATACACCCCCGCAATCTTCAATCAGCTGGAAATCACACTTCCATTTCGTGCATGTCGCAACTTCACCGGCACGCTCCATGACTTCAAGCACACTAACTGTAAAAATCCAGTCATCGCCGAAGTCATAGACATATTCGAGCTTGTCGCCTTTCTTGGCAAGAAAGGCAGTCACAGGAGTGACATCGGCATCATGGGTACAATCATCCAATCCAAAGCCCATTTCATCTCCCATCGGAATTCCTATCTGCAATCCAGGGTCATACGCCTGACGTTGAAACTGCCACAGATGACAATTTTCCAGCCCGGTCACAGCCTGGATGGCATGATGAAGCTGAGAAAAATTAAAATCAGCCGGGATGACTATCTCGCGCCACATAGGCGGCTTGGTGACATCCTTCATCTGCACCTTTAGACGCAGTGATTTCTTGTCGGCATCGGGCATGGCACGTGCGTCCTTGACCTCCCGAAGAGGAGCGCTACCAAACCCGAGGTCATCAGACATTGACAATATACGCTCACGCTGCTCCCCCAACGACTTGTCATCAGCCAGAAAAGCGGCATACTCTTCCGGGGAAATACCCATCTCTGCCATTGCTGTCATGAGCATCAGCTTCATGCTTTCAAATTCCATCTTATCCTTATCGGATTGAGTTGCCTTATCGTGACCGAACTGTATCGGGGCGTCAAGAATCACGTTACGTTTCTTAGCCATATCTTCTTTTTTAAGTTGCTTCACAAATCTACCACATATCTCCAATAAATCCAACAACCTGTGATTAAAATATCCCGTTCACTTTTCTTTTTTCGGTGATTAGTTTGCGCGGATGCAAAATTTTATTAAATTTGCCAAATGGGTAATCCCTTGTTTTTGAGGGTATATGCTCAGTAAGTAGCACCACAATCATCCTTTAATTACATTATCATGAAGAAGCTTCTTGCCTTTGGCTTTTTGACCGTTACGCTTGCTTTGGCGGCAGATAACTATCAGATTTCGTTCAATGCGTGTCTGAGCGACGGCAAACTTCAGGCGGCCGACAGCATACTTAATGAGTGGAGTCGCGCTACTCCGGCTGACCCGGAGCTTTTCCCCGCGAGGTTTAATCTGCTCCTTAACCGCGCCACCGGTGACGCGACAGGGCGCGATTCACTCGTTGACTGCGCTTTTGCGGAGATTGACCGGGGGATAGCCGTTTACCCCGACCGCATTGATTTCCGGCTCTGCAAGGCAGAAGCGGCATCGGTCGAAGGCAGATGGAGTGCTGTAATCGAAGCGGTCGACGGTATACTGGATCATGATGTCGAAAATGGCGGTCACTGGCTCGGAATGGGGAATACATTGCTGACCAATGCTGCTACTCTCCTTGCCGACGCCGTATTCGAGCGTCTCGGCGATATTTATAGCTCTGATTCGCGTACCGTGGTCAATTCTGCCCTGTCAACTGCCGATAAGGCGGCAAAGCGCTTCGGCAACGATGTCAGGATTCTCAATATGGCGGGCAATCTCAATTTCGGCGTTGCAAACAACGATGCCGCACTGGGATATTTTGAAGAAGCTGCGCGTATAGCCCCCGACGACGCCATACCACTTACCAATATAGGCTACATCAAATATCAGCAGGGCGACAGTGTCAAGGCTCTTGAAATATTCCGCAAGATAGAGACAGGTGACTATGATGAAGAGAGCCGGAATATTGCACGACAAATGATTGCGCAGATAACCACCCCTGTTCAGAACATGCCGGAATATTTCTACTTTTTCCGCTATATGCCTCAGATTGCCGAGCAAGTCACAAGTGCTGCCTCTCTTCTTGACATAAAAATGATTAACAGCCAAATTCCGGCTTCCAACAAACTACGCTCGCCGTTTGCCGATACCGATATCACGGTTGACGACATCACGCAACTCGACGGAGAGCCAAAGGTCGTGGTGTGGACTTTTCCGATGCCTAAGAAGATACCTATGTGTCGCTACATAGCTTTCGTTGCCGACGGCAAAGGGAAGCACAAGATATTGACACTTGAAAAATCACTGGAAAACTATTGGATTGTGGGCACGATGAAAGGCACCGAACACTCCAATTTCGGCGACGTGCCCTATCCAGATGACGCCGCGGCATTTGTCGAGGCTCTCCGCAAAAAGAAACTTCTGAAGTAAGTAAGCAGACCTCTTGCATCACGGCAAAGTCATGGAGCGCTTGTTGTGAGTTTTTGGAGGGACGGAGTGCTACCAGGGACGCCCATCTCGGGCATGTGTTTCCCGACGGACCGCGTTAAAAAGGCGGATTGAGATATTGCATCAACAGCGCCTCGCTCCGGTTCATTCCCGAATCGGAAATGGAGGCTGCGGGCTACGGCGAATACCTGCCGCTTCTCGACCGTAAATGACTTATGAAGTACATACACATGGCACATTTCAGAATCAGGGATACTCACCCCATTAGCGCATCGAGGCTTGACCGAGATAAATCCCGGAATATGGTCGCATATTAGCCAAGCCATCGCCTGCGGCGCTCTGCCACGCAAAGTAATCGCCCATGTCGCTCTGCTTCTCAGAGACTCCGCGACATCTGAGGTCATAAAACAACACAGGGTATCAAATAAAGCCGTGAGAAACCTCAGCTATATTCTGTTATCTCGTGAAGTTACTAAAATTAATCCACATCAATGTGACGCATCCCAAAAGTTAGATACAAAACTCTTGGGATGCAGTTCACAAAGGGGATTATTTCTTTTGGGCATCTTTATCGGCGTCTTTTTCATCGTCAGACACTTTCACGTCGGAGCGGTCGTCAATGTAATCGTGGGTCTTGAGGTATTCCTCGTAAAGGTCCAGGATTGTCGACGGGTTGTCTCGCAGTTCGTTGCAGTGAGCTTTGGCATCGGGGGTGTCGCCATAGTATTCTTTAAGCATTTTGTGGAATTCCGGGGCAGCGTCTTTCATGTAATGATAGAGCAAGGCTAAGCTCACAGAGCCGTTGGAGAAGAGCATATACGCGCCTCTGGCTCCTTCGAAATATACGCTTACCACCGGGACGAGGCGGCTGACTGGGTTTCGACCGCCGGAAGTCTCCCATACTTCATATTTGATTATACTGCCCGCCGGACGTCTGTCCCACAGCCATGTAAACCCGCGTGTATAATTTTTTGCCTTGAACATGCGCGGAGCGTTCACCGACATGGATACTCTCGTGTTGGGTGCAATGTTGCTGTCAAACCATCGAATCTCGCTGACTTCATCCGCCGAGTAGCGTGTACCCTTGCTGTCGGGCTCCTCGCTGATATTGATGTATTGCTGCAGCGTGCCCGATTTTGAGAACAGGTTTTTTGCCATCGTCTTGGCGTCGTTGTGGAGATAGCCGTAGATGGTATCGCCGTTCATTTTCACCACGCGCACATAATTGTCAGGATATTCCCGTCCCAGAAGATACTTGAGACGCGCTTCGAGCCCAGTGTCACCACCCGATATTTCGGCTAATTTTGTGGCGAATTTATCGGGGTTCATATCGTAGGGATTCTTCAGGGTGGATATCTTGCCGTCGTGGTCCACCAAAAGTTTACGGTCATCGTAGAACCATAGACCGCCGTCGGGACGGATACGGTATCCGCCTCCGGAATAGAAGTAAGCGGTGGATTGCGCCGTTTTGTCGAGGAGTGCGCACCATCCATACTTGGGTACGAATACGAATGTATAGCGGCTGTCGGGCCGTGTCGGCAGCCACATGACCACAGAGTCGACAGTGGCACACGGAATCTCACCTGCATTTTTCTGATTTTTTGTATATGCGTTTTCCACTCTTTGCAGGGCGTCGGTTTTGTGCGGCATCGATAGCTTCGTCGTGCCGCTGTATTGATCCGTTGTGCCGTCCTTAAGGTAGACTGTGGCATCCGCCAGTTGATAGATTTTGGCAGCTTCCGCAATGGGAGCGCACAGGGTCAATGCAAGAAGCAGCCCTGCGGTGGCTAATTTTGTGAACATATCCGAAAGTTTAAGGTCTCCCCAAATTTACGGTATATGTTTCATTTGTCGTGGGACAAATGTCCCACCTGTGCGCGAATGCGCTGGAATTGTCGTCGCGAAACAGATAAGTATGACGCCAGCTCCTGCAATGGTACAAGAGACAGAATACCGGGCACGCGCCCTATGAGTTTCAGATATCGTTCTTCGGGCGAAAATCTATGCATGTCTATATAACGGCAATATGCCTCCTTCAGGAGCAGCTTTGCCGTACGGGCGATATATCCGGAATCGACCTTATCGAGAAAGGCCCTCAATTCGCCAACCGGCACTCTCAGCACTTCTGAATCGGCACCGGCGATGATCAAGGTAGGTGACGGTTGTGAATTCAGGAAGGAGTAAACATAGTCGGCAACGATATCGCCTGCAAACGAGAAACCGGTTGTACATTCATCGCCGTTGTTGTCGATGACCGAAAATTTGAAATAACCCGACCGCACGACGGCGACATATCGGCAGAGCGCCCCTTCATCCACAAAAGATTGCCCTTTGCTGTAAGTAGCGGCAGTCCCGTTTGCGAGACAATAATTGTAGATGTGTGCCAGTTCGGGACACACCATGAAGTCGTTGAGTCGTGCCATTATTTTTTCTGGTAAAGATAATGAAAAAAATCGCATTGACACGATTGGATTATCCCTGCAATCAACTTGATATGTATAAACCAATGGCAAATCTGACAATTTTCATAGACCTTCGCAGACAAGCTTGCTGTTTATAACCAGGAAACCGCCACCGTGTGACTGGGCGAATTGCGGTCGGTAACTTTCGGCTTCGTCGACTGCGCACCGGTCTATGACCGACGTTCGCTAAGTTCCGATTCGCGAACCAAAAGTATTGGGTTGCGCCATAGACATACCCGAGGAACAGATACATGGCACATCGGATGTCGTGGGATTAGCTGAGCAAGAATTCGCGAAGAGACATTTGACGGATTCCTTGATAGGTGTTAGGAGCGGATTCCGCGTATGTCACTACAGTCTTTTCGTAATTGTCTGAAATGTTTGCAAGGTTGCCAAATTCTCGGCGAGCCGTTTCATCATTCATGACAGATAGCGCAACCTGAACATAACGGCATTCATTGTCTTTCTCGGCAATAAAATCAATCTCGTGTCCCTGAGTTCCTACACCGACCTTGACATCATAGTTAGAGGCGGCAAGATGGTTGTGGACGGCATTCTCCATCAAGCGACCGATGTCGTTGGGTCGATAACCGACGATTGAGTTGCGTATGCCAAGGTCTTCGAAGAATACTTTTTCACCAAATTCAAAATATCGTTTGCCTTCTATGTCCCATCTTCTGATGCGATTGACGATATAAGCATCTTTGATATATTCGAGATATGACTGCACTCCGGTCACACTTGCGGAGACTTTTTGTGATTTAAGAAAGTCCGAGATTCTCTTAGCGTTGAAAATCTGTCCTATGTTATCGGAAAGAAACAAGAGCAGCCTTTGCAGGAAATCGGTGTTGCGTAGAGCATGACGTGCCACGACATCGCGATAAACCACGGCATCAGTTATTCCCGCGAGATATTCGGCCCAGGTGCTTTGTTCAGGAAGGTGTATCAGGTATGGTAACCCCCCGTACTGAAGATATGTGGCAAGTGAGGAGTCAGAATCAGTCAATAAATGAAATTCCAGGAATTCGCGATATGTCAATGGATGTATGTGAAACTGAATGCTTCGTCCAGCCAGGCGAGAGGCAATTTCGGCGGAGAGCATATCAGAATTGCTGCCCGTAATATAGACATCATTGCGGGAATCCAGAATGAGCGATCTCACTACCTTATCGAATCCCTTGACCTCCTGCACTTCGTCCAGAAAGATATAGTTTTTCCTGTTGTCCGCAAGACGAGAGATTATTTCGTCGTGAAGAATCTTGGCGGAGGTTATGTGAGAAAATGCAAAATCCTCAAGGTTGATGGTCACAAAGTTTGCATCCGGATTACGCCGCATTGCTTCCTGCGCTATGCTTTTAAGTATGTAACTCTTGCCGACACGCCGCTGACCAACAAGGATTTTTATTATGTTTTGATCCATATATGGAATGATCTGATTCATATAAATGGACCTATATAAAATCTCCGATGTTTCTTCCATAAACTAAACTTTTCGCAAATATAGATAAAGTTTAGTTTATACACAAAACTTTTGGTGAAAGTTGTAAAAGTTTTATCTATGGACAAATGGAATATCAAGTGGGCTCCGAATGCCAATCATTTCAATCGGAATATAGCCGTGATTCCGGGAAAATAGATAAGCTAACAAATTTTGGCGCAGTTAAATGCCTGTAAAATAAACAAGTGAAGTTTGCGGTAAAAGGATATAAGAAGCGATTGACAAGTTATTTCACCACTTGCCAATCGCTTGTGCTAAGTTATTTATGCCTTAAAATCGGACGGATTTTATATCAATATTCGTCTTCGTTGAAGAAATGAGAATAAATTGCTTACCAGACAGTTAGCTTGATTTTACCGAAATGAGACAAGCCAACTTTGCTATAAAAGGCGATAAAATGCTCCGTGTCGATAATCATTTTACGATGATTTTCTTAGTCTTATTGTCTTGGCGAATTATATATATCCCTGAAGAAAGATTTTTGAGATTATCTCGATTGCAATCCTTCTTGATTAATAATCCTTGCATATTGTAAATATCGAAGCTTTCATCAGCATCGGTGAATATGTTGTCTATGCCTGAAATACTCGTAACTATGCATTCTGCAGACAAATCAGAACCATCGGTTGTCCGTGCCGAAATAATACAACTACCATCTTTGATTACGTTTACAAGACCATTGTTGTCGACTGTTGCTATACTTATATCGCTCGATGTCCATTCAATAGTCTTATTTTCCGCTTCGTCCGGAGTTATTATGGCGTTGATTTGAAATATCTCACCTTCAAAACCGGACCATTCAGCCGGGTCAAGTGAGATTGACTCAACAAGAACAGGTTTGACGATAACAGAACAAGACGCGGAAACGCCGGAGCCATCTGCTGCTGAAGCTGTAATTATACATTCGCCGATTCCAATAGCCGTCACCAATCCGTCACTATTGACAGTAGCCACCGACTCATCACCCGAAGACCACGTCAACGTCAAGTCATCTGCATTTGCAGGCAGTATTCTTGCATTAACCTGTAAACTCTGTCCCTTTGTGCAAATCCATTCAGCCGGGTCAAGTGAGATTGACTCAACAAGTACAGGCTTGACGGTGACAGAACAAGACGCGGAAACGCCGGAGCCATCTGCTGCTGAAGCAGTAATTACACATTCGCCGATTCCAACAGCTGTCACCAATCCGTCATTATTGACAGTAGCCACCGACACATCGCCCGAAGACCACGTCAACGTCAAGTCATCTGCATTTGCAGGCACCATTCTTGCATTAACCTGTATGATCTGCCCTTTTGTGCAAATCCATTCAGCCGGGTCAAGAGAAATCGATTCAACAAGAGCAGGATTTACTGTAATCTCGCAGGTAGCCTTTACTCCCGAGCCATCCGTTGCAGCCGCTGTAATAATGCACTTGCCGACACCGATCGCCGTCACTGTCCCTGATTCGTCTACAGTAGCAACTTTCTCATCGTTTGATGCCCAACTCACATTTGGATTCGCATTTGTTGGATGGACAAACGCATGTAATTTACCGCTACATCCTTTAGTAAGTATTAATTCTGTATCCGACAGATTAATGCCGCTCGCGTATTTATAAACAATAACATCACATGAAGCATTTATATCCGGATTATCTACAGAACTTACAATCACTGTATTCTTTCCTGGTGAATCATGCCCAGTAGAGCACGCTAAAACAAAACCATCATCTTTTAATATGATATAATCCGCAAGTTCTTTTTCCCATTTAACCGGTAATTCATATGGTACATCCGGTTCTATTATAGCCTCTAATTGATGTCCCGTATTGATATATAAAACTATTTGTGTCGGTAAAGTAATTTTAGTAATAGGTTCTATAATCAAATCTTCTATTGTATTTCCAAATCTACCCCAACCATCAAACGGGATGAAAATACCATGATAATTTGCATAACATTCCTTAGGAATATGAAGGTTCATATATTCTGGAGATGAACCACAAAACACATCGTCATTTATAGTTTGATTATATCCCAAAGGAGCGATTTTTGAATATACATAAAAATCACTAAGCTTACGACAATTAGCAAAAGCTTTCCAGCCAATAAAAGTTTTACTGGTATTAATCGTCACTTTCTCCAAATTTTCACATTCGCTAAATGCAAGTTCTCCAATTTTTGTAACTTTTTTATTGAGAACGACATTCTTGATTGAAGAACATCCCAAAAAATTTCTATCTCTTATCTCAGTAATTGTATCAGGTATTGTTATATTCTCAAGTAGAGTTCCGCTAATATATAGGTTTCCCTTTGCTGGATAACAAGGATTAGCATTGCTATTTTCAAAAATAATAGAACACCATGTTTCTAAATTAGGAATTCTAATCCGTTTAAGACTAGTACAATCATAAAAAGCTCCTGAATATACTTTATTCAATGAATCGCCTATTTCTATTTCTTCAAGTTCGGAACATCCTGAAAATGCGCCCTTGTCAATTACCTTTAAACTTTTTGGAAGACAAATACTCTTTATGCTTTTACATAATGTAAAAGCATTTTCGCCAATGTATGTCAACTTATTGTTCCAATTGATTTCCTTTAAATTCTCACATTGCCAAAATGCTTTTGTTGATACTCCCAAACAGCGATCACCAATTACAATTTTGTTTAATGATATGCATCCCTCAAAAGTTGATTCGTCGATTTTATCAACGCGAGAAGGAACAGTAAACTCAGTTAGACTTTCACAGCCCTTAAAAGCTGCTTTATCAATCATACTGACATTAGAAGGTAAACTTATTGTATTTAGCGATTTACAATTTTCAAAAGCGGATTCTCCTATTCTAGTCGATAAAGATGCGGATTTCCCTTTTATATTAACAGTCTTAAGAGATACGCAATATCTAAACATCATTTTAGTAATATTACTATGACACTCTATCGAAGCCTCTTCAAGTAAGTCACATCCTATAAATAATCCGGGACCAATGTTGCCGACCCCTTGAGGTATAGTGACTTCTTTTAGACTTTTGCAATTCTGAAAAGCAGCCGAATCGATTTTATTCACGGTTTCGGGTATCTTAAGATTAGAAAGGCTCTCACATCCGTTAAATGCAAAGCTTTCAATGGTCTTAAGATAAGGAGGCAATACTATATCAGAAAGCTCTGAACATTGTGAGAAAGCGGTTCTTCCAATACTAACGACCTCATATATTCGACCTTCATATACTACACCTTCATCAAGTTTAATACTTTTGATTTTAGTCGGAGCCTTTGTTACCGTAGCAGTACGATTGTCAAGATTAAGAGTGTATGTCACCCCATCTACAGTTGTTTGAATCGGAGTTGGAGGGACAGCTGCAAATATAAAAATTGGTAATGCGTAACAAATAGCCACCAGAATTATAAATCGAAGAACTAGATTATTAAATGCTTTCATACCATTTTTGCATTTTTGAACGTGGATATTCTTTTTTTACAAATTCTTTCATTTTGGCAAGAAATTCGAGCGCGTCAGCTTCATTGTCAAAGAATATACAATTCTGCCACTTTTCATTGCTCGTCTCATCAATTTCAGGCACACGATTTTTAATTTTTAGAGTGCGAAAGTGTCCACATGCACCCATCGTCACCCACCAATATCGTTTAGGGTTATCCATATTAAAATTACACCGCGGTCATCCTCTCGTTGGCGATTAGATTGGTTTATACGAGAAAAGCGTAGGAATCTGTATCTGTTACCGTCCTACTGCTTGAGGCTTCTCGCATTGCCCATCGATAGTCGGACGGCAACGAAGAAGCCCTACGCTTGTATATGCAATCAGTGCGTCCGGCTCTATTCCTCTCGAAATATCGTGCCGGATGCAAGATAATTACATATCCACGGGCATCTACCGTTGCTCAATCCCTGACTATCGATAGAAATTTTGCGAGAATTTCAAGCAGTCAAGAATCAGCGCGGATAAACGCTTTTCATTATGTCTTACCTCCCGCCCTCGTCCCCGCTACCGGGGCTTCAAACGGTCTGCATTCGCAAATGTAATAATAATTTGTGAGAATCCGATTATTAGTAATAACTAATTTTTAATAAGTAACTCGCAAATTAGCTGATATATAATTATTATGAAGTATTTGCGAGGGATTTTACGGGTGGAAAGAAGGAATGTAGCGGGCTACATGACTGATTGACAGCCGGGAAATCACCGGAAAGACGAATAAGGATATATCAGCCCATAGGGTTACTGGAATAAAAACTTATAAACTAATTTTTAAGAGTTACTTACATTCACGCACATTACGTTAATTACTACGTTAGAGCTGAGTCAGGCTCATCATTCCATGCCTCTTCATCATGCGGCTATAGGCAAAATGACAGTTCATTTCTCGATAAAATATAAGTAGACAAGGTAAGTTGCCTGATTAGAGCGACTTACCTTGATGGCGGGATTGAGGCTTCCTATTCCTTTATGGAATCGAGCTCGCGGAATAGCCTGATATATTGTGGCCAATAATGCACTACGCTGAAGATGACGGCAACCGCAAGACCCGCTGCCATAGCCCAAAAACCGGTGCGATTATATGCCCACGCATTTGGTAACAAGAGCGTAAGCAGGATTACTATACCTATGCCGAATACAATTTCGCCGGACAACACGAGCAGTCTTAGCCTGGCTGTCCTGGAGAACAATTCTGCCGGCGGTAGAGCCGCGATGTTGATGTTGCGGAGTTTGATATACATGAAAATATACCAGGTAGCACCAAGGAGCAGATATACAACCAGATATATCTTCAGAGTGACAGGGAACGAATGAGGATTTATGCCACCGATTGCCGCTGCTGCGAATACAGCCGCAAGAATCAGGCAACCTATAAATCCCTGACGGAATTTCTTCAGAATTTTTGTTTGTGCCGTTTCGGAAGCCGATATATTTATCTTAATCTCAGTATCGGTCTTGGCAAGTACCTGCTCAAGGGTAGACATGCTTTTTTTGAGTTCATCGAGTTGCATATTACATCTGTTTTGAGAGTTTGTCTTTTATACGGTGAATTTTTGTCGCAATGGTATTGCGTTTCATTCCAAGAGTGTCGGCTATTTCATCATACGAAAATTCATCGAGCCATAGGAGAATTATTGCTTTTTCCATATCTTCAAGCCGGTCAATGAGGGAGTGCAGGTGTTGAAGATTTTCCCGCTGCGCATCGTCAATCGACGTCGCGACATCAATCAGCCCGAAATCAACCGAAACCGTCTCTATACGTCTTCTTGATGAGCGCAATGTCATGAGCGCCGAATTTACCGCTACCCTGTAAATCCATGTCGACATTTCACTCCGACCTTTAAACTGATTTATTCCCAGCCAGATATTGACATAGATTTCTTGCCGGAGATCATCGAACGGCACTTTTTCAGAAGCATAGAAGTAGCTGACCTTGTTGATAATCGGGGAGTGCCGCCTGATAAGCTCGGCAAAATCCCTTTCGTTTATTGGTGGACTTTCCATATTGAATTTGTTTTGCCCCGTTAGATGCAATTTTAATCCTGAAAGTTTCATCATTTCGAAATTTCTTGAGGCTTTTTGCCCGGCAAATGCAAAATTACGAATCCCCAATGATTAAACATCACCGTTTCGACACATAATGTCGGAGAGTCGAGCTGTCTTCCAACAACCCTCGATGACTACCTGCGGAACGAATTGGCGTTGCAAAATTGCCCTGAATGAAAATACACAAGCGATTGACATGCTTATTTCGTTGCTCGCCAATCGCTTGGGTATTAGCTCTTTATGTCTTAAAACCGGGCTGACTTTATATCAATACTCCTCCTCGTTGAAGGAGAAGTAAATTAGTCGCTTATCAAATAGTCAGCTTGATTTTGTAGAAATTAGACAAGCAAACTTTGCTATAAAAGGCGATAAAAACGCACAAAATTATTCAAAACAAATTAATATGAATTAGACTTCAGTCCCATGCAGCGAAATATTTTTATTGGTCAGACCTTGAAATTACAAAATTATCATAGTCTATTTCTTCTATTATCATAAAATCTTTCCAAACTGGAGCTGCCTCATATAAACTTTTACTTCCTATAGGTACAAATAAATATCTATTTCCAAAATAAATTGCTTCTACAGTCGGAGGTGTGGGAGACTTAATATAAACATTTTTAAAATCAGCGCCTTCAAATGAATGTGCCGAGAATATAGGCATTTTATCATTAAATAGTATTGACTCTGTATTATCAAAACAATGAGCTAACGCATATGCACCAATATTACTCATATTGTCAGGAATTATTATACATGTGCCATTAAATTTTGCAGACCACAAACCACTTTCTTCTACGATTTGTAGACAATTTGGCAATTTAGAAAAGACCGAATTGTAACAACCGTTAAAAGCGCAAATGCCTATTTTTTCTACAGTCTCTGGCAAATCAATATTTTGGATTTGATCACACTCATAAAACGCTCTATATTCAATATTTTTCAATATCGGCGAGAAATATACCCTTTGAATCGATGAACCTTCAAAAGTTGACGATTTAATTATTTCTGAATTTTGAGGCATCCAAACCTCTCTTATAGATTGATTATTCTTAAAAAAAGATGCAGGTATATCTCCTGGAATCTCTTGAATATTTAAATATTCAAGATTTTGTAAGTCCTTAAGACACATCCAGTCGATATTATTTAACGTACCCTTAAGCCTTAATTTTTCAATTTCATATTTATCATAAGATTCTAATAAAGATTGTAGATTCCCGTTATTGACATTTAAGTTTAAAAAGCCTTTCTCTTGATGAACATACATTGTGTCAGATGGCAATTGTGAATTCAACTTCTTAATAACGACCGTTCCTGTGCGTTCATAAGGAGTTTCATTCTCTTCAACAACAAAGGTGTGGGAAGAGGTTACCAAACCCCTGGATTTAATAATATCATGAGTCCAATCTTGTAAATATACTAATTCAATATCAACATTAGAGCTAACATTTATATCAACGCTTCCTCCTTCATCTGAAACATTCACATTTTTTGAAGAACCTATAAAGATAGCATCGTTTTGACTTTGTTCTATATATACTGTATCTGAAATTTCACTATTTTTCCCTTTTATGACAACTTTACCAAAACGAGAATCATACGTTGTATTTTCCAAAATTCTAAGATCCAGTTTATAGGGATCCAACGCTCTTGATAATGGGTTATCTGCTACTTGAATCCAAGATGAATACGGAGATGATATAATGACATCATAGTCAAAATTAGTGTTTATGTCTACGCTGATAAAATTTTTTTTTGCATCAACAGTGAATTCTTTATTGGATATAATTATAGCATCCTTCTGAGATTGTTTAATAGAAACAATCTCACTTACCGTACCAGCTGGGTCAAAAAATCTAATTTCTACATTCCGGTTATCATATGTATCATTTGGCAAAATCTCAAAATATAAGGTATGACTTGACATTCCCCTTGTTCCATTGTTTAGTTTTATCCAATCAACTTCTGGAAGTTCGTAATTATATTCGAAATTAGAACTTAAATCAATAGAAATCAACTCCCCATCAGAAGGAATATCAAATTCGTTTTTAGATAATACGAGTATTCCTCCACCCGCTTGGTATATTTTTACAACCTCTGTAATATTGCCATCGGTGAATAAAATTTCACCATTTCTTTTCTCATAGTCTACATTCTGATCAATTACAAATTTTAAATCAGTGCTCTTCAAAGCTCTTGAAGACGCACTTCTATGAATCCATGATGAGTATTGTTCTGGTATTTCCATATTGAAGTTGACATTGCTTTTTACCGAACATTCAATTTCTCCTCCTTCCATTGGCACCTCATAAAGAGTTGATGAGATTAAAATCGCACTATTTTGTTTTTGAGAAACTATTAATTTTTCAGTGGCTTCGCCAGCAGTAAGAGTCAGCGTCACACCTCTCTCTCCATATGAAGTGTTGCCAGTTACATTAATTGACACTTCAATATCTCCTGCTTTTCCAGAAGAGGGTGTAATTGTGCACCAATCAACATTCATTCCAGACTCAGACACATGAATAGTCCAATCTTTATTTGTAGAAAACATAATTGTTTTAGATCCTCCTTCGGAAGAGAAATCCATCCGGCGTGTAAAATATTCAATACAGCCGTCATTAATAGTTATCTGGGCGGGTTCTTCTTTATCAACACAACTGCTGAAAAGCGAAAGAATCGTTATAATAACGATAGATAAAATAGGAGTTCTTATCATTTTGGTAACCATTTAAGATTTGTCTGTATTATATTATATTTCTACGACTCAAGGAGAGATTAAACTTGAAAGAAACGTGAGCCAACTATGCCATGTCGTAGTTTGATGGTCGTAGGAAACCTAGGATGAAGAAGATAAGGAGGAACCGTACACACTATAGCGTGAGTACCCCTTGTCTATCCTCTCATCATTGTGAAAATTTCCTACGTTTTCTCAATAAGAGATCAGCAAAACGCTTCTTTATTATTATGTCTCGTCGCATTATTATGCGATACCGTAAAACTACTAAAAAATTGTGAGAATATAGCTGTCAGCGATAAATAAATTTATCATTTGCCGCACATATCTCGGTTGGGGGAGTTGGTTTCAGCATCCTGTGGGCTTGCGTCATGCAGCAGTAGACGGAGCAGGGGGCGTCTTCATCCGGATTGCGACCCCACGGGAGGTCTGATGAGGGACCACCGCCTATGCATGACTGGGCGAACTGGGTTGCTCCGTTAAGATAGCCGAGGAACTGACGCATCGCACACTTAAGAGAATCTCGTTTGGCTGTTCGGCGATTGCCGTCAGAAATTCTCAGTCTAAACTGGCACTTATTTTTAGCACTCCCTTTTCCAAAAAATTACTGCTACAAAATCTTAAACATAGACATGAAAAAAGGAGGTTTAACACCTCCTTTAAATTGAATCACATGTTTATCGCTATTACATAGTCGTACTTTAGAGTTTGGACAACAACTCTGAGCCTGTCATCGCTGTCATCTCGGAGAAAGCAAAAAGTTTCTTACCAAGGTCTTTGAGCGATGCGCCGATATGATACACCGTCTCGTCGATTATCAGAAAACGGTCATGAGCTCCATGATATACGCGGATTGTGATTTCGGGATATTGCTGATTATGTCGCCGTAGATCCTGACGGAGGATAGGCTTGATTTCCTGCGTGTAAATGGTGGCTTTGACTCCCGGTTTTCTTTTATCCAGCTGTGTCAAAACAGTCGCATCCACGTAATTGTCAATCAGGACTATGCGCGTATTGGCAGATTCAACGAGTTTTGATATTATCACATGAGCATCGAATATCTGACCTTGAAAAAGAATTCCTTCCTTGGGAGGTAATGAAGTCCTTACGAAGAAATCAACATCCCTGCGAATAGCAGCGATTTTCCCATCCTGTTCCAAAAGCCTTCTATCCAACCTGTCGCTCATTTCAATCAATCTCTGGTTGACCGAATAGCCACGAAGCAGATACTCCTTCAATATCTTATTGGCCCACTGGCGGAACTGGGTGCCTCTTAATGACTTGACTCTATACCCTACAGATATGATGACATCAAGATTGTAGTATTTAGTTCGATATCTTTTGCCGTCAGACGCAGTTGTCAAGTATTCCTTGACAACTGAATTGGCATCCAATTCGCCTTCTTTGAAAATATTATTGGTATGAAGGCTTATGTTTTGTTTTGTCGTCTGAAATAACTCCACCATCTGAGCCTGCGTAAGCCACACAGTATCACCTTCAACTTGAACATCAAGTTTGAGGGTTTCGTCAGGTTGATATATTATTATCTCGTTTTCTTGCGTAGATTCCATATGCAAAAGTATAAAAAGTTTATGACAATTCGTTAGGCAGGAATGAGTAATGCAGCTTTCTGGCCTCGTGGGTAAGGGTCTCGGGCAGCAACCGGGCATAGACCATTTCGGTGATGGCGGTGCTTCCGAGTTCTAACAGGCGGCTGACAACCGACATCGAAATTCCTTTGTTAAGAGCGAAGACGGCGAATGGATGTCATGCCCTGTGGAATACCCCATTTCGTCAGAGTCGCGTGTAAATTCAGCGAAAAATAGACAAGTTAACAAATTTTGGCGGAGCTGAATATCTGAAAATAGAGAAGTTTATTTTGCAGTAAAAGGATACAAAAAGCGATTGACAAGTTTATTTTGTTGCTTGCCAATCGCTTCTATATAAGTTGTTTATGTCTTAAAATCGGGCGGATTTTATATCAATACTCCTCCTCGTTGAAGAACAGTTTTAACACTGTGTTTCAGTTATTTAACCATTGTTGACCGACCTAAATACAAACATATTTCGCCGTTTGAGGCCTTAAAACGCCATTCAGGAATATTCCCATACAAACAAATTTAGGCATACAAACAAAAATACAAACATATTTTTGCCCTTAAAATATTCCTGAAAGAAGATGAGTGGTAATCTTCCCTATTAGAGGATGAGTATTTAGATTCCTTATGACCGAAGCCTCTACTTATGGCAGTCCTACATTACCGTTATAGGTTGACAAGATTGCCTAAATTATGGAATCAATCCAAGCTCCTTGAGCATTACGCCTATTTCGGAATAAGTATAATTACGGTAGCCTCGCCTCAGGCTATCCACGGATTTATTCGAATTTGCTATGGCTTCTTTAAGACTGCCTCCCTGTCTTTGAAAATATTGATGTAACGGATGGGTAGAGAAAAAGTGCTTTGATTTCTCATAGCCGCAAATTCTGGCAAGTTCGTTCTCTATATCTTTTGATTCGCTGTAAGGCTGCCCGGTATATCGAAAATAGTAGAGAAAAAACAACTCGGTGCATCTGTCGGTCTCAATAAAGGTTATCTCGTAAGATATGCCTTTTGAGGGTTTGGACACCCTTTTCCCGTGGAATTTATTTTTCAATTTCTGATAATCTGAAAGGCTTTTTGCATCCTTTTTCTTATTGTCCATATCAATAAGACAAAAAATCCTGTCATAACCCATTGACACGGCTTCTTCAATTGACCTTTCCAATTCCCTAAGGCTTGTGTTTTTTGGAAAATCAGGCTTGATATTCTGTAATTCCCTGAATTCATCCTTCAAGGAATTAAGATAGAAATACTCTGTCGGACCTTCCCCTATGATTACAGTAGTAATGCGTTTTACTTTCGGCATGGCTCAATCAAGATTTATGAAAGGAGAACCCAGAACCGGTTTCGCTCCGAACTTACCGATGCGATAGGCATTGTATAGCGAATTATTTTTGTGCAATCCCAGCTTGTCGGCACGTGTATATTCAGAAGATGCTGTTTCTGCTGATTTTTCTACAAACCAGATGGTCTGACGGTTATCATTGAAAAGATCCTCCGAAAGCAGCGTCATTTCCTGTGATGTGAAGAATAGTTGCGATTTGCCGGAATTGGCAATAAACACCTGCATATAATAGAACAGGAGGTCATAATGGAGATCTTCGCCAAGTTCGTCAAGCATATATATATGTTCTCCCGAAATTGCATCATAGAGATACCTAAGGTCTTGCAGATACTTGATGGTGCCTGATGATTGTGTGGCTTCGGACAAGCTAAAGACACCATCGTTTGATGAGTTGACGAATTCCACCTTTTCTGAATCTCCATTTGATACCACAGAAAAGCCCGTTATGTTGAAATCGGCTTTCTTCAGCATTTCAAGGAAAAACCTTTTCTTCCGGGGATTTTCCTCGACTTCTTTCAAGAGTTGGGAGAGTTCTGGTTCGTTGTCTGCAATTCCATGAATATGCGTTTTGATCCAGTTATAAAGAGTCGCCAACTTCAAGGCATCCTCCGCCAAAGCCACTTTCCCATAAGTCGATAGTACGGAATGGTTATTGAGGGTATTCTCCATAAGAGTGTCAAGAGTACGACCTTTTATCCCAACGCTGGTTCCGAATTTGATCCGGCACTGGCTGTCGGCTCCTGTATAGTCCCTTTCATAAAATAACGACTTGCTCTTTTTAGGATAATACAACAGCTCCTCCCTAATAATACGGTCAATGGTATAAACTATTGTATAATCATAGCGTATGCTGTCGGCATAGAAAGATACGTACATCCGCGTTGGTTTGTCAGCAGTCAGCGCAAACGGAGCCTCTGAACATACCGGCTTGTTTCTGTTGTCTGAGGATATGAAAAGCAGTCTGAATACATTCTTCAATGCCTTCAGCATATTTGACTTTCCTGAAGCGTTGGGACCGAATATTACCCCTACTTTGTTAAGTGACATTCCATCGGTAACCTCAGCTCCTATCCAATCACGGCTGTCACCGACCGCCTCAAAGTTCAAGCATTGACGGTCTCGGATGGAAAGATAATTTTCTGTCCAGAATTCTCGTATCATTTGGCTATTTTTCTAAAATTCGACCTACTTACGTAAGTTGGCTACAAAATTAGGGATAATTTTTGACTATTCCAAGAAAATACGAGCTATCATAGAATCATAAATAGAAAGTGGTGAGAGACGGGGCGGTCTGCCGTGTCTGCGGCGATATGCCGTCAACAAGTGACGGTGGACAAGTCCACTGACACCCGTTGACCGCATCACGCCTATGGGCAATGCTGAACACCAACAACGGCCATCGCCTTATGGAATGGCATCGGGGACGCTGCCGTCACCATAAGACTGAATGGCTGTCGTCCGTGTTCCGGGACGCATTGCCGGATAAGGACTTTTACGACCGCCCCCTCACTCACCGCTTGAACAGCATCCACCGAAAAGAACAGTGCCGTAATGACGGGTCTTTCAGATCCGCGTCATTGCGGCACACTTCTTTTTTAGCGGGGCTGCACCGATTTTCTTTTTTCAGTGTTCCAATCCATCGCCGCCACCGTCGGGCCGGCGACGATTTATGTTTTCATGGTCTTTCATCCGGGGGAGCCTTCTCAACAAGGCGTACCATCAACAAGTGGGTCAGTACGCGTTGCTTGCCTTAACCTAACGTGTGGCGAAGGGATATTCTTCTGGCTTTGGCATAAAAAATCTCCAGACCTCCAGCGTCGGCTCGTATTTTTTTATATCAAGGCCCGAACATCCCTCTTTTGCCGCCCCACGCCTTTCAGGTGTCAAGCAACTCATACAACCACACTGTCTTTGGACGCATGGTTAAAAAAAAGCTCCCACCGATATGAAAGCCACAGGAAAACATAAAGATATTAGGTCAATGCAAGCTCGCCAATCCTCCTATCATTACCGCATAATCACAAGGGCGGTCAAGGTGGTGGCAATCATCATCGGAGCGGTTATCGGGATAGCGTTGTGGGCGATAGCAAGACCCATACTGAGGGGAATAGGCTGGCTCATTTCAATCCTTACCGCAATCGGGGTAATCTATTGGATTTTAACACTCTAAAAACATTTACGACTATGGCAATCACAAGAGAAAACCGAGGCACACGAGCCTTCAACGACACTATCAAAGAATACCTTGAAGGCATCGCGGAGAATGACGCCCTATTTGCCGTCAAGTTCGCAAACCCAGCCAAATCAATGGATGACTGCGTTACATACATCATCAACCAAGTGCAGAAAAGCGGTTGCAACGGCTTTGCAGATGATGAAATCTTCGGAATGGCAGTCCATTATTGGGAGGAAAGCGAGATTGAGGTCGGCAACCCAATCAACTGCAAAGTGGTGGTAAACCATACGGTAGAACTCACCGAGGAAGAAAAAGAACAGGCACGGCAGGACGCCATCAACAAACTCCGTGACGAGGAAATGGCGAAAATGCGCAGACCCAAGTCCACCGAAAAGAAAACCACCGAGAACAATCCCCAAATCGCACAACCCAGTCTTTTTGACCTCTAAAACATTACGGCTATGAAACCCAAGACAGCATTACAAAAGCAAGTGGCAGCACTATCCTCCACACTGCACCCCATAACCGCGACACAAGAGAAATGGGCATACCGCCACTGCTTTGAGCATTTCGCCTATCGCACCAATAGCGGGACAATGACCTGCTCCGACTGCGGACACGTTTGGAAAGGCGAGAAAGGCAATCTTTGCGACACTGTCGCAGGTTGCAAATGCCCTCACTGCGGAACTGAACTGAAAGTGAAGGACACCCGCAAACGCACCCATAAGGAAACCGCATATTTCAGCGTCATAACAGCACACAAGGGTTTTCAAGTAATCCGTGTGTCGCAGATAACGAGCGAAAGCCGTAAGGGAGAAGTCAGACAACTCTATTGTCAGGAGGTCGTACAAAGGTGGATTTCTCCGAAAGGCATAGTTACCGACATGGCTCTGCTCCGTGGATTTACCTTCCATTACTGCGACTGCTGGTCGTATTGGAGCGACATGGAGGTACGCCCGCACAACCCTCTGTATGATGATGTTGTCGCATGGAGTGAGGTCTATCCGAGAATTAAGGTAATACCCCAACTCAAACGCAACGGCTTCAAAGGCGATTTCTACGGAATATCCCCCGTCAGACTTTTCAAGGCTCTGCTTGCCGACCCAAGAATGGAGACGCTGATGAAAGCCGGAGAGATTGAGGAAATGAAATACTTTATTGCTAATCCCGACAATGCGGATGAATTTTGGGCATCGTACCTTATCGCCAATCGCCACCGCTATCATATCAACAACATAGGAATGTGGTGCGACTATCTGCGGATGCTGAAGAACCTCGGCAAAGACCTCCGCAATCCCAAGAACATCTGCCCCGAAGATTTCATAGAGGCGCACGACAGATTGAGCCGAATGATAGAGGACAGACGCAGACGGGAGCGTGAGGAAGCCGAGCGCAGAAGAACTGAGGAAAGACTGCTCCGAGAGAAAGAGAAGGAGGAACAGTTCAAGGCTCTAAAATCCAAGTTCTTCGGTCTGGTAATCTCCGACAATGAAATATCGGTGAAGGTGCTTGAGAGCATAGAGGAATACTGCCAGGAGGGTAACACACAGCACATCTGCGTATTCTCATCTTCCTACTACCTTAAAAAGAACACGCTGGTATTGTCGGCAAGGATTGGCGATACCATAATAGAGACGGTAGAGGTTGACTTGCAGACCCTCAAAGTGGTGCAGTGCCACGGCAAATATAACAAGGACACCGAGTACCACGACCGCATCATCAACCTTGTGAACTCAAACGCCCGACTTATCAAGGAGAGAATGACCGCCTAAAGTTTAACCCGACCTGCGTCAGCAATGGCGCAGGTCATAAATCCCCACCAATTATGAACGTAACATTTGAACACCCGACTATCATATTTGATGACAGGATAGCCGAAATCATCATAGAATTTGTGAACCACATTCTCTATGCCGACAGCGAGATAACGCTACGTCAGATAGTAGCCGATTTTGCCGACAAGTACGACATTGACCGATACTTTGTCTATGGCTATGGCAGTCATCACCTATGGCTGAAACAAAGAAAGATTACTAACCCCGATATGACATTTGAATATCGGATACTGATTGTGGAATACTAAACCGCAGAACTATGGCAACCAAAATGACCTCCAACGGAGTAAGCACAACCGCCACTCCCGGCACTGAACAATACGAAGTGTTTTACACCGGCTACCGCTCTCGGCGCAAGAAACACTATCAATATGATTACCGCCACACTGACGGAGAACTCTTCTCCTGCATATGTTGCTCTCTCGAAGAGTGCAGGCGATGCCGTGACGAGTTGCTCAACACGAAATAACGATATTAGCCAAGTCGTAATATAGACAGAGCGGTGTGACCTCGTGATGAAGTCGCACCTCTCAATTTTGCCAAAAATTTCGGCCGCCACAGGCGGCGTATGGTAGGTTAAAAAAATGGAGATTTCACAAATCTCCATTTAGTAGTCGGCGATGGGAGAATCGAACTCCCCTAAGCGATGGTACTTATCATTATTTCGTCAAGGTTTTTACTGCTATCTGGCTTTTTCCATGCGTCGCCTACAGTTGCCACCGCTGTCGCCTTCCAAGTATCATTCTTCATTTTCGGTCTCCTTTCTTCTTTTTGATCATTTAACACTGAAAATAGAGTTGCTCCAAGAGCAAACATCTCAAAGTAGGTGGGCACTCCAAATCCAAATGTGCAGGATATTATACCTGTAACTACCGTAATGCTTTTTCTGATGCAAATATACGAAAAAATATGTAAAATCAAAAAATAGAATAAATAATTCTGTCCTCATAATGAGAATAATACTGCGAACTCGGTAAGTCGGCGAGTATGGATACCTTTATGCCATTTGCCTTTGTAGCGGCAATGGGAGATGTAGGCTTTGAAGATGTTGCGGTCGCCGGATTTAAGCTTCTTCAGGATACTGCTTTTGTTACCACTCCGGGGCCGCAGTTGTAGGCGAGTGCGCTGAGAAGAACGGAATCCTTGCCATACTGGGAGTAGAGAGCGCAGAGCTTGGCGAGGTCTTTGCAGAACAGTAAAACTTCTTAGTAATAGCACAAGACCATAGAAACTATATTTGGATTTCATGCACTCACGGGGATGACATCCCAATTACCATGACCGCCGCCCTTCCATATCCCAGTGTATGCCCAATGTTCATAGTAAATTAACCATTGAATTGACCAGTGAACTATTGTGTCTGCAATTAGTTTGGATTGATTCCAATCAGAAGGCAGGCATACGCATATACGTTGACGTTTCGTGTCATAAGTATGAGGAAGTCTTTTTGCTGATTTTGGCATTTTAAGTGGTTTCGGAGTGATAACATAGACTTGAGGCAACATACCATCCTGATACACTATCTTAATCCGATAGGTATCACTTAATAAGGTAGGAGTAATTGTAATCCACCATTCAAAACCATTACGCAACAGTTTACCCTCCGAGTCTGGATACCGAATCCGAAGGGTGTTTAACTGTTGTGCAGAAGTATATCGTCTATTCTTCACCAAAAAAACAATTTGACGCATTTAGTGATTTCCCGATTGTTCCTATAGTACCGGTAGCTGTAACTTTCGCTATTCCGTTATGGATATTACTCTGATGGCTTTTGATTAATGTTTCAGACACTGCAGCTGCTATGTCAGCCCCAACAGCCTTACCTAAATTTTCACGAAGCAGAGGTCCTTTTGATTGAAAGATGTTCGCGAAGTCTTTTTTAACAGCATCAAGCCAGAGGAAGAAATTATGCTGACGCTTAGGATGTGAAGTCCATTTATCAGCAAAATTTTCCTCGGGATTTACCGGATTCTTCACCACAAATTCATTCCTTTCATTTTTGCAAATGAAACTTTCCATACTGTTACTGACATTGCACAAAGCATCAACTAAATTTTCCTCTCCTTGGTAAGACATTCCGGCCAAAGTTGTGATAATTATTGATATAGGTTTATCATCATGATCATTCCTGAACATAATGTCTCTGTGCCTTTTCAATATTTGTACTACATGCTGAAGTACCGACTTTTCTTTTGCGAGTTTACCGATGGGCATAATGGCGGCCATAATAGACCGTCCCTCCGTTATAACTCTTGATGTACGACAACGGTCAGCAAACCAATATGCATATGCGTCCGGATTACTTGAATGCCAAGTGAGTATATCTTTACTTATACAATAATCCCACGATTCATTGTCAGTTATTCTAATGGCTATTCGCTTTGCTTGCTCCAAACTGTAAGCTTTGGAAAGAACCTCGTTAAGGATACGAGTGTATCCCGCCTCAGCTACCGACGGAAGGATATCCATGTGATAGCGTTCGGATTTAGATTCGGACTTTTGTCGGTACAATAATGTCCAGCATCTACGCCCCTCATCATCCAGCATACCCTTATAGGTCCCATGGCTTTTAAGTCGGTCGCCAATTATTCGTTTGAGATCAGCCTGGGTCCAATGAGGACTTTTGCCAGTAAGCCTAATAACAAGATCGACATCTAGGTCATCATCTTTCCCAACAGGTTGTATAATGGTCCCAAGACGTAATGAGCCTTGTGGAAAAATCAGTGGTGAATATCCGTCAAGGCGTGGATCCTCCCCGATGTATTTCCCTACAGCCTCATAACTTTTAACGAGATTATCAAACTGGGTCTGAGTTATTGAGATTTCTTTTACGAGAGCCGTAAGCAACTTAGTGTAGGCCTCCTTGTCTAAAGTATCATGTCTTATCATTCTTTCAATTATTTATGGTTATTGCAAGTTTGTCTATTTCGCCTTGACGTTTGTCGAGGTCATATATCCTGAGTGGTGAATTTGCCTTTTGCATCCAGACTCGACCAAGTTCAACGGCACAGGCTACTGGGACAGATATATATAAGTCAATAGGGACTCCTGGACACTCCTTACTGATAGCATCCAAGGCACTTTCGACCTTGCGTCCGAAATCATATAGCATTGATTTAGCCGACAAAAATTCCGGATTTGGTTCATTGATGGTAAAATGCCATACTTTAGAATTTTTTCGCGCTTTCATAATACGATGAAGTATAGGGAAACTGAGAGACATCACCAAGACCGCACCATCGTTCCCTTCTTGTACTTTTTCAAATATGAAATCAATATGCTTATCTTTATCGGGCCACATCCAGCCTCCGCGTCGCTGCTTCTGATACACTTCTACCTCATATTTATTATTGAGGATAGTTCCGAGTTTTATCAAAGAGGGCATTGGCGCAAACCCGAAGAGCGCTATCCTTTTGTGCACAGCACGTTCAAGATCAGACAATAAATTTTTGCACTTATATTCTATCTCATCAATCTCTCGCTTCCAGTAACTATTCCAGTCATCTCCATGAAACCAATCTCCTCCTAAATGGAGGGCATTCTCTTTAGAAGGATAGTAATCAGGTATCATTGCTGATGATAGCTGATTGAAATTAAATATCGGGACGCTGGTTCCAATAGCAGATCCAAATGTGACCGGCAACGCCTGATTGTCTTCTGGGATACCGGTAAGCATGCGCATCCGTTCTTCGTGATGTTTCTTCATCGCCCGAAGAGTCCGTGCGTCATATTTATCGGCTCCCTCATGGTCTATGTACTTATGACATTTGGGGCACATCAACATAATGTTATCTATGTCTTGTGCCAATTCTTTTGACAATTTAGTGTCTCCTCGCGGACCCTCCTCGGAATCCGCTATTATATGAGCACATTCAGAACAATCACACGAGTCCATGGTTATACCATGACGATCCAATGGCTCGTTACATCCTTTAAACTCACATCGTCCCGCAGCTCTGAACCACAATTCACGTCGAACGTTCATTGGAATTTTTGTTTTGCTCATAAACAATCTTTTTATTGATTAAGAAATTATAATTGTTATCACATATAAAGCCTATTGTCTCCATTGAAAAGAATGATCCCTTCAGATGAATTTCTATCGCTTCAATTCGTCTCGAATGTTTACGGGTGCAAAATTACGCAACAAAATCTAAAATTCCAAATATCTCAGCAAATATTTTGTTAATAAGGGTAGAATCTTACGCATGCTGCGAATAATTCAAGCTCTCTATAGGGATACAAAAAAAGCCATATCGACAGATACGGCTTTTTTATACGATGATTGTACGAAACGAGATTATTCTGATTGCGTTGAAATGCCTGAACTTAATATCGATTTATACTTTGACAGTTTATTGACCCATTCTTCCGGAGTTGGGAAATCAGGTAGACACCCAAAGGAGTTGTCTAAATACGCCTTCAGAATATTAATATTCTTGTGATATCTACGCAAATCAACTTCTTTACATGTAGTTTCACCAGTTTGGCGATCCTTATCAAAAAATTTCATCGTATCTCTGCGAAATCCGTCCATATCCATAATGGACAAATGCTGAGAAGCCATGAATGCCTGAGCATGCGTTGAGGAATACAAAAAGAATTGAATAATTCTTCCAAAAGTCTGTTGATGGATACCAGAAGCACACTCGTCGATCAGAATTGGAGTTTTGAATACAATTGCATCGTACAAAGCGATTATTAAACGAATCATATTAAGAGTGCCTTCTGATTCTTCATGCTCCTGTAGCCATGCCTTGTGTGTCTCATCATCAGATGGATGAGCAAACTGTAGAGTGGTTATTTTACGAGTACCTCCGGCGAATTTTTTCTTAAAATCCTCTTCCCCGAAAACAGTTTTAAAAATCAATATTTCATGTTCGCTAAGTTTAGGCTCGATAGTCTCAATTTTATAGTCAATAATATTTGACCCAATATCATCAAGCAATTGCAGTAAAACAGATTTTAATCGTTCTCCATCTTTTCTATTTTGAAGCATTGAGGGCAAATCAATGTCTTCCAATCTCGGAAGATATTGGATTCGACTAAAATATGAAAACACATTTTTTAAATCATCTGCAATGAAATTTTTTTCATCATACACTGATATTACAGATGTATTCTTAATAACATTGTCATTAATTAGTTTTTGAGAATCCAAAGGAATAATCTTTGACGGATATGATATTTCAACTAAATCCCTATCGTGATTAAATTGGCGGACATAGACTACCGCCTCTTTTTTCCCAACGGGACATCTTGTAAGTTTTTCATATTCTATTGTGTTATCAAAGCATTTTATCTCATATTTATATCGATTATTAGCTTGATGAAATACGATCTCAAATGATGTGGGCCTATTAACTGTATCTTTTGATAGTTTAAAAAAGAAATCAGGTATTCTGGATTCCTCATCAGACTTACTTGCCGCTCTGAAACATATCAGCCTACAAATAGCCCCTAGTGCATTCATAAAATTTGACTTTCCAGTACCATTATTTCCAAACAGAAATTGAATTTTTTGGATTTTCTTCTTTCCGATTGTTTCAAACCAGGATATATGTTCAAATCCTGCCTTAGGACGTTCCATAGAGGCAGTAAAACTAAACGTTATCTTATCCTTGAATGATAAGAAATTCTCTATTGTCAGAGATTCAATCATAAGAATGCGCTGTTACAGTTAAATTTTTGTGCAAAGATAATCATTAATTTTGGCTTCTGCAAGCATCCGCGTAAATATCCACCCTTTTTAACAAGAAATCATCTGAATTAGATAGTCATGTAAGACATTCTTCAAAGTCGAAAGCCCACATGCAATTCAACTCTATGCATGTGGGCAATATTTTATGGAATGAATAGGACGGCAAGCTCGGTCAATCTTCTATTGTATAAGCCTTTGTGGAATTTCCCTTTGTAGCGGCAGTGGGAGGTGTAGGCTTTGAAGATGTCTCGGTTGCCGGATTTGAGTTTCTTCAGTACGCTGCTCTTGTTGACGACGCCGGGGCCGCAGTTGTAGGCGAGGCAGGCTAACAAAATAGAATCCTTACCGTACTGCGAATACAGGGCGCAGAACTTGCGGAGGTCTTTTCGTAATAGTAAATCCGCCTGTCTTTCGGTGAGCTGCACGCCACGGCGGTAAGGTTCTCCGGGTTGGACTTGGTGACCGTAGCCGACATAGGGCCAGTGCTTAGGTTTGTGGAGCGTCTCAAACTTCTTTATTATCAGCACGGCACGTTCAAACGGCGGCAGCTCCATTATTGACCGTTTAGCATTGGCGGCGGGCGTTGCCGCCACAAGGGTCAGCAACGCCACGAAGAATAGCATCAGTTTCTTCATCGGATAACCGGTGTTACAGGGCCGACAACCGGGCCGATGATTGTGCCTCCGTTATCATCTCCTTTGTCCTTACCGTTGAACTCGAAGGTCTGCTCCCACGGTGTCGAGCCGAAATTATCTTCGACCACCACGAGGAATTTATGGGCATCGGCACTCTTGGCGGTGTAGTTGAGCCGGAATGTCTTGCTTTCCAGAAGCACACGGTCGTTGTTGACAAGCACCGGGCCATCGACGAGCTTGAGAGTACCTTCGCCGTCATACTGGAAATAGCGGATTGTATAGAGGGTGTTGGTGTAGTTGCCCTCCGGCTTGATTTCAAAGCGCAGCTCCACGGTCTGCCCCTGCGTGATTTTGTCAGCGTAGGGCATCACCTCCACCGTAAACGGATAGGACTGCTGCACATCGAGGTCGTCTGAACAGGATGTGAGGCTGCACACGGCAGCGATTACGAGGGAGAGGACGGCGATTAGGCCGAATGATTTTTTATTTGATTTTTTCATTTTCGTGTCTGGTTTTTAGAGTTTGAGTTTTGATGTTTTCTTGGGTGTGAGCGATATAAGGTAGTCGTTCAGATCCTTGTGGTCGGGATATAGCGCGGATTTGTCGCTCACCCTGTCGCCGAACTCGCGGCGCAGTCTGGCAACTGCGGCACGACCGGCGGTGTCGTTGTCGAGATAGCACAGTATCAGCGGGTATTCTGCAAGAACCGGGATTGCCTTGCCGACATTAGCCACGGAGTTAAGCACAACACTGTCGTTGCCGGCGTTGTAACCGAGGCGTTCAGCCGAAAGAAAGTCTATGAAACCCTCGAACACGTTGCAGCGGGAATTGCCGCCGGATATGTGTGTTATGTTCTTTGGCGGATAGCTCCCCTTGAAGAACGGGTTGCGCAACTCGTAGCCGTGGGCGTTGTTCTCAAAGCCGATGGCGTAATACCTTTTGCCGTGAAGCTCGTAGTCAACCTGCACGCAGTAGCGTTGTGCAATCTCTTTCGGTATGCCACGCTCTGCCAGATAGCGGAGCAACGCGGGCGACTCCAGCCGGGATATTGCCACATTCTCAAATGTCGGCTCCTCGACAAACGGCACAGGTTTGTAAGGCTCTGCCACGGGCATATTCATCTTTTCGGCGATATACTGTGCCTGCTCAACGAAATCGGTCTTGCCCGATAATACCCCCGCGAGCGTGAAGATGTCGCCCCCTTCGCCTGTACCAAAATCGAACCATACGCCTTTGCGCGGATTTACATGGAACGAGGGCTTTCGCTCGTTGCGGTACGGAGCATAGAACCACAGGCCCTTGCTGTCGCGTCCCGTCGGATCATAGCCGAGGCGGTGCAGAAAATCCACAAGGGATATTCCTTTGATAGCGTCTATATCCATAGGCTAAAAGCGCATTTTGCGTCCGGGCTTCGGCTTCGGGGTTTCCTCCTTCGGCTGTTCCTGCATGGCATCAGCTCTTTTGCCATCTTTGTTCTTTACAGGCATTGCCAGTATCATATCGGCATTGGCACTCTCGCCGTTACCCAGAACCTCGTAACATTTGAAATCCATAATCTTTTTCATCTCGACTGCGATGAAAAGATTTAATTCCGAGCGGTTGCAACTGCCGGTTATCTCATAGGCGAGGTCGTATATTCCGCCGTAGCATTTCTCCGGCTCCTGCTTGTCGTACCAACCGTTCTTTTCGGTATCCACGACGATTGAGCCGTTGGATGAATACGGGCTGTCGTATGTCAGACGGTTGCCGTCGCGCGCTGTCAGCTCATAGCCCATAGCCCGCATAAAATCCGCGAGAGGCAGATTGTGTATGTCAAGGTCGAATACTTTGATACCCATAACTCATTCAATTATGAATTTGACACCGACACCATACTGCGTATGGAAATGCCCGGTTGAATTGCCGAATACAAATCGCTCCTTAACATTGGCTGTCAGCGCGATTTTATCAGAGAGATAGAAATCCGCTGAGAGAGTGAGCGCACCGCCATATATGAAGGCGTCGCCGTTGTGGAGCGTGGAGCCGTCGGACAGGGTATGCTTGCCCCAGTTCACCGTTTCATATCCGCCGAGAGCCGACAAGCCGCCATATAGGTGGATGGTCTGCGAATAGTCGCTGACAAGATGGAGGTTATATCCCGCCTCCGTCGTGAACTGCGCCACGGGGATACGACCTTTTTCGGCGTATGGCTTATAGGTCTGGAGATACTCGCCGCCGAAGCTCCATGTGTTCGCGCTACCCTTGAACACCGAGTAATATACGCCGAATGAATAGCCGCAGTCGCGGGAGTTGCCGGTATAAAAGCCGTCCGCCATATCAACCTTTATTTCCACAGCAGACATACCGGGGAGGCATCGCTGGGCCATTGCCTGCCCTCCGCAGAGGGCAAGCATGGCAGCGATTATCATTATCGCTTTTCTCATAGGTTACTGGATTGAAAGTTCGTCGATTACGTTGGCTCTAACAATATCCTCGTTCTCAACCACGAAGGACTGGTGTCTGCCGCCCTCTTTTTCGGTGACCTCGATTACAAGCTGCTTGTCGTCGGGAATAGTGAATTTCTCCAGCGCAAACACAGTGCGTTCAGAGGATTTTGCGGGAACGACCACTACGTAGTTCTGGGCGCGGAGCGGTTCCAACACCTGCTCCTGCATTGCGGTTCGCTTGATAACCTTCTTATCCACAACTTTGAACGATACAAAATCTATGTCGAAAGGAATGTTGGATGTGTTCTTCAGCTCCGTATGAAAATACAGCAGACCGTTGTTGGCATAGATGGATTTAAGGAGAAATTGCACGCCGAAACGCTTTGAGCCGATATGTTTGATTTCGCGCTTGTTCTGCTTGTAGATACTTTTCATAATCAGTTTTACAAGCATAGGACTCTCACTGCCGAGGCGTTCAAGATAGATTTCCTGTGCGTTGTTGGGACGGTTCACCGATTCGCCGTCGTGGAGAAAGTCAGTCATCTCGATACTGAGCAACAGCGGCTCTTTGGCGAATTTTACGTTAAACGTATAATAGCTACCATCTTCGGTAATGACAGACAGGTTTGTTTCCTGCTTGAACGACTTGAAGGCAGATTTTACGCGCAGCACGTTCTTCGCGCCGTCTGCAAGTCCGGCGACAAGATTTTCATTGCCCAAATCGACATAAGTAATCTCTGCCGGGAAGATGATGTGCGTCGTTTTCTCATAACATACTTCCAGAGCGTGAGGTGGAATCATGCGGTCGAAGCCGACTTTTCGGGTAAGACCGCTGAACTTGTCGCCGTCGGTGTAGTTATCACCGTACACGTTCAGGTCGTGTTCAGCAACCTGTTCAGTGTCAGGCGACACGTTGTTATCGGCACTATTGACCGTTTTTTTGCCTTTTGCAAAGGCAGGGGTTGCCATGCCTATGACGGCGATGGCAGAAAGAATAATTGTTTTCAGTTTCATTTTTTTACGTTGGATTTAAGTGGTTTAATTGTTTTCGGGCTGGTAAAGCATTACCTTATACCCGGATTTCAGATGCACCTTGACGGTACGCATCTTCTTGGTGAGATACTGGCTGACACCGTTTATCAGTCCTCGCCCCACATCGGAGGCAATCTGCGCCCCGGCATCGGTGGAGATGTTGATCGAGCTACCCATCGTACTGCCCATATTGGCACCGATTTCGTGGAGCGCGTCAGATTCCATAGAGTTGGGAATATTGATACCCTCCTGACCGTCGGAATCATACACTTTCAGCTCCACCTCATAGATTGAGCCTCCCGTTTCCACCGAGGTAATCTCTATCTCCAGACGCTCGCCCTGCAACCTTGCCAGTCCCGTCAGCGTGGTCTGTCGAGGGATAAGCCTGTTGCCAATCCACATCGGTTCGGTTGTCCGCAGTTTTACGAACTGACCGTTGGTTACTGACTGGTCTCCGGCTATGACAGCGGCGATTGTGTTCCTGCCTGCCGAGCATTTTATGCCCACCGATGTGTTGAATCCACGGTCGTTTGTGGCGGCACTTAAAGTCGATACGACATTGTGGGTCACGTTCTGTACCGGCTGCACGTTGCGTTTTCCTTTTTCATCGGATTGTGCCGGAGGTGCCTGGCCGTCGGCATTGTTGCCGTTGCCCATATACTGCGCCGCCAACTGATACGACCTTTCAAGCAGCTCCATCTCGTTGGGTTGCTGAGGATGTTGCATCATGGCGTTCTGCATCTCCAGCTCATCAATCCGTGCCTGCAATTCGGCTACCTGCGCAGATTCATTGTAGTCAGGCACATAAAAATCCTGTAACGATGCCTGCGCCTGCTGGTATGCCGCCGCAGAGTTCTGGATTTCATCGGGGACTGTCGGCGTTGCCGGGGCAGTAACCGTGTCGAGCTGGAGCGATACAGCGTTGATTGTGCTGTCATTGCGCGACTTGTCTTTCTGCGCCGCCTCCTGTTCATATGCCTTCAGTTTCGTGTCGGGCATACCTGCGGAAGTCTGGTCTGGCAGCTCCATGTTCGCCTTTCCCTTTGCCGCCTCATCCTCGCCGCTTGGGGCGAAGATGATCCACAGGCATACGAGAAAGGACAATATAAGGAGTGTATAGACCGTGAGGCGTTTGAGCCGTTCCCGCTCAACCGCAGTTTTGGGCGCGAACTTCGCTTTGAGGTCATCAAGGAATTTCATGGCTCATGTTATTTGTCGGTAATTCCAGTTGCCTGATATGCTCTATCTCGACCGCCTGCCGAGCGTGTCCGGCTCCCATCTTGTAGCAGGCGTGTCCGAACACGAAGAAGGCTACAAGGATAAATGCCGATAGAAGAACGGTCACGACCATAAGGCGTTGCTTGTGGGGCATATCGTCACAGGCTTTTTTCACCCGTTCTTTGATTTTCCCTTTCGGGCCGTGCCACACCTTATTATAGAAGGGCGACACGAGATTGCGGATTTTCTGTTTTATACTCATTGGGACAATGTTCTTTTTGTGGTTATCAAATCTTTGTTTTCAAGGATAGTCAGACCCTCGATCATGAAGCCGTTGGGATTGTCGTCGGAGCGCGACACATTGGAAAGGTGGCACTGGGTTATGAGCGACCTTTCTGTCACGTTGCTCTGACGGATAATCATCTGCCGGGCGTAGGTTCTTACCTGATAGGGATAGTCGTTGAAATCGGCGACTATGCTGTCCACCTGCAACACCTGCGTGATGTTTCCGGCGATGATGCGGTTGTAATATCCCTTCTCCACATAATCGGAGTAGTAGTTATAGGCACTCCTGTCGGCCAGAGACATGGCGCGGTTGATGTTGTGTTCAATTGCCGACTTGTCGGGCGACAGGGTGAAGAACAGTTCGTGAAAGCGGCGGACGTGTTCACGCGCCTCCGCCGGCCTGTTCTGCTCCATGTCCTGAGACAAGGCAAGCATAAGCGACTTGCCGTTGTCGAGGACATAGATTTTTTCACGCTGCTTTTCGGCGAAGTTCAGGGAGAGTATCACGGCACCGATGGCGACACAGGCACATAACGATACCATGATTATGCCGAACAGCCTTATCTGCCGAAAAGAGGTCTCGATGTTTTTTAATGACTTAAATTCCATTTAATCAGTGCTTGAATAGTGTCAGAATACTATTTAAGGAGTTTGCCGACGCGCCCTGCCACATTGCCTGCCACACCACCTGCGACACTTCCGGCCCACGAGCCTCCGGTCATGGCGGTGTTGTTGATGGAGCGGTTATAGCTGCCCATACCACCTGCCTGAATAATCCACCCGGCGACAGTCGGAATCGTGAAGTAACCGATGATACCGATTATCATGAACACCGTATAAGCGGTGTTGCTCCCGTCAAGGTCAACATTCGGATTATTAGTCAATTCCGAAATGTCGTTCTGCAACATCAGCACCTGTATTTTCGCCAAAATAGTCGAAAAGAGGTCTGCAACCGGTAGCCATAGATAGGTCTGAATGTATCGGCATATCCATTGGATAAGGGTATTCTGGAATCCGTCCCACACCGATATGGCAAATGAAATCGGTCCGAGAATAGCCAGCACTACGAGAAAGAATGTCCTTATTGTGTCTATCGTGAGCGAGGCTGCCTGAAAGAGCATCTCCAGCAATTCCCGAAAGAAATTCTGGATTGCTTTTTTCACTTTATACATACCTCTTTCGATATACATTCCGGCTGCTGTTCCTATCTCAGTCACGCCTAACTCATCAATCTGCCTGTCAAACTCGGCGTCATCCACGAGGTAGGCGGTTGACGGGTCATTCATCATCTGTTCATACTCCAGCCGGTCTTTTTCCTCACGATATTTTTTCATGTCAAGGGTCTGACCTTCGAGCATCGAGGCTGTGCCTTGCACAATCGGCGACATTACTGAATTGATAGTGCCGAGTACTACCGTGGGAAAGAACATTATGCAGAATCCTATGACGAAAGGACGCAATAACGGGAAAACATCTATCGGTTCGGCCCTTGCCAGTGCCTGCCATATTCGGTAGGCGACGAAGAATAACGCGCCTAATCCGGCTATGCCCTGGGCCACTCCAGCCATGTCGCCGCACAATGGCATCATCTCATCATAAAGCGACCGGAGTATTGAGTGGAGGTTTGAGAAATCTATCGCGCAAAGCATAGGCATCACCAGTATTTTTCAGAGCCGTCGCCGTAGAGGTTCACAACTCTTTGTGTATCGGCTTTCTTTTTGGCGCGGAGATATGAAACGCTTATGTTCTTGTTGGTGAAATAAGCCGTCAAGTTCTTCAGGCGTTTCATCTCCTTGTAGCAGTCATCCACCACATCCATGCGGTCTTTGTCCGTCATGCTTAGCGTTGTGATATTGACCACCTGCTTCAGATCGCCGAGGACGCCGTTGGCTTCTTCGAGGATACGGGTATAGCCGGAGGCGATTGCCGAGAGTTCCGCGCTGGTGAAATTGGGGTCAGTCAACATCTTTTTGAAGTTGTTGACATAGTAGCCTGATATGTCGCCGAGCATCAGGACTGTCTGCTGCACCTTGCGGGCGTCGCGGACAAGGTTATTTACCGATTGCAGGGCATCGTAATACTTTTTCGCCTGCTGATAGATCTTGACAGTCTCCTTGAAGTTGTTAATCATATTTTGAGCGGTCGTTGATTCCTGCACGAGTGATTTTGAGGAATTTACGATGGATTGGGCGATGTTTGACGGGTCTATGACCGTCCACTGGGCATTTGCCCTGCCTGTGCCAAACAGGAGGCACAGGGCGATAAGGGGAAATAGATATTTCAGTTGTCTCATTTTTTACTTTTAGGTTTTTGCTTTGGCAAAAGCCATAGCGGTTATTGATTGTGTGGATTCACTCGGTGAGGTGCATTGAATAATCCTCAAAAGAGCCGTCTTTCCTCTTATAAGAATCATTCGGATAGATTGTGAGGAACGAACCGTCCGGGTCCGGCAGGAGTTCTGTCCGTATTCCACATTTGAAAAAGAGGAATACATCGTTATCCCTGTCGTAGTGGAGAGGATACATTTCCGATTTTTCTACTAATTCGGAATTATAATTGACTCCGAAGAAGATAAAGAAGCGGCCACCGTGTTCCGATATTTCAATATCGTTAGGCGCGCCCTCACAGCTTTCCCATTCACCGAGAAGCTGAAAACGCGGGTCGGCAATCAGCCGACCTTTTGTTTGAAGGGTTATTTCTGTTTTAATCATAATTTTTGTGGTTATCTGATTTTGGAGGCCATGCCTCCGATTATTTTTACTCCTACATAGAGCAGGAGCAACGGGGCGGCGATAATGGCGGCAAGTCCGATGAACAGTCCGACCAGTATCACCCACAGCACATAGAGGACTTTCATAACGGCAGCCATTGTGATAAGTGGTTAAGGATGTTTGTAATCACATCAGTTACAAATGGCTTCGCATACTGGACAGCTTTATAAGCTCCTACGAATACTGCGGACAGCACCGCAATTCCGGCGAGAAAGAGGATTGTGCCTGTCAGCACTCCGAGTATCGGGTGGAACAATTTGGGTATTTTCATGTGGCACCCTCCCTTCTCTCGTTGGCAAGCATCTTTATCGCCGCCTCGATGCTGCCACCGAGTTGAGCGGCTTTATTCAGCACCTGAATTTTCTCCGTTTCCTCGGTGGTATAACATAAATATTCTTCGGTAGATACCTCCGTAGCATATACGGCTGATTGTGTTCCGCCAAGACCAATCCATACCTCTTTGTAAAGCCGGTTCGGATTGTTCGCCATGTTGATACTGAGTATCTGCGCTTTCTCCTTGTCGGTCAGACCCAACAGTTCCTGTATCTGGTCAAAGCGGTTCATATACTTTCTCTGGTCGAGAAGTATCTTGCAGTCGGAGTTGTTGATGATGGTCTCCTTCACAATCGGGCTGGAGATTATATCATCCACCTCCTGCGTTACCACGACTGCCTCGCCGAAATACTTTCGGACGGTCTTGAACATATATCTTAGATATTCAGCCATGTTCGCCGAAGAAAGAGCTTTCCACGCTTCTTCCACCACCATCATCTTGCGGATACCCTTTAACCGTCTCATTTTGTTGATGAAAGCCTCCATAATAATGATAGTGACTACCGGGAATAATTCTTTGTTATCCTTCACGGCATCAATTTCAAAGACCACAAACCGTTTGTTGAGCAGGTCAATGTTTTCTTTGGAATTAAGCAGGAAATCATATCGGCCACCGTGGTAATACTGGCGCAGGGTTGTCAGGAAATTATCAATATCAAAATCCTGCTTGTATATCGGGATAGGACGCTGCGCCATTTCCTGACGATAGGTATCTCGCATAAATTCGTAAAACGAATTGAAACACGGCTCTATATCCTTATCCGCCCTCATCCTGTCAAGGAACATAGACAACGCCGAGCCAAGTTCGCCGCTCTCCGTTTTCGTAACCCTGTCATCTTCCGATTTCCATAGCGTCAGCAGTAAGGTCTTGATTGAATCCTTCTTTTCGACATCAAACACCCCGTCATCCGTATAGAATGGATTGAAAGATATTGGGTTATCCTCCGTGTAGGTGTAATAGATGCCGTCCTCGCCGTGGGTACGGTTGTGAATCAGATTGCACAGACCTTCGTAAGAGTTGCCGGTGTCAATCAGCAGCACATGGGTGCCTTGCTCATAATATTGGCGCACCAGATGGTTGGTAAAGAATGACTTGCCGCTGCCGGAGGGACCGAGAATGAACTTGTTGCGGTTGGTGGTTATACCGCGTTTCATAGGCTCGTCCGATATGTCAAGATGAATCGGCTTACCTGTGAGGCGGTCAACCATCTTGATGCCGAAGGGCGAAAGACTACTCCGGTAGTTTGTTTCGGCAGTGAAGAAACAGGCAGCAGGCTCGATGAAAGTATAGAAACTTTCCTCGGCGGGAAAGTCAGCCTCGTTACCCGGCATTGCCGACCAAAACAGCGTCGGACAGTCGATGGTGTTGTGCCTCGGCATACAACCCATTGTCGCCAACTGGCCGCCGACATCGTTCTTTATCCTGCGCAGTTCCTCAGTGTCGTCGCTCCACGCCATTATGTTGCAGTGGCAGCGCACCGAGGTCAGTCCGTAGCTGTGAGCCTCGTTGAGATAGCGGTCAATCCACTCCTTGTTAATGGCGTTTGAGCGTGAGTAGCGGCTCAACGAGTTCATGTTGCGGGCGGTCTTTTCAAACTTTGCCAGATTTTCGTCGTGGTCGTCAACAAACACATACTGATTGTAGATATGGTTGCATGGTAACAGCAACCCGACGGGACTTGCAAACGAAAGACGGCAGTCGCTCCGGTCAGTGGATAACCGTTCATATCGGTTGTCGGTGCTTACCTTTGCAGGAAGATCATCCGTGTCAGACAGCGTGTGCAGGCACAACATCTTGTCCCCGATGCGCATCTGACGCGCCGATAGGTCTATGTCCTCCAGACAGTTCACATCCTCTATAGTCAGCGACATATACCGCTCGATAAGACCGGATTTGTCGTCGGTGCCGACAATCTCATCATCTGACAGGCGGCGCAGTCTGATATAGCCGGTGTCGTTGATGATCCGTTCAAACTGCTCGACACTCTCCATGAACTTCACCACCATTTCGTGATTCAGTTCTTTCGGTGTCAGGCGACCACGGCAGAGCGTCGAGAAATTGCTCTGCTGACGCGCACGTTCTTTTGTCGTTTTTGTCAGGAACAGATAACATCTGTGAGACAGGTACGGACGCTCATTGAAATGGCGTTCAAAACTCCTGTCAAGAAAAGATAAATCATCTTTTTGCAGTTCCGGTTTATAGCGTTCACTGATGAACCAGTCCTGTTTATGCACCACCGAGTAGTGGGGCAACACCTTTATCGCCTTGCACCATGCGGCGTGCATGGCCTCGTATTCGGCAGAGGTTACTGTAAACAGTTCCGGCAGTGCCACCTCGAAGGCGACTGTAATGTCGGCGTCCTTGCTGATTATGCAGCCGTGTTCCACGGCGAGAATCGGCAGCTTTGTCTCCAGTGTCGTGGCTTTAAGTGTATTTCTCATTTCTTTCCTCCTTTTATCAGTCGTTTGAGGCGCAGACGGTTGATGATATAGCGCGGATGATATTTCACAGCCGAGAGTTTCATCAGACCGTGTTCGCCGTATTTGGCGTTAAGATGGAAGGTGAGCCAGACAAGGGCTGAGGCGGCAGTTACGCCGAACCCGATGCAGATCCATTGCGATATGCCCGCGATATACATGATGACGAACACCACGAACAGGGCGAGCAGTCCGCCTGCGAAGATGAACAGGTACTGCGCCTTCAGACCCTTGTATTCCACCGACCGTCCTATGCCCTTGTTGACAGCATATTCGGCCATTGGCTCAGATGATTAGAGAAAGAACGAGCGGAGGATTGTGGCGGCGACAATCAGGAAGATGCACGCTCCGAACCACGAAGCGGCGGTCTTGCTGGTATCGGGGTCTCCGCTCGACCACTTGGAATAGACCTTGATGCCTCCGATAAGACCCACAACGGCACCGATGGCGTATATCAATTTCGTCCCTGGGTCGAAATACGAGGTTACCATTGATGTCGCCTCGTTGATACCCGCCATGCCGTTGCCGGCGGCGTAGGCGCGGATTCCGGTTGCAAGTGCCATAACGCATAGTACGGTGAACTGGAAACCTCGGCTTCCGAGGAATTTGTAAATTGTCTTTCTTAGATTCTTGATTGTTTCTTTCATGCTTTTTGTTTCAGTTTTTGAAGCACAGGCAGCCCCCGGCCGCTCCACGGACGGAGCAGCCCACACTTCGGGTTGATAAATTGGATGTTGGATTTTTGTCCTTACGGACGCGGATTAGTGGTTTTGCCGGTTATTTCAATAAATCGGCAGGATCAAAATCATCTATGTTTTTAGCGATTTTGAACGTGGGGACGTTTTCCTCCGTAACGGGATTTTTAACGGGTCGGGCTTTCTTTGCCTTTCCGTCATGCTTCCGGGCCTGTCTGTCGGCGATGTTCTCCCGGAGCAGTTCAGTCATACAGGACTGTATTCCCTTGTAGATTTCCTCGTATGACATAAGACCTTCCATAAGGTTGGTGTCCATGAGGGGGTCAAGCACCTTTCCGGCGTTTGCCTTATCTTCGGGAGTGGCATCGGGATCGACGGCGGTACTGATGGATTCCTCAATATCCTCCATCGTCGCCCCTGTCGCTGACGGAGCCGAAACGGTGTCCGGCTCCACATCCTCGATGCGGACATCATCAAACGCCGACCTCTCCTGTTCCGGTGTCATGCGTGCGTTTTTCACTGGTTGTTCAGGCATCGGAGGGTTGTCATTCCGAACCTCATTCCCGGTTGCGGCGGCTGTCGTCGCCGAGGCTTCATCTCCGAACTCAACATCTTTCAGATGCACATCGCCCAGCATTGTCAGTTTTATGCGGGTTATGTTCCGGTCAAAAGCATTGTCAACAAGGCGGTCTATGCGCGATTCAAGTTCTTCATCTATGTTGAACTTGCTTTTGCCTACCAACGACCGTAGTGCCGGGCTGTCTGGCACAGGTGCCGGAGGCGATTCCTCTGTGGGAGTGTTTTCAGGCGGTTTGTCTGCCGGAGGCCGCATCTTTCTGTTACGGTCAAGCAGAAGGTAAGCCAGAAAGCCTATATTTGAGAGAGCCACCACACCGAGCAGGAAAAGTGATGTGCCTGTCATAGCTCCACGGTTTTCTCACCCAACGAGGACAGTTCGTTGATTACATCCCGGTTCTCCACAAGGTGTCGGACAAGGATGTTGGTGACATAGGCACCGATTGTCAGACCCTCGACATCATAAAGGGATACCAGTTTGGAGAGCTTGTTTACCAGCTCACGGGGAACGAATATCCCCTTGCGCGCCCCTACATTCGACGGAGCCAGATAGTTGTCCGAATACGCCCTGACTTTCCTGTTGTCCGGGGCTATGGTCGGTTCCGCACCCTTCATCTTATTGCAGGTACGGAGGTCACAGAATTTTGTATGTACCATTTATTATAGGATTTTTGATGGGCATTTCTTGGATATGCCCTGAATGATGGGAAAATATTTCCTGAAATGTTCGGTAAGCACCTTGTCTATATAGGTGGAGATATTGGCTTCCTCGTCCAGCATACCGAGTATGCCGAGAATCATGGCGAGATGCCGCTCCCTGATGAAAACCTGCCTGCCGTTGCGCGACACCCTGCGGAACCTGCCGTCGGCGATGAATTTCTTAATGAAGTCGATCTCATCGGCGGTCATGTTGAGTTCAGAATATCTTGCCTCCCGTTCTGAATCGTAATCATCATACGTTTCGGTGGCAGCACTTACATATTCTTCCTTTTGAGGTGCGCTTGGTGTCTGACTGTCTGCTGCCGTGTGATATGTCGGCACGGACGAAGCCCTTACCGATTCGATGAAGCCGTCGGCATCAAAATCATCGTTCTTTTTCTTTGCCATACGCCTAAACCTTAATTATTGAACGGATTTCCTTCACCAGTTCTTCAAGGTTGGAGCCTTTCAGAAGACGCTTGTCGGGAGGGAGCATCGTGGAGCGGAATATCGCTCCGTTGCCTGTCTCCGTACCGTCTTTTTCAAACTTGTTGCTTTTTACAAGTACGGTGTCGAGGGAGCTTAGTCCGAGTTTCTCCATATAGTTGTCGATAATCTCGCACAGGCGGGGCTTGTCGCGTGAGTTGACCTTGTTCCAGACAAGGCGCATCTCCCGGATGCTTGACTGGCCGGTTGTGATCATCCGGTTATAGACATTGTTGGCGAATGATATTGAACTTGCCATTTCCCCGGTTTCGGTCGTTATCGGCACGAAGATGTAGTGCATCTTGGCGATTAGGGTTACAATATCACGGTTGTTTATGGTTCCCGTGATGTCGAAAAATACCACTTTCGGATTGTTACCCGCCTTTATAAAATCCTCCGCAACTTTCACCGCGTCGCCCGGCGAGGTCATAAGAATTTGATAAGGCTTGATTTTGTGGGTAAGGTAGAACTTGTGCATGATGCGCTTGAGACGGGGATTCTCGTTTGTAACCAGCAGGTCGTGTTCCCGATAGACATTCATCGAGTGTTGTGTGTTGTCGCAGTCTATGACCGCGACTTCCACCCCTTCGACGTAGCGGAGATAACTCGCCACAAGAGCGGTCAGGGTGGACTTGCCCGCGCCACCCTTCTGGGTAGCGAAGGCGACATAGATTGTGTCGCTCATAATTGGATGGGATTAAATTTGGAAATTGAATTGATCTGGTGTCGCCACCATTCTCCGCCCGGCTTGATAACCGTGTCCGGGTCAGGCTGCCCCGTTTCCGTGAATCGGCTTGTTTACAGACGGGGCATTAGAATATTTGTTTGAATGTTTGTTCAAATGATTGTTAGAACGTATGCTCAAACAAACATTTGATTGATCGTTTGATTGATTGCTCAAACAAGCGTTAGAACGTATGCTCAAACGGACATTTGATTGATTGTTCGATTGATTGTTCAAACGAGCGTTAGAACGGATATTCAAACAAACATTTGATTGATTGCTCAAACAAACAAGCAAACAAAGGTTCGTACACACCTACAAACATTTTATTGAACCTTTGAACGGTCATTTGTCTGAACGCTCTAATGTCTCGGCGTTGTCGCCTCCGGCATTTGAGCCTCTGTGCAAGTAGAACGACGGCTGTGTCTGAAAAGATTTCTGATTGTCAGGCACTTCCCAACCTTTCCGCAAAGTTGCCCAACATTTCCCCACTTTTTTCTCGATGAAAACTCAACGACCATACCCGATTGTTATATCTGCGGGAGCCGACACACGCGGTTTTTCTCTCATTGACCGCCGTTTCAAGGACTGCGCACCATTATAATATCGGTATGAATCGGCACCGATATTATGGATCACCCACCATTGCGTACAACTTTCGTACAACATTCAAGGCGGATTCCGATTACAATATTCTCATTATCAGTTCGGATGCACAAACGTGCATGGCAAGGTATGTTCCGAGGCACTTGTAACCAAGATTGTGCCCCGAAACCCTTGCCATTGCATGGAGCCGGTATTTCTCCAAAGTCGAAATGCCCACGATGAAACCTGCGGTTGGCAATCCCACATCATCCACTAAATTTTATCCCAGAAATGAAACAGAACTTTAATCAGGGCGGACGGCCCCACAAGATAAATCCGTCTGTCCACCGCTACGTCGTGAGATTCGACGCGGCGGAGAACACGGTATTCCTGTCCCTGTTCGATAAATCGGGAGCCGTCAACAAAGCGGCATTTATAAAAAGTGTTCTACTCGGAAAGCCTTTCAAGGTTTTTGTGGTCGATGAAAACACACGGATTTTCATTGACAAACTATCCTCTCTCAATTCCCACTACCGCACGTTGGTGGTGGATTACGACACTCTTGTAAGAACATTACGGGAGAACTTCACCGAAAAGCAAGCTATGAGCGCACTCTACCGATTGGAACAGGTTACCATTGATTTGGTGAAAACAAACCGCGAGATTGTCGCACTCGCCAGAGAGTTCGATGCCCGATGGTTGCAAAAATCTCTTTAGGCAGCTCACTATACGGAGCGATCGTATATAACGGCGAGAAGATAAACAAGGAGAAGGGTCGTGTCCTCGACACCAACAAAATCTATAATGACGGTTCCGGCAATATTGACATACACCGGGCTTTCGAAGATTTCAAGCGGTGGATGCCCCAGCATACCAAAGCCGAGAAAACAATGATGCACATTTCCCTCAATCCCCATCCCGACGACTGTCTGAGCGAGATGCAGTACACGCAACTCGCCCACGAATATATGGAGAAGATGGGGTTTGCCGAGATGCCGTACATAATAGTGAAGCACGCCGACATCGACCGCCACCATATACATATCGTCGCTCTCCGTGTCCGTCCCGACGGCTCCTGTATCTCCGATAAAAACAATTTCTACCGCAGCAAGGAGATAACACGGGAGCTGGAGAGGAAGTACGGGCTGCATACCGCCGAGCGTCAGAAAATCACTCCCGATATGCCTATCAAGAAGATTGATCCGTCAGGCGATATCAAGCGACAGGTTGCCAACACGGTCAAAATGGTCGGTATGCGCTACAAGTTCCAGACCATCGGCGAGTATAACGCCATACTGGGTCTGTATAATATCAGGTGTGAGCAGACCGACGGCAGGGTCAACGGCAGGGAATATCACGGTCTGGTGTATTTCGCCATTGACGACAACGGCAAGACCATCGCATCGCCGTTCAAGGCGTCGCGCCTCGGCAAGTTCGCCAGCCGCACGGCGATAGACGGAAGAATGGAGAGGGCGAAAGACAAAATCGACATCCGTCCGACCAGGCAAGCTGTATCGGAGGCAATGGCGGAATCTTCGGGCAAGGACGATTTCATTGCCAAGCTCAAAGAGAGGAACATCGACCTTATCCTGCGCTATACCGATACCGGGCGCATATACGGCGCGACATTCATAGACCACAATACAGGAACGGTTCTCAACGGTTGGCGTCTTGGCAAGGAGTTCTCCGCCAACTCACTTGAAAAGTGGTTCACCGCCGGAGAAAAGCCATCGGTTATACCCGTTGCACCCGATGTTCAACAGGGGCAGCCACAGCCGGATATGCAATCAACACCTGATACCAGACAGCCACCGCAGGACAACAGTCAATCCGGTAATTCACAGTCCAGCACAACAAGCGGAGGGCAAAACACGACAGGCAGCGGTTCGGCTACCTCACAAAGCCAGCCGTTCAGCCAGCCTCAATCCCGGACACGGCAGAACAATTCTTCCGCTTACGATGATGTGCCGACGCTCCCCGGTCTTGACCTGTTCCAGACAGGACCCGGATTCGACCCGCAGGAGGAAGCCTTCTACCGCGAGCTGCAACGGCGCAGAAAGAAAAAACGCCGTGGCCCCAAACTATAATTTGTCAAACTCAAAACACAAGATTTATTATGTCACAACAGGAAGATGACCTCAGGGCGTTGTCGAAAATCATTGATCTTCTCCGTGGTGTCAGCATCGCCGTGATGGTTGCCAACATTTACTGGTTCTGCCAGCCCCTTGTGTCGGGCTGGGAGTTCCACCCGCAGACCATGAAGGTTCTTCGCGGTCTTGACGATGCCGGAAGCCTGTTCCACAATCCGTGGAACGCCAAATGGTGGACTCTCCTTCTGCTTGCCCTCTCGTGTTTTGGCACCAAAGGTGTCAAGAACGAAAAAATCAAATGGGGCCAGATATGGTTCATAATCTCTATTGGTGCCGTGCTGTTTTTCCTCGATTGGTGGATGGTGTCCCTCGGTTGGTACTACACCTATATATTCACCACCATATCGGGATATGTATGCCTGCTGCTCGGAGGGGTATGGATGAGTCGCCTGCTGAAGAACAACATGATGGACGACCGTTTCAACGAGGAAAACGAATCGTTCATGCAGGAGATCAAGCTGATGGAGAATGAATATTCAGTAAACCTCCCCACACGCTTTTACTATAAAAAGCGGTGGAACAAGGGATGGATAAACGTGGTAAACCCGTTCAGAGCCTCGATAGTCCTCGGCACTCCCGGTTCCGGCAAGTCATTCGCGGTGGTCAACAATTTCATCAAACAGCAGATAGAAAAGGGCTTCGGGCTTTATGTGTATGACTACAAATTCCCTGATCTGTCGCTGATTGCATATAACCATATGCTCAACCATGCCGACAGTTACGGCAAGAATCCGCCCACGTTCTGCGTCATAAATTTCGACGATCCGGAACACTCCCACAGGTGTAATCCGATACACCCGGATTTCATGTCGGATATTGCGGACGCATACGAATCGGCATACACCATTATGATGAATTTGAACCGCACATGGATACAGAAACAGGGCGATTTCTTCGTGGAATCCCCGATAGTGCTGTTCGCCGCAATCATCTGGTATCTCAAAATATACGAGAACGGCAAATACTGCACCTTCCCCCATGCCATTGAGTTCCTTTGCCGCCGGTATGAGGATATATTTCCTATCCTCACATCATACACAGAGCTGGAAAACTATCTCTCCCCGTTTATCGACGCTTGGCAGGGAGGCGCGGCCGAACAGCTTGCCGGGCAGATAGCCTCGGCGAAGATACCTTTGTCAAGGATGATTTCCCCGCAGCTCTACTGGATTATGACGGGCGATGATTTCACGCTCGACATCAACAACCCGAAAGAGCCGAAGATACTCTGTGTCGGCAATAATCCCGACCGTCAGAACATCTATGGAGCGGCACTCGGTCTATACAATTCCAGAATCGTTAAGCTGATAAACAAAAAGGGAATGTTGAAGTCCGGCGTCATAATAGACGAGCTGCCGACCATATATTTCAAGGGGTTGGACAATTTAATAGCTACCGCGCGAAGTAACAAGGTTGCCGTTTGCCTCGGCTTTCAGGACTTTTCCCAGCTCAAACGCGACTACGGCGACAAGGAGGCGGCTGTGGTGATGAATACCGTGGGTAACATCTTTTCCGGGCAGGTTGTCGGTGAGACCGCCAAGACCTTATCCGAGAGGTTCGGCAAGGTTCTCCAGCAGAGGCAGTCAATGAGCATCAACCGTCAGGATGTGAACCACTCGATCAACACGCAGATGGACAGTCTTATTCCAGCGAGCAAGATTTCCACTCTGACGCAGGGAATGTTTGTCGGTGCCGTCAGCGACAACTTCGACGAGCGTATCGACCAAAAGATTTTTCATGCCGAGATTGTGGTGGACACCAAGAAAGTGGCGGCGGAGACAGCCGCCTATCAGCCTATACCCCTGATAACCGATTTCAAGGATGACACGCCTGACAAGTCGAAGATGAAAGCCACCATCCAGCGCAACTACGACAAAGTGAAACAGGATGTCAAGGATATTGTCCGGCTGGAGCTTGAACGCATCGCGGCCGACCCAAATCTCCGGCATCTGTTGCACATGAAACCGGCATAGGCATATAAAGGCAATCCCGACCATTCATCACGAGTGGCCGGGATTTGTTGTAAATTTCAAAACCCACAGAATCCATTTTCATAAACGCCGCTGTCGCAGAGGCACAAATGAAAAGCCTTTACGGATTCTCTGTTTATTTATGAAAGAGATTAAATATTTCTGGATGGATTAGTGGTTGGACATCGGTCTGAGGCGGTCAGTCCTCCTGATCCTGTTTTGACATGAAACTGTTTAGTCCGTCAATCAGGGTGTCCATGAAGTAGGTACGGCTGTTGCGCCCTCTCATCCTCATTTCCGAATATTTCTTGTAGATATAACTTTCGGTCATATCCACCTTGAAGATACGGGCGAGCCTGCCGATTATATCTTTCGCGCTGAGTTTGGTGCCGAAGCAGTTGGCGACCTTGAAGGCGTAGCCTAACTCTATAAGGTCTGTCTTGTTGGCTTTCCAGTCAAGTCCGAGACGGTCGAGCATATTTTCCTCGCCGACGGTTCGGAAATCTATTTCCTTGTAGTGGGATAAGGTCTGACGCACAAAGCACAGGGCTTTGTTGATGAATGACACGAGGGCGTCATTGACCTCTTTGCGTTGTGCCGCCGTCTGTAAGTGGCTTATCTCCACCTCTACAAAGAGCAATGCGCTTATCACGCAGCCTTTGTGTGGCTCCTTGTTGCACAACTCGCTGACCTGAAGCACAAAATCCTTATAGGCTATGTGCAGATTCTCTTTCTTCCCTTCGGTCAGCTTTCGGAAGAACTCGGTCTCGGTAAGTGAAAAGATATTCATTTATCGGGCTGGTTTTAAGGGTTCAACATTATGTTTTTTGTTTCGTCCTTATAAACCGCAGGCCGTTACAAATGGATTACAACCGAAACTGTTAAAATGCGAATCGGCTGAGTATCAGTAGAAATGTAAAGTGGAACAGGTATTAAAATTAAGAAGGTTAAAATCTTATGTTGTATGAACTTGGGAAATGTGTATCAAATCGGTAAATCCAGAACAATAGAAAAAGCGCACACCCCCATAGTGATCGCCTTTGTCGGTTCTGGAATACCGTGAGAAGTAATCAGGGATGTACGCTATGCAAGTGCATAGCGCAAGCATCACTTCGTTCTTCTCAATGTCAATTTTCCAGATTCACAAAGGAACTCGGTGCTGTCTTACGTTATGTATCAGTCTAATGCGATTGGCTCTCCAATCGCTGATTTTCCTAATTTCACTACAAAATTAGGAATTTTTTGCGAATAATCAGGCGTTCACACGCCTTTTTATTTGATTCCGTACTGTCTGAGCTTGTAATCAAGCGTTGAACGACCTATGCCTAACAGCCTTGCCGCTTGGGATTTATTACCCTCTGCCTGTCGCAATGCGGCGATGATTTTGGATTTCTCCCTTTCCGGCTCCTGCAATCGCAGACTTGTGTCAGGCTCCGGTTCCGACTGGCTGAAATTAAGGTCGGACGCGGTTATGACATCATCTGATGTGTGGAAAGCGGCGAACAGGATTACATCTTTCAGTTCCCTCACGTTGCCAGGCCACTGATGAAGTCTGAGGGCTTTTGTCGCGGAGACATCGAGCCGCTTTCTATCCCGTTCCGTTTTATGGGCGTAGAGGGTCAGAAAGTAATCCGATAGAGATTCTATATCCTCGGTTACCTCTCTCAGCGGCGGTACGGAAATATCCACCTGACGCAGAATGTAAAAGAGGTTGGGACGGAAAGTCTTTTCAGATACCATCTTCAGCAACTCCGGCTCTGCGGTGCATATCACCCGGACATCGGGATGCTCGTTTTCAAGAATGTGCAACAGCACCGATTGTTTGTCAAACGACAGCAACTGCACGTTTTTGATGATGATTGTTCCGCCATCGGCTTTCTGGAAATATCCTTCCATGCGGTTGTATATCTCACTGCGGAGCGTCGTCGGGTCATGCTGACCCACAAGTGCCGCGCCTCCCGCTTCGATAACCGTGCATGGTTTCTGGGCGCGGGAACTATGGAGGTAGATCTGTTTTGCAATCTGCTCCTTGCCTGTGCCACATTCTCCGAAAATTATGGCATTGGCGTTGGTGGCGGCAATAGTCCTTATGGACTTTTCTATGCGTCTGAACGATTCGCTTTGCCGTGGAATAAGGTCATCGGTAAGCGTCAGCACCACCTTTTCAGGTCTGGCATACCTGCCGACAGTCTCGACAAGCTGCTTGTCTATTGCTGGACGCTGGATGATGTCAACGGCTCCCCAGCCTTTCATTACATCGGCAATCTCCAACGGATTCAGGTTATCCACTATGGCAATCACGGGGAATTGGTAACCCTCGCGCTTTTGCCAGTTAACTAACTCTTGTGCTGTGCCGTGGGCGAATTTCATCGCCGTTACCACGACCGCGCCGGGCGGCAGTTTTGCCACCTCTTCTTTTGCTGCCTCCATGTTCTCAACTGCAATCGGTTCATATCCGTTTCGCACAAGCAAACCGGACATAAGCCGACGGTCGGATTCGGAGGCATCGACAATAAGAATCTTATTCATTGATATATTTATGGTTAAACAGAATCAGGCCGTCAGATTGAACGACGACCTGATTGTATTTTTTAAGTTACACTCCTATGATAGTTTTTATAGTAGTTCAAAACATATTAACGCATCACAATGTCCCAGATCTGAAATAAAAAGTTTACGGTTTTGAATAAGTTGCTTTCTAAGCACCTACACCGCCGTCCACTTTGTAATCAGCACCGGTAATGAAACTTGCCTCCTCGCTTGCCAGGAATGCCACCACTGCGGCCACCTCTTCCGGTCTTCCCATTCGGCCCATCGGTACACTTTTGATTACCATATCCTTATGCGCTTTGGCTTCCTGTTCTGAAAGTTCCGTTTTGCCATAAATGGGGGTCTCTATCGGTCCCACGCCAAGCGAATTGACACGTACTCCATCCTTTGCCAACTCTTTTGCCCAAGCGCGGGTCATTGTGTATATGGCAGCTTTGGACGCGGCATAATTGGCCATTGTCGTGATGGGATTCGTCGTCATCGTTGTCGTGATATTGAGGATATTCCCTTTGGCTTCTTTTATCAGAGGCAGAAGGACTTGGGAGAGCATCACTACCGCCCTGACATTGATGGCAAACACCTTGTCGTACTCTTCGATTTTCATTGAGGCAAACGAGCCTACGGGTGCCCATCCCGCATTATTCACAAGAATGTTAAGACGCCCATACCTGTTGATCACTTCCTGTGCAACGGACCGGATTCCCTCGTTTGTTTCAAGGTCTGCAATATGATAGGTGATATTCCCGCTATGAGCTGCAGTCTCCGCAAGCGTCTTTTCTGTCCGGCCGACAATCAAGACTTGTGAACCTTCGTCTGCCAGACGCCACGCTATGGCTCGTCCGATGCCTGTCCCGGCTCCGGTCACCAACGCGACTTTCTTATTCAATGAATCATACATACGGTTATCGGTTATCAGGATTAAACTGTTTGTCGTAATTCAGAAGGAATTTCACAAGTTCCGGATCGCGGTGTGACCAATGGAAATCCGCAGGTTTGTCAAGGGGGCGGATTTTCTCCATATCCTCTGCCGAAAGACAGAAATCGAAAATATCCAAATTCTGCTTCATGCGTTCGATGCGGGTGCTTTTGGGAATCGCAATGATATTGCGCTGAACCAGATACCGCAATGCGATTTGCTGCACTGTCTTGTCATATTTCCCGGCAAGCGCAGTCAATACGGGATTGTTCTGTAAATCCTCACTGCCTTGTGCAAGCGGACCCCAAGCCATGATGCGGGTTTCGTAAGGCTCCATCTCGGCTTCAGCTTCCCATTGCTGGCTGAACACATTAGTCTTCAACTGGTTAACAGCAGGCTTGATATTCGCGAATTCAGCCATATCGACAAACCTGTCGGGATAAAAGTTTGAGAGACCGATGGCGCGTACCTTGCCGTCCTTTACGGCTTTCTCCATCGCCCGCCATGTTCCGGGATAATCGCTGAAAGGCTGATGGATAAGCAGAAGGTCTATGTAGTCTGTGCGCAATTTGCGGAGAGAATCCTCTATGCTACGCGCGGCTTTTTCTTCGCCGGCGTTCGTAATCCATACTTTGGTGGTAAGGAAGAGTTGGTCACGCGGTATGCCGCATTTGGCAACGGCGTTGCCAACCCCTTCTTCGTTATAATAAGCCTGCGCCGTATCTATCAGCCTGTAGCCTGTGCTGATTGCATCCAGCACACAACGCTCGCACTCTTCAGGTGATACTTGAAAAACGCCATAACCCAATATTGGCATTTCAATGCCGTTGTTCAATTTTATAGTGTCCATAACATTCTTTTTAATCGTATTATTTGACGGTTGTCGGATAAATTCAATCCTCTGGTCGTAAAGCCGATTGTTTTTCAATTCGATCCATAGCCTGCATGGAGTTTAATCTAATCTGACCAATTCATATTTTTGATACCCTAATCCGATTGTTTCCGCATGATCAAGTGTGTGCATACCATGACGCGAATCAATGCGTTCAATGAGATGTACTTTACCATGATCTTCTGATGCGCGTACCAAATCAGTGCAGGCTCTGTCCAAAGCCACAGGGTCAAGTGAGGCCAAAATTCCGATGTCTCCCATTTGAGGGTCTGCCGGAGATGAATCGCAGTCGCAATCTACCGAAAGATTGTTTGCCACGCTGATATAAAGTATATTTTCTCCACAATGGTCTGCCACTGCTTTTGCCGCTTCTGCCATTGACTCAAGAAAATCATCTTGTGCAGGACTGCCCCAGCTTGTAGTACTTGCCCCGGCTGAATGGATATAACGTTTACCGTTTGATGACGCAATACCGATGGACATGTTCTTGATTGCACCACCGAAACCTCCCATCGCATGACCCTTGAAATGCGACAGGACGATTGTGAACTCATAATTCAAATAATGTGATCCAACAATGTCTCGTGTCAGATGACGACCTCCACTAAGAGGCAACTCCACTTCACCGTCGGCATCCATAATGTCAACCGGTGCTATTGCGGTAAAGCCGTGTGCTTCGGCAGCTCTACGATGCGCTTCGGTATTTCCTCTGCCTCCTCCGTATGCCGTATTACACTCGACAATCGTTCCGTTGACTTCCTGTACCAGATCTTTTATCAATGCCGGTTGAAGAAAATTGTGGCCGCCCGGTTCTCCGGTGGAAAGTTTAACGGCAACCCTTCCTGTCGCTTCCCGACCTAATGCCTCATATATCCTGACCAGATTCTGAGAGTTGATTTCTTTGAACATGTAAACTTTCGGAGGATCAGTTAGTTCAACATCTGGTTTTTCTTCAGGTTTGTTCTCTGGATTGTCTGATGCAGAAGAGCATCCCATTCCGGCATAAAGGGACATTATCGTCATCATGCTTACTAAAATAGGATATTTCATAATCTTGAAAAATTAGAAGTGAATATTTATACCACCCATAACCGTTGCCCGCGGCATGGGATAACCGGCGTTTATCTCGTATTTTTGTGCCAACAGGTTTTCGCCGCGAGCCCACAGAGTAAGCCATTTGGTCGCTGAAAACTGCCCACGAAGATTCCACAACACAAAATCCTCGGTAACGTTTTTTTCTCCCACAGAAGTATAAAGACCTGCAATATATTGGAGACCCGTGAATACACTCCAGCGACCCTTGGTGAAACCGGCACCTACATATAACTTATGTTCCGGAGCTGCAATCATCGGTTTTTCCATGTGCAGGAAACTGTAGTTTGCATCGACAGACCAAACAGTGTTTATACGGTAAGCTGCCTGCAATTCCACTCCGGCATTCTCTATATTTCCGGAATTTTGATTGAGCATCCCTGATCCGTGTGGATTTGGCAGAATCATAATCAGGTCTTTTCCATCAATATAGAAAACATTTACACCATAGTTCAACCGACCGTTTAACAGTGTTTGGGACATGGCTATTTCATAATTCCACATTGATTCCGGTTTCAAGTCAGGATTCTGCGGCGGGAACATATACATTTCTCTAAGAATCGGGTAACGGAATCCTTTTGTTGCGGAAGCCTTCAACTCTATAGAGTGAGGCAGATGGAAAGCAAGTCCCGCCTGCGGCACCCACTCGGTCCCGATTCTTGAATGATTGTCCACACGAAGACCGGCATTCAATGTCAGCCATCTGCCAATGTCTTGGCGGAAGTCCACATATCCGGCAATCTCATCTTCATGCTTATTCACCAAATCACGTCGTGTACCGGCATTTTCTCCTGCCACATAATCTGTCCACGCCTTTCCTCCGTAACGGAACCAATCAAATCCGAAAGTTATACGGTTTCCTTTGAAGAATTGTGTACTCTGATATAACGACAAGCCCATCATATTGTCCCGCGACTTAAAACGGCCGTTCTGTGAAGTCTCGCCCGCACTGGGTGTATAACCATCGTTAATCCAATGGGTTCCCCAGTTGTAGAAGAAACTCAACCCACCGGATGTGTTACCGTAGTCGTTGCTTAGGGATAACGATGTGGCACCCCGTGTAATCCGCTGGTCTCCATCAATCAAAGGAGCAGACACCGGACCCGGATAAGAAGCGTTGAAATGCGTCACGTTCACATCTGCATACATATTCCAGTTATCTGTTATGTCATATCCCACTTTGGCATATCCTCCGTATTGTTCAAAATTCATGTCAGCACGGTGTCCGTCAGTACGGTTGTATGATCCGCTGATGACCGAAGAAAACCGTCCTTTCCGAACCATATTGGTCAGTTCGGTTTCAATCGTGTTATATGAACCATACCCTGCATGCAGGTTTGTATGTACTCCATCCTTGTGCATTTTTCGTGTCATGATATTTACCACGCCACCCATCGCATTTGAACCGTATAGTACGGATGCAGGCCCTCTCAGGACTTCAATCTTGTCCGCCAATAACGACTGGTAAGCATCAGAAATCGGATGCCCGAAAATACCGGCATATTGCGGATGACCGTCTATCAACACCATCATTCGTGCCGTGCTTCCTGAAAGTCCGCGAATCGAGATGCCACCGGCGGCACCGCCGGACACGCCATAACCCATTATGCCTCGTGCTGTAGTGAAAAGTCCGGGAACGTTTTCAGTAAGCACAGGCAATAATGAGGGCTGCAAGGACTGTTCTATTTTATTTCGATTTACCACAGAAACTGTCTGCGAAAGATGACGCACATCCACAGCATTACGGGTCCCGGTCACCACCACTTCGTCAAGTGCAAGAGAGTGTGTGCTATCAGAGTGTTCTTGTGCCTGGATTACTCCGTGATAGGACAAAATGACGCATAGCATTATGACGCTTAGGCTTTGTTGAATATTCTTTTTTGTCATATTTCTATTTCATCTATGAAATTCTGAATAATGGCAAACATTCTTTTGCCGTCATACAATCTCAGCGAAGAGCTTCCACAAGGCAAATGTCATTACATTGGATTGCTTATGAAATAGTAAATCAAAGTCCTTGACAACTCTAATCAATATCTCATGATAAGCTTTTTCCCAAGCGATATGCCTTGTCGCCATAATCCGTGTCACGCACAGATCCTGCTGTCCAGACACCGGGAGCGACAATTTCGCCTACGCTTTCCCAGCCAAGGTAATCCATCATTGTGCGGTAGTGCAGGAGCATGGGCTCCGCATCACTTTTAGCCGTGTTTGCGTATGTCATCAGATAGGCGGCTTTTTTGTAATGACCCTTAATTTTCCCATTGATGGCATAAAAGCGGTCGATTACTCTTTTCATCTGTGCGGAGATACCAAAATAATACATTGGTGTGGCGAAAACCACCATGTCGGCCTCGATAAGATGCGGACGGAGTTCACTGAAATCATCGTTGAAGATGCACGGGCCGTCCATACCGCAACGGTTGCACGCGCGGCATGGCTCCACTTGCTTGAAGGCACAGTCGAAACGATAGATTTCATGACCTTTTTCTTTCGCTCCTTCTATGAACCGGTCTGCGAGATAAGCAGAGTTCCCGTTTCGGCGGGGGCTGCCCGTGAGTACCACTATTTTCATTTTATCTTGTTTTGATTCATTAGATTCAGATACCTCATCATCAATACTCATCGCCGCCAGACTCTTTATGGCACCGCCGGCAAGAAGTGTGCTACCTACGGCAAACACGGATTTTTTTATAAAATCCCGTCTTTTCATTCTGTTACCGATAAAAATTCTTTTAATCCTCCGGCTGGAAATCCTTGATGATGTTCAATGCCTTCAGTGCGGCCGGGAAGCCGATGTAAGGCATACACTGGATGACGGCAGCCGTCACCCGCTCCTTGCTGTTGCCAGCCTTCAGGTTGGCGCGGAGATGGGCGTGAAGTTGCGGTTCCGCTCCGATGACGGTCAGGACGCAGTAGGTCAGCAGTTCTCGTGTCTGCGTGTCAAGGCCGCTTCGTGTCTGGAAGTCGCCGAAGTGTACTTCGGTCAGAAAACGCGCGACCTTTTCGCCCATGCCGCCGGGCACGTCCTTCATCGCCTCTTTCATCCGGTCTCCGTACAGCGGATATTGGATTTCATGCCCTTTTTCGTAGCGGTTCTCTTCCGTGACGGTTGCCTGTGTTTCCAGCGGCACTTCGATTCCACGCTCCGTGAAGGCTTCGTTGACGGCAGTCATCGCATTCAGGACTTTGGGGAATCCGATGATGGGAGCGCACTGGTAAACGGCCTCACGCAACTCTATGGGCGTGACCCCGACATTGAGTGCGGCTCCCGTGTGCCCTTTCAGTTGGGGCAGTTGCTGCATGGTGGCGAGGCATACGCAGGTAATCATTTCACGTGTCTTTATGTCCAGATCTCCCGTGCGGAACACTTCACCGAAAATGTATTTCTGGAGGATGTCCATGATTTCCGGATCTGTGCCACCACCGTTAAGTGCCTCACCGCCGAACAGGGCCGTGTAGTTTTCCTTGCATAATTCTATTCTGTCCATATCGTTTGTCTTTTCTGTTGTCCGGGCAAAAGCCGGTAGCGAAACGGCAACCAGCAATAAACCCAAAATTACTTTTTTCATTGTTTTCAATTTTTTATCTGTTGAATAATTCACGGGCATTCTCCGAGAAGAACCGTTCCGCGTATGGCGCCAGCTCCTTGTCGGCGGCAAACTGTTCGCGCATCCGTGTCAGGTTCCCCTCCAACACGCTGTCCGGCATATAAGGATAATCCGAGCCGTAGAGAATATGCTCCGGCGTGGTGACGGTCAGCATCATTTTAACTATTTCGGGACTTGCGCCTCCGGCAAGGTCGTAATACAGGCGCGAGAGGTTGTTCTCCCAGTCAATCTGTTCCATAAAACCTTTGGCAAGCATCGCCGGATGGACGGCTTTCATGCGGGGTATTGCCATCGGCAGGAAGGAACCGCAATGTGGTACAACGACCTTGACATTGGGGTTACGTGCCAGCACATTGCGCGAAATCATATTGACAACGGCACGGGTCGTTTCGGCCGGATATTCATATACCGCAAGCGGGGCGGTGGCAATGATACTGTCATTAACCGGTGTAGGCTTGTGCGGATGTATGATGATTACGGCATTTCTGTCGTTCAGCACCTTCATCAACGGGTCAAGTGCTTCATCCCCGATATATTGCCCCCGGCTGTTTGTCGCCAGCTTTACCCCGTCCGCGCCCAACGTGTCGAGCGCGTAAACGGCTTCCTCGATAGCAGCATCGACATCGGGCAGGGGCAACGCTGCGCAGAACTTGAATTTTCCCGGATACTCCTTCTTCAGACGGGCACAATACTCATTGTATTCACGGATGACCCGTCTGCTTTCCTCCGTATCACCGAACCACGGTTGCGGGGCGGGCATCGACAATACCGAACATTCTATTCCGGCTTTCTGCATGAAAGCGATGTGCGATTCCACGTTCCAAGCCGGCAGCGGAAAGGTCTCTTCCATTGCGGCACCGTGCTTTTCCAGCACCGCCATGTATTCAGGCAGGATGTTGTGGCAATGCACATCAATGGTCTGCCCGAATACCGGACAGCTGATAAAGAGTGTGGACATAGCCATGAGTAAAACCAGTTTTCTTCCCATATCGAGTTATTTTCCCCCGGTTATAGATTCAAGCCACTCCGTGAACTGTTTTTCAGACAAAGATCTGTTCAGCAGTTTCCCGGCACACCAGTCTATTTCGGGATAGGCTTTACGCAGGTTTTTCTCGCAGTTGGCAATGCCGCTACCACCCGAAGTGGCAAACGGCACCACCTTCTTGCCTGCAAGGTCGTGGCTTTCGATGAACGTGTTTATGATGGTCGGCGCAATGTACCACCATACGGGAAAACCGATGAATACCACATCGTACTTCTCCATATCGGACACCCGTCCTGCAATGGCAGGACGGGATGTCGCATCACGCATCTCCACGGAACTGCGGCTTTGCCGGTCATTCCAGTTCAAGTCTGCATCCGTGTAAGGTTGCTCCGGTACTATTTCATATAAATCGGCGTTGGCTACGGCCGCCAGTTCACGGGCAGCCTCCCTCGTCGTACCGCTGCAAGAGAAATAGGCGACCAATATTTTCGGACTACTCATGTCATTTGATTTTAGTGATTACACCATAGGCATCTCCCACGAGCCGCGGGTATCAACATCCGTTCTTTCAGCGGCTTCCTCCAGCGTGTTCATTTCCTCGTCGGTCAGCTTCACCTTTATGGCTTCCAGCGCATCCTGCACCTGGGCAGGTTTCGTCACGCCGATGATAGGTGTCGTTCCTTTGCCAATCGCCCAAGCCAAAGCTACCTGTGCCGGAGTGATGCTGTATCTCTCACCGACAGTGCGCATAACGGCAACGAGCTTTTCGATTTGCGGCAACAGCGGATTGTAGGTGTCACCGCGCTGGCTTCCGGCAGGCAGCGGGTGGGTGGTGTCATATTTTCCGCTTAACGCACCCTGTTCCAGCACCATGTATGCCCAGAAGTCTATGCCGTTCTCCTTGCAGTAGTCAAGAATGCCCGCTTTCTCCGACGAACGGTAAAGGAGGCTGAAATGGTTCTGCACGGCGGAAATATGCACTCCTTCTTTGGAAAGTATCTCTTCCGCACGCTTGATCTGTGCGAGGTTATGGTTGGAGACACCCACACGCCTTACCTTGCCGCTTTTCACGAGACCGGCAAGGAACGGGGTCCATTTCTCCACATCAGCAGGATTGTGAATCCAGTAGATGTCGATATAATCCGTGCCGAAGCGTTCGAGGCTGCTGTCAAGCATATCCTCTACGGGATTGGCGGAATCCCCGGCAATCTGGGGCGTGAACTTCGTGGAGATGAGTACGTCCTCACGGTCGCACTCTTTGGTGAACGCGGCGAGTACGCTTTCCGAAGCACCCATGCCATACACCACGGCAGAATCCCACAGGTTCAGCCCTCCGGCCATTGCCGCATCGAATACGGGCTTCAGCTCATTCACTCCAAGGTTGTTTCCGAATACCTGGTCGCCGCCGGCGAATCCTGCGCCCCATGACCATGTTCCTAATGCTATTGACGGTTGATTTTTCATATCTGTTTCTCCTTATTTATTTTTTTGACTATAATTGAATCTGATTTTTAACGTATGAAGTTTGTCATCGTATGCTGTTCGTGTGCCGGGAACTCGATGCCGTGTTCACGCCCCGTTGCTATGCACTTCAATAGCCACGCCATGTTTTTTGCGAGGGTGCGCATGGTTTGCAGCCCCTCTATGTCACGGCGTATTTCATCCGGTGTATTCCCGTGTACCACGTTCCAGTATTGCGACGGTACGATGGGCATGTTGCAGTCTGCCATGTACTTGTTCATCTGGTCGAGTGCAGCCGTGGCACCGCTGCGGCGGCAGGTGGCAACGGCAGCGGCAGGCTTTCCCGCAAAGTGGTCGCCGTTGTACTCGTCAATCATGAACACCCGGTCGAGGAACGAGGTCATCGCACCGCTTGCCGCCGCATAGTGGACGGGGGTGCCGAACACGAAGCCGTCGTATTCGTCCATTATCTTCACAAACTCGTTGACTTTGTCGTCCCGGAAGCAACTGCGCTTTCCCACGCACGCCCCGCAACCGATACATCCGGCCACGGGTTGGTTCCCTACCCAGAATATGGTGGATTCGACGCCTTCGGCTTTCAGCGTGCCGGCGATTTCCGACAAGGCGGTGTGAACACACCCGTCCTTGTGGGGGCTTCCGTTTACCAGCAATACTTTCAATGTATCCATATTCTGTGCGTCGTCATTTGTTCATATCCGGCAGGAGGACACCTCCTACACCAACGTTCTCCGGATCGTTCTCCTTGATGAAGACGAAGATGACATGTTCGGGCAGCCCGGTGATGCGTGCTGTCGATTCGGTTACTTCCTTGACCAGCTGAGCTTTCTTCTCCTTGCTCATCTTGACCAGTTCCATTGTTATTGAAGGCATGATATTTTCTGTTTTAATCAGGTTGTACGATTTGTATTACATGTTCTCCTCCCGGAATTTCTTGCCGAGCGTAGTGCATTTGCCTATCATCTCACCGGTACGCAGGTAGGAATAGGTAGGCATCTCAAAGAGGACGGGCTTCAGCTTGTTATAGTCCACTTTGCCATCTACGTTGAGCATTTCCTCCTCTATGTATGTGTTGGCGATTTTACAGATGAAGTTGTCGAATGTCTCAGTTTTGTAATTGTCCGTCACTTCACATTCCATGACCAGCGGGCTGTCCTCGATTACGGGTGTGCCGGCTTCTCCGGGATGCCATGCGAAAACCTGCGACTTGTCTGTTTTCGCGCCGCTTGTAATCCCGACATAGTCCGCACGGGGAAGCAGGGCTTCGTCCACGATGTTCACGGACAGATGCCCGGTATTTATGATGCCTTGATTTGTATGGTGCTTATTGAACAGACTCACCATAATTCGGTCATGACCTATTATGCCTACATGACCGGCCAACAGCCATGTCGGTTTGTCCTCTATCATTGTTCCCACAACGACTGTCGGTGTGGGGTAAAGAGCTAATACCGAACCTATATTCTTCTTCATGATTTCTTGATTATTTTATTTGTGTTTTGACTCCGTTGATAATATATATGCCCGGTGTCAATGAATCAATATTGTCAGCGTTAGATAATATTCTCACTCCATCAATACCATATACATTGTATTTTTGAACGCCGTTTACAGAAATCGACTCAACTGCGGATGAGTCAGTGATGTCAACCAATTCGTATGACAATGAGCCTAATCCGATTTCAGCGGCATAGTCAACGATGTGCGCTCCGTGCCGTCCGTTTATCCGCTGCACTAATGGTGCGCTGTTGTCGCCGGTAGTTGACTGATGATTGAATATCAAATCCAGACAAGCCTTGTCCAATGCCACCGGATCAAGAGATGCCAGAATCCCTATATCTTTCATTTGCGGTGCCGACGGATGACCGTCACAATCGCAATCGACAGAAAGATTGTTCATGACATTGATATAAATCGTATTACCTTTGAAGTAATCGTGAACGGACTGTGCCGCAGCTGCCATTGACTCCAGAAAAGCGTCCTGCCCTGACGGATTTTGAAATACATATCTCGGATCATCATACCTTCCTGCGGTATGTATGAGCGTTTTTCCTTCCGGAGTAGCGATGCCGATGCTTTGGTTTTTAAGCACACCTCCGAATCCGCCCATTGCATGACCCTTGAAATGGGCGAGATTTATAAGGAAATCGTAATTGGACAGATGACTTCCGACACGATTATATTGGAGGTATTTTGTATCCGTTACAGGCAGGTCGATATATCCGTCTGCATCCATTATATCAACTTCAGCGATGTCGCCATAGCCGCGTTGTTCTATCGCACGGCGATGGGCCGCTGTGTTTGAACGGTTGCCCCCGTATGCGGTGTTGCACTCTACAATAGTCCCGTTTACTTCGTGAACCAAGGAACCTATCAGTTCAGGACGGAGGTGATTGCTCTGGGCCGATTCCCCGGTGCTGATTTTTACCGCGACTTTGCCGGTAGCCTCTTTGCCAAGAGCCTTGTATATCTTGACAAGACTTTCAGGTGTGATCTCACTGGTAAAATACACAGTTGCCTTTGTCGCCTGTGTCTGCGCGTTTGCTGAGAACGCTGCCAACAACATTAAGACAGCTGATATGGATGCGGAGAAAAAAGTTCTTGCTTTCATTTTTATATGCATTTGAAATGGATGCTGATACCTGTTTTCTGATATTTATTGATTCTGATGCTTAACAGCTTCGGCATATTCCTCGTCCGTTACAGGGCTGAGCCATGTATTCTTGTTGGTCTGCGGATTGCATTCGACAGCCAGATGAGAGAACCAGCTGTCAGGTGCAGCTCCGTGCCAATGCACCACATCCGGTGCTATTTCGACCACATCGCCGGCTTTAAGCCGACGCGCCGGTTTGCCTTTTTCCTGATAGTAGCCTTCGCCACCGACACAGACAAGCAGCTGTCCTCCGGTATGGCTGTGCCAGTTGTTGCGGCATCCCGGCTCGAATGTCACGTTCGATACAGGTACATTCAGTTCCTTCATGGAGGTCAGCGGAGCCAGCCATGAGCGGCCGCTGAAATATTGTTCGTATGCCACATTCGGTTTTCCTGTGGGAAATGCGCTGGTTTCCGGTACTTTTGTTTCCATATTCTGAGCGTTGATGTAACCGGACGACAAGAAAATGGCCGTCATGGTTACGAATACTTGAAATATCTTCATCGGTATTGGTATTTTATTCCGAGTTTCGGATTAACGGTTTATCATTATTTTCTTAGCGACACTCTGTTTTCCGGAATTTATCTGCGCCAGATATAAGCCGGAAGACAGTGAGGATGTGGGGATTGTATTGTCGGAAGTCTCAAATACCTTTACTCCCGACAGATTGAACAGCGAGAGTGAATCGACATCTCCGTTGACAATAATTCCGCCGGCTACATAGCTGATGCTTACATCTGCGTCCGATACCACCGATTCGATGCCGCTCAGATTATTGTAGTCAATCTGTGCAAGCCACGATGAGATTATTGAGCTGCAGTTTGATGTCTGGGACGAACGAATCCACAGGCTTGGACTTACAAAATCTCCGTCAGGAATCAGACGGTGCGCGTCTGCTTCGACACCGCTTATACCACTGCTCGCGCTTGAAACGATGAGACCGATTTTCTTCCCCTGCATCTGCGCTCCGTTGTGGAATAGGAATGTCTGCATCGGGGCGGCCATATTGCTCCACCACAGCGGAGCGGCTACAATGACCATATCGTATTCGCTGAGATTTACATTCACAGGCTTTATCTCAGGATATGAAGCCGCGTCATCGGGATTTTCACGGATTGCCGAGATAAGCGCGCTGCCGATGGCGTAGTTGTTGGCTGCGTAATCCAGCCCTTCTTCCGCAGGCTCTACCTCCACCATATCGGCGCCGGTCTGCGACTGGAGTTCCGTGGCGATTGTACGGACATTGTTTGTGAAGCTATAATACACAATCAATGTCTTTGCATTGATGGCGATTGCCGAAAGCGCAATGGCCAGGGTGATTATCAGTTTTTTCATGTCTGTAAATTTTAGAATTGTTTTCACGATGCAAAATTAGCATCTTCTATTGAGCCGGACTGTATCCCTATTACGGATAAGAGTAACCATCTTACGGATTATGAACACAAGGTATAATACCCTTATTGACAAGGCTGTAAGAAACGCTGTGATTTTGTGCATATCTTACTTGATTTTGTGATTTTATTACTGATTATCCCTCCGTACTGTCTCTCCGTTGCTCGATTTTGGTTATCTTTGCACTCAAAAAACAGAACCGTCATGGAAGAAGTGATAAAGGTTGATACTATTGACCAATACAACAAACTTTTCGGACTGGAAACCCTGCATCCGCTTGTCGCGGTTGTGGACTTATCCAAGGCTCCCGTCTGGCCCGATCATTTCCGCTTTAATTACGGAGTATATTGCATATACCTGAAAGATGCAAAATGCGGCGAGATACGTTATGGCCGTCAGAATTACGACTATCAGGAAGGAAGTGTTATCGCTTTTGCTCCCGGACAAATCGCCAATGTGGATCTGGAGAGAGGCTCAAAGCCATCCGGTCTTGGAGTCCTGTTCCACTCCGATCTTTTACATGGCACTCCGCTCGGCAGAGAGATAGACCGTTATTCGTTCTTTTCATACGAGTCAAACGAGGCTCTGCATGTCTCGGAACGTGAGCGCAGAATATTGGTTGACTGCATCGACAAGATAGGCTATGAAATGGAACACGCTATCGACAAACACAGCAAACGGTTGATAGCTACCAATATCGAGCTGTTCCTTGACTACTGTATGCGTTTTTACGACCGTCAGTTCATCACCCGCTCTGAAGTGAATCATGATGTCATTGTAAAATTTGAGAAACTATTGGATGAATACTTCAAGGACGAGAATCTGCGCAGAAGCGGATTGCCTCAAGTCCGGTATTTCGCAGACAAGGTCTGCCTTTCGCCAAATTATTTCGGCGACCTTGTGAAAAGGGAAACAGGCATGACAGCACAGGAATATATCCAGAACAAACTTATCCGTATATCAAAAGAATGGGTATTGAATACTCAACTGACAATCAGTCAGATTGCATACGAGTTAGGTTTCCAATACTCCCAACATTTCAGCCGCACTTTCAAGAAAAACGTGGGGTGTACGCCTCTTGAATACCGACGGATGCAGGCGTAACCCAATCTTCCTTGTGTCAACACAAGGCCCGAATTATCATCGGTAGTCCTTTGGCTTGTAAACTCAAAGGGGCTAAAGATTGTTAGTCCTTCGTATCAAAAACAAATTTTATGAATCTTGAAGATTTTAGAAATTTATGTCTTTCATTTCCTTGCGCAAAGGAGAATTCGCCTTGGACTGAACCTCAATATCAGAATCTGGTGACATTCACAGTTGCGGACAAATGGTTTTGTCTGCTTGATATGGATAAAAAGGCCTGCAACCTGAAATGTCCGGTGGAGTCAGTAACAGAACTACAGGACAAATATCAGGGAGTGCAACCGGCATGGCACATGAACAAGACACATTGGATTACCGTACTGCTTGATTCCGATGTTCCTGCAGAGGAAATTAAAATCCTTGTAAAACAGGCATACGATTTAATTGTAGCAAGTCTGTCAAAATCCAAACGCGCAGAACTGGGATTGTCACAATGATTGTCTTATGTCGGTTCCCATTCTAAAACAACGATATATTAAATAATCAAGCAGGCAGCCCCGATATTGAGTCAAGGTTGCCTGCTTTGAATTAAAGTCCGGGTGGGCGATATGCCGGACGAATATATGGTGGAGTAGATTGATAACGAAATTCTGGTTCCGCTACCAGTGAATCTTTGGAGTCGATTGATTGTTGTTCAACATCAGCACGGTTAACGTGCTGTGTCATTTCTTCTCGCTTGACTTCCTCGCCATCCTTTTCATCATGTTTTGGAGCAAGTTCGGCAGTAATCTTGCGGTCGAGGACGGCAAGCTCGGATTTCAACGCTTTCAGCTCATCCTCCTTGCCCCACGGTTTTGCGATGATGGCTTCGAGCAACGGCACATCCTTCCGCATTTTCTCGGTGCGTTCCTCGTATTGACGTATGATTTCGGGGAGACGCTCCAGAGCGTTGACAAAGTTCATGCAAGCGGTTTTTGTGTCGCTCATGGCGATAAAGCCGTTGTTGTATTTATACTTGTACTCGCCCTCCACAACAAATCGGTTCTGTATAGCCTCGATACCGTCAGTCAAGGTTTTCTCGGAGATAATGCTTATCGGGAAGCCATAGACATCACCGACCCGGACATACTCGCCGTGGGTATTGGTACGCTGTGCCAGACCTTGCAGATGGATACCCATGTTCTGAATATCAGTGAACCTGCAACCGTCAAGGGTCAGACCGGGTAACGGATTGCCTTCATCATCCCGCTTTAAGGCTGCCTGATATTTGTCCAGATCCGACTGCATTTTCCGCATGGTAATCTCGTTCTTTCCGATGTCGTCGTTCAGAGAGCGCAACTTATACTCGCTGTCAGCCTTTCCCTTGCCGTGTGCCTTACGCTCACTCTCCAGCGCGGCGATGCGCTTTTCAAGTTTCGCTTTTTCCAACAGGTCGGTATTGCCACTGAGAATAGCCATATACTCCGAGAAGTTCATGCCGGTGTTCTCATCCATAGAGCCTTCATCAATCGTTCTCGCCCCAAGTGCGCCACGTTTCAACTGCGATATGAATGTCTGCTTGCAGTGGAGAAGATTGAATTTATATGAATCCAGCGACCTTTCTACGGCATAGATTATCACATCGACCTTGTTGTCGTTGTAGAGCTTTGCGACCTCGTTGCCCTTGCGTATGGCACGGCCCTCGCGCTGCTCCAAGTCGCTGGGACGCCACGGCGTGTCGAGTTCATGGACGCAAACCGCTCTTTTCTGGGCATTTACGCCTGTCCCCAGCATGGATGTCGAGCCAAACAGCACCCTCACGGTTCCCTCGTTCATAGCCTCTATGACGGCTTTCCGTGATTTCTCGGTCTTGCATTCCTGTATAAACCGGATTTCATGCGCCGGGATGCCGTAATCCTCGACAAGTTTACGCTTGATCTCACTGTAAACCGACCACTCGCCGGGCTTATATGTTCCCAAATCGCTGAAAACAAACTGCGTGCCTTTCTGAGCGTCAAACTTACGGTAATACTCGGCAATCATACGGGCGCAATGCGAGGCTTTGTTGTCCGGGTGATCCTCATAGGAAGGGTCAATCATACGCATATCAAGAGCCATCTTGCGGGCATAGTCAGTGGCGATGAGCATTTTCCCCTTTCGCTCCTTATCCGACAACGCGACGCGCCCCAGCAAAGTGGCGTCCCCGGTCTTGGCAAACTCCATCAGTTTCTGAATGAACTCCTCCTGCTGCGGCGTTGGCGGTATATTGTGGAGTATCTCCCGTTTTTCAGGACGGTCAACACCCACATCCTCCGCCGTGCGGTAGTCCGTGATCTCATTGTAAAACGCCGCCAGTTCCGGCACCTTGATAAAGTACCTGAATCTGTCCTTTGCCACAATATTATTGGTAACATTGAACTCAAAATCGGTGGTTTTCTTCGCAAAGATTGCCGCCCAAGCGTCGAAACAGCGTATGTCCTGCCTTTCAAGTTCTTTTGGGCGTAGGTACTTGAACAGCAGATACAACTCTGTCAACGAGTTGCTGATTGTGGTGCCGCTGAGGAAAGTGGCTCCCAAATCCCTGCCGTTGCGCTCCTGAATGGTGCGTATGGCGAAAAGGAGGTTGAGGGCGCGTTGGCTGCCGTCGGAGTTGCCCAGACCAGCGACACGGTTGTGGCGGGTGTTGAACATAAGGTTCTTGAACTGGTGCGATTCGTCCACGAAAATGTGGTCTATGCCCATCTGACGGAAGTCAATCACATCGTCAGTGCGGTGGTCTATCTGATAGCGCACCGTCTCTAACTTCGCCTCAAGGTTCTTCTTACGGGTCTCCAGCCCCCTGAGCATACCGCGCGACACATCCTTTCCCTGCTGCCGGACCACATCAAGGTTTTCCTCGACGGTGTTCAGCTCCGCCTCCAGTATCTCCTGCTGCAACTCCGGCGACTGCGGTATCTTGCCGAACTGGTCGTGCGACATTATTATGCAGTCATAGTCGTTGTTGCGGATATTGTTGAAGAAACGGACACGGTTCTGCGCCGTGTAGCTCTTTTCATCGGCATACAGGATGCGGGCGTCGGGATAGGCCGTCTGATAGGTCATGGCTATGTCGGCGACATTGGCTTTCAGCCCGATAATCATCGGCTTATGCACCATACCCAGACGCTTCATCTCGTGCGCGGCGATGCACATTATCAGTGTCTTGCCCGTGCCTACCTGATGGTCGGCTATTCCGCCTCCGTTCTGTTTCAGCATCCATACGCAGTCCTTCTGCGAGGCATATATCGAATGTATGCCGTAACGGTCAGCCAGCATCTTCAGGTTGAGGCCGGGGAAAGTCTGGTGTGATCCGTCATACCTCGGTCTGACAAAACAGTTGAACTTGCGGTTATAAAGGTCAACAAGCCTCTCCTTGAACTCCGGACTTTGCGCCTCCAGCCATTCGGCAAAGCCGTCGCGGATTTCTTCAATCTTGGAATTGGCGAGCTGTATCGCCTCGGAATCCGGCACCTTGATGTCGTTGCCGTGGTCGTCCTGGCCGATGCACTTCTTTATCTCCGGCACGGTGTTGTGCAGGGCGTGTTTCAACAGGCTCATGCCGTCGTATGAACGGTATTGACCGCGCACACAATATTCCTCCCATATCTTCATATTGCCACCGGAGTTGGTTACCGAATATTCATCAAGCATGGGAGAATACACGACTTTCACATCAGTATCATAAAAGTGTGTCATGTATGCGGAGTAGATGCCTGTGGGTATCCACCTCTCCCCGAAATTGAAGTCAAGTTCCTCGAAAGTGATTCTTCGGGGTATCGCCTCCTTCAACGCCGAAAGGCTTTCGTCAATCCGGCTGTCATGGGCGTCGTGGTCTTTTATCCATTGTTCAATCATCTCCGCTTTCTTCACCACGTTTCCGGCGACGAATCGGTCGGAGGTCTCATATTCCGACACAAGAGGATTGAAGTAGATATGTCCCTTCAGTTCTTCGGCGAGGCGGTTCTCATCCATATCCACAAGTGATGACATATATCCGAGCCTCACATCTCCGTACTTGTTGAGCGACGCTGCCAACGCCTCCATCGGGGTATCGACCGAAGTCACCTCGTGGATATTGAAGGCAACTGGATGGTCGAAGATGTCGGCCTTGACAAACAGCCCCGCCTCGGCACGCTCCAGAGCAAGGGAATCCATGCCGTTGGCGTCCATCATAATCAGCTTGGCGTTGGCTTTCTCGTTGAGATGCCCGTAACGCTCCACGAACTCATCGTAATACTGGTTTAGGTGTTCGCGCAGATGTTCCGACGGTTCCAGTGTCGTCGCCTCGTAGTCATAAAGCTGCTGGTATGTCTCCGACAGGGTGATATACAGCATGGCGCGTTGTGCCTGTTCCGGCTTTATGCGCATGGGGGTGAATGTCGCGGTGTTCTTCCTCACATCGGAGAGAAATCCGACCTGACCGTTGTCCACCACCATAGAGCCGTTCTTGTGAAAAGACCGTATATCCTCCGAGAATTTTCTCGGCGACATATCCTGTCCCGCACCCTCTATCGGTATGGCAGTGACTTTCAGCGGACGGTTGCGGCCTCCGGGTATGAAATCCCCCTCGGTCTTTTCGATGTATGTCTCGCCGGGGGCGATGCCCGCCGCTCTTGCAGCCTCGGCGGACATGGCTTCCGCCTCCATTCTCGCCCTTTCCTCCAGCTGGCGGTGGGCGATAGACATCATAGCCTCGTAGAATCCGTTGATAGGCGGATTGTCATCCCAGTTCAGGGAGCCGTAAAATTCCAGTTCCTTGTCGGTGAGCTGACGGAATTTGGCTTTGGGCGGCAGGGGCGCATCCTTCTTTGGTCGGCTGACAGGCTTGGTCTCGCTCTTGTCATTTTTCGGTTCAGTTTTATGTCTGCGTTGTGGTTTGCCGATCGGCTCCAGTTCTCCGAAAAGATTATAGGCAAAAAGCCGTGGATCATAATTGCCGCTGTAATCGGGTGCGCCGTCGGTCTCTATTTCCTGCGGTTTATCTGCGGGTGCAGTTGCAGACGGTTCAGAGGCTGACGGTTGAGCCGTCTGAGGTGCCGGTGCCGGTGCCGGTTTCTGTTCAATCTTTGTTTCAACCGGAGGCTCCACTCCTTTATTATTAGGAGTGATTTCCTCCACGACCTTATGTTTCGGATCTTCCAACTGCTCACATATCGCCACACGCTGTCCGGCTCTTACGAGCTTGGGCAGATAGGTGTCGAGGGCATGATGCGGGAATCCGGCAAGCTCGATACTGCGGGTAGGCCCGTTAAGGCGGCGCGTAAGGGTGATGCCGAGTATCTCGGACGCTTTTACTGCGTCCTCTCCGAATATCTCATAGAAATCTCCGACACGGAACAACAGTATGGCGTCGGGATGTTTCTTTTTCATCTCGCGGTACTGTTCCAACAGCGGTGCCACCTTTGTAACGGCAGTTCTCTTGACAGCCTCGTTTTTCTTCTCGGCGGTCTCCTGTCTGACTGTCGGAGAGGTGGGAGGTGTCAGTTTGGGGGCATAGCCGTTGTAGCGGTCTATGTCGAGGCGCAACCGGAATGATAATTGGAGAGCCGTGCCTATATCACGGGCGATACCGTCAACTCCTTCTTTATGGGTATAGACAATCGCCGGTTTGCCGTACTGGTCGGTACCCATTTTTGCGTCAGTACATATTACGTTGTCGGGAAATGTCTCAAAGAACTTGTTGCCGGGTACCTTCGTGGCGTTGTCGATAACGGACTGCGTGAAAAGTTCCTCGTCAAAGGAAAGATTCTTCTTGTCGCTATGCTTCTGGAGAATGATAAGGTCAGACCCTGCATCGGTTCCGGCGTTCTCGCTGAACGTGTTGTTCGGCAGACGCAACGCCGCCACGAGGTCGGCACGCTTCATCATCTCCAGTCTGACAAACGGGGATGCGGCGTTCATGACACCCTGCGACGCGATAAAGGCTACCAGTCCTCCCTCGCGCACAGAATCAAGGGCTTTGAGAAAGAAATAGTTGTGTATCGCCTTCGATGCCTGACGGTAAGGAATATCCTTGCTGACGGCATACGCCGGGTCAGGAACGGCAAAATTGCCGAAGGGGATATTTGAGGCTGCCACATCGAAATAGCCGTCGAAGTCGCGCTCTATCTTCTCAAACCCTTCTATGCGTGTCAGTATTGAGGGGTGCAGGGCTGACAGTATTTTGCCGGTGAGCAGATCCTTTTCGTATGCAAGCACCTCCGCACCGGGATATATGTCGTTGCGCAGCAATGAATCTATAAACGCACCCTGACCGGCTGACGGTTCAAGAAAACTCCGTACCTCTATACCCGCCTGTTTCAGAGAGCCGGATATGGCGTCGATGACAGGCGCAGGTGTATAGAAAGCCGTCAGAACGGAGGCTTTCAGTGAATCCATATACCGGGCGAACTCCTTGTCGTCCTTAGAATAGTCATGGATAAGGCGGCGCAGTTCAACGGTCGGGGCGAATAATTCAATATCCGTTTTATTCCATTTGGCGACATCCTCTAAATCATTGGCTTCATTGAGGATACATTTCAGTCCGCCAAAACCGGCATATTTCCGCAGTGTATCGCGTTCTTCGGCGTTTTGTGCAGTGCGTCCGGCCACACCGAGACGCAGGACGAGCCTTATCGCCTCGATGTTGCCGCGCATGGTACGGAGGCGGTTATAAGCCATAGCCGTCCAGTATTTCGGTGATTGTTCCGAGCAGTTCTGTCAGCATCGGCTGATGTGTCTCCCTGTCGAGGAAGTCGCCGTTGACCTCGTATCGGTCGAGTATGTCGCTGATAGGTTTCTGTCCGAGCAGATGCACGGCGAAGTCAGGCATATACTCCGGCGGCAGACGCAGCCAGAGGTTTTCCTCCACCACATTATATATAATGTCGTAGCGCGACACATACAGCCCGGCAAGGAGGGTGCGCATTGCCAGCTCACGGGCAATCGGGACGGGCTTGCCTTCCAGACGCGCCGACACGAATGTGTCGTATGCGTCGTCCGAGCGGGTTTCTATGAAATTCTTATTGTCTCTCTGGGGAAAATGATGGTCAATGAGATGACCTCGGAGATAGACTTGGAAAAAGTCTGCCTCCGGCAATTCTATGTTATGTTTCATCGGGGGATGCGGATATAGTGGTTGCCGGAGTCCTTCTCCGGGCCGTTTTATTACGGCACAAAGAAAAAGGACACCGGGTATCCCTCCCGATGTCCAACCACTAATCCGCGTCAAAAATGAAACAAAAAACATAATGACGCAGAATCAATGGCAAAGATAATAAATTATCCTGACACGGGAGGGATTATTATGAGTTTTAGGTACTGGTTTCAAGAGGGTTTAGGCAGTTTTAACCGATTTTGCCTTGTTCCCTTTGTTCTTTCTATTCTTGCGGCGGTGGTTCTTCTTGCCGCTTTTGGACTTGCTCCCCTTGCCGCAGGTGTCGGGGGCGAAGGCGTCGATGACGCGCTTGACTATGAGGTTGTATAGCTTTTCCTCATCGCGGCTGAGATCCGTGGGGTGCAGTCCGGTGGTTACGATGCCGAAGCCGTTATACACGCTTTCGCCGTTGCGGAAGTTGTGGCACTTGGAGGGCTTGCCTTCGCCCACCGAGCGGCCCCACCTGCTGTTGTAGCGCAGCATCTCCATATTGCGGAGCATCGCTTTCCATACTCCGCCGGGGACGGTGTTCTGCAACACGGCGGGATAGGATATGAGTTTCTTGGCATACAGTCGGTATGCGGTCAGTATTGTCTTTTCGTGGGTGTAGTCCAGTTCACAGGCAGCCTGAATCATCAGGGCCGGGAGGTTGAACAGGGGACAGCGATCGGTAATCACTCCGATATAGTTGTCTCCCTCACGCTGTTCTCCGGGAGCCGGGGCGGGTACGCCGGCACATTCCGCGTCTTTGGCGGCGTCAGCGACGGATATTTCCTCTACTGTGGGCGACCCTTTCAGCTCTGCGTTTTCCTCGGCGCACTGTACGATGGCGTTGTAGATGGATTCCTCCAGCCATTTCTCGTATTCCTTGCGGTTCTGAGGCCCGTGGTTCACGGCATGGACGATGGCTTTCCTTGTCAGCACGGGGAGCCATGCGCGGCGCGTATCCACGGGGCAGCCGATGAAGTAGTAGAGGCTCAGGAAGTCGAGGTCTCCCGTAATGTCGGGGCGCATGGCGTTCACGACCGTCAGGCTCATCTTCCACAGTGCCTTGATTGTGTCGAGCTGTCGGTTGTCCTCGGCTGATTTCTTGTAGCCGACAAGCTCATCGTAGTTGCGCATGGCGAACTTGAAGTTATGGGCGTAGGCGAGGCGGCTCTCCATAGTGGTCGAGAGTACGAAGCTTTCCTGCGGTGAGAAGGCTGCCTCCACGAGCTGTCCGTTTGTCCATGTCACGGCATAGCCGTTGCCGAGGTAGTAACCCTCGTGTTTTTCATTCGCGCCGATTGCTCTGGCGATTGTGTCCGCTGTGATCTGATGGTCTGTCACGACGGTTATGAGATTTTTCTGTTTCATTTTTGCTTTTTTTATTGGGGTGGATATTTCTGGATTAGTGGTTTTTTGAAATGCACCGGAGATTCCGGACTCTCCGGGATGCCGTTTCGGTTTTAGGGTATTATCCCTGCTTTTTGAAGATTACATCTTCGGGCCTTTGGGTTTGCGCTGCTGGCGCATCTGGTCCTCGTTCTTGGGAGCCGTCTGATATTTCTGGAGAGGCTCTGCAACGTGCTTTGTCGCCTCGTTGGTAAGTCCGTCGTTGTTGACGGCCTTCTGGGTCTTGGATTCCTCGGCTACCTTCACGCGGGGGTCGTTGAGCGATGTGTTGGGACGCTGTTTCTCCGGGTTGAACCAGAGATACACCGTGCATGGCTGTCCCTTGTCGTCGAGGCGGTTGGTAAGTTCCGCCACGCGCCCCTCGGCGTAGTCTTTCTGCTGCTGTTCGGTCAGGGGGACTTTCGCCCATTTGGAAAGGGGCTTTATCTTGCCGTCCTTCGTGAGCCACGACGACTGCTGCTGATTCGTGGTGCCGCTCTGCGTCTGTGTCTGCGACTGCGCCTGTTCCTGCTTTCTAGCCGCGCCGGGTACGAACTCCACACCCTTGCGGTCTGCCGACACCTGAAGCACCACGTTGTATGTCTTGCCGTTCTTGTCGGTTATCTCTTTCGGAGGAAGTGCCTTCCCTTCTTTGAGCTGCATGACCTCGGCTACGGTCAGTTTGGTCTGGCCCACGGTGTCGCGGACAAACACATCCTTGACCGGGACGGAGACTATCTCGTTGGTGTAGCGGTCGATGCTGACGTATGAAGGCACTTTCTCGCCGTTCTTGTCGGTCAGTTCCACTACCTTGCCGAGATTGCCGGTCTCGCGGAGAGCCGCCTTGTCCTCCTTGCTGAACTCGTAGCCCTCAAATTTCTGGTCGAGTTTAGGCTCACGGTGGATGAAGTGTGGCACCACCTTGACATTGCCGTCCGCATCGGTTCGGAATGACAGTCGCGCGTCTATGGGGAATTTCTCTCCGGCGAATGTCGGGGTGACGGTGACGACCCTTGACTTGCGGTTATAGAGCATCTCGCGGAGGTCTCCCGATTTTTCCAGCTCGTCGCGGTCGATGCCCCATTTCTCCTTGAGGTTCGCCCAATCGATTTTGCTCTCGTCGATGGCGGAGTGTCTGGACTCCTTTGCGGATGCCTGTGCGTTGGATTGTGCGTGCTGTTCCTCCTGAGGGGAGCCTGCCGGCGACTGCTTGGGCTGTTCGGTCGTCTGCGCCGCCTCCTGCCTGTTGTCCTGCGTAGCCTGCGGTAGTTCCACCTTGTTGTTCTTCAGCATATCGGCGTTTGCCACGGGGTCTTTTGCAAAGTCCCCGATTACGGTGCCTACCGTATCGTAGCGGTCGGCGGGTACTCGGAAGAATCCGAAGGTCGTGGGGTTCTTGCACTGGCGGACGAAGTTGGAGAGAAACGCCTCCAGCGGGTTCTGTCCTTTGGAGAATTTCACGAGGTCAGAGAGTTTCGCCGACTTTACATCGGTCATCTTTGGTGTGCCGTCCTCGTTGAGTCCGGTCACCGCGCCTACCTGCCCGGTGTCGTTGTTGCGGGCGATAAGCACTTCTTCTAA
>QAMW01000012.1 GCA_003150235.1 Bacteroidales bacterium
CAGTACAGGACCGCACTATGATCGATGACCGTCCGGCTGAATGGGATGGCTCCACACCGGGTGATTTCGAGATGGACACAATTGTCGGAAAGGATGGCAAGGGAGCAATCGTGACATTGGTCGAAAGGAATACCAACTTTACGCTGGCACGTAAACTGCCACAGGGAAAGAATGCCAAGGCTCTGGCGCAGACAGTCATTCTCATGCTGCTGCCTTATATAGGCAAAATCAGGTCGATAACCACCGATAACGGCAGTGAGTTTGCCGAGCATCTGCTCATAGCCAAGCGACTGAGAACCAAAATATTTTTTGCGCATCCTTATTCTTCCTGGGAAAAGGGTTGTATCGAATACCACAACAAATTAATAAGGCAATACATCCCAAAAGGAACGGACTTTGATTCTATATCTGACGAAATGCTCAAGGAGATTATCATTAAAATAAACAGACGACCGAGGTTGAAGCTTGGTTTTTCAACCCCCGTCGCCGAGTTCTTCAAATTTATTGCCTAATTTTGCACTTGCAGGTAGAATCTGCGCAGGCTTCGGAGGTATTGCAGATGCCGCCGACAGTTGTGCCGGAAGCCATACCGTCATATCGCCCTCTCCACGGTGAGCCCATGCATAATAAGGTATCATTGTCAGCGTCTTGTCGGCAGTCACAAGACATCCTTTGTCATCATAAGCGAGAGACTGCACCGGGAGCGTCACCTGATTCACTCCTCCAAGCAGTCCGGGACGCGAAACGACATTGAATTCCGGCATCAATGGCAGCAGCACAGTGTGTACACTGAAGTCGTTGTCGGGCCACTCGGCACAGTACACAAGCGGTCCGCGCTCCACGGCAACACGTCCGCGGTCGTCAGCGACAGAATCATGGGCTTTCACTGTGCGGACAGGCATGTCGAAATGTACAGTCACCGCATCGCCCTTCTTCCACTTGCGGTCGATGACAAGATAGCCGTTGCGCAACTCGCCGCCGACTTCATTACCATTGACCTTTACCGACCAAGCCGGGGCAAGTCCGTCATTGTAGGAATACAGGTCGCCCGGGACAACGGAATTTCTTACCCATCCGGGAATGCGTATATTCATGGCGAATTGTCCTCCGCCTTTGGCTATCGTCATCTCTATGTCACCGTCAAGAGGATATGTCGTTGTCTGCCTGATGCTCACGGGGATTCCGGCAACGGAAATATCGGCGGTATTGTCCATAAACAGGTTGACAAAAAGGTCGCGGTCACGCACGGCGTAGACATATCCCGGCAACGAGGGAATAAAACGGCTTATATTGCTCGGACAGCAGGCACAGCCGAACCATGCCTGACGCGAGTAATTGCCTGTTGATGACAGCGGGTTAGGATAGAAAAACGACCCTCCGTCAAGCGACACACCGGAGATAAGCCCGTTGTAAAGCGTACGCTCCAACACATCAAAATAGCGGGCATCGCCGTGAAGCAGAAACAAGCGGTAGTTGACATACACGTTGCCGATTGCGGCGCAGGTCTCATTATAGGCTGTCGCATTAGGCAGTTCGTAATTCTCGCCGAAAGCCTCCCCGGCGTGACGCGCCCCTATGCCTCCGGTGATATAGAGCTTCTTATTCACAATGTTATCCCAGATGGTGTCGATAGCCTTGATGTAGGCACTGTCGCCCGTAATGGCTGCCACATCCGCCATGCCGGCATACATATATGTAGCCCTGACGGCATGACCTACCGCCTCCTTCTGCTCAAGCACGGGTATATGCGACTGCAGGTAGATGTCGCGGCGGTGAGTAGTGCCACGCGCCTCAAGAAAGAATTTCGCCTGGTCAAGATATTTCCTGTCGCCGGTGACCGTGTAGAGCCTTACAAGCGCCATCTCTGCAATCTGATGCCCGGGAATAAGCCGCCGCTGCCCCGGACCGTCACCGATGTTACGGCACACGCAGTCGGCGTATCTTATGGCGATGTCGAGAAAATTGCGCTTTCCGGTCGCCTGATAGTAGGCGACAGCGCCCTCAATCATGTGTCCGAGATTATAAAACTCGTGGGAAAGCACCTCAACCTCATCCCAGCGGTCGCCTTTCGCCCAATCATGAGGATTGGCAGGATTCTGTGTGCGCGCCGTGAAGAGATAACCGTCACTCTCCTGTGCCGCTGCCACAATCTCCAACACACTGTCGATATATGCTTCCAGACGCTTGTCGGGAGCCGTACTCAACCTGTACGCCGCCCCCTCGATGGTCTTGTACACGTCGGTATCATCAAACGGGAATCCCGTGGCATGATATTCACAGCTCGGCGCTGCCGCACGTTTAAAATTTTCATATCGGCCACTCGTCTCGCATTTTTCAAACGCAAGAGGAATGGTCACTTCACGGCTGGCATCAAGGCGTTGACCCCAGAAACCGCCCTCTATCTTTACGGAAGTAAACGGCACAGGAGTTATAGGATAACCGCTCTGAATAACTTCATGTTTTTTTGCAGAAGCCACAGCAACCACGGCAACAAAAGCCAGCAAGAAAGGTAAACGCATGATATTAATGGTCAGATAAATGTGATTATAATTGAATGCGAATATAATCAAAGTTATCTGAAACCGCAACTTTCCTCATGCTTATTTACCCTGCGCTTGTTATCTACCCTAACCCTGTGGCAAAGTCGCAATCTTGGTAAGCGCCGTCTCAAGTTTAGCGGCAATCGCGGCGTTGTCCTTAATGAAATAGTATAACTCACCGATAGGATACATCTCACTGTCGGGCTTAAATTCGGGCGAACCGTTTACTGCAGCTATCTCCTTGGTTATGCGCGCTTCGGCATCCGGGGTTTCCGAAAGAGTGTCGGCAGAAGAAAACATCTGGTAATTGGCTACAAATGCAAAGCAGTCATCGACAATATCATCCCATAGCGTTATGTCTACACGAAGATGCAGTGAGTCAAGCACAAGACTTGTCTGAGCGGCGGATTTCATCAGCCATTCCACCGCCGGTTTGCGACTGCGGTCAAAAGGTAGTCCCGAAGACTTGAAAAGGTCGGTCATGTCGCTGAACCGGAAATCGGGATTGTAGCGCGCCTCACCGTCACCACGCTTTGCCACAGGTGTTGTCACGGCGTAGCAGTAGGCAAGGAATACATTCAGATTATGAAGCACCGACGGAGTGAGTTTCAACAGTTTCTCCCGCTCGGCGGCAAAATGTACCGCGCGTTGCTTTTCAATCTCCGACTCCACATCGATTTCAGACTTCATCGACCCAACGGCATTCAGGAAAAATCCCAGCAATATCAATCCGCACATAACCTCGACTGCGGTCACCAACTGCGCCCATCCGTGAGCCGGTGTATAGTCGCCGAAGCCAAGAGTGGTGATAGTCACTATACTGTAGTAAAGCCATGACCCGAAATCTGTACCCGCGCCATCGGGAATACGAAACTGACTGTCGGGAAGCCACATATAAATGAGCGCGAACACAGGCGTAAGAGCCACATAGAGCCCAATCCACACCACCGGACGGATATTGGAGACGATGTGAAAGAAATGCCTGATTCTATTGGACAAAGTATGCAACATAACTAAAATGATTTAAAGACAAAACACATCCCGACATAAAAAAGATTACCATCCACCGCCATAATCCACCATGATATCAATCATGCATTTACTTTTTCATATCTCCAATGCAGATAATCCCGCTTTTTTATTTACTTTTGCGTATGGGAACCAACGAAATAATACTCTATCAGCCAGATGAAACGATGAAACTTGAGGTGCGCCTCGAGGATGAAACCCTATGGCTGACACAAGCTCAGATGTCTGAGCTGTTTCAAGCAACGAAACAAAACATAAGCCTTCATATTTCAAACATTTACAAAAAAGGTGAATTGGATATCGCCTCAACTGTCAAGGATTACTTGACAGTTCAGACAGAAGGTAAGAGAAGTGTTAAACGAAAAATCTCTTATTATAATCTTGACGTTATCATATCGGTAGGATATCGTGTTAAATCGATTAGAGGCACTCAATTTCGTCAATGGGCGAATAAAGTGTTGAAAGACTATCTTCTTCGCGGATATTCCGTTAACCAGAGATTGATTGAAATGAGCGACCGGCTCGATCGTCGACTCCTGGAGCAGGATGGAAAAATCGCGGCATTGCGCAAGGATGTGGACTTCTTTGTTCGCACGGCGTTGCCTCCACGGGAAGGCATACTCTTCGAAGGACAGTTTTTCATTTCAATCTAAGAGAACAATGCCAAAAGTTTATAAATCAAAAGTGTCAGGGGGAATAATTTGCCTTGTTTGTCTAATAGCGTTACTCCCGGTAGTGCCCGTAATCTATTTTGCTTTTTCCTGGGTGGCGATTCTTGCTATTTTCTTTTTATTTGCGTTGATTTTCTATTGCATGTTCAGCATACGGTACATTATTGAAGACACTACATTAAGGATTAAATGCGGATTTTTTCTCAACGAAAAAGTCGACATCATGAAAATTACAAAAATCACAGAGACTAATTCCATTTTGTCAGCACCGGCAGCTTCCTTGGACAGAATCTCCATATATTTGCGCCGTCAGTATTCACCTGTGATTATTTCCCCCGAAAATAAAAATGAATTTATCGAAGAACTCCAATCGATAAATCCCGATATTACCAAGATTTGACGGAAGTGTCAGCGGAGGCGTTGCTGAAGGCTGTCGATGGCGACAGTGACCGACCCGCCACGATACACTTGCTTGCCAGAAGAGTCGGCGAGTATGTAATACGGTAGTCGCGGTATATTTAGATGGTCGAATGTCGCGCTTGCCACTCCCCCCGGAGTCCACACACGTGTCCACTTCAAGGAGTCGGGGCGCTCGCGTTTCCACGATAGCGTATCGGCGGCACACGATACATCCAGCACCTTCAGCCTGCGTCGTGAATAATTGTCATATATTGCATCAATCGCCCTGACTATAGTATCGCGCCGATGCTCCTGATTGGCAAAATAAAACAGTGTATAGCTTGCCTTTCCCGGCGCATAATGCTCGGTCGAATCTCCGTAAGAATAAAGTGAGAAGGGGCGCATCTTCGCGTTAAGATGAGCCGAATTGTTATAAGAAAGCAAAAGGCGGTAATCGTCCACAAGCTTGTCGGGACGCGCCGTCGGGGCGATAAGCGCGAAAAGCGAGTCGGCTTGCGATTCATTGTCAGGGGCATAGTAAGTGGTAAGCATCAGTGCCGACGACAGGATATCGTCACGGTGATTAATCACGTAGTCCGCTACAAGATTGTTGACCTGCCGGGAATCGCCAATCTCAATCACTCCGGCGTTTTGACGTATCCATTCGCTCCATTGCTCAACAGGCTTGTTTCCCTTCAATTCAATCACGTATGGATTGTCAAGGTCAAGCTTACAGTTGATTGTCTGCCCGTTTTTTACAATCATCCTGGCGATCAGGGCGCGCTGTGCCGTAAAAAGCTCGACTATCGTATATTCGCCCGACACTCCGTGAAGGTCAAATTTACCGTCGATTGCCGGCTGACCCTCTTGATGTACAGCACCATCGGCGACATAAAACATATTTATTGTACGCGTACCGAGGCCCTGCACCTCGCCTGTCACGCGGAATTGGGTGTCATCGCCGCAAGCAGCGGCAACCACCGCAATAAAAGCGGCTATTATAAGTCTGAATTTCATCGATATCCGAATAATTTCCACAAAGTTAGCAAATTTTTCATAGCAACAAGCCGTTACACGGACAATGAAAACGGAGGGTGTATCAAAAATTCTTGTTCTGATACATCCTCCGTTATGTAAACGTAATCTATTGTATCGGCTATTTGACCATTTTGATTGTTTTGTGACCTGAGGGTCCTGAGATATTTAAAATATATACCCCATCGTTAAGACAGTTCATATCCACAATGCCTGATTCCGAGACGATAACCTGTCGGCCGCTCATGTCGTAAAGACTGCATACAGAAACATCGGCACCACCGATAGTCACCGTGTCTCCCGTACGGCTTATCGTGAACGGTGCGTCACCCTTTATCTTGTCAATACTTGCCAAATCAGCAATATTGAACGCTGCCGACACTGTCTGTTTCTGATAGTTACCCGCTTGGTCTTCTACGGTTATGCGAAGGTCAAACCATCCGCTATATCCTTTTTTGTTCAATGAGGCGAGGGAACCGCTATAGAATGCGCCGAAACCATGAGAATAGAACATCGACTCATCCTCTGTCATCTCAATCGTCTGCCAGTCATTTTTAGAGTATGGTGACACTTCCACTACAAGTTTATGGGGTACACTACATTCATTCCACGACGGTTTTGCACCCCATGAGTTAGCCGTTCCAAATATGTTGTCGAAATCAGCGGCCGACAATACGATTGATGCATCAGCACTATTGGCAAACATCTGTGCCGGGCAGCCTTGTGCGTCACGAAGTTGTAGCATAGTAACCGAAGGAGGAAAATGGTCTTCATTGTTGAGGTCAAAAACAACTTCCGCCTTGTTGCCGCCAGTTACCTGACCTACGCAGAAATTAGTATTGTCATATTCGACCTTCATCACTGCGTTCTGTTCGGGACTATAAAAGAACGACCAGTCCATCAGGGCATCCGGACCTTCTCCGATTAATTCGTTATCGGCATAAAGGCGTGTCACAAGACCCTCTGCATCAGATTTACGCTCTTCTCCCAAGGAACCCAGATAATGATTATAGAAATACGGAACGCCATACCCTCCATACGTACTCCAAATTTCGGTAAGATAACTTACCATAAACGGTGCCGTGGAGCCGTTTACTATGTCAGTTCCATTAAGCGGCGAAATAAATGCCTTATCGCCCGGGAACGGATTGAGCGGAAAGAGGGTACCTTCCGGCCAAAAACGAAGCTGACCTATCGGGAAGAAGTAGTAGGAAGCCTCTTCACCGCCAAACGGATATACCACCCCTCCGATATTTGTATAGACTTTAGCGTCGGAAGAACCTTCAGGTATCACAATCGCGTCGGTAAAACGTGCCTGAATGCAGTACATCGGCTCAACATCCTCTCCTGACACTTTCGCCTTGCTGCAATATGCGTTCAGAATCTCCGGATAAGCACCACCGATACCTATTGCCATTGCCGATTGACTTCCATTCCAAACGGCAGGCGCATAAAGGCTGTAATCAACATTATCGCCCACAGGATTGGCTTCGCCGAGCGGGGATGTTACAAAATTCTGCCCGCAGTTTACGTAACTTGAGGCATCGTTAGTGATTGTACCCGGAGCAGAGCCACGCTGCCATACAGGCGCAATATACACTCCGTCTTTTGACGGAGAGGCTGGCATGATGCGAAGCTGTCGGAACGTATATTTGTCTGACACATTGTTAACATGGAAATTATTCTGTGCCATTCCGTCAGTAATACCGAAATCACCCGACACGACATCGCCGGTAACCTCTGTAATACGTCCAAGTACTTGACCGTAGATATCATGATGCACCTGGGTCTGTATTGTTATCATGTTTATATTACCCGGCTCTTCAACCGAATATTGGTCTTCTGTCACCTGCTTTCCACGCGGAAGCCGCGATTCCTGTCCGTCAGGATTATAGGTAACCACCTTTATCTCGTTAATTGCCTCATCGGGATCAAACACGAGTTCCATATCACCTTCCACAACTACGTTTTCTTTAAAAACGAAAGCCTCATAATCCGACCCATACCGATACTTGTCATTTATATGCGCAAACTGACCAACAAAATCATACACTCCAGCAGGTACCTCAACCTCAACATAGTCTACCGGAACCGGCATCGGACCTTGGGTATAATCATACGGATGATATTCACCGTCAATAATGTTGTCGGCATTATAAGCAGTCATATACTCCAGCATCCAGCACGAAGGATTCCACTTGTAGGAACACTTTACAATAAACATGTTTTCTTCTTCTGATGAGCCGCCCGAGGATGATGACCCTTCTGATGTACGAGCCACATGCCATCCCTGCGATGGAAAATCGAGTGGTCGGCATGTTCCGTCTGATGTGACCTCCATCGTCTTAATCTTTGGGGCATCTGCCGTTACTCCCGATAATGCCGAGAAAGATACCGACATTATCGCCGCAGCTGAAAATAAAAATTTCTTCATACTTTTTCACACTTAAAATTTATTAACATACACAAATGTACCCTACTTGGCACTCCGACACCAAATTCTCACCGTACAAATTCATGCTGATTCTTGAATTAATAAGTAACTCGCGAAAATTAGCTGATATATAATTATGAAGTATTTGCGAGGGATTTTAAGGCAACCAGAGAAAATATATCGGGCTAAACGACTGATTGAGAGCCGGGAAATCACCGGAAAAACGAATAAGGATATAAGCCCGAAGGGTTACTGAAATAAAAGAACCTATAACCTAAATTTTAAGAGTTACTTATTATTTTGGTGCAGTGTTATGTTGCCTTTCTTCTCTTGCCATCTTTAAATAGACCGAAGGTGTTAGTCCTGTCACCTGCCGGAAAGCCGTGATGAAATTTGAATTGGACCGGAAACCGACACTTTCCCCTACAGATTCAATTGTAAGATGACCATATCCATCTTCATCGACAAGGCGTTTTCTTGCCTCATCTATCCTGAGTTTATTTATAAAACTGCGGAAATTCATTCCTTTTGACCGGTTTATCGCCGATGACACATATTTGGAATTTGAGCCGATAGCGCGCGCAAGTGCATCAAGTCCAAGATTGGGATCGAATAACAGCGAACCGTCAGATAAAGCATCCTCTATTTTGTCCATCATCTCCCGGTCACGACTATTATCTGAACTTATACCGGCAGTCTCTTCCAATTTTACAATCTCCTCATTCTTGCTGAATATCACTTTTTTCAACCTGGAAATATATTTATTGACACACAATATTATGATAATGACAGATATAATAGAGACCAGAATAAACACTGTCATGTTTTGTGCCGAGATCTTTATTTCCAGATTTTCAATTTTCTCATTCGCACGTTCAAGCGTATTGCGCTGAAATTTTGAATTAAGAGATATGAATAATGCAGGCCGATACAGTGAATCCATTATATCAAAATAGCTTTCATAAGCCTTCAAAGCTTTCTCTTTGTCACCAAATTTTATATATGTACGCAACAGTCCACGTCGGCTGTCAGCCATCATCTGAGGAATAAGAAATTCCTGAGCCAGTGCATCGTATCTCACCAGATAATATAATGCTGAATCGGCATCGCCAATTCGGTCGTAGTATTCATACAATTCTGAAAGAGGAGTAGCAAGCTCCCGGCGGTTTAGTCCGGTGCTGTCAACTATTTCAAGACTTCTCCGGAAATTGGAGGCGGCGTTACGGGATGAACCGAAATATTTCTCTATGAAGGCGCGTCCTATTGCATAATCATATCTGCGCTTATGAAATAATGAATCGGGAACTGTCAGGAGAGTTAACTCCCGGTTTGCTTCCTCGGCCCGGTTCTTATTATTTGTAAAGCAACTTGCAACTGTGATATTCTGGAGAAGAAAAAGTCTTAGATCATTATCCCCGACAGGATAGGAAAGAGCTTTTTCATAATAAGCCAGAGCCTCAACAAAATCGTTATACGCAAGATATATGTTGCCGGACAGCAGATAGGCCCGCTGTTTGATCCAATCATCAACCGAGTCTCCGGCATTATCAAAAGTCTCGATTGTCTCCTGTAAAATGCTGAGGGCCTCCATGTAACGGCCCTGATTCATTTCCATATCAGCGTTGTGGATTGCAATAACAGGGTCTTGGACAGTCGCTGCGGAAGCCGGTGAATTGCCGGTGATAAACACACATGACACAACCCATATTATTGCATGACGAACAAAATCCATCCAACAGTAACGAGTGTACCTCTTTCTTACCAATATGTGTTCATTCAAAGCCAATTCTGTCATAACAGAGAGTATTATATCACAAATGTAATGATTTTTTCCTAAACTGTTTCCATATATTCATTTCCATCAAACTTATCATAGGTCTTAAACATTAACTATGACGAAAAATATGCTATTCTCACGATAAAATTATCTTCTCTTTTAACATATCAGTTGTAACAATGGAAGAAAGTTACTAATTTCGTGGAAAGAGTTTGTGAAAATTATGGCATTATGGATTTCAAGGTAAACCGCGACAATAAGGTGTGGATAATCACGGTGCTAACACTTGCCGTACTTGCAAGTGCTGTCGCCTTGGCGTTTATATACGCCTATATGGTCACGCAGTGGATTGTCACCGTGATTGCAATCGCCATCGTGGCAGCCGGAGCGCTGATGTGTCCCGTTAAACTGCGCATCACCTCTACCGGCATTGTACTTTTCAAACTTATCGGGAAAAAGCGATTTCCATACTGTGACATGAAGAATATTGCATTATGCGACTTGCAGACGGCACCTAACATACGTATCTTTGGCAGCGGGGGATTCATGGGCTACACGGGATGGTTTTACAACAAGCAAATAGGAAGATTTTACGCTTTTATCGGATCTATGTACCGAACCATACTGATAACCATGAACAATGGCAATCAATACGTTGTTTCTTGTCTGAATCCCGACAAGTTGGTTGAAATAAGCCGGACAAATCTCCGTGCCACGAAAAACAGGCTACAAAAATAGCCTTTTGGCACACTGAACTCCGGCATATTACCGCTAACTTTGCATATTCATCACAAAAAAACGGACAATCAGTATGCTTTATTGCCGGTACATATTATCGATACTTGCAGTGTTGCTGTCATTTACAGCATTGCAAGGTCAGATTATAAGCCCCACACGCAACGAAGTGCTAAATGTCGACAGCGTGAAAGAAGCTTTCGATAAAGCCCCTTATTTCGGACTGTATAAAGACAACTACTTTATCTTCGGTCCGGCAATCGGCATGAAGCCGACCGAATATAACACCAATGTGAAATTTCAGATATCCGTTAGCCAGCGACTCACTAAACGCACTCTTCCGCTGGGCAGCTACCTCTATCTGTTTTATACGCAAAAATGCTTTTGGGATGTGCTTCGCAAATCGTTTCCTATGACCGACCTAAATTTCAATCCGGGCATCGGTCTCACAAAGCCGCTCTTTGTAAAAGACCGTTTCATAGGTAAGGCATCGCTGATTTTCGAGCATGAAAGCAACGGTAGAGACGGTGACGACAGCCGCTCATGGAATCGCATATCATTTGCCGGCAACATACTCATCGACCCGACAATGATGATTCATGGAAAAATCTGGATACCGATTGTCGACGGGGAAAACAACCGCGACCTGCTTAATTATTACGGGCTTTATCAGTTTGGCATAACCTACATGACCCTCACAAAACGGTTGGTCGGGTCAATCATCCTCACCAAACGCAAAGGGTGGAACCCGTTTAATTTCAATACTATACTCGAGTTCAGCTATAAGCTGTTCAACAACGAGAACCAGTACCTTTTTGTACAGTATTACAACGGTTACGGCGAAGGACTGTTAGACTACAAGGTGTTCAAGTCTCAACTCAGGGTAGGCATCTGCATCAAGCCTCAATTCTTCAGCGAGTATTAAAACAGATTACGCAGAATCCACCATGCCATCAGCACGATGAAGCTTCCCCATATCACGGGAGCGGAATTTATCCGTGTATAGAAATGCGGATGAGACTTTCGCGTAAACTCGGATAAAATCAGCAATACGATAAGCGGAGCGAATATAAGCAGCATACAGTTGTAATGCCATGCCGACGCGATATCGCCGTGGAGCAATGCGTGTATGGCGCGCTGCGACCCGCAGCCCGGACATTGAAACCCGGTAAGCGACAGGAACGGACAACGCGGGAAAAACACGCTGTCCGACGGGTCAAAATAAAAATACACGCATACCGCCACAAGCACCGCCGTTATAGCCGACGCTATCCAAATACGCCTGTTGCCGTGTATTACCATCGGCTCAGAGATTTAATAATACAGGCAATATCTGGAGTGGAATCATCACGGCAATGGAAAGCAAAGCCAATCCGACAGTAATCCATATCCATATCAAAGCAGCCTGCGACGCCCTCTTAGCACCGTCGATGTCGCCACGCGAATAGCGGCTTTCGACACATACGGAATATACCACCGCAACAATTCCCGGTATCAGACAGCAGCATATAGTCACCACGAGAGCCCATGCAAGATATGTGGGCGGACACTCCGGCAGGGATGCCCGGGGATTAGAGCCTCCTCCGGGTGCCACGGTATAGAAGCAACTGTCGAGTTCGGGAAGCCGCCATGCAGCCATCCACTCGGTCATGCCTTCACGCCACACAAGGGTGTCACGCGTCATCCCGAGGCTCAGAAGCTCCCCGGGACTAAGCGGACCTACCTTTACGTTGTTTATTATCGCGTAATATTTCATATTTAGAAAAATTTCACGGGTTCACCGAGTATGTCGCCAAGCAGATTATTAGCAAGACGGCTTGTGCCTATACGGAACAGGTCGTTGCTAAGCCATTCCTCACCGAGAACTTCCTTTATTACCGTATAATATTTCACGGCATCGGCAGTGGTCGAGACTCCTCCCGCAGCCTTGAATCCGATCTTGTTTCCGGTAGCCTCGTAATATTCCTTTATCGCAAGAGCCATTACGTATGCAGCCTCAAGAGTGGCGCCCTCATATCCCTTGCCGGTGGATGTTTTGATGAAATCGGCTCCCGAATACATGGAAAGCACCGATGCGTTACGGATATTCTCGGCTGTCTTCAGTGCTCCGGTCTCCAGAATCACCTTCAGGTGAGCATCACGGCAGGCATGTTTCTGCTCGATTATCTCATCGCACACTTCTTCCCAGTCTCCGTCAAGATAATTGCCTAAGTTGAACACGATATCTATTTCATCGGCTCCCGATGCCACGGCAAGCGCTGTCTCGGCAATCTTTGTCTCAAGAAACGACTGTGCGGTAGGAAATGCGCCCGATACACACGCCACTTTTACGTCTGTAACGTCAAGCACGGTCCTCACAACCTGTGCAAAATTAGGATAAACGCATATCGCCGCCACATTTTTCAGTTCGGGATGCTCATTGTCAAACGCATTCACCCTTTCCGTGAAATCGGCTACAGATTGCGGAGAATCGGTGGTCGACAATGTAGTTAGGTCGATACAGTTGAATATGGTCTTGTACACCTCTACATTCATGTTCTCTTCGAGATGCTTGGCAATAATTTCGTCAACGGCGCTTTTTACAGCCGCATCGTCAGTAATCACCTTCGAGGCGGCGACGGTGTCATGATACTTGTCGCTCATTATCGGTAATATTTTAGATTATTGAATATATGGTTATTTCTTTAATTTGTCATTGTTTTTATGGCGGTCATGGTCACGGGTTGTCTTTTTATCAAGATTACGCGCAAATGCCTCCGTGAGATCAACGCCGCTTTGGTTGGCGATTGCCATCACCACCCACATCACATCGGCAAGCTCGTCGGCAAGTGTGTCTTCCTCTCCCGGCTTGAATGACTGGTCGCCGTAGCGCCGCGCCATGACTCTCGCCACCTCTCCTACCTCTTCGGCAAGTACCGCCATGTTGGTAAGGGGCGAGAAATAGCGCACACCTACCGTTGTTATCCAGCGGTCGACTGTCGCCTGCGCCTCCCTCAATGTAATATTATCATCTTTAGTCATATCATTCTATTCTCTAAGCCGCGAATCGATTATTATCGTCACGGGACCGTCATTTATCAGTTCCACCTGCATGTCGGCGCCAAACACACCGCGTTTTACCTCCTTGCCGAGCCGCTCTTCCATGACCTTGCAGAACATCTCATAAAGAGGCACAGCCTCTTCAGGACGCGCCGCCCGTATATAGCTCGGACGGTTGCCCTTGCGTGTGGAAGCCGTCAATGTAAACTGACTTACAGCAAGCAATTCACCGCCGGTATCAGTTATGGAACGGTTCATCACCCCCGCCTCATCATTGAATATACGCAAGGAGCCAAGCTTTCCTGCAAGCCAGTCGACATCGGCTTCCGTATCGCCCGTTTCAAACCCCACCAATACCATTATTCCGGCTCCGATAGAGGAATGAAGCGCGCCCCCGATACTTACCGAAGCACGTGTCACACGTTGTATAACAAGTCGCATGTAGATTATCTCTTATGTACAAACACAAAAATAACTAATTTTTCTCAAAATCAAAACATTTGAAGACGCTTCATTATGAGTGGAAGTTCGCCCGGCACACAGAAGCAATGAAAAAGGTCAAGCCCAAATTGACCTGACCTTATTTATATGTTTTCACCGTCTTCCGGAGATGCCTACATCATTTAGTCGTAATTGATCGGAATCTCGCGGTCGATGCTGCTGTCAAGCGAGATAAGGGTCTCTGTACCATTGACACCATGAATCATCTGTATCTTGTCATTGAGCAGTTCCATCAGATGCTCGTTGTCACGCGCATATAGTTTTATCAGCATTGTGTAGGGACCGGTTGTAAAATGACACTCGACCACTTCGGGAATCTTCTCCAGCTCCGGCACCACGTCACGATACATGGCGCCACGCTCAAGGTTCACGCCTATATAAGTGCATGTGCGGTAGCCGAGTATTTTTGGATTTACATGATACCCGGACCCGGTAATAACTTTCAGGTCAATCATACGCTGAAGGCGCTGGTGAATGGCGGCACGTGAAACGCCACATTCCATAGCCACATCCTTTGAAGGGATGCGGGCATTGCGCATTACGATTTCGAGTATTTTGCGATCAAGGTTGTCTATTTTCTCCATAGTCTGTAAAATGCATTCAAATTTACGTAAAATTACGTAGCAAATGTAAGCATTTATTTTGGTTAGGCAATCATAATGTTACATTATTTGCAAATTTTCTTTCTGAAAGCATAAAAAATCGGGTGAATGTATCAAATTTAAAGATTTGTCACGGGTCACGCCGGCTATCTTATAGATTGTCGGTTGCATGATTCCGTGATTGGATAGATTCTAATTCCCGGAGGGAAAATCCTCCCGATAATCCATCGGTTCTTTTTGTATCTTTACTGACGGGCGCGACAATTAAGAAAGGGGTCGTGCCGGAATTTTGGCACAACCCCTTGTAATCGGTATAAACTGACCTGTCGTAATTATTCTGCAGGTGTTTCAGCGGGAGCCGGAGCGGGCAGCGCAGGAGCTGCTGCAGCAGGAGTCTCGACATCAGTGTTGAAGTCGGCAGCCTGAGTCTGCTCTGTAGCCTGAGGTGCTACACGCGATGAACTCTGAATGATGTTACGCGGCATGAAAAATACGCCCAACACGGCAAGCACTCCGATAGTTGCGGCAAGCCACCATGTAACTTTTTCAATAAAATCATTGGTACGGCGTACACCCATAACCTGATTAGCACCGCCAAACTGAGAAGAAAGTCCGCCTCCCTTGGATTTCTGGATAAGCACCACGCCTATCATCAAAAGTGAAGCAATGACTGTAAGAATAATAATTACTATGTACATTGTTTTTTGTGTTATTTTTGTTTTATATATTTCTGATTTATTATAAGTTTCTGTAAGAAACGCAATTGGTCTGCAAAGTAAATACTTTTTTCCGGATATTTCAAACTTAAACCGCTTATAATTTCAAAAGCCTTGTCATAACGGCGCTGTTTTATATAAATTTTAGCAAGACTCTCGCTTAAAAGCGAGTCATCCTGAACCACGGGAGGCTTGATCGGCTCAGGCTCTGTCTCCACTTTCTCTTCCGTCTCGACACTTTTTTCCGACACAGTCCCGGGGAAATGACCGTTGTTGTCACGGCTCTTGAGGATGAACGCGTTTATAAGGCTGTCTTGGGAATCGCCGTCGGCATCACTGTCGTCAGGGAGATTGCGTTCCTCCTCATCGGCAAGTATCTGGGCGTAATCGGCGACCGGGTTGAATATCAGTTTCTCGAGTATTTCCTCCTCCTTCGAGGAATCTGATGTGCCGTAAGTATCTATAAATGTATTGATTGCTGCATCGGTGGTAGGTGTCCCGGTATCCTTTCCGACGGGATATATCGACTCAAAATCAGCCGACATAGGCTCAAGCAGCCGGTAAAGCGCTTCCGCATCCGGACTATTTAGCGCCACACGCCTTATAAGCTCGCGGCGGCGTTCTTCAGAAAGCCCCGCATCGCGTTCAAGCCGCAACATCGCAGGAAGCGAAAAACAGGGCGACTCACGGTACATGGCGTCAACCCATTCATCGTCAGGAATCAGTGTCGTATCGGCAATAATAGCCTTCAGCCTGTCAGCAAGTCCTTCCATAACAGTTTACCAGTTACCAAGAGTGGCGTTGAATATAAGGTCGACAAGCTGCTCGGTGATTTCCTCACACAGCTGGTCCTGGACATCGGTCAGCATCTCGGAGCTGTCAAAATCCTGATATGCCGAAAATGACTGGTCAATATCGTTTTTATCATTCTTATTGTCAGTGTATTTCACCCTCACGGTAATCGTAAGACGCGTCTTTGACGCAAGCGCGTTTTCAGTCACAGCCTGCGGAGAGAGGGAGTAACCGGTTATCTCGCCTTCCATTTCAAGGTCGCTGGATCCGTCGGTGGTCTGCAGGCGCGTATTGCGGGTGATATAGTCGAGCAGCGCATTTTCAAATGTCTGCTGCAACGGCGGATATACAAGAGCCGCACGTATTGGGAACTGTGACACGCGTATGGTCTTGTAGACATTATAGTCTATTGCCGTGCCGTTGAATTTATAGCTTATGGTGCAGCTCTGCACTATAAGCGCCACTGCGATTGCAAGCACCCACAGTCCGGGGCGATGTCGGAGATAGTTTATTATACGTTTCATTTCAGGGCTATTCAAGTCCGAATTCTTTAATTTTACGATATAGGGTGCGCTCCGAGATGTTAAGCTCGGTGGCGGTAGCCTTACGGCGTCCTTCATTGCGCTCAAGCGCACGGCGTATGGTCTCACGCTCGGTATCCTCAAGGGTCATCCCGGAGTCGGCACTGTTTTCAGCCACTACATCCTGAGCGGCATGTGGCTGAGGATACAAATGAGGCAACGGAGCGCAGCGCACAAGCGAATGAGGCGGCTCTTCCACCGGATCGGCGGCATCAAAGGGCCGTATGTCACGCGGCATCCCGCTCTCCATGGTCTCGATAGTGGCGCGCAGCGTGTCTATCTCGTTGCGCATACGGAACAGCATGTTGAACAGAAGCTCGCGCTCTGCTGCGTAGGAATGGCTTCCGTCAACCGACACGGCAGGTGTAAACGAGGTCGGCGCTTCCGGCAGATACGAGCGAAGCATGTCGGGGGTCACGCTGTTTCCTGCCTCAAACAGAGCGATTTGCTCGACTACATTTTTCAGCTGACGCACATTCCCCGGCCACGGGTAATGGCTTAGCACGACAGTCGAATTTTCATCAAACGTGATGGCGGGAGTGTGGTAACGCTCGGCAAAGTCAGTGGCAAATTTCCGTGCAAGCAGCCGTATGTCACCTCCCCTGTCACGTAACGGAGGCACAGTTATATGCACCGTAGAGAGGCGGTAATAGAGATCCTCGCGGAATTTCCCGCTCTGGATAGCCTTCATCATGTCTACATTGGTGGCGGCGACAACGCGGATGTTGGTTTTCTGCACAGTTGACGACCCGACCTTTATAAATTCACCGCTCTCAAGCACACGCAGCAGCCTCGCCTGGGTGGTCAACGGCAGCTCGGCAACCTCGTCAAGAAAGATGGTGCCTCCGTCGGCTTCCTCGAAATAACCTTTACGGGTAGCGATAGCACCGGTAAACGCACCTTTTTCATGACCGAACAGCTCGGAGTCGATGGTGCCTTCCGGAATCGCGCCGCAGTTAACCGCGATATATTTGGAATGTTTCCTTGCGCCGTAGGCATGTATTATCTGCGGGAAAAACTCCTTTCCCGTACCGCTTTCGCCCGTGATAAGCACCGACAGGTCAATAGGAGCCACACGCAGGGCGCGTTGCACTGCGGCGACAAGCGCAGGCGCATTACCCACGATTCCGAATCGCGATTTTGCCTCACGCACTTCAGCTGACATGTCCACTATATTATTCATCGGCGGCTACGTAATTGATAGGTTTTGTCTTTAAGGAATTGCCCCAGCTCTCCCACTTCGGGATATTTCTTAAGCTCTTCAGGGGAGATGATGTCACCTACGGAGATATGAATCTCCGTGTGGCACTTACGCCACACCTCTGCGGGGAGGCGTAATGTGCGGAGTCGCCAGTCAATCATGCCCAGGATGTTAAACCACGTGCTGTTATGTCCATGGAAATATATGGGAATGACAGGCACATTGAGCTGCTGGATAAGGCGTATGATCGACGGCTGCCACTCGCGGTCCTCGATACGGAGCTTGCCGTTTATCTTGCTTACCGCACCGGCAGGGAAAAAGCCGATGGGATTACCCCGGCGCACCTGCATTATCGCCTCCTTTATGCCTTTCATCGACACAGCCTTCTTCGCCGGATCGTCGGAGGCAAGCGCGTCTACCGCAATGAAGTTGGGTCGCATGGCGGAGATATGATTCAGCACCATATTGACCATCACCTTAAACTCGGGGCGCAGCGAACCTATGAGCGATATCAGCGATATGCCGTCAAGCGCCCCGAAAGGATGATTGCTCACCGTAATGAAAGCCCCTTCGGGAAGATGGTCGAGCACCTCCTTGCCGTCAACCCTCAGAGTGATGTCGAAATCTTTCAGAAGATTGCGGGTAAATTCGGGTCCGGGATTGTCGCAATATTTGTCATGCACCGCATTAACCTTGTCAAGCGAAATCCAGTGAATCACCTTGTTGACCAATTTTTCATGCCCGGCAAGCTGCGGCATCATGGCGGCGATATCGTTATAATCAAGTACCGTACGTTTTATATTTTCACTCATTTCTGTCGTTCAATATGTTAAATTGTGCCTTCGGGCAGGCACTCTCATGATATAACGGCTATATAACAAGCCTATTTACCACAAAGTTACGAAATCCTGCAGACACAGCAAAAAAGACGGAGAAAATGTAAACCCGAAAGTATTACAAATTCTCCGTCTCCTCTCTCCTCAGCGGTGCGTACGGGACTCGAACCCGTGACCCCATGCGTGACAGGCATGTATTCTAACCAGCTGAACTAACGCACCAATTTTTATCATTTATCAAAACCGCCTCTGCTGTTTTGCGAGTGCAAAGTTATATGCTAAATTTGATTCCTGCAAATTTTTCCGCACTTTTTTTCAAAATATTTTCGCGGGAAGGTAATTTAGGGAGGGAAGGTCGCCCGCAGCGCCTCATCCGTTTATAGCCGGGGCGTTGAGCGAAGCTAAACCCCTGGAAGTTCGGATTATTCCCTGAAAGGGGATAGAACCGGCATATTCAGCAAATTGCCGGTGGACTCGGGCGAACTTCCATTCAATGTCACCAACTTAAGGTGCATGGAGCCATAAATCCCCGCAAGGGGATTCATCCCGGTAACCGCGGGTAATGCCGAAGGCATACCCGTGGCTCAAGCGTCTCTCTCCTCGGCTCTACCCCGGAGTGGGTTGCATGGGCATCTGATTATCACATATTTATGCAACCCGTTTCAGGGTTGTATCGTGTGGCGGGGCTTACATTCCACGGGTGCCCCATTCGGGGCTACCCGCGGTAAACTCTATCTTGCCCGTTCCGGGCAAAATCCTTATCTGGATGCGGGCGAGCTTCCACTCGCCCCTACAGCTACGCGGTGTTTTTTCGATAAGCACTCCGAAAACTGAAAACTGACAACTCACCTATCTCTTCTTATCCCTTCTGAAATCTGAAAACTGAAAACTGACAACTCCCATGTCAGAGCTGACCTTGCTCGACCAGGATGCACACGCGCTCGATTATGGCATCGTCGGCATTTTTGTCGGGCTTGTAGCTGGTTTTCAGGCTCACGCCGAAGAATTTGCCGAATGTCTGCCAGAATCCGGCACGGAATGACCCGAGAAATGCCTTCAAGATGTTGTAGCTGCTCTGATTGGTCTCCCTGTTGATTAGCTTTACGAGCATCTTGCCCTGCGACTTTGTGAATTTTTTCAGTTGGGGCTTATATTGGGCGAAAATCTCTTTCTCCATCTGCGACAGATGCGCCTCCCGCTCTTTCTGGGTGGGAAGTGTCTCTATATATTCGTAGGTCTCCAGCAGGGTCTCGGCTATCAGCTTGGCATAGGGTAGCGTACGCTTTACATCGCGCACGGTGCGCCAGTAAAATTCCTCCTGTTTCTTGTTTTTGAATTTCATCGGAGGAAACACCGTGACATTGTTGAGCACGACCATAAGTGCCGTGTCGCCCTGCTCGGTGATGAAATGGTAACGCCCGTTGACAGGCTTCTTCACCACACTTGCAGGCACGGGCACACCGGCGGCATCAACCTTCTGGGCATAGGAGCCGAAAGCACACAATATGGCTATGATTACACAGAATAGTATCCTCATAACCATATAACGCGACATTACGGCAAAGATTGCATTGACAGGTGATTATTCGGCGTGATGCTCGGTGTGGGGATAGTCGACAGTGTAGTGCAGCCCGCGTGACTCCTTGCGCTCCATCGCCTGACGCATGATCAGATAACCCACGTTAATTATGTTGCGCAACTCGCATATCTCGCGGCTCGCCTTGGAGCACTTGAAAAGCTTCTCGGTCTCCTCATAGAGGATGTCAAGACGATTCCAGGCGCGTTTAAGACGCAGGTCGCTGCGCACGATACCAACATAGGTCGCCATAATCTGCCCCACTTCCTTTATGCTCTGGGTGATGAGCACCATCTCCTCGGGATGGCGTGTTCCCTCGTCGTTCCATTCCGGCACATCGTGACGATAGCTATAATGGTCTTTAACCTCCATGGCATGTTTTGCGGCAGCATCGGCGTAAACCACAGCCTCTATGAGCGAGTTGGACGCAAGACGGTTGCCTCCGTGCAAACCGGTACAAGAACATTCACCGACAGCATACAGACGCTGGATCGACGACTCGCCGTTAGTGTCGACCTTTATTCCTCCGCAAAGATAATGGGCTGCGGGGGCAACAGGGATGTAGTCTTTCGTAATGTCGATGCCGAGCGACAGACATTTCTGATATATGTTGGGGAAATGCTTCTTGGTCTCTTCGGGGTCTTTATGGGTTACATCGAGATACACATGCTCGTCGCCATACTGCTTCATCTCAGAGTCGATGGCGCGTGCCACTATATCGCGGGGTGCGAGCGACAGACGCGGGTCATACTTGTGCATGAACTCCTCGCCGCGTTTGTTGCGGAGCACCGCACCGTAGCCGCGCATAGCCTCTGTGATAAGAAACGACGGACGGTCGCCGGGATGATAGAGGGCTGTCGGGTGGAACTGGATAAACTCCATATCCTTCACCGTACCCTTGGCACGGTACACCATCGCTATGCCGTCGCCGGTAGCTACAAGCGGATTGGTGGTCGTTGTATAAACAGCACCGACACCGCCGGTGGCAATCAGCGTTACACGCGCGAGAAATGTGTCGACCTTCCCGGTCTCGGGATTGAGCACGTATGCACCATAGCAGGTAATGTCAGGTGTGCGGCGTGTCACGATTTTCCCCAGATGGTGCTGGGTTATTATCTCTATTGCAAAATGATTTTCAAAAATATCGATATTCGGATTGTTTTTCACCGCCTTGACAAGGCTCTCCTGAATCTCGGCACCCGTGTTGTCCTTATGGTGAAGAATCCTGAACTCTGAATGACCGCCCTCGCGGTGAAGGTCAAAGTCGCCATTCTCGTTCTTGTCAAAATTGACACCCCATTTTATAAGTTCCTGAATCTGGGCGGGAGCACCCTTCACGACTTTCTCGACCGCTGCACGGTCGCTCAGCCAGTCGCCGGCAATCATGGTATCTTCGATATGCTTGTCGAAATTATCCACCTCAAGATTAGTGACCGATGCAACACCACCCTGGGCGAAATAGGTGTTAGCTTCCTCAAGATTGGTCTTGCAAATCAGTGCCACTCTACCGGTCGCGGCAACCTTCAAGGCGAAACTCATTCCGGCAATACCCGACCCTATAACCAAATAGTCATATTCGTAAGTCATAACGTATGAATAATATATCGACCGCAAAGGTAGCAACTTTATGCGTCGGTTGAAAATAAAATGTGAAAAATACTCCTGACCACGTATCAGAATGGTCCCCTACGGCGAGCCAAGCCTGGATACAATATCATCTTGTCGGAAGCCACATGCCTGGATTTAAATAGCAACCGCCGTTTCCACAACCACGGTTTCTATTTGCAAAGATGTCTGTATAAGCTAAAGGCGCATCACTTCTTTGCAGAAATTGAAACTCCTTACTATTTCTTAAACAAGTCAGGCTGGTCGGACACATACGATGCACCTGACGACAACTCATTTCCCCGTCAGGGGATAATCCCTATGTAGCCGTCGGTATCGCTGTGCTCAACACCCCGGCTATAGACAGATGATCTCCTACGGACAACACCGCAATCCTCGCATCACAACAAAATAACTTCTTTGTTCTTTTTGACCGCCTGTCCCTTTGTATCTCTGACGACGACAACTGAAAACTGAAATCTGACGACAACTCACTAAATAAATTTGGCATTACGCTCGGCTTATTCGTATCTTTGCATCCGTAAATCAATTAAATAATAAAATAATGTCGATAGATAACATTATAGCGCAAGCAGTGGCGCGCGCTGTCAAAGAGCTTTACGGAGTTGACGCCGACCCCGCGTCAATCGTGCCGCAGACCACCAAGAAGGAATTTGAAGGCAATCTCACCGTCGTGGTGTTCCCCTGGGTGAAGGCAGCCCGCAAGGCTCCTGAGGCGGTCGGTACCGAGATAGGCAACTGGCTTGTCGACAACGAACCCGCTGTCAACCGGTTTAATGTAATCAAAGGATTCCTGAATATCGTGATAGAACCGGGCTACTTCACTTCAATGTTACGCCACATCGCGGAGACTCCCGACTACGGCTTCAAGAAAGCGACTGATGAAAGCCCACTTGTGATGGTGGAATACTCCTCGCCAAACACCAATAAGCCTCTTCACCTCGGACATGTGCGAAACAATCTGCTCGGATACAGCCTCTCGCGCATACTCGCCGCCTGCGGCAACCGCGTCGTGAAGACTAACATCGTCAACGACCGAGGCATCCACATCTGCAAGTCGATGCTCGCTTGGAAAAAGTGGGGCGACGGTGCCACCCCCGAATCTACCGGCAAGAAAGGCGACCACCTTATCGGCGACTTCTATGTACTCTTCGACAAGCATTACAAGGCTGAAGTGAAAGAGCTTGTCGCCAAGGGTCTCTCCGAGGAAGAAGCTGAAAAGCAGTCGCCACTGATGCTTGAAGCGCGCGAAATGCTGCGCCGCTGGGAGCAGAAAGACCCCGAGATACGCGGGCTGTGGGAGATGATGAACAGCTGGGTCTATGCCGGATTTGATGAGACCTACAAGCGTCTCGGCGTGGACTTCGACAAGATATATTACGAGAGCAACACCTATCTTGAAGGCAAGGACAAGGTGCTTGAAGGACTTGAAAAGGGCATCATGTACCGCAAGGATGACGGCTCGGTATGGGCGGACCTTACCGATGCCGGACTTGACCACAAACTGCTCCTCCGCAGCGACGGCACATCGGTCTACATGACCCAGGATATCGGTACCGCCAAGCTCCGCTATCAGGATTTCCCTATTGACAAGATGATTTATGTCGTGGGCAACGAGCAGAATTATCATTTCCAAGTATTGTCGCTGCTCCTTGACCGTCTCGGATTCAAGTGGGGCAAGGATCTCGTGCATTTCTCCTACGGAATGGTAGAACTCCCCGAAGGAAAGATGAAGAGCCGCGAGGGAACCGTGGTAGATGCCGACGACCTGATGGACGAAATGATTCAGGGAGCGCGCGATGTGTCGGCAGAGCGCGGCAAAGGCGATTTCACACCCGAAGAAACAGAAGAAATCACACGTATTGTGGGCATGGGCGCACTAAAATATTTCCTTCTGAAAGTAGACCCGCGCAAAAACATGACTTTCAACCCCAAAGAGTCAATCGACTTCAACGGCAATACCGGTCCTTTCATCCAGTACACCTACGCACGTATCCGCTCGGTGCTCCGCAAGGCAGCCGATGCCGGCTACAAGGCAGAGGGCTATGAGGCAGTCGAGCCCAATGAGAAGGAAATCTCCCTTATCCAGCACCTCGCCGACTATCCTGCAGTTGTCGCTGAAGCCGGTAGAACCTATTCACCGGCACTCATAGCCAATTATGTGTATGACCTCGTGAAAGAGTACAACCAGTTCTACCACGACTATTCGATTCTTAACGAGGCTGACTCAAGTGTCCGTGCACTCCGTCTTGCCCTCAGCGAGGAAGTGGCGCGCGTTGTTAAAAGCGGCATGTCGCTGCTCGGAATCGAGGTGCCGGAGCGCATGTAACATAATTTAACTTTTGTAGGGTCACACATTGCCCCGCATATACGTTATCACTTTAAACACTAAGTATTATGAATAATTATAATTTGGATTCATTCAATTCACAGGCGCTTGACAATCGTGTGTCGCAGGTGATGAAGAGGGTTTATGTAAAGATGTTTCTCGCCCTCCTTGTGACCGCAGGAGCAGCATGGATATGCTCCTGCATTCCTAATCTCGTCTATTTTCTTGCGGCTAACCGCTGGGTCTACTGGGGACTTCTGATTGTGGAACTTCTCATGGTATTCGGTATCAGCGGAGCAGTCAACAAGATAAGCTCACCCGTGGCGACATTGCTGTTTTACGCGTTTGCGATACTCAACGGAGTCACATTCTCGTTGATATTTTATGCCTATTCCACAGTATCGATTTTCAAGACATTCATCATCACTGCCGGAGTGTTCGGCGCAATGAGTGTCTACGGTTACTTCACGAGCCGTGACCTGACAAAAATCGGCAACTTCCTGTTTATGGCGTTGATAGGTCTTATCATCGCAAGCGTAGTCAACATTTTCTGGGCAAATTCGACACTTGAATGGATTGTATCTATCGCAGGTGTGCTTATCTTCATCGGTCTTACCGCATGGGATACCCAGCAGATCAAGCGTATGGCTGAATACAACGGCGGTTTCTCTCTGCCGCGTCTCGCAACCATAGGCGCGCTCACGCTCTATCTCGACTTTATCAATCTTTTCCTCTATCTGCTCCGCTTCTTCGGTGCATCAAGAGACTGATAACCAACCGTCCAAAATACAAAGGGGTCGCGCAAATGTTGGCGCGACCCCTTTTTCATATATAACAGATGAGTCGTCAGACAGGGTCTCTAACGACCTTAGGGTCATTGGGAAACGCATAGCCGTCATCACCCCATGAAAATCTCTACAGGGACATCACTTTGCGATGTATGATTGAAAATCAAGGTTTTGCGCCTAAAAAAACACCGCGTAGCTGTAGGGGTTGCTGGAAGGCAACCCGCGTTGCAAGGGTGTTGTTACCCGGCGACAAAGAGGCGGTTATGCCTGCCGGGAGATTTCGCGGAAGAATGTGGGAGGGGTTAGTCGGTCAATGTCAACTTTTTTCATTATCTTTGAGCCATAAACATTACCCGCTATGAAACGTGTATTGATAATTGGCGCAGGTGGCTTTATCGGCGGTTTCATAGCCGCGGAGAGTCTTCGCCGTGGCTACGAGACATGGGTAGGTGTGCGCGAATCGACATCGCGCCGCTATCTCAAAGATGAGCGGCTGCATTTCGTGACCTTTGACTACGACTTACCGGAGGCAATGGAAACGGTGTTGAAAACCTCTCTTCCGGAAGGAGAAAAATGGAACTGGATAATCTATAACCTCGGAGCCACGAAAGTGACCAATTACAGCGATTTCAACCGTATCAATTTCGGATATCTGCGTACATGCGTGGAATCGCTGCAGGCAACAGGCATGGTTCCGGAGCGTTTTCTCTATATGAGCAGTCTCAGCGCGCTCGGACCCGTTGATGAAAAGACCTATCAGCCTTATACCTCGACCACTGTACCCGACCCCAATACAAAATACGGCATGTCGAAAATCAAGAGCGAGACACTGCTTGAAACAACCCCTGACTTCCCCTGGATTATCTTCCGTCCCACTGGCGTCTACGGTCCTCACGAACAGGACTATCTCATGATGGTAAAATGTATCGATAGCCATTGGGATTTCGGAGTCGGCTACCGCAAGCAACTGCTGACCTTCATCTATGTCGACGACCTTGTAAACGCCATGTTTGACGCGCTGGAGAAAGCTCCCGTGCGCCACAAATACATTATCAGCGAAGGACGCGCCTACACACAGTCGGAGTTCCGCAAGATTGTGGCGCGCAAACTCGGCAGAAAGTTTGTCATTCCCGTGAGACTGCCATTGTGGATGGCGAAGGTGGCAAGCGTAGTCGCCGAGAAATACGGCATCCTGAAGATGAAGCCCTCAACACTCAATTCCGACAAATACAAGATAATGAAACAGCGCAACTGGAGCGCCGACATCTCCGACGCGCAACGCGATTTCGGATTCAACCCCGCAACGTCGCTCGAAAAGGGAATTGAAGCTACCGTAGAGGCATATCGCCGCGAGAAAAACCGTAAAACCGATGACCATGACAGATAACCGCTATAACCGTCCTCCCTGGTGGATGACAGTAGTGATACTTATGATGCTGCTGCCTCTGTTTTCATGGCCGATGGTGATTGCATCGTTGCCGCCCGAAGATGACGGCAACAACTGGAAAATGCTTATCTATATTTTCCCGATTTATGCCATACTGAGCGCATATTATGCTTACCGTTGCTATGCCGAACGCAAAGAACTGAGCATAATCCTGCTTGCGGTGTTGCTTCTCGCATATCTCGGAATAACATTCGCATTGTTGGTATGACAAGGATTATACGCAGATTGTTGATTGCAGCATGGCTCTGGCTATCCTTTGTACATGCGTCAGCGGTGACTGTACCGGAATATGCTTATACCGGCGACATGTCGATAAGCGGTCCGGTTATTGGCGATGGTGTGACCGCCATAGGAGAAGGGGCTTTCGCCGGTTCCGGAGTACAGACAGCAATCATCCCCGCAGGTGTGAAGAATATAGGGGCGCATGCCTTTGCCGACTGCCACAAGCTCGTCAAGGCAGAAATTCCCGAAGGAGTCACCGTGCTCCATGCCGGTACTTTCCGCGGCTGCACCTCTTTACGTGAGGTATCATTGCCCTCGACACTGGAGAAAATCGAAAGTGATGTGTTTGCCGCCACGGCATTGGAATCAATCGACCTGAGCCGCTGTACAAGGCTGCGCGCAATAGGTGAACGCTCTTTTGCCGGATGTGAAGCATTACGCAGCATAAAACTGCCCGATAATATCACCCGCATCGAAAACAGTGCTTTTTTCGGATGCATGGCTCTAAATGAAATGGATTTTCCCACATCGCTGCTCTACATAGGCGACTGCGCCCTTGCATGCACCGGCAATATAAGCATGATACATCTTCCCGCATCACTCTGCCGCATCGGCTCAAATGCAATGGAAGGGATGATGAGCCTATCGGGCATAGATGGCTCGGATCTGAAACGTGTGCCGGCACTTGGTGACAACGTATGGTACGGGCTTCCACAGTACGACATCCGGCTTACAGTTCCGGCTCATCTGCGCGACACATTCCTCTCCTCTCCCCAATGGTGTGAATTCAACATTACCGGGAATACGGGAGCGATTGTCTCGCCGACAACGACAGATTCCGGCATAAAAAACGTAATGCATTACCGCGTGTCGGAAATAGACATTACAGTGACCATATTTAATGACGGCACACGCCGCGTTGACAAGATATTAAGAACAAAGTAACCGTATATGGGAAAAAATAAATTACGTAAATTCAGCGAGATGGAGTCGATGGACTGTGTATTTCAATACCCGTTCGGCATACTTCGTGAAAAAGGCTTCCCGATGAAAGGAAGCTGGGGACGCGACTATTTCGGCAACGACAATCCTATCGTGCTTGAACTTGGATGCGGCAAAGGTGAGTACACTGTCGGGCTCGCGGAGCGTTTTCCCGACAAAAACTTCATAGGCATCGACATCAAGGGCGCGCGCATGTGGACAGGTGCCTGTCAGGTACGCGACCGTGGCATCAGAAACGCCGCGTTTTTGCGCACAAGCATCGAGTTGCTTCCCAGCTTTTTCGCCAATGACGAGGTTGACGAGATATGGATAACATTTCCTGACCCGCAGATGAAAAAAGTAACGAAACGCCTCACCGGCACACGCTTCATGAGCCTTTACCGACAGGTGTTGCGCGACAATGGCATCGTGCATCTGAAAAGCGACAGCCCGTTTCTCTACTCATACACCCGTTACATGGTTGAGCATAACGGATTCAGGAAAGTAACCGACACAGCCGACCTGTATCATGACCCGCAGGGTGTGAGCGACATCCTCAACATACGCACATTCTATGAGCAGCAGTGGCTCGACCGCGGACTGACTATAAAATATATATCCTGGCATCTCGACCGGTCAACACCTCTTTCCGAGCCGGAAGTCGAAATAGAGCCTGACACTTACCGCAGCTTTTCCCGTGGCGAACTACAATGCCCGGACAAATGTTAATACCCAAATAATTCATAGCCAAAATGGAAACATTATATCCCAAACTCATTCTTGACGCGCTGACCAATGTGCGCTATCCCGGAAACGGTAAAAATATCGTGGAACTCGGAATGGTTGAAGATGACATCCGCATCGACGGCAACAAAGTGAGTTTCTCGCTCATATTTGACAAGCCTACCGACCCGTTTGTCAAGTCGCTTGTAAAAGCCGCCGAGACGGCGCTTACCACTTTCATCTCTCCGGAAATAGACGTGAAAGACCGCATAAGCGTCAAGTTCAAGAAAGAAAATCCCGCACCAAAAGCAGAGGAACGCCCGCTGCCGAAAGTAAAAAACATCATAGGTATCTCCTCGGGTAAAGGCGGCGTAGGCAAATCCACGGTCGCAAGCAATCTTGCCGTGGCACTTGCCCGTCTCGGCTACAAGGTAGGGCTGTTGGATGCCGACATATTCGGTCCCTCCATACCCAAGATGTTCGGTGTCGAAGATGCGCCTATCTATATGGAAAATATCGACGGACAGGACATGATAGAGCCGATAGAGAAATACGGTGTAAAATTACTCTCGATAGGATTTCTCGTCGACAAGAATTCCCCGGTACTTTGGCGCGGTGCTATGGCATCGCGCGCCCTCAATCAGCTTATCATGCAGGCATCGTGGGGTGAACTCGACTATTTCCTCATCGACATGCCTCCGGGAACAAGCGACATACATCTCACACTTGTACAGACTCTCGGCATAACAGGAGTGGTCATCGTCAGCACACCACAGGAGGTGGCACTCGCCGATGCCCGCAAAGGGATTGCCATGTTTACCGACGAGAAGGTCAATGTGCCTGTGCTTGGCATAGTCGAGAATATGGCATGGTTCACTCCCGCCGCGCACCCTGATGAACGCTACTACCTGTTTGGTCGCGACGGTGCCGTCAAACTTGCCGAAGAGCTTCATGTGAAGGTACTTGCCCGGATACCTATCGTCGGTACAATCTGTGAAGGCGGTGACTGCGGGTCACCTATCGCGCTGAAAGACAGCATTACCGGTGAAGCGTTCATGGATTTGGGACGCGCCGTCGTCAATGCGGTTGACGAGCGTAACTCGACATTGCCGCCTACCTCGGCAGTAGAGACCCATTCCTGATCAATGTATTGCCGAGATTACCAGGTAAGTCATATATCCCACATAGCAGAATGCGAGTACCGCTCCTTCGCCACGGGTAATAACGCGCTTGCCTATAATCTGACCGAATATCCACAGCAACAATGAGCCTCCTACAAGGGTGCTGAAATCGACCACTGAAATCGTGCCGGTGTCAAGCGGGCTGATAGTGGAGCAGAATCCAAGTATAAAAAACACATTGAATATACATGCTCCCACTACATTGCCGAGCGCAATGCCGGGCTGCTTCTTGACAGCCGCCACGACCGATGTGGCGAGATCGGGCACTGAACTTCCTATGGCTACAATGGTAAGACCTACCAGTCCCTCTGATAGCCCTGCTTTCAGGGCTATCCCCGATGCACCGTCGACTATCCAGTTTCCACCGACTATCAGTGCGGCAAGACCGCCAAGGATACATACTACGGCAAGCCACATTTTCATGCCGGGTTTAGACTGATTTTCCGGTTTCGCGGCAGAAGAACTGTCACCGGCATTTTGTGGCACCGGCGGCTGGGGTTCACGTGCCATCTCGAATGTATATGCCATGAAGATGATAAAAAATGCTATCAGCATCAGTCCGTCGGTACGGCTGATGAAATCAGCTGTGCCGTCAAACAGTTTGTCGTCACCGCAGAAAAACAGGGCGAGTGAAGCAAGCACAAGCATCGGAAGATCCTTCCACAGCATATCCTTGCTCATGTGGATAGGGTTGATGAGAGCCACGACTCCGACCACAAAGAGTATGTCAAATATATTCGCGCCCACAATATCGCCAAGTGCGAGTTGTGATTTACCGCTCAATGTAGAAGTAAGACACACCACAAAGTCAGGTGTCGATGACCCGAAAGCCACGACAGTAAGACCGATTATCAGATTTGACACCTTGAAATGACGCGCCACAGCCGATGCTCCGTCGGTAAGATAATTACCGCCTGCAATAATGAGTACCGTACCCAAAATCAAGAAAATGATATCGTGAGCCATAATTCAGATAATTGCGTTATACCCCTATAACAATCCTCCGCTCACTTTTATCTTTGGGACATTAAATATTTTCAGAAGCGGGCACCGACGTTGAAGGTCACTGATTCATTGGAATTGAAGAAAGTATAGCCGCTTCCATAGTAGGCACGACCGTCAAAGCGCACCGACATCGATGCAAACAGACTGCGATGATTAAACACAAATGCTGTCATTACCTTGATATTGGTGGAAAACATATCTTTTCTTCCCTCCGTAGAGTCTTCGTAGGAGTGTTTATACCCGAGAGAAGGCAGCGCAGTAATATTAAACAACCATTTTCGGGGCTTCATCACGCAGTTATAGGCATAGCCTACCATAAGGTCATAATCGGTGTACCGGAAATTATAATGGTCGGTGTCACCGGGAAGATAGTTAAGCATATCGGCTGGCAGACGGGAGAAATCCAGACCGATTTTCTGATGGGTATAACTGAATCCTGCAATCATTGACCCCGCACTTTTCAACTGATACTTTGAATAGCAATAGGCGGCTGCCTGAGAATATTTTCTGTGATTAAAGAAATAATACAAGTCGATTACTGTCGACTCCTGATTCACCCCGTCAAACTCAAAATCCAGTTTCTGCCCTGATGACGGCTTGAATTTTCCAAACTTTGTAACATGTGCCCCGCCTTTGGTCGACGAGTTCTGATAGTTGGCGGCAAAAAGCGCACATGTGAAATTGAACTCAAAGTTGGTCCGGTTAGACACCGGATTACCTATAAGCTCATTGGCATTAAAATCATATCCGACACTCACCGCCATAAAACAGAGATGGGCACCGATGTCACTGTAGACATCAGAAATCATTCGTATCGAAGTACTTTTAGAAAAAGTGAGCATGTAGCTTTGCGCCCAGTTATAGGATTTCCCTATTATTTTCCAGTTTTTCCCGGTACCTACCACATAATCCTTGTCATACGAATTAAAAGTGCGGTCACCCCAGTTATATACGTTCACACAAAATTGCGCAAATTTCGGATATCTTATACGAGGGTCATTTATACGGAATCCTGAATTGATAAGTCGGTTCACCCATGTTTTTCCAGGTAGCGGAGGCATAGTATCAACCGGCGTCAAAGAGTCGACCGTAATTCCGGCAACCGTATCGCACGAGTCGGGGATTAGCAGCGCAACGGGCATTTCGGAACCGCCAGCAAATGCCGGAACCTTGACCGCGCAGACCGCCCAAATCGCTATTAAAACATTTAATAATCCCCTCGCTCTCATCATAAATATTTAAGCGTGTGCAAAGTTACCATTTTATTTTTTATAGATAAAACGGCAAGCGTGGTTTATGGCTATTTATACCATAAACCACGCCATTATGTCAATACATGGGAGTAAAAGGTGCATGCTTTACCAGAAGTGACGTTACGTCACCTACAAAATCCTTAGATTTGGAGGTGTCAAGCTTCATGACCGAAGCACCGGGGCGCAGGTCACACTTCTTAAGATCGATATAAAATACACCCAGGTTGGTGACTATATCAAAATAATAAAGCCTGTCACGGATGTTGCTGAACGAGCGCCATTGCGTCGATGACACATTGGGTTCCGTGGAAATCGTATAAAGATAAGGTACCGATACATTCATCAGGATACTGCGTATGATTGACAAGCCAAGATCGGCATCATTAGTCTTGTCAACATGTCCCTGGAAGAAATAACCGCGCACAAACCGGTCGGGACTCTTGACTGTTCCCGGCAACATGTTTTCACCGCCAACCTTCTGCCAGTAATTATTTATCGCAATCATCGCAGGATACTGTGGATCATTGGTCATTGCCGGCATATCCTCCCCTTCATACACTTTCACTGCTCCATGGTCAAACTCCAGTATCGCACATCTGCCCTCGGCATCGGTGATACCCCAGTGAAGGGTTGATACCGTTCCTCCGTCAAAAGTTGCACCTGAAATACTGAAATCCTGTTTTTTAAGCACCTCCACCACTTCGGGGGTAGTGGCATTCATGTCTAAAAGCCAACCGACAAACATGGCAAGCGACATATCGGGACGCCCGACAGTCTGCTCATTGGCATAGACCGTACCCTTACAAAACAAACCGTTTATGACAAGCCCCTTTTCATTCATACCCTCAGTTATACCTCCGTCATATCCTACCGCGTAAATCGCGCCATACTTTGAGGTCCATGTCACAGACCCCGGCTTTGTATTGCCTTTCTTCTTCATTCCACGCGGATATACATATAGATTGGTAGGAATAGGTGTCTTCCAGTCAAGTGACCTTCCCACTATACGCAGCACACTGTCAGCCGATGTCGTCGTTGTTGTGTCTCCAACATAGAGAATACGCGAGCAGGCATCGGACTTATTCACTCCGAGAAACGCCATAAAGACGAAAAAACAGAAAATAACCTTGAATTTCATTGTCGTAATAATTAAGCTTTTACGCTAAACACGACATTCTCGGCTATAGTTCACCATGATACACAACTTTCAAGCCTCCGGCTTGAAAGTTGTGTAGGTTATGAGGTTATGAGGTTAGGGGGTGTAGGGGGTATTTATCGAATCAGCTGCCATGAATCGAAATCAAACAGCTCCTCATCACCTCCCCTGAAAAGAATCATAATATTATTGACTCCTTTTATATCACTGTTGACATCAACCGTGATTTCGCCGGCATTTTCAACCGGGACAACGGCGAAAGGCGTTTTTTCACCGTCAACTAAAAATTCAATCGTGCCGGGATTCTTTACATTCAACACCTTTGCTACCAGTCGAGAGCCGCCATTACCTAAATCCACGCTTCTCAAGCGTGTCCAGTCTCCATTGTGAATGGAGGTAAGATAATGTGATGTTCCAGCCGTGCGGTCAGTCTTCACGCCCCATGAATCAGCCATGGTCTCAGCCTCTACCGTTGCAAACGGATCAAGATTTTTCAACGGTATAACCACCCCTTCTTCAGAAAACGGGATAAACGGTATGCTGTCACCGCTCCACGTGAACTCCTCTACGGCAGCCGAGCGGCGGAAACCCGACCCGTTAGGGGCAAGACCCTGATGATAAAACATAAAGTCGCGTCCGTTGATGCTTATGTTGCCGCCATGGATAGTAAAGCTTCCGGGCGATTCGCTCATGATTCGCCCCATGTATTTCCAAGGACCGTGTATCGAGGTTGCGGTTGAGTAAGCCATGTGTTCAGGCACTCCACCCGCCGCGTAGGAAAGATAATATATGCCGTTTCGCTTATCAAGCCACGGACCCTCTTCAAAATTGGTTTTCATCACCTCTTTTCCGAGTTGCCAGTCATGCTTCATGCGCAGCTCACCGAATGCCTCGGGATTATTAAGGTCGGCGACCGGTTTTACCTCCGATGCAAGAGATATCATGTCAGGGTTAAGCTCGGCATACCACAATCCATTGTTACCCCAGAAAAGATATGCCTTCCCGTCATCATCTATAAATACGGTAGGATCTATGAATCCCCAGCTTCCCGGCACCAATGGTTTGCCAAGAGGGTCGGTGTAGGGACCTTCAGGACGGTCGGCAACCGCCACTCCTATGCCGTGCAATCCGCAAGTAGTATCTTCGGCGCATATATACCAGTACCATTTTCCGTTACGTTCCACCGCCTGTGACGCCCAGGCATTGTCACCCTGCTTAGCCCATTTGAAATTTGCGGTGCTGAGGGGAGTTCCACGATAAGTCCAGTTCACCATGTCGGTCGTGGAAAACAGTTGCCAGTCCTTCATCTTGAAATACTGGGCATCGTTCTCGTCATGTCCGGTAAAAAGATACACTGTGTCATTATGCACGTAAGGCGCAGGATCCGGGGTAAATGAAGTTTTCACTACCGGATTTACGGCACACATTTCCATGGCTGCCGCCGTGGCAAACACCAATGTCGCTATCGTTCTCATTGTATTGCTTTTATTTTGAAAAATTAATAATCCTGATATATATCCCTCTATAAATTGGTGGTAACAGTACCTGTAATGAATAATAATACCGTCACCCGGCATTTATACCAAACCAAGATGAGTGTAAAATTAACACCCATTATTCGTATTGACAATTTTTATCACATGTTTTACAACATAAAATTTTTATCTGCCGTCTATTAAGGTAATTTACCTCATGTTGGGAGGTACTTCACGGTATTAATTATTTAACATTTGTGCCATATTAGAAAGATTTATTATATCTTTGCGTTGGAAAATATTTTATCACTCCAGGGATAATGAATTATACGTTATTAGACTTTTTAGCTCTCCTCGGCTCTGTCTGCTTATTCCTTTATGGCATGAAGGTTATGAGCGAAGGGCTTCAAAAAGCCGCCGGCGACCGCTTGCGCAATATTCTTTCAGCAATGACCCGCAACCGGTTTACAGGCACATTGACCGGATTTGCCATCACCGCGCTCATCCAGAGTTCATCCGCTTCCACGGTAATGGTGGTAAGTTTTGTAAATGCCGGTCTAATGACTCTCGCACAATCCATGGCTGTGATATTCGGAGCCAATGTCGGCACCACATTTACCGCGTGGATTATCGCCCTGTTCGGGTTTAAGGTTGACACGTCGGTATTCATTCTCCCGATAATAGCCTGCGCCGTCCCGCTGCTCTTCTTCAAAAAAAGCCGTACAAAGTCAATCGGTGAGTTCCTGATAGGTTTCGCGTTCCTGTTCATGGGTCTCAACATGATCAGCGATTATGTGCCCGACCTCCAGAGTAATCCCGACATGTTTGCATTCCTTGAGCGCTATGCTTCTATGGGCTATCTGTCGGTATTGCTGTTTCTCTTTGTCGGTATAATCGTAACGGCAATTATCCAGTCATCGGCGGCGACATTCGCCATTGTGCTTATCATGTGTACGAAAGGATGGATTACATTTGACCTCGGATGCGCCGTGGTGCTTGGAAGCAATATCGGTACCACTATAACCCCGTTACTCGCGTCAATGAGCGGAAATGTGGCGGCAAAACGAACGGCAATGGGACATCTTCTCTTCAACTTATTCGGTGTCGTCTGGACCCTGTGCGTGTTCTATCCGTTTGTCAACCTCAACGTGTGGATAACCGAGGCTATCGGCCAGGGCAATCCCGAATCGCTTTTCTCATTTGTAAATAACCTGGAGGCCACACAGCCCGATGTATATAATTCTCTTTTTGACGGAAGTCTGCCCAACGGTCATCCCGTTCTTGCCCAGATAGGAGCGATGCAGTTCAGCGTATCGTTCGGACTTTCGATGTTCCACACTGTTTTCAATCTCGTCAACCTGTCCATAATGATTTGGTTCACTGGATTATATGTCAAGATAGTGGAGAAACTTGTACCGGCAAAACACAAGGAAGACGAGGAGTTCCAGCTCAAATTTATCTCCGGTGGTCTGTTAAGCGCGTCAGAACTTAATATAGCCCAGGCTGAAAAAGAAATGGTCGTTTACGCACAGCGCGTAGAACGCATGATCGGCATGGCTGAGACACTTGTTCACACGAAAGAAAACACGGAAGACTTCTCGCGCCTGTTCTCGCGCCTTGAAAAGTATGAGGAGATATCTGACCGCATGGAAATAGAGATTGCCAACTATCTCAATAAATGTGCCGAAGGACGACTCTCCAATGAAGGAAAGCTCCATATCGCAGCCATGCTTAATATCGTCAGCGAAATCGAGAGCATAGCCGACTGCTGCTTCGGATGTGCTAAAATCCTCATCCGCAAGCAAGAAAGCGGAGTGCATTTCGATGACTTCATATTCCGCAATATCGACACCATGTTCAGCTATGTCAAGGAAGCGATGTCCGACATGCTCACATTGCTAAGTGATGTGGAAAAAGTGCGTCAGGTCGACATCATCCGTTCTTACAACAAGGAGCGGGAAATCAACAACCTGCGCAATCAGCTTCGCACAAGCAACGTGGAAAATATCAACAACCGCACTTACGAATATCAGGCAGGCATCTATTATATGGATATTGTCAATGACCTTGAAAAAATGGGCGACTATATAATTAATGTAGTAGATACAATTAAAGATCATTTCCGTCGCCGCATAGCGTAATATGATATTATTAACACTGTTTCACAAATCTGTGTCAATCCAGTGTCACATGTTACAAAATTCTGATTTTGCGCGTGTTAGTGCATGATATTGCTACAATACGGTTACTAAAATTGTTTTGTACGGGTTACATTATTATTTTTGTAAAAGAAGAATTAACCTTATACAGGGTTTTTCATTCATGAAAATTATCTATATATATGCCCGTCAAGTCTAATAATATTTCGGAAACGAATAAAATTTGTATTGCTGATGAAGAACCACTCATCAGTGAACTTATGCAATATAACCTCGAGCAGGCGGGATATAAGGTAAGCGTGTACCATACCACAAGCGAGGCAATGGACAGCGAGTTGACCAATTTTGACCTTTACATCATTGATGTCATGATGGAGAATAAAGAAGGCTTTGAACTTGCCCGCTATCTTAAACAAAACCTCGAAACATTACACACTCCTCTTATTTTCTGTTCGTCGCGCAACAATGAAGACGATGTAATCAACGGGCTTGATCTCGGAGCCGATGATTACATCCTGAAACCGTTTGCCATGAAAGAACTTGTGGCGAGGGTAAATTCACTTATGCGGCGCCGGCGCATCACCTTGAACAAAAGTATCGGATGAAACGTGACGTATCTCTGCCGGTATGCTACATATCCGGTCGTTTTGAAGCAGGATGTGACGAAGCAGGCAGAGGCTGTCTTGCCGGTCCCGTACATGCTGCGGCAGTCATACTTCCCGACGATTTTCACCATCCCCTCCTGAACGATTCAAAACAGCTCACAGAGGCTAAACGCGAGATACTGCGTCCCATCATCGAGGCTGAGGCGATAGCGTGGGCGGTAGGTGTGGTAGACAATGAGGAGATTGACAGGATAAATATACTTCGCGCCTCCATAGAGGCTATGCACCGTGCTATCGATGCCCTTAAAGTAACGCCCGGGGCAATCGTGGTCGACGGCAACCGCTTTTCCCCCTATAAGGATATCCCGTATCAGACCTTTGTCAAGGGCGACGGCCGATTCGGCAACATAGCCGCAGCATCAATACTCGCCAAGACCCATCGTGACGAATTCATGCGCCGCATACATGAAGAATACCCCATCTATGGATGGGATATAAACAAGGGCTATCCTACTAAGGCACACCGCGCAGCTATTGTCGAATATGGACCGACTCCCTATCACAGGATGAGTTTCCGGCTTATCGACCAACAACTCACCCTGTTTTAAAAGCTCAAAAAATAGGGTGCATCATTCCTGATACACCCTCAAAAGGTTAAGCCGATTTGTTATCTTAAACCCTAAACCTTAAACCTAATAATTTACCGATTTACGTAAACCTTGTATTCTCCCGGCTGTAGAGATGTCGGAAATTCCTCTGTCACGCCTGTGAAGAAGTTTACTGTAGTCTTGTCGCCTTGCGGAGCTGCATCCTTGTATTTCACATCGGCAGCCGATGCACCGAGATTGACAAATACATACACGGTTGTGTTGTCGACCGAGCGCGAGAATATGTACAGGTCGTCGCTTTCGGTAGGATAGCGCACTACCTCACCGCCGTCTATGCCTGCCTGAAGTGCGGGCTGTGTATGCTTGAGATGGTTGAGCTTCTGATAGAACTCGAAATAACTGTTACGCGGTTCCCATACCGGCGGCACATCCTTCTTGAAAAATTCAAATGCACGGTTCATGCCCGTTTCCTGACCGGTGTAGATAAGCGGCATACCGGGAAGCGTGTAGCTCAACACGGCAAATGCATCGGAGAGATTTCCAAGACGTTCCTGCTCGGTACCTTCCCATGAATTCAGGTCATGATTGGTAATCATGTTCATGAGGTAAGTGTCGCGCGGATATTGTTTCTCCTGCACGGCAAGCAGAGAGTCGATTGCCACGGCATGTTTTGCGGGAAAACTTCTCATGTTGCCCTCGGCATCCTTGAAGGTGTATTGTCCGGAAGTTGCGGCGATTTCACTGAAAAGGTCTTTCATAGGCCAGTTGTAGCCCATGTCGAAACCGTTAGCCTGAAGCTCCGGCTTACTTGCCTCGGCAAGCATGAACACTTCTTTCACGGAGTCGAGCTGCGGACGCGCCTCATCCCAGAAATCGGTAGGAACTTCCCCGGCTACATCGCAACGGAAACCGTCGACATCGACATCGGTAAGCCAGAACTTGAAAGCATCGACCATCGCGGCGCGCATATCCTTGTTATTGTAGTCAAGTTTATAGACATCGGTCCAGTCGTAAGGTCCGTACATGTTTCCGAGTGAGTCTTTGGCATACCAGTCGGGATGCTCGGTCACCCAACGGTTGTCACGACCTGTATGGTTGGGAACCCAGTCGAGTATCACCTTCATGCCGAGACTGTGAGCTTTCTTGACGACATCCTTGAACTCATCGATTGTGCCGAATTCCGGATTGAATGCAGTGTAATCCTGCACGGCATAATAACTGCCAAGCTCACCTTTTCTGCCATCTTGCGAAATCGGGTGAACGGGCATGAACCAGAGTATGTCGACTCCAAGCTCCTTCAGACGCTGAAGCTGACCTTCAAACTCCTTCACAGTGCCGCCCTCGGTGTACTGGCGCAGATTGACTTCATAAATCACTGCATTGCGGCTCCATTCGGGGTGCTTGACATTGGTAAACGTGCTGTCACGCTCTGCAAGCGACTGCTCGCTCTTCTTGCTTTTCGTGCATGAGACAGCCACGAAGGCGGCAAGCGATGCCGCCATTGCTATAAAAAACAACTTTCTCATAAAAAAACTATTACCTGTTGATTTAAAGTGTAATACTGATATTGCAAATATACGCTATTTTTTGCATCTCACTGTAGATTATCTGCAAAAAATGACTACTTTTGTAAAGTCTCTATCAAATACCAAAACAATGAACAGATTTTCAAAGCTAACGGGTGTCACACTCTCGGCTGCCATGGTGGCTATATGTGCATTTAGTTCCTCCGCGACAGGCACAGGGGTGATAACCGCTACTAAAGCCGACGGTACGACAGTTGTCGTGAACGCGCTTAACGACAACATTATCAAAGTATCCAATTTTGCCACAGGGGAAAAAACACGTGAATCGGCTTCAGCCATACTGGACAAGCAGCCGTTTAACGGCACAGTGTCATCGGAAAACGGCAGCAGCATCATGACACTGCCGTCAGGACTTACGGTCAAGGTAAATATGACCACCGCCGATGTCACATTTTCAAAAGGTAACCACCCGTTGCTGCATGACGACGGTGTAAGAACCTCCTCACATGACTTGCGGACTCTCTCGCTTGTACCATCTTCAGCCGCGGAGGTATATTACGGAGCCGGCGAACGCGGACACAGCCTGAAACTGAACGGCGACACACTCGTGATGTACAACCGCCAGAACTACGGCTATACCGAAGGTGACCAACGCATAAGCCAGATGAATATATGTGTGCCTTTCTTTGTAAGCACAAGCGGCTATGGTGTATTATACGATGATTATGCAGCCGCGAAGCTCATCATGGGCGACACTATAAAATACGAGACTGAGAGCCGCCTCCCGGTATCATATTATTTTATATACGGTGACGATGGCATAGCCGGTGTTACGGGACAATACACCCTGCTTACCGGCCGTCAGGACCTCCCACCTTTCTGGTCGTTGGGCTATATCACTTCAAAATACGGCTATAAGACCCAGGATGAAACTTACGGGGTAATTGACACCTTGAAGCGTGACGGCTATCCCGTCGACGGAGTGGTGCTTGACCTATACTGGTATGGACAGGAGACCGACATGGGGCGTCTCGAATGGAACAAGGAACAGTGGCGCGACCACAAGAAGATGCTTGCCGACCTTAAAAAAGAAGGAGTCAACACTGTGATAATCTCGCAGCCTTATATAAATAAAATCGGTGCCATTGACAACTATAATGCCCTTGCCGCCAAAGGTATGCTGACAAAAAATGCCGCAGGCGAAATCAACGATGTCACCACCTGGGTAGGTGAGGCGGGTATGTTTGACGTGGCAAATCCCGACACACGCCGTTGGCTGCGTGAGCGTTACCGCACACTTACCGACGAGGGTGTCACCGGATGGTGGGGCGACCTTGGAGAGCCTGAGGTGCATCCCGAGACTATCGTACACGCTAACGGCGAGACAACCCGCGAATACCATAATGAATATGGTAATGTATGGAGCTCTATTATCTACGACCTGTTTAACGACGAGTACCCCGACACTCGCCTTATGACCCTCATGCGTGGCGGCACGGCAGGATTACAGCGTTACAGCGTTTTCCCGTGGTCTACCGATGTGTCCCGCTCCTGGGGCGGACTTCAGCCGCAAGTCAAGATTATGCTTAATTCAGGTATGAGCGGATTGGGTTATATGTCACACGACGTAGGCGGTTTCGCCATCGACCCGGAACATCCTACCGATCCTAAGCTGTATGTGCGTTGGCTGCAACTCGGCGTGTTCTCGCCTGTACTCCGAACCCACGCGCAAAAGTTTGCCGAACCTTACCATTATCCACAATATACCTCCCTCCTCCGTGACCTGATAAAGATGCGCTACCGCTGGCTTCCCTACAACTACACGCTCGCCTATGAGAATAGCGCCCAAGGCTATCCGCTCGTGCGTCCGCTCAATTTCACCGACAAGAGTGCCGCCGACTCCCTCACCGATGAATATATGTGGGGCAATGAGGTGCTCGTGGCGCCGGTGATTCAGCAGGGAGCAGTGAAGCGCAGTGTCTACCTTCCTGCCGGAAAATGGATTGACTGGAACAATCCCGCCGTAGATTACACCGGTCCTGTAGATTTCAGCTATAAGGCACCTCTCGACATAATCCCGCTTTTCATTCGCAACGGCTCATTCATTCCTCAGGCTGCCTATGAGATGGAAAATACCGGTGATTACAATCCCGCTTCCTACACAATACTTTATTTCCCGCGCGGTGAGGTGAAAAGCTCTTATACACTTTTCGAGGATGACCGCAAATCAACCTCGTCACTTGAAAAAGGGGAATACGCCCTTATCACCTTCCTCGGTGAGGCCACAAAGGATAAAATTACTATAAGCGTGGATGCATCGGGCTACTATCCCGGTATGCCTGCACAGCGAGAGCTTGATTTCATACTTCCGGCTCTTCCTGAGAAAATTTCAGCAGTCAGCGTCAACGGCGTAAAGACTGATTTCACTACGACATCAAAAAAAGATGTAAAATTTTCAACAAAAATTTCATCAGGTAAACCGTTGATAATAGAGCTATTGACAAAATAGCGCAAATTTTTTCAATATTTTTTCAGGGAGGCGCTGAACCATTCACGCCTCCCTGCGTTTTAAAGATACATAGCAAAATTACTTTTTCCATTGCAAGAAATGTGATAATGATTGGTTTATTATCAGGCACGGAGATACCGCGAGGCATCTCCGCGCTTAGTTTATATAGCCGGCAGTTGTCAGATTTCAGTCGTCAGCAGGCAAAGATACATAGTGACATAAAGTCAAAAGAAACAAGTTTTTGGAGTTTATACCCCGGGCGTTGAGCGCAGCGATACCGACGGCTATATAGGGATTATCCCCTGACGGAGAAAGAGATGTTGCCGATGGGACGTAAATATCTTGGACCAGATAGGAGAGGGTAAACGGTTTTTTACTACTTTTGTAGATTAAACGACAACTTACGATGGACAACAATAACATATCTGACAGCAGGCTTACAACCGGAGGACGCATCAAGGCGTTTCTGACAAGCCGCTCTTTTATCGGTTTCATGATTTCGCTGGTAGTGATGCTGGTGGTGTCGTGTGCATTTTTCTATCCCGATGTCTTTGAAGGCAACGAGCTTCGGCAGCACGACATGCAGCAAGGCACCGCGATAAGCCATGAGGTGAACCAATATGAAGAGGAATCAGGCGAACTGTCGAGATGGACCAACTCCCTTTTCTCCGGGATGCCCACATTCCAGATTAACCCCTCCTACCCTTCCGGAAAGCTTATCAGCTTTGTGGGCAACCTTTATCATCTGTGGCTTCCATCACCCGTGAGCCTTCTTTTCATGATGATGACCGGCTTTTTCATCCTCTTGCTTGCCATGAAGGTGAAATGGTATCTCGCTCTACCCGGAGCTATAGCCTACGGATTTTCATCTTACTTCATAATCATCATCGGGGCGGGACATATATGGAAATTTATCACCCTCGCCTATATTCCCCCGACAATAGCGGGCATAGTACTCGCATACCGTGGCAAATATCTTGCCGGAGCGGCACTGGCTGCCGTATTCGCGATGCTTCAGATAGCGGGCAACCATATACAGATGTCATATTACTTCCTGATGGTTGTGATAGGATTTATGGTGGCTTACGGGGTGATTCTGTTCAGAAAGCACAATATGGCTAAGTGGTGGAAGGCTACAGGCGCACTTGCCGCTGCCGCCATACTCGCCGTTGCCGCCAACGCACCCAACCTTTACAATACCTACATGTATTCCAAGGAGACAATGCGCGGTAAGCACAGCGAACTCACCGGCAACAGTAACGGCGGCGGTGTCACCGAATCGGGCGGACTCAACAAGGATTACATCACCGCATGGAGCTACGGCAAGAGCGAGACTTTCACCCTCCTTATCCCCAACGTAAAGGGAGGCGCCACCATAAAACCGGAAAAGGGAAGTAACAAACTGATGTCGCTCGGTGACACCGATACCGCTTCGGAACTTGTGAAATCAGGCACCGTGTCAGGTGACATAGCCGCTTACCTGAACCAGTTCCCGCAATATTTCGGTGACCAGCCGATGACCAACGGACCGGTATATGTTGGCGCACTGCTTGTAGCTCTCTTCCTGCTCGGTTGTATCATCGTGAAAGGGCCTATAAAATGGATGCTCTTGATAGTCACACTGATATCCATCGCCCTGTCATGGGGTCACAACATGATGTGGCTCACCGACATCATGATAGACCATTTCCCGATGTACAACAAGTTCCGCACGGTGGCAAGCATACTTGTCGTGGCGGAATTCACCATACCTCTTCTTGCGATACTCGCTCTTAAAGAACTGTTTGACAACCGCGACAAATGGCAGCAATACCGTACACCCATTGCCGTGTCATTCGGCATCTGTCTGCTCTTCTGCCTGCTCGGCATAGCTGCGCCGAGTGTTTTCGGTTCATATCTGAGCAACCAGGAGCATGACGCATACGTGGCATCAGGCATGGCTCAACAAGTGCCGCAGCTTTTCGCGGCAATAGAGAGCGTCAGGATGTCGATGGTTTCCGCCGACGCGTTGCGGAGTTTCATGATAGTAGGACTCGGTGGCATATTCCTGTGCTTGTTCATGACCCGCAAGATTGACAAAAAGACCTTCTGCGCCCTATTGACCCTTATCGTGATAGGCGACCTTTACACTGTCAACAAGCGTTATCTCGACACGGAAAGTTTCGTGCCGCGTCAGATTGCCGCCGGCGAGCCGTTCCCAATTACAAAGGCTGACCGCCAGATACTTGCCGACACGGCTATGAACTACCGCGTGATGAACATCCCGCAGTTCAGTGAAGCAGCACCCTCTTACCGTCATAAGACAATAGGCGGTTACCACGCGGCAAAGCTCACCCGCTACCAGGACATGATTGACCGCCATCTTGGCAACTTCGCTACCGGAAATATCAGCGAGGCTGACATGAATGTGATTAACATGTTAAATGCCAAGTATATCGTGATGAGCGATGAAGAGGCTTACACCAACCCCGACGCACTTGGCAACGCATGGCTTGTAGACCGTATAATGTATGTCAACGGAGCCGATGCGGAGATGGGTGCGCTCGATAGCATAAACCCCGCTGTAACAGCAGTAAGCGACATGCAGTTCAAGCCGGTACTCGGAACAACCGTACCGCAGAAGATGCCGGGTGATACCATCTATGAAACCTCCTACGCTCCCAATGAACTTCACTATGCGGTGAAGAGTGCCAAAGGCGGTGTCGCGGTATTCTCCGAAGTATATTTCCCATGGGGATGGAAAGCCTGGATTGACGGAGCCGAGACTGAAATAGCGCGTGTCGATTATCTGCTCCGCGCATTGAAGATACCCGCAGGAAGTCATGCCGTGAAGATGCGTTTTGACCCGCAGTCGCTCCATACGACGGTAACAGTAGCCACGATAGCTATCATAATAATATATCTCGCCGTGATAGCCGCTGTGATACTCTATACCTTAAAATTACCGGCAAAGCGTAGCAAAAATGATAAATGAAGGCGTTAAGTCTATATATCACCTCGTTTAACCGTTACCGGCGCAGTCGCGGATTTGGCGTACACTCCCCCTTTGCCTACTATTTCATCAAAAGGGTGATAAAAGAGCAGTGGGGATATTACGCTTACGAAGATATAGACAAGGCGGCACGAAGAGAGAAAGTGTCACGCAGTGAGGCACGTCTGCTTTTCCGAGTGGCAAACTATTTCAATCTTCCCTCCATATTGGTGGCAACTGAAAATGAGGCAGCTGTAACGGCGTTGAAATCAGTGTCGTCCGATACACAGATTATCAGGACAAGCGACAACATTTCACATGATATGCAATATCTGGATAATCTTGAAGGAAGCATGCCTTTCATGTATCTTGACACTTCCGCAGCTATCACTGACGATAAACTTATACACCTGATGAAAGAGATAATCACCCGTCAGGGCATAGTGGTGATAGGAGGCATGAAGCGATGCAACCGCACACGCCGGCTGCTGAAGGAAGCGGAATCTGGTATGAAACGCGGCATGACATTTTCCAATGGCACTACTGCCGTGATAATCGGCGACAATAAATTGCCGCGACAGCGGTTTTCTCTCTGGTTCTGATGAGAGCTATCAACGACATATCGGCGATACTTGACGATTACGAGGGTTACATGTTGCTCGAAAAAGGACTTTCCGACAACACAGTTGTGTCATATCGTGCCGATATTGACAAACTGTTACGCTTCCTCGCCGATAAAAAGATGATGCTTCGCGACACTGATGCCGCCACGTTGCATGAATTTCTCGCCACGCTGCATGACCTCGGTATAGCCCCGGCGTCGCAGGCACGGATAATTTCAGGATTAAAATCATTTTTCCGCTATCTCAAGACCGAGGATTATATCACCGACAATCCTACCCTGTTGATTGACGCGCCCCATACGGGGCGCCATCTTCCCGAAGTACTCTCTGTGGAAGAAATAGACCGCATGATAGCCTGCATCGACCTCTCGACTCCCGAAGGTCAGCGCAACCGCGCCATTATGGAGACACTTTACAGCTGCGGATTGCGTGTGAGCGAACTTGTGAATCTCAGTCTTTCCAACCTGTTCCTTGAAGAGCAATATGTGATTGTACGCGGAAAAGGGAGTAAGGAAAGGATGGTACCCATATCCGACACGGCAATCGAAGAAATAAAACTGTATATGGAACAGCGCGCCCAAATGGACATAAAGCCGGGCGAGGAAAGCATACTATTTCTTAACCGCCGGGGCAGAAGGCTGACACGGGTCATGGTGTTTTACATAATCAAGCGTCTCTGCGAGCTTGCCGGAATACGCAAGGATATAAGCCCACACACACTGCGACATTCATTTGCCACTCATCTTTTGGAAGGAGGTGCCAACCTTCGCGCAATCCAGCAGATGCTCGGTCACGAATCAATAGCTACTACTGAAATATATCTGCATCTTGACCGATCCATGTTGCGACAGGAAATATTGTTACACCATCCCCGCAATATTTTTTGATTTACATAAAGTTATTAGTATATTTACGAAAACTTTAAAACGTCAGCAATTGTTATATACTAAAAACCAAAATTTATAAAACACCATGGACTTTTTAACCACTGATAAACTTACAATCGTAGGTGCTGCCGGCATGATCGGCTCAAACATGGCACAGACAGCTTTAATGATGCGTCTTACACCTAACATCTGCCTTTACGACCCTTACGGGCCTGCTTTGGAAGGCGTTGCAGAAGAAATGTTTCACTGCGGATTTGAAGGAGTCAACCTCACTTATACCACTGATGTAAAAGAGGCTTTGACAGGTGCCAAATATGTCGTATCTTCAGGCGGTGCCGCCCGTAAGGCAGGCATGACCCGTGAAGACCTTCTTAAAGGCAACGCACTTATCGCTGAAGAGTTTGGTAAAAACATACGTCAATATTGTCCCGATGTAAAACACATCGTGGTAGTATTTAACCCGGCTGACATCACAGGTCTTATCGCCCTTATATATTCAGGAGTGAAACCTTCTTGCCTTACCACACTTGCCGCTCTTGACAGCACACGTCTGCAGTCGGAACTTGCTAAATACTTCAAGATTCCTGACACTGAGATAAAGAATGCACGTACTTATGGCGGTCATGGCGAACAGATGGCGGTATTTGAATCAACCACCACTATCAAAGGTAAACCGCTAAAGGAACTTATCGATGAAGGCATACTTCCCGAAGCCAACTGGGAAGCCATCAAGACCCGCGTGGTTCAAGGCGGCAAACACATCATCGAGCTTCGTGGTAGATCTTCATTCCAAAGCCCGGCTTATCTCTCTATCGAGATGATTGCCGCAGCTATGGGCGGCAAACCGTTCCGCTGGCCTGCCGGCACATACGTAAACAACGACAAGTTCCACCATATCATGATGGCTATGGAGACCACTATTACAAAGGATGGTGTAAGCTACAAGCCTATCGAGGGTACGCCGGAAGAAAACAAGGAACTTGAAAAGAGCTACGAGCATCTCTGCAAGCTTCGTGACGAGGTTATCGAGATGGGTGTGCTTCCTCCTATCGCCGACTGGCATAAGCTCAATCACAATCTTTAATTAATAAGATAAAAGATAGCACGAGAGGGCATGGTGGACTTCCACCATACCCTCTTTTAGTTTTCAGAAAGAAGTTGTCAGTTTTCATATTTTATCGGGAGACTTTAAGGTCTATAATGACTTTAAAGACAGCGATTAAATATCTTAAACAAAAAGCGGTTGCGCCATTACAACGCAACCGCAACTTTAACTATTAAAATTTTAAGCAATTTATTCGATTATTCTTACCTTCTTGCCGTCAACGATATAGATATTTCCTACAGAAGGATGTTCTACGCGACGACCCTGGAGGTCATAAACCTTAATGTTCTTGTTGGCATCGATGATTGCAAGTGACAATCCTACAGTAGTAGACTTAGTAAGAGTAACCATGATGTTGGCTTCCATAGTTTCAGTAAAGTCTGCCTCAACTTCGGCATCCTTATATCCATCTTTGGTAACCTTTACAGTAATAACTGTACCAAGTACATCACCTACCTCCAGATTAGCACTACCATTTTCAGCAGTAGTAGCTTCAACTCCATTTGCAATTACAATCGCATCAGCTACGGGCTCATAATCCGCGTCAACAACTTTTACACTAAGTGTACAGTCAGGATTCTTAAGTTCTGCAAATACCCATGCTTCCGAGCCTTCGGTAAAGTCAGCCTCGCCTTCCCAGAACATGTAATCCTTGTAAGCCGATACAGCCACTTTGGTTCCCATTACACCCTCAAGAGTGAATACTGCGGTTCCTGTCTCGTCAGTTTCCTTTTCTTCTCCCTTGACATTTACAATAGCTCCGGCTATAGGCTCGTAATCGGCATTTATAGCCTTCACGGTAAGTGTGCATGCCGGTTCTTTAAGCTCGGCGATAATCCAAGCTTCCTGACTTTCGGTAAAGTCAGCCTCGCCTTCCCAGAACATATAGTCCTTGTAAGCCGATACAGCCACTTTGGTTCCCATTACACCCTCAAGAGTGAATGCCACGGTTCCATTTTCAGGAGTGATTTCCTCAGTTCCATTGACATAGACAGTAGCTCCTTCAACCGGCTCACCTTCAGCATCGCATACACTCACTTTAAGTGTACATGCCGGTTCTTCAAGAACTATAGCGACGGCAGCCTCGGTCTTTCCGGTAAGATCAACCTGAGCTTCACCATATCCATAGCCCTTATAAGCTGACAGCTTGACAATGTTATCTTCAGCTATTTCGCCAAGAATAATTGTTGTAATACCTTTATCATTGGTAATGTAAGACTTATTCTGAGCATTTACAAACGCTTCTTCAACAGGTTCATTATCCTTGTTGGTAATAGTAGCGGTAATTACATGAGCCGGATTGGTAACCATCACCATCGCCCAAGTCTGTTCACCTTCGGTGAAGTCAGCCTCGTATTCACCACAAAGACCATCTTTCATGACAGCCACAGAGACCGTAGTACCGATTACACCCTCAAGAGTAATAACAGCACCACCATTCTCGTCGGTCTTACCCATCAACTGACCATTGACATATATGTCACCCTCGGCAACAGCTACAGGTTCATCTTCAGAGCCGGCAAATGCTCTTACGGTCAATGTACAGTCGGGTTCTACAAGCTCTGCATTCACATACGCCGTATTTCCTTCGGTAAAGTCAGCCTCACCTTCCCAGAACATGTAATCCTTCGAAACAGTCACATATACTTTTGTACCGATTACACCGAAAAGTTCTACATCGGCATCACCGTTAGCATCGGTTACGCCCTCAGTTTCTCCGGCATAAACAACTGCACCATCAACAGGATTGCCCTCGGCATCAAGCGCATGTACTTTAAGTGTGCAGGGAAGCTCTACGGCGAAGCGTCCATTCTTGTTTCCATCATAATACCCATCGGCTTCTCCACCAAAGAAGCCAACAGCAAGCCCATTTTTAGGGAATGTAATTTTATTATCAACAAGTGTACCTGGTTCAAAATTCGCAAGAGCTATGTGCTCCGTACCAACAGAAATACCGATAGGAGCATCAGTTATAACGACATTCTCAATATCAGAGGCATCTATGTCAAGATAGTGGCTATGACTTGAATGACATTCTATCATGCCTGCATATTTTTCAACAAGTTCATGAGTAGCGTAGGGATTTACAAGACGATAAAGACCTGATTTCGTCTTGCTTTCAAGCGCTTCAACCTTTATGGGCTTCAACTCGCCATCTTCACCATATATGGGACCGAAAGTATCGTCAGTGAACATTACATGACCTATAGAGTTCCATTCTTCAGGATTGTGAGCATAGAAATAGAAATATTTTCCTCCACCTGCAACACGTTCACCGGCAGCATTTAATCCGACAACAAAGACAGTACACCATCCCTGCTTATTAATTACAAAAGGATACCAATATCCTGAGTCCAGACCTGAAATTCCTTTTTCAGCTACAATATCAAGATTTGCATTACTTATTTCAAACTTATCGGAATATATACCATACTTATATTCAACTATATCATCACCACCAACAAAAGCAAAACGTGCCTCATTATTATCCTTAGCACACAGATAATCCTGATACATTTCGAAGCTATAGTCAGATTCCTGAACACCTGGATCATAGGTAGCACCCGGAAGAACAATTACAGAGGCTGTCTAACAACCAATGTTAGGCAGTCTCTCTTTTATAAACAAAATAAGAAGATTCAGGCTGCATTTGCCCCTATTGATATAAACTTTGGGTAAAAGTTTAAATGAGGGTTCGGATAAAGCTGTTTCGCTGTTCTTGAAGGCAAAAACTTGTCAAAAAAAGAGGACTTTGCCCATGCCTGGGCAAGTTTCCTCAGATTATGGGAAAGCGCTTTCAGACCGAAGTCGATTTTCGCTCCGGTAAGCCCCTTTAGCCTGAGTCGTCTGAACCTGCCGCATTCCTTTATCTGGCCGAACACCGCCTCCGGTTCGATCGGGCGTTTGCTCCTGTGCTTCAGCCCTTGTTCGCTTGTAAGAAGTTCCCTTGCCCTGGATTTATAGTCGTCAAGTGTATGGTTCACTTCTATCTGCCGGTCGCGTCTGGATTTATGACATTGCCCCCTTAACGGGCAACCTTCGCACCGGCTGGCTCTGTAAACGCTGACCGTCTGCTGGTAGCCGCTTGCGGTATGGCGCTTTTCCTGACGGATAAATTTCATTTTCTGTCCCATCGGGCAGACATAGAAGTCATCCTGGGGATTGTAGAAAAGGTTTGACACCCTGAAAGGATCGTTTCGGTAGCCGCGCCGCTGCTCGACATGGAACATGTTGTATTTGACATACGGGGTCATGCCGTTGCTGAACATGTACCCGTAGTTCTCCTCCGAGCCGTAACCGCTGTCGGCAACGATTTCCTCGCTTTGCATGCCGTATCGGGTCTTGAACGATTCCAGATAGTCGATCATCGTGAGGGTATCGGTGGGACGCTGATAGATACCGAAGTTGGTTATGAACTGGTTCTCGGTGGACATCTGCACATTATAGCCGGGTTTAAGCTGGCCGTTGAGCATGGCGTCCTCTTTCATGCGCATGAACGTGGCGTCGGGGTCGGTCTTGGAGTATGAGTTGCGGGAACCCATGGTTTCGAGCTGCTCCTTATACCGGTTCATCCTTGGCACTGCATCCGTCTCTATCTGTCTTAGGGCCTTGCGTTCTTCCTTGCTCAGGTTATCCGCATCAACCTTTTCCCTGATGCGTCCGACCCTTTTGGCAACTTCTTCGGCCGTAAGTTCCTCAGACACGGGATTCTCCTGATTCTCAACAGCGTGACTCTGTTCTATCTGTCTGAGCAAAGCCTCGGTTTTAGCCTTGAGCCTGGCATCGTATTTCTCAACCGAACCACGCCACACGAACGTGTACTTGTTGGCAACCGATTCTATCTTGGTCCCGTCTATATACTGTACTTTCAACGACACAAAGCCTTCTTCATGGAGCAGCCTGACCACCTGGGTGAACACTGCGTCAAAGCCTTCCTTCAGCCGTTTGCCGCGATAATAATTGATAGTGCGGAAGTCGGGACGCCTCATGCCTGCAAGCCACATGAAACAGACGTCCCTCCTGAGAAGGTCCTCGATGCGCCGCGAGGAGTATACATTGCTCAGGTATGCGAAGACCAGCACCTTGAGCATCATCTTGGGATTAAAGGCACTGTTGCCCCCGCCCCGGTAGGTCGAGAGGATATCGCTGATGTCAAGACGGTCTATGACCGCATCGACAACCCTCACCATGTGGTTTTCGGGCACGAGTTCATCCAGCGATGGCGGAAGAAGTAGATTTTGTTTCCTATTGTCAGATTTTATCGCTAACTTTGCCATGTTATGTTTTGATTATTAGTGATTTATTCGCAACACAAATATACTGAAAATCTATGACATAACAAAGGCTTTCGCACTGAATTTCAGCATGAAAGCCTTATTTTTTTACCTGTTTAGACTATAAAAAGAGACTGCCCAAACTTGTTAGACAGTCTCTT